>NZ_ABCS01000158.1 GCF_000170895.1 Plesiocystis pacifica SIR-1 | reverse complement strand
CGACCTGTTCACGTCAAAAGGCCACGCCGATGTTGGTGTGCAGCGCGGGGAAGGGCCCCGCGCTGCCGTAGCCGCCGATGTCGTAGTAGAGGTAGTTGAAGCCGGCGCCGCCGCTGAGCACGAAGTGTCGGCCGAAGATGGCGGTGTAGCCGAGCAAGATGCTGGTGTAGCCGCCGACCTTCGGGTCCGCGGAGCCGTCGGTGGTGGCCAGCCTGGCGACGACCTGGCGGACCATGATCCACGCGCCGCGCGGGGCCTTGCCCCACGGGAAGGCGCGCACGCCCACCTCCGCGCCGAAGCCCAGGAAGGGCTCCCGGCCCTCGGTCAGGATGCCGTCGAACACCCGGGCGTGGGGACCGAGGTAGACGCTGGCGTAGTCGCCCGCCTGGCGCTCGAGCTGTACGTGGGCGTAGCCGAGGGAGAAGGTGAGGGGGTCAACGGTGAGGGTCCACTTAGGCGGCTCCAGCTGCTCCGGCGCTTTGGGCGCCTGTGCTGGAGCGCCCGACTCGCCCGGCGCAGAAGACTCGCTCGGAGCAGGGGATTCGGGCGAGTCAGGGGCAACAGGGGCCGCGAGGGCGAGGGTGGCGAGCACGGGCAGCAACATGGTCGAGCTTCCGAGGGACTTCTTGGCCCAGCTTCACCTGTATCGAAAGTGTTATTTATTTACAGCATTCGTGCGTATGGTGCACGAGTGGATCTCTTGGCTTGCCGGCAGCTACTCGAGGTCGTGGAGACCCGTTCGATCAGCGAGGCCGCCAAGCGGCTGGGCGTGTCGAGGCCAGCGCTCAGCCGCCGGCTGTCGGCGCTGGAGCAGCAGCTGGGCTTGGCGCTGCTGCACCGGACCACGCGCGAGGTTCGGCCCACGGCGGCGGGCCGACGCCTCGTCGCCCGCGTGGCGCCCTTGTTCGCAGAGCTCGACGCGGTCAAGGCCGAGCTGGCCGCCGAGCGGGATGAGGTGGTCGGGCGGCTGACCGTGTCGGTGCCGCCGCCCATCGCGAACGAGGTCGGGGCGCTCGTCGCTCGATTGCAAGACGAGCACCCGAAGCTGGAGGTGGCCTTGTCCGCAGACGCCATGGAGGCAGACCTCCGCGCGGGAGACATCGAGGTCGCGCTGCGAGCCGGGACGCTGACCGATGCAGATCTGGTCTGCCGCTACCTGACCCGCCGGCCCGTGCGAGCCGTCGCGAGCCCGGCCTACCTCGCTCGGGCGGGAGCCCTCGCTGGCGTCGATGACCTGAGCGCCCGGCGCTTGCTCCTCAACGCAGGGCGCGACGGCGCCCCGAACCGGCGGTGGCCGCTGCTGTCGGGGGGATGGGTGGAGGTCTCGGGCTGCCTTGCGAGCAACTCGCAGCAAGCGGTGCTCTCGGCCTGCCTGCGCGGCGGCGGGGTCGCCCTCCTGAGCGAGGTCAGCTACGGCCCGCCCCTCGCCCGGGGTGAGCTGGAGCTCGTCTTACCCGAGCTCGTCGGCGCCTCGCTGACGCTGCACGCCGTCACCGCCCAGCGCACGCTCCAGCCGGCCCGCGTTCGAGCGTTCATCGACGCCGCGGCGCGCTGGTTTTCAACTTGAACGGCTCCCGACCCGGATGTCAGGCGAGGTCTCGAGGAGGCGACTCGGGGCGGAGGTCGTGCTCGCCGCGGTCGCGGTGTAGCCTCCCGCGGTGCCCACCCTCCGCGCCGCCCTCTCGACGCTCCGCCCCGCCCTCGCTCCGAGCCTGAGCGCCCTCGCCCTCGTCGCGCTGTGCCTCGCGCCGACGGGCTGCCGCAACCGCAAGAACGCGGCCGAGCGCCTCATGGACGACCCCGCCCGCGAGCTCGCCGCGGCGCGCTGCGGCGGCACCGGGCAGATCGTCCGCCCGCTCATCGTCGAGTGGCCGGCGACGGACCGCGCCTCCCTCGAGGGCCGCATGCGCAGGGGCGTGATCGTGGTCCGCTACGAGGGCTGCTCCGTCGAGGTGCTCCGCGACTGCGCGGCGCCGGACGAGCAGCACTACGACTACCTCGGCATCACCCGCAAGAGCGACCGCATCGCGATCCGCACCGCCGACGAGCTCTACGCGACCATGCCCCTGACCGCCGTCGAGCTCGAGGCCAAGCTCGCCAAGGCCGGGGAGCTCGACGTCGAGATGGCCATCGTCGGCAACTACGAGGCCCAGCGCTCGCGCTTTGACATCGGCGAGCTCGAGGGGCGCTGCGACGGGGCGACCCACGTCATCGCCGCGGCCCAGGTCGGGGCCTTCGAGTTCTACTCGGGCGCGGGCGCGGAGGTCGGCGCGGGCGTCGAGGTCGAGGGCGCCGCGGGGGTCGGCGGCCGCAGCAGCGCGGCCCGGGAGATCATCAACAAGGACGGCCAGCCCGCGGCCTGCGAGCAGTCGAGCCCCAACGACGCCGCGCCCCCGGCCGAGTGCGCCGCCCTGCTCCGCCTCGAGCTCAGCGCCCTCGACGGCATCGCCCCCACCTGCCAGCCGGGGAGCTACTGGAACGGCAGCGCCTGCGTGAGCGCCGAGCGAGCCCGCGCCGAGGAGGAGCAGCGCCAGCAAGCCAACGCGGCCGCCGAGCAAGCGGCCAAGGACGCTCAAGAGAGCGAGGACGAGCAGCTGGCCGCACAAATCTGCGCCATCCAGCTCAACTGCCGGGCCCAGGAGACCGGCATGCTGCCCCCCGAGGGCAAGGTCCTCGAGCGACAGATGCGGCACTGCACCAACATGTACGAGATCGGCATCGGCGACCGCACCCGCCCGACCGTCCGCATGTGCCTGGACAAGGCCCAGACCATCTCCTGCACCGAGTTCTGGGACTGCCTGGGATGGGAGGACCCCAACTCGGCCATGGACGGCATGGACGACGCCGACCCTGGCATGGACACCAGCACGGACGGCGGGATGGATCCCGGCATGGACGCGGGCATGGACGCCGTGAAGTCCCAGATGGATCAGGCAAAGTCGGAGATGGAGCGCATGGAGTCCGAGATGGATCGCATGATGGACATGGCCGCCCCCCTGGGCACGGACGAGTAGCGCCTCCCCGTGGTACCCATGACGCATGGCTCGTGGGGGTCGTGATCCGGGCGTAGAAGCGGGGCCCCCCATGGACGTCTCGGGTCAGCCAGCGAACCTGCTGATCCGCGAGGCCGTGGACCGGGGCATGGCCATCGAGGCGGTCCTCTTCGTCGTCCTGCGCCTGTTCGGAGATCCGGCCCGGCTCTACGCGTGGGCGTGGACGGCCCGCTGCCCAAGATCTACCCCTGCATGCGCTTTTCGGGCCACCACCCCAGCCCGGGGTGTTCGCCCTGCGCATGGTCCCCAAGCCCCCCTACGCGCCCTCCTTCCCCCTGATGCTGGCCTTCCTCGGCCAGCGAGCCCATCTTGCTCGTCGACGACGACCCGCCCGTGCGCGAGGTGGCCCTCAACCTGCTGACCGGGGCCGGCTACGAGGTCGACCGCGAGCTGCTGTCCGCCGACGGGGTCGACTACCTGACCAAGCCCTACGGCGGCCAGCAGCTGCTGTGGCGGGTGCGCGAGGCCGTGGACCGGGCGCAGGGCTCGGGCCCTCAGTAAAGGTACACGGCCCCCGCCACGGAGTCCCCGCCCAGCCCGCCCAGCTCTCCCTGGATGCCCTGGGCCGAGCCCGTTTCATAGGGCGCCCCCGCGGCCAGCGTCGACCCAGCCTCGCTGATGTCCAGGGCCAGGCCAAAGTGGTGGTTGTCCCAGGAGTTCGCCGCCTTCACGTAAGACTCGAAGGCCCAGCCTTCCCCCGGGAAGCGGTGGTAGACGTAGACCGCGCCCGCGCCGTCGGCAAAGTTCTGCTCCATGTCCCCGCCCACGCCGTCGGCGTTGCTCCGCTCCCACAACGCGGCGCCCACGAGCCAGCCCCCGTCGGGGCTCAGGCGCACCTGGTTGCCGAAGTGATCGTGCTGGCCCGGGTTCGAGGCCTTGACGTAGGCCTCTTGCTGCCAGCCGATCATCTCGAAGTGGCGGTACACGTAGACCGCCCCAGCCCCCGTCAACGAGTTGTCCCAGTCCATGCCCTCGAGCATGACGCCGCCGCCGTCCTCCCTGGGGCTGCCGACGGCGAGCACCGTGCCGTCGGCGCTGAGGCTCACGGAGGTGCCGAAGTGATCGGAGGCGTCGGCGTAGGTCGCCTTGATGAAGGCCTCTTGGGCCCAGCCCGTCCCCGGGTCGTGGCGGAACACATAGGCCGCGCCCGAGCTCACCGAAGCGTCGTCGTTGCTGGGCGCGTTGATGCCCTGACTCGAGTCGTCCTCGAGGGGCGCGCCCACGGCCAGCACCGCGCCGACGTGGTCGAGGGCCAGGCCGTCGCCGAACTCGTCTCCCCCGGTCGTGTTGAGCCCCACCACCTCGGCCTCGTGAGTCCAGCCTTGGCCGTCCAGGTCCCGGTAGATGTCCACCCAAGACGGGTAGCCGCTGACCGCCACGGTGCTTCCGTCTCCGCTGAGCGCTAGGAAGCGGCCAAAGTCGCCGTCGGGGATGGGCTCGGGCGCCTTGAGGTAGGCCTCCTGCTCCCAGCCCGTCTGCGGGTCGCGGCGAAACACGTAGACGGCCCCCGCCCAGGACATCGAGTCGTCGAGGGGGTCTGCGCCCGAGCTGCTCTCCTCCCCCTGCGCGCCGACGACCACCACGGAGCCGTCGGCGTCGACGTCCACCGCGATGCCAAAGCGATCCCCCTCCCCTGCGTTCGAGGCCTTGAGGTAGGCCTCCTGCTTCCAGCCGCTCTGCTCGTCGAGGATGAACACGTAGGCCGCCCCGACGCTGTCGGACGAGTCGTCCGCGGCGTCCCCGTTGATCTGGTTGGACAGGCTCTGCTCGCCGGGCGCCCCGACCACGAGGGTGCGCCCGTCCGCGCTCAACGCCACGCTGCTCCCCGTGGCGTCGCTCGCCCCGTTGAGCGCACCTTTGAAGTAGCCGATCGCCTCGACCATCGAGTCGACGACCACCAGCGGCTCGGAGTCCGTGCAGTCCAGGGCGTTGCAGGCCTGGATGATGTAGCTCGCCCCAAACTTCGCGTGCAGGGGCATGGTCAGGGTCAGCTCGGTCTCGCTCAGGTCTTCGCCCAGCTGCACGTAGTCCGGGCCCTCGTCGAGCTCGAGCAGGCGGTAAAAGTCCGCGTCCGGGGACGCGGTCCAGGTGAACTCGAACTGCTTGATGGGCGCGAAGCTCAGGCTGAGCACGGAGGGCTCGGGCCCCAGGGACTCGGTGTCGGACCCGCCGTCCGTCTCCGACTCGCCGTCCGTCTCCGACTCGCCGTCCGTCTCCGACGACTCGCCCCCCGTCTCCGACGACTCCTCGCCCGTCCCCGACTCGCCCTCGGTCGAGCCGCCTTCGCCCTCGCTCGAGCCGCTGCTCTCCGTCGCGTCCGTCCCAGACCCCTCGGAGCCCGAGCCATCGCCGCTGGTGCTCCCGTCCATCCCCTCGCTGGCGCCGCTGTCCTCCGGGCCGAGCGTCTCGCCGGCCTCATCTTGCCCCTCAGCACCCGGATCGATGGCGTCGTCTCCGCAGGCACCCAGGAGGCCCCCCGCGCTCAGCACAGAGATCAGAGCAAGTCTAGACCAAGCTGGCTCGCGCACCGCTCGATCCTAGCACCATCGACGCAAAGCGCCGCCCCGAGTTCGCGGCCCGAACTCAGCCACGAACACCCGCCCCGACCACCACGGGTAGAGGCCCTCGGGCTCGCTCTCGTGCTCGCCCCAGGCGACCGGGCCAAAGTCGTTGGTGTCGCCGAGGGACATGGCCCCGTTGGGGAAGTCGAAGGGCACCGCCCACACAGACTGGGGGAAGGTGAACTCGGGGGTGCCGATGCTCCGGACTGTGTAAGCGCGGAGGAAGAAGGCCGCGAAGCCCGGGGGGGAACTCGATGTCCCAGGCGCAGGCCTGGGTGGCCTCGCCCTCGTTGGCGGAGAAGGGGCGGCAAGCTTGGATCCCCTGGGCCCGTCCCCCTCGAAGGGCGCCCCCGCGGCCAGGGTCGCCCCGCCAAGCGCAAGGACGCCCGGGTCAACGCCAGGCTCCACGACGAGCGCGGCTCCTGAGCGCCAGGGGTTCGCGGACCCTCAGCAGGGTCGGCCAAAACGAGTTTTGCCCGACCCTCTGTCTATTTTAGCCGTCGTGGACGACGCCACGCCCTCCCTGCCCCACGTCCACGACTCAGAGACTGTCAAGGAATCCACGCCCCCGCTTGCGGGGGCGACCACCAGCCTTCTCAAAGGCACGAACCCCATTGCCCACCAAGCCAAAGCGGAGGAGCGGAGCGACGAAGCGTCCCCGGTCCCAGGCGGCTGTGGGGGCAAAACAGAACTCAGCAGGGGCCGGCGTCGAAGAGCGGCGGGTAGTGGACGCCGGCGTCGAGCGCCATGGAGTCGGTGCACTGTGAGCCCTGGGTGGTCATGAGGCCCCACTCGAGCTCGTCGACGAGGCCGCCGACGTCGACGCAGGGAGAGCCGGGGTCGAGGTAGAATTCGCTGAGGCCGTCGAGGTCCAGGTCGCCGGGGACGAAGGGGTCTTGGGCCAAGATCACGGTGCCCAGGTCCGTGTAGAAGGGCGGCGCGGGGGTGCAGCTGTGATCGAGGGTGAGCGAGGACAGCGCGATGTCGTCGGGCCAAGCCACGACCCCACGCAGCACCATGTCCGGCCCGTCCCACGCGCTCACGCCGTCACCGACCCCGTCGCTGAGGTTGCCGGCGAAGGTCACGGACACCAGATCGGCGCGCCCGTGGAGGCCCCCGCCGGACGAGCCGGCGAAGTTCCCGACGAATTCGGAGTTGATGATGTCGACGGTCGAGTCGGGGTTGAGCAGCCAGGTGATCACCACGCCGCCGCCGCTGCCCGAGCTCGCCTCGTTGTCGATCACCCGCAGATCGCGGAGTACGGCGTGAAAGGCCGGATCGTAGGGGCTATCGGCGAGGTAGATGGCCCCCCCGTCGTCCGCCGCGACGTTGTCGACGAGCACGACGTCCTCGATCAGGGCGTCGAGGTTCCCCGCGACGTAGATCCCGCCGGCGTCGTCGTCGGCCGTGTTGCCCTCGAAGAGCGCGCCGATCATCGTGAGGCCGCCGGGCGCGTCGTTGTTGTTGACCACCGCCACGGCGCCCCGCTCGGTCGCGCTGTTGCCCAGGAACTCGCAGTCGTAGACCTCGAGGAAGCCCTCGTCGACGGCGATCCCCGCCCCGTAGCTGCTCGCGTTGGCCGCGAAGTCGCTGTTGGAGACCACCACCGTCCCCAGGATGCCCACCACCGCCCCCGAGTCGTTGTTGTTGAACTCGACCGCGTCGATGGTCGCGCTCGTGACCCGCACGCCCCCACCGACGTTGTCGGCGACCAGCGAGCTCGACAGCTCCAGCGCCCCGGGCTTGTCGATCTCGCCGTCGTTGAGGTGGCTGATCGCGCCGTCGAATTGCCCGGTCGTGACGTTGGCGACGACGTTCGAGGCGCTGATCTGCACCAGGCTCTCTTCAAAGTGGAGCGCGGCGCCCTGCTCGGCCGTGTTGGCCTCGAAGCGGCAGTCGACGACCTCCACCCCGGCCGTGCCGAGCACGAGCACGCCGCCGCCGCTGCCGGCCGAGTTGGACGTGAGCTCGAGCTGCCGCAGCTCGACGCTCACCGGCGGCGGGTAGGGTTGAGCGCCCGTGATCGAGATCGCGCCCGCCTCGGAGCCGCTGATGCCCAGGCCGTCGAGGCGCGTGATCGCCAGCTCGTCGACCGCCCCCGCCTCGATCTCCACGACCCGCGCTTGCCACCCCGGCGCGCCCAAGACCACGGGGTGCGCGTCGACGTCCCGCTCGGCGAGGGCGCCCTCGCTGCCGGCGAAGCCGCCATAGAGGGCCATGGGGCTGTCGATGATCGCCACCGGGCTGACCGGCGCGGGGGCGTAGACGCCCTCGGCGATCCACAGCTCGGCGTTGGCGCAGCCGCTGCCCAGGTCGATCGCGGCCTGCAGGTCGTCGAAGGCCGACATCCACGAGCTGCCGTCCCCCCCGGGGGACGCGTCGACGTCGACGAAGATCGGGCCGGGGCAGTCTCTCCCGCCCGTCGTCTCGCCCTCGCTGCCCGTCTCGCCCTCGCTGCCCGTCTCGCCCTCGCTGTCCGTCTCGCCCTCGCTGCCCGTCTCGCCCTCGCTGCCCGTCTCGCCCTCCTCGCTCCCGCTGCCCGAGCCTTCGATCCCGCTGCTCACCTCGCCCTCGTCACTCCCGAGCTCGCCCGTGTCGTCCGCCGAGGTGTCAGCCCCCTCTTCACTCGAGCCCGAGCCCTCGTCCCCGCACCCGGCCATGGCCGAGCTCACCACGAGCCCCAGTACGAGCCTCGCCAAGGGCGTCCGCGATCCACGATCAATGGGCATGACTCTTCATGACAAAGACACCTGCGAACTTCGAACGAACTTCATCGTGGGGCCTCGCCTGCCCTCGGGTCGGCTCCGGCGCTCGCAGGGCGACGCTCGAGGGGCTCAGGGACAGCCGATCGGGGCCGTCGAGACCACGACGTCGTCGAACCAGCGCGCCCGGGCCTACTCGGCCGCGACCGACTCGAGGGATTCCACCCGGACCGCGCAGACCTTGAACTCGGCCGTGCCCGTGGTCGGATCGCCGGCGTCGTTGGTCAGGTAGTTGGTGTTCGCCTCGGCGAAGTGCAGCGGCATCCACACGCAACCCCGGCGCATGCGGGGGCTGACGTTGACCCGGGCCTGGATCGCCCCGCGCCGGCTGATCACCCGGACGAGCTCACCGTCTCGGAGACCGCGCATGCGCGCGTCCTTGCGGTGCATCTCGATGAAGTTCTCCGGCTGGCGGGCCTTGGCCCCCGAGCTGCGCCGGGTCTGGGTCGCGGCGTTGTAGTGGTAGAGAGTCCGCCCCGTGCTCAGCAGCAGCGGGTAGTCGGTGTCCGGGAGCTCCTCGCTGGGCCGGTAGCGCGTGGCCTGGAACTCCGCGGTGCCGTTGAGGGGGCCGTCGCCGTGGAGGTAGACGGTGCCCGGGTGCTCCGGATCGGGACACGGCCACTGCAGCCCGCCCTCTTGGTCGATGCGCTCGTGGCTGATGCCCGCGAACTTGTCACACAGCGCCGCCATCTCGGCGTAGACCTCGCCCGCGTCTTTGTACTCGGGCATGGGGTAGCCCACCGCCCGCGCGACCTCGCACAGGATCTCCCAGTCGGCCTTGGCCTCGCCCGGCGGGTTGACGGCCTTGCGGACCCGCTGCACCCGGCGATCGGAGTTGGTGAACACGCCGTCCTTCTCGGCGAAGCAAGCCGCCGGCAAGACCACGTCGGCGAAGCGCGTGGTCTCGTTGAGGAAGATGTCCTGGACCACGAGGAACTCGATGTTGTTGAGCCCGTCCTCGATGCGCGCGGCGTTGGGCTCGGTCAGCATGATGTCCTCGCCCATGACGTACATCGCCTTGATGTCGCCCTTGGCCATGGCCTTCATCATGACGTTGAGGTTCATGCCCTCGTCGGGGCTGAGCTTCGCCCCCCACGCCGCCTCGAACTTGGCCCGCGCCGCCGGGTCGCTGACGCGCTGGTAGCCGGGGTAGAACACCGGGCTGGCGCCGGCGTCGTTGGCCCCCTGCACGTTGTTTTGTCCGCGCAGCGGGTTCATGCCCGCCGAGCGCACGCCGAGGTGGCCGGTCATCAGCACCAAGTTGGCGAGGCTGTAGACGTTGTCCGTGCCGTGGGTGTGCTCGGTGATCCCGAGGGTGTAGTAGATGCCGGCGTGCTTGGTGGTCGCGTAGGCCCGGGCGGCCTCGCGGATCAGCTGCGCCGGGACCGTGGTGATGGCCTCGGCCCACTCGGGCGTGGTCTCCCGGGTCGCCTCGCGCACCGCCTCGAAGCCCGCCGTGTGGGCCGCGATGAAGGCCTCGTCGGCCAGGCCCTCGGTGATGATCACGTGGGCCATGGCGTTGAGCAGGGCCACGTCCGTGCCCGGCTTGAGCTGCATGTGGATGTCCGCGATCTCGGACAGCCAGATCTTGCGGGGGTCCGCCACGATCAGCTTGGCCCCGCGCCGAGCCGCCCGCTTCATCTCCATGGCGATGATCGGGTGGGCCTCGGTGGTGTTCGAGCCGATGACGAACATCAGCTCCGTGTCACGAATTTCGGGGATCGAGTTGGTCATCGCCCCCGCGCCGAACATGGTCACCAGACCGGCGACCGTCGGAGCGTGTCATGTCGCGGCGCACTGATGGCAGTTGTTTGTCCCGAACGCGGCCCGGGACAGCTTCTGCATCAGGTAGTTCTCTTCGCCGGTGCACCGGCTGCTCGACACGAAGCCCAGGGCGTCGGTGCCGTGGCGCGCCTCGACCTGCCTGAGGCCGTCGGCGACGCGCTGGATCGCGACCTCCCAGGTGGTCGGGTGCAGCTGCCCGTCTTCGCCGCGGACCAGCGGCTGGGTCAGGCGCTCGTCGTGGTGGATGAACTCGTAGCTGAACCGGCCCTTGACGCACAGGTTGCCGTCGTTGAGGGTCGTGCCCGGCTTGGGCGAGGTGACCCGGACGACCTGGTCGCCCTCGGTGTGCAGGTCGAGCTGGCAGCCCACGCCGCAGAAGTTGCAAGTCGTGCGCACCTTCGAGGTCGGCGCCTTCGGGGGCTGGAGCTGGGGCAGGCGCGTGACCGAGGGCTTCTCCGTCATCGCGCCCGTGGGGCACACGGCGATGCAGCCCCCGCACAGCTCGCAGGAGGTGTCGAGCAGGCTGCGCTGGTCGGCGGTGCCGATCGTCGTGCCCGAGCCCCGGCCGACCAAGCTGATCGCGCTGACCGCCTCGACCTCGTCGCAGTAGCGCACGCACAGCCCACAGACCACGCAGGACTCGGGGTCGAACTGGATGTAGGGGTTGGTCTCGAGGGACTCGGAGCGCGCGACCCTGGGCGCGTCCACGGGGGTCAGCGCGGGCCCGGTGCCGTAGGTGTCGAGGTAGTCCGCGAGGCGGTTGTGCACGCCCCGGGACACGGGCCGGCCGTGCTGGTCGAGCTCGTGGTCGGCCTTGTAGAGCGAGAGCAGGCCCTTGCGGTGGCGATCGATGCGGTCGTTGTGGGTCGCGACCTTCTGGCCCTCGGCCGCCGGGTAGGCGCAGCTGGGGTGCAGGCGCCGCTGGCCCTCGACCTCGACCAGGCACATCCGGCAGCAGCCCGCCGGGTCGACCCGATCGTCCATGCACAGCGTCGGGATCTCGATGTCCAGCTTGCGCGCGGCGTCGAGGACCGTGGAGCCCGCGGGCACCTCGACCTCGCGGCCGTCAATCTCGAGCTTGATGTCGTTGTCACTCATGGTCGAACTCCTCTCCGAAGTACTTCATGGCGGACTGCAGGGGCAGGCTCGCAACCATGCCCAGGCCGCAGATCGAGCCCGCGTCCATCTCCCACGCGACCTCTTCCACGTGGCCGAGGGACTCGGGCGCGCGGGCGTCCAGAAATTTGTCGATGGCCTGACGCTGGACCCGGCAGCCGATGCGGCACGGGGCACACTGGCCGCAGCTCTCGTCCTCGAAGAAGATCTGCTGCCAGCGCGCGGCCACGGCCATGTCGACGGTGTCGTTGAGCACCACCACCCCGGCGCTGCCGAGCATACTGCCGAGCTTGGCCAGGCCGCCGAAGTCGAGGGGCTCGCCGCGCAGGTCCATGGGCAAAAAACCCGAGGACGCGCCGCCCGGCGAGAAGGCCTTGGGCGTGCCGACGTAGCCGCCCGCGGCCTCGACCAGCTCGTCGAGGCTCACGCCCAGGGGCAGCTCGTAGATGCCCGGGCGCCCGACGTGGCCGGAGATGCAGTAGAGCTTCGAGCCCGCCTCGGTCTTGCCCAGGGCCTTGAACCACTCGCCGCCGCGGCTCAGAATTTCCGGCACGCAGGCCAGGGTCTCGACGTTGTTCATCAGCGTCGGCTTGCCCCACAGGCCCTTCTCCGTGGGGTAGGGCGGCTTGAGCCGGGGCATGCCGCGCTTGCCCTCGATGGCCTCGAGCAGCGCCGTCTCCTCGCCGCAGATGTAGGCGCCGTGGCCCTCGACGATCTCGATGTCGAGCCAGTCGAGGCGCTCGCCGGCCTCGGCGATGGCCGCCTCGAGGGCGCGGATGCAGTCGCGGAACTCCCCGCGCACGTAGATGAAGGCCTTGGCCGCGCCCGCGACCCAGGCCGCGATGGCCATGCCCTCGATCATCCGGTGCGGCCGGCGGAGCATGATCTCGCGGTCCTTGAAGGTGCCGGGCTCGCCCTCGTCGGCGTTGACGACCACGTAGCGGGTCAGCTCGGCCTGGGTGCGGACGGCGTGCCACTTGATGTGCGCCGGGAAGCCCGCGCCGCCGCGGCCCTGGAGGCCCGACGTTTTGAGCTGCTCGATGATCCAGTCGGGCCCCTCGTCGCGGGCCTTGTCGAAGGCCGCGTAGCTGGGGTCGTCCTCCCCCGCCAGGTCGATGGCCAGGGCGTCGTGGCTGGGCGTGATGCCGCCGCTGGGCGCCCCGGGGATGAGCTCGAGCTTGGCGTCGATGGCCGCCGGCGCCCGGTCGCACTGGCCCAGGCAGCTGACCGCCTCGACCTCCTCGCCCCTGGCCTTCAGCTCCGCGATGACCTGCTCGGCCCCCGCCATCACGCAGGTCAGGCCCTGGCACACCCGCGTCTTCGCCCCGGGGCGCGACAGCAGGGTGTAGAAGCTGGCGACGCCGTAGACGTCGGCCTCGGGCACGCCGGTCTCCTCAGAGACCTTGCGGGCGACCCCCGGTCGCATCCCGCCGTGCTCTTCGAGGAGCTGTAGGACGACCTTGCGCTTGGCTCCCTTCTTCTCCATGTAGAGCCCGATTGTAGCAGTCGCTACGCTCCCAACCGTGTGAGCTTCGACAGCGTGAACGAGGCTGCGCGTGGACTTGCGCGCAGCCTCGAAAGCCGACGCGAGCAGGTGCGCGCGTGGGGCTAACAGCGATCAAGCCGACGCGCGCTCGCCCGTCGCGTATTGCTCGAGCACCTCGAAGTCGTCCTCGGCCAGGCGCCACGCACCGTCCTCGTCGCGCAACCAAAGCTCGTTCGTGATCACCCCTCGGCCCACGTTCATCGACCAGTTCGCCGCCATGCGAACGCGACCCGGCCCGAGCAGCTCGAGGGTGACCTCGGTGTAGACCAGCTCGCCCGCGCCCGACTCGACGAAGGGCTTCCAAAAACCGGCGATGGCCTCGCGCCCCGCGAAGCGGCCCATGGGCGCGGCGTTCATGACGGCGTTGGGCAGGTAGGTGTCGACGCAGGCTTCGACCTCGCCAGCGTTGAAGTGGGCGATCCAGTCCATGCTCGCGCGCAGGACCTCGATGAGTTCGTCGTGATGCGTTGCCATGCAGAGGGTCTAGATCCTTCTCCTGAGCTCAACTAGATGGCTCCGCCGAACCCTATTATTCTGTTTCATACATGAATCAGCGCCTCCATCAGATGGCGGTTTTTGCGCTCGTGCTCGAGGAGGGGAGCTTCGCCGCGGCCGCGCGTCGGCTCGAGCGCTCCCCCAGCGTCGTCAGCGTCCACGTCCGCGAGCTCGAGCGCACCCTCGGTCTGCGCCTGCTCCACCGCACCACCCGGCGGCTCGCGCTGACCGAGGCCGGCGAGCGTCACCTGCCCCACTGCCAGGCCATCCTCGACGCCCTGCGCCACAGCGACGCCCTCGCCTCGAAGATGCGCGAGCGCGTCGAGGGTCGGCTGCGCGTGACCGTCCCCGGCGCCCTGCTCGAGAGCCTCGTCGCGCCCACCCTCTCCGCCCTGCTCGACGCGCACCCCGACGTCGAGGTCGCCCTGTTCGAGTCCGACCACCGGGCTCGCCTCGAAGACGGCGAGGTCGACGTTGCGATCCGCGTGGGTCGGCTGAGCGAGCTCGAGCACCGAGCCCGCCGCCTCGGCTCGCTCCGAGACCTCCGCGTCGCCCGACCCGACAGCCCCGACCGCGCCATCCGCTTGCCCTGGCAACGCCAGACCCCCGCCACCGCCCACGCCCCCCTCGAGGTCTCCTCCGTGCGCGCCGCCCTGGCCCTCGTCGAGCGCGGCCTCGGCTGGGCCGTCCTCCCCGAGCCCGCCCTCGTCCACGCCGAATCCCTCGGCCTGCGCGTCGAGCCCAGCGGCCGACCCGAGCCCATCTACGCCGTCCACGCCCTCGGCTCTCAACCGCCGCCAGCCGTGCGGGCCTTCATCGACTGCGCCGTCGAGGTCGCCGCAAAGGCAGGCCTGACCGACGACTGAGCCTCAGGGCTCTCGGGTGTAGAGGCCCTCGAACCACAACGTCCAGTCGCTCTCGTCCTTGGCGACCTCGAAGGTCTGACGCACCCGGCCGTCCTCGAGCAACGTCCACACCCCGCGCATCTTCCCCTCCGAACCATCGGGGCCGATGATCGTGCCCACGAGCACCATCGCCCCCGCCTCGTCGAGCCCACCCGCGAGCTGGATGATCGTCCCGTCCGAGGAGATCCAGTTTTGCACCCACTGGTCGTTGCGCGGATCCCAGTAGTTGGTGCTGACGCCCGTCCCCCCACCCGCCGAGTCCCAGCGCTCGACGAGCGCGCAGCCGCCTTGCTCGATGGTGATGACGTTGTGCCCGGCGAGCCGACCGTCGGGCACGTGCACGATCCAGCGCCCCGCCCAAAAATCGAACTCGCGCCGCTTCTCGGCATTGCAGGCTTCCACGATGACAGCCTCAGCGCTCGCCACCGAAGACACCTCCGCAGGCGGAGAAGGAACTTCTTCGGCCGGCACCTCCTCCGCCCCCGCGGGCAGCTCTTCGACACAGACCGTGGTCTGCGAGTTCGTCGAAATCTTCGCCATGCACCCCGGCGCAAACACCAAGCACGCGAGGGCAACCGAGACCATCCGTGAATCAACCAACCCGAACACCACCCGAGCTTACCCCCGAGTCCTCCCCCCACGCCGACGAACTCGCCCCGACCCCAACACCCCCCGATCGGTTTCAACAACCCCCCCCATCGACTCGGAGCCACCAACCTCCGCCCCACGACGGGCACAAAAGGGGCAAGGGG
>NZ_ABCS01000159.1 GCF_000170895.1 Plesiocystis pacifica SIR-1 | reverse complement strand
ACCACGTTGGGGTGGGAGAGCCGGGCCATGACCTGGGCCTCGCGCTGCAGCCGAGCCTGGGCCTCCGGCGCCGCGCCGCGCCCTCGCAGCAGCTTGACGGCGACGCGGCGGTCGAGCTGGTCGTCGTAGGCGAGGTAGACCGTGCCCATCCCGCCGGACCCGAGCTCGCGGATCACCGTGTAGCGATCGAGCATCGTCGGCGGCGGCTTGCGACCGAACACCGCCGCCGCGATCATTCGTTTTTGACGCCGGGTCTCGAAGCCGGCGTCGCGCTTGCCCGCCTGCTCGAGGCCGCGCTCGAGTTCCTGCTTCATGCGCGCTCGAGCTGGGCGCGGAGGTTGCGGGCCCAGGTGTCGAGGCCCGACATCGTCCGGGTCAGGACCTGCTCGGACTCCGCGCTCGCGGCGAGCTGTCGCTCGAGCAGCTGCCGGGCCCGCCGCAGCCGCGTCTTGGCCGTCCCGACCGGGATCTCGAGGACCTCGGCGCAGGCCTTGGCGCTCATCTCTTCCCAGTAGTGGAGCTCGAGGATGACCTGGTACTCGAGGGGGATCCGGCGCAGGGCCGTGAGCAGCAGCCGCTCCTCCTCGCGGGCGGCGACGATCGAGCTGGCCTTGGGGTCGAGGTCCTCGACGGAGCGCAGCTCGAAGTCGAGGCGGTCGCGCTGGTAGGCGCGCTCGCGGTAGAAGCGGTACAGCGTGCGATAGGCGATGCCGAACAGGAAGGAGCGGAAGCTGCCGGCTTGGCGGAACTTGGGCGCAGCCTCGA
Organism: Plesiocystis pacifica SIR-1; assembly: GCF_000170895.1. Taxonomy (GTDB): domain Bacteria; phylum Myxococcota_A; class Polyangia; order Nannocystales; family Nannocystaceae; genus Plesiocystis; species Plesiocystis pacifica. Next base: position 13,832 of record NZ_ABCS01000159.1, on the reverse strand, counting down.
CGCAGGTCAAGAAGGTGCGCTGGCACAGCTCGGGCCAGTCGTCGCCGGCCTTGTTGCGAAAAAAGCGGGCGACGCCCTCGTAGTGGCGCTCGAACAGCGCCTCGCCGGCACCGGCGTCGCCCTGGGTCCACGCGAGGTAGAGCTCGGCGTCGCTCGGCATGGCGGCGATTGTACGAGACTGGTGAGCGTTGGGCACGACCTGCCCCTCGCGCGACGATCGGAGAGGGGAGGGCGCGTCGCCGGGAGGCGGGCGCGAGCCCGTCGGGGGGTCGGGGGATCGGGGGTCGGCCGACGGGCTCGCCCCTGTGTCGCGCAAACCAGTCAGGCGTCCAGGAGTACCTCGACGCCGCCGAGGATCACCTTGCGGATCTTCGGGACCTTGGGCCCGTCGACCCACGAGTCGTCCACGTCGTCACGCCCGAGCTGTTCGGCTCGTTGTTTCGCAGCAAGGCCACGGTCTTTTTCATCCGCGTGCTCGCGGACACGAACCAGCGCCGGCGAAGATCGTCGATGAACACGGGCTCGCCGGCGTCGGCGTCGTAAGGCGCGTCGCCCTCGAGGTTGATCGTGTCGTGGTCGAAGAGATCGGGCTGCCTTTCTCGGTAGGACATCGGAGAAGTCCTCACGACACCTCGCTTGGTCTTTTCGCCGAGCTCTCTGTCGCCAAAACTAGTTCGCCTGGCCGGCGTAGGGCCGCCGGCGCACGTCAGCTCACGCGAGGCCCAGGCCCTGGCGCAGGCAGTCGCGCAAGGTCGGGGCCTCGAAGCGGTAGCCGACGCGGGTCAGGGTGTCCGGGGTCGCGCGCACGCCCTCGAGCAGGGCGGCCGACATCTCCCCGAGGGCCGCGCGCAGCAAGCCGGCGGGCACGGGGAAGAAGGCCGGGCGGCCGAGCACGGAGCCGAGGGTCTTGGCGAACTCGCGCTGGGTGACCATCTCGGGCCCCGCCAGGTTGATGGCGCCGCGGATCTGGTCGTCGGAGATGGCCCGGTACATCCCGCCGATCGCGTCGTCGAGGCTGACCCAGCTAAAGCCCTGCTGGCCGCCGCCGAGGGGGCCGCCCAGGCCCATGCGGAAGACGCCGAGCATCTGCTCGAGCGCGCCGCCAGCGGGGGTGAGGACCACGGCGAGGCGCGCTCGGACGACGCGCACGCCGGCCTCGCTGGCGGCGGCGGTGCTGGCCTCCCAGGCGCCCGCGACCTCGGCGAGGAAGCCCTCGCCCTGGGGCGCGTCCTCGCCCACGATCGCGTCGCGGTGGCCGTAGTAGCCGGTGCCGCTGGCCGAGACGAGCACGGCGGGCGGGGTGTCCATGGCGGCGATGGCCTCGGCGATGGTCGTGGTGCCCTGGACCCGGGAGTTGAGGATGCTGGCCTTCCCGGCGGCGTCCCAGCGCTGGTTGACCGTCGAGCCGGCGAGGTGGACGACCGCGTCGACCCCCTCGAGGGCGGCCGGGTCGACGGTGCCGGCGGCGGGGTCCCAGCAAAACTCGTTGCTGCCGGGGGCGGGCTCGCGGCGGACGAGGCGACGGACCTCGTGGCCGCCGGTGAACAGGAAGGCCTCGAGCTGGGTGCCGACGAGGCCGCTCGCGCCGGTGATCGCGACCCGGAGGCTGCGCGGGCGACCCTCGGCGTCGCGCGGTCCGTCGTCGAGGTGGCGCCGCAGATCGCTGAGCGTGCGTCGGTGGCGATGGGCGAACAGCCGCTCGAGGTCGCGGCGGATGGGCCCGGCGGCGACCTGGCCAAAGGGGTAGAAGGGGAGGCGGTAGTCGACGCGGTCGACGAGGGCGCAGCGGTCTTCGGTGCCCCCGACGCTGGAGTCGGCTTCAAAGCGATGGGCGTGGCGCCAGGAGCCGAAGGGCCCCGACACCTGCTCGTCGACGAAGCCCGCGCCCTCGTCGATCTCGGTGATGCGCGCGTGCCAGCGTTTGCGGAAGGGGCCCACGATGGGCACGCTGATGATCGGCTCGGCCCCGACCCGCATGGGCCCGGGGTCGACCTCGAGGCGCACGTCCTGCCACGGCGGGGTCAGGCGCACGAAGGCCTTGGGGCGCATGTGCCACGCGAACAGCTCCGCGGCTGAGACCGGCATGGGGCTGCGCTGTTCGAAGCGGGTGGTGCTGGCCATCGCTTGGGTTGTGTTCGCCGCGGAGGGGAATGTCAACGCGTCGCGCGCAGGGTCGAGCAAACACTCCGTGACGGAGCCGCGGGCGCCGGGGCATGCTCGCCCCATGCTCCGCTCCCCGCACCCACTCGCGCGCGCCTGCGCATGCCTGGCGCTGATGCTCCCGCTCTCGACCGCCTGTCCGAGGGAGTCGGAGGGCGAGGCAGGGGAGGGCGGCTCGGAGTCGGGCGGCTCGCTGTCGTGCCACGAGGCGAGCACGGAGGAGGCCTGCCTGGGCGCGAGCGGGGAGTATCAGACCTGCGGATGGTTCGAGTCCTCGACCTACGTGGTCGAAGACGAGAGCTGCGCCAGCCCGACGGTCGGCGGGCTGTGCCACATCATCGGCTCCGCGGACGAGTGCGCGGGCGGGGACATCCGACGGGTGTGGCGGAGCGTCGAGGAGGGCGTCGAGATCGCCGACGTGCAGTCGGGCTGCCAGTGGCCGCCGGTGGGCTTCGAGCCCTGCGAGATGAGCGACGAGCCCCCGGCGCAGTGCTCGTGCGAGTAGGCTCGCCTGTTTGGCTCAGCGGATGATCGCCAGCTGGTCGCTGCGGTAGGCGTCGAGGCGCCCGATCATCAGGGGCAGCGCCCAGCCCAGACCGCCGACGTCCTCGTGCTCGCGGATGGCCGGCGCCCCGGTCTCGCGGTCGACGGGCTCGACCACGCGGTGGTCGCAGTGCACGCGAAAGTCGACGCTGCGCGGGTCGATGGGCGCGAGGCGGAACTTGGGCTGGCCGCGGATGTGGTTGAAGGCCTGGCCGAACTCCTGGCGAATCGCCGGGAGCGCGGGGCCGTAGCACAGCGCGATGTCGCTGAACTTGATCCGGCAGGTGTCGAGGAAGGGATCGATGGCGCCCGAGCTCAAGGTCCCGTGGATGGCCGTGAGGTAGTCGAGGAGGTCCTGGCGGCTGCGCCGATCGTTGCCGAACACCGGCGCGGTCTCCCAGTACCACTGGCCCCAGCCGTGCTGGGCCGCGGCCACGGCCTCGAGCTCGATGGGCGCGCCGGCGTCGAGGATGGCCCGGGGCGAGAGCGGCGAGTCCGGGGCGTCGGGGACGGTCAGCTCGAACTGCCCGAGGATGGGATCGGCGTCGGCGTTGGGGTCCTGGCCGAGCTGGCCCTCGCGCAAGCGAGCGGACAGCCGCGGCGCGTCCCCGACGGCGACGATCTGCGCGCCGAGTGTGTTGTCGCCGGACACGACCCACTCGCTCACCGGCATGTTGGCGCTGAAGCTCCCCGGCGGCCGGCCGCGGCGATCGACCAGCGGGGCCCCGTTGAGGGTGATGGCGCAGGCGCAGTCCTCGACCTGCATCTCGACGTAAAAGACCTTGCTGGCCATGGTGCTGTTAATTCCTGCGTCGCCGTCGGCGGCGGGAGCGTTTGGGGGGCGCTTTTTCGGCGGGGGCGGGGGCCTTGGGGTCGAAGAGCGTGCCCTCGCTGAGGGTCTTGCCCTTGACGAGGGTGTGGTCGACGCCCACCGAGCCCCAGATCTTGGAGTAGACCTGACCCTCGAACTTGATGCCGCTCCACGCGACCTTGTAGTCGAGGGTGAAGGGCTCCTTGAACTGGATCTTGAACGCGCCCTCGGCGGAGATCGAGGCCTTGATCAGGCCCTCGACGAACAGCCAGCGGTTGCCGAGCTGGCCCGTGGCCTTGATCTGACCGGTGCACTCGCCGGAGGTCGTGACGGCGGGCGGCTCGGCCTCGTCGGGGTTGGACTCCATCGAGAACGCGAACTTGATCTCGCCGGTGACCGTGCCCTCGAGCACGCCGACGACGGCGTACCAGCTGTCCTCGAAGAACTTGATGCCCGCGGCGACGCCGATGGTCGCCTTGAGCAGGGTCAGGGAGGACTCGACCTTCCAGTAGCGATAGACCCGCTGGTCGCTCCACTCCTTGCAGCCCCACTCGACCGAGAGGGCGCCCGAGAAGAACTCGACCTCGCACACCGGCTTCACGCCGGCCTGGAGACCGTCGATGGTGTCCATGACCGCGGCGATGCCCTTGCGCACGGCGATCAGCGCGGCGACGATCTCCCCGATCTTGAGCTTGGACGAGAAGTCCTCGCCGTTCTTCTCGAAGGTGAAGCTCTTGCCCGCCGAGGCCAGGCCCTCGCCCTTGTCCCAGTCGGTCTCCTTGTCCTCCCAGTCGTGGAGCAGCGGGCTCTTGAGCATCATGCCGTCTTGCTTCTCGCGCTTGATGGCGGCGGGAAGCTCGAAGCCGAGCTTGCAGATGTCCGAGGAGAACACCTCGACGGTGCGCGAGAGCTTGCGGAAGCCGTAGCTGAGGTCCGCGAGCACGCCGCAGGACTCGATCTCGAGGAAGTAGCTGCGGGTCGTCTTGGGCGAGAACCAGTAGTAGTGGATGACCGCCAGCAGGCTCATCCACAGCGCCGGCGGGGGCTCGACGAACTTGCTGTTGACCTCGAAGGTCACCGCCGGCTCGCCCTGCTTGCGCACGGGCTTGGCCGAGGGGTCGCTGCGATCGGTGAGCACGATCAGCGGGTGGTTCTTCGAGCAGTTGTAGCCGGGGCCGCCGACGAGCTCGACCTTGAGCTTGTCCGCGCCCTTGCCCATGACGCCCGCGACGAGCTGGATGTTGGTGGTGATCGGGTTTTGGGCCGTGCCCTTCTTGAGGTTGTCCTCAATCTGGCCCGAGTACCAAAACTCCATGAACTTGCCCTTGCGCTTGCCGTCCTCGTGGCCGCAGCTGATCTTGACGCGCTCGAAGTCGCAGGGGATCAGCTCCTTGGCCTCGGAGTCGCCGGGGCCCGTGGCCTCGAGCACGTTGGTCCGGGCGGCGCGCTGGGCCGCGACGGGGGCGGGCTCGGGCGCGGTCGGGTTGTTGGCTTGGTTGACGGCGCCGGCGTTTTGGGTCGAGGGCGGGGCCGAGGCGCTGTTTTGGCCCATGATGTCCCCGTGGCGGGCGACGCCCTTGCCCTCGATGTAGACCGTCATCGACCAGACCATGAAGAAGCCCTTGCCCTTGATGACGCCGGTGATGACGGAGCCGCCGAGGGTCCCGCCCTCGTCGCCAGTGCTCGTCGAGGTCTCCGAGTAGTCCTCGAGGGCCGTGGGCTCGCCGTCGATGAAGACCGTCTTGCTGCCCTTGATGAGGTCGGCGGCCTTGAGGAAGTTGGTGTAGGGGATGGGCACGGGCCCCGGCGGCGGGGACTTGCACACGTCGAGGGGCGCGACGCCGATCCCCGCGCTGCCGCGATGCCAAAAGCCCATCTTTTCGGTGAAGACTGTGAGTGCCATGGCGTCGTGCGCTCCGAAGGGGAGACTGGGGGAGTTTAGAGCAGAGGGAGGCCCGACTGGCAGTCGATGGCCGCGAGGGCCTCGCGCTGGGGGCCGAGCTTGGCCTGGGTCGCCAGCTGGGTGCGCGCGGCGGCGCGGGTGTCGACGCCGTGGGTGCCGTGGGAGCGCAGCGCCAGCTCGAGGGCGAGGGGGTGGCGCCGGCGGGTCGGGAGCTCGCGCAGGCCCCACAGCAGCCGACGCCCATCGAGGGGACGGCCACAAAGGTAGCGCCCGTCGGCCTCGAGGCGCTCGCGCTGCCCGGACCACCACCGGCGGATGATCTTCGGGTTGGGGCCGTGGAGTTCGAGCTCCACCGGCGGGACGAGGTTGGCGTCGAGGTCGTCCTTGGCCAGGGGCGGGAGGGCCTCCTCGGGGTCGGCGCCGACGAGGCCGCGGGCGCCGTCGTCGAGCCACCAGCGCTTGTCGTCGAGGGGCAGGCCCGCGACGAAGGCGAGGACTTCACCGGCGACGCGGGCGAGGCGAGGGTCGTCGAGGAGCTCGACGGCCAGCTCGACGGCGGCAGGCCGCCCGGTCAGGCCGACCGCCCACAGGCCGTCGGCGTCGGGGGCCTTGCGGACCTCGGCGATGAGCGTGGCGTGGGCCTCGGCGTCGCCCTGGAGGGCGAGCCAGGCGAGGGCGCGGCGGCGGTGCGCGTCGCCGGCCTTGGCCCCAAGGGCGAGGCCGCTGGCGACCTGCCACGAGCCCGGGAGGCCGCGGACCAGCGCGGTCTCGATGGCCTCGAGCTGCACCTCGGGCTCGCTGTCGTCGCGCACCAGCTCGTTGAGGGCGCGCATGGCCGCGGCCGAGGCGGTGTTGCGCGCGAGCATGGCCGCGCTGCGCCGGACCTGGGGGTCGCCGTCGCCGAGCCAGGCGACGAGGCGCTTTTTGGGGTCGAGGCCCCGGGGCGCGAGGGCCTCCAGGCGGCCGGCGAGGGCGGAGCCTTCGCACTCGGCCAGGCCCGTGGCGAGGAGCCGCCCGATGCCCTTGCGGTTGGTGTGCTGGAAGCCTCGCACGAGCCCCCACAGCCCCTCTTTGCCGGCCCGAGCCATGGTCTCGAGGGCGTGGGCGCGGGCGTCGAGGTTGGGGGAGGAGGCGGCCGCGAGGGTGGCCGCGGCGGTCTTGAAGCGGTCCTCGTCGGGGGCGTCGAAGATCGGCAGGACGAGGCGCTGAAGCACCGGCTCGCCACCGACCAATAGGCCCCGGATGTACGCGCGCAGCCGCGCCTCCGGGCCCTCGTGGACCTCGCGGAGGGTGAAGCTCGGAGAGTCGAGGCTGCGCTCCCAGGCCTCGAAGGTGAACTCGGCCTCGGTGAGGTACTCGAGCTGGACGTCCCAAAGCAGCGCGGTCATCGCCGTCTTCCGTCCGCTCGCGCTTGGCCCTCGCCCAATCGACCTCAGTTGATCTCGACGGAGCCGCCCTTGACCCGGTTGACGCCCTTGGAGCGGGTCTCGACGTAGGTGCCGCGGATCACCACGCGGCCGTTGCGGCGCAGGACGATGGTCGCCTTTCCGCAGCGCAAGACGATCTCGTCGGCGGCCTCGAGGACCACGCGGCGCCCGTCGACGAGGGCCTCGTCGACCCCCTCGATGCGCGCCTGGTCGGGCTCGACCTCGACCTCGGGAGAGGGCAGGGGCTGGAGCAGGCCGGTGATGATGGGTGCGTCTGGGCGCCCGTCTTCGAAGCTGAGCAGCACGCCACGGCCGTCGCGGATGGCGGCGGTGATCGCATCGGGGCTCAGCTCGACCACGCTGCGCGCGGGCTGGGGCCCGCCCGGGTTGCCGGGGTAGTCGACGAGCACGGGCTCGTCGCTGGTCCACGCGACGATGTGGCCCACGCGGGCGTGCACGACTCCAGCTCGGGTGCTCGTCTTTGCCATCTTCGTCACGAGGCCGCCAATCTACCAGCGCGACTCCGGAAAGCATAGCGGTCTCAGGTCTGCGTCGGTATCCTGCCGCCGTCGCCCGCGAGCGTCCGCGCGGTCGACAGGAGCGCCGCCGTGAAAATTACGCTGCCACCCCCTAGCTACGAGCTTCGCTTCTCCGATGACGCGGGCGCGCCCTGGAAGGTCACGCGGGTGTGGATCGGCGAGGGGCTCAACACCCCCTACCGCGCAGTGATCGACGCCGAGACCGAGTCCGACAGCGCCGACACCGACTCGCTGCTCGGCGCCGACGCGGTCCTGACCCTCGGGCGAGGGGAGATCGAGACGCGCGAGCTGACCGGGGTCGTGGCCCGCGTCGAGTACCTGGGCATCCACAACCACAACCTCGTCGCCCGCTTCGAGCTCGTCCCCGCCCTCGAGCTGGCCAAGATGCGGGTGGACTCGCGCATCTTCCAGAAGATGTCGGTGCAGGACATCGTCGCCGAGGTGCTCGGCCCGGCCCTGGGCGACTACGGGCGCAGCCACGACGTCGGCTCGATCTCCCGGGGCGCGGACCCGCGGGACTACTGCACGCAGTACCGCGAGTCGGACTTCGACTTCGTGACGCGCCTGCTGCAGGAGGAGGGCCTGTCCTACGAGTTCGTCCACGACGGCGTCGAGACCCTGACCTTGCGCGATGCCAACGACCAGTACTCGCCCATCGAGAACCTCGACGGGACCCCGGAGCTGCCGGTCATCGTCGTCAACGAGAGCCTCGCCGACGTCGAGTCGGTCCAGGCCATCGAGTGGACGCGGCAGCTGAGCTCCACGGACACGCTGCGCCGGGACTTCGACTGGATGACCCCGCGCAACCTGCTGACCGAGTCGGCCTCTGGGGCCGACGAGCGCGGGCGCAACCGGCGGATCTACGCCCACGGCCAGCGCCGCTACATCGCCGACGACCTCGCCGATCGGGCCATCGATCTGCGCGACGCCTCGCGGGTGACCATGAAGGTGCTGCGCGGGCAGAGCAACTGCACCGCGATGCGCCCCGGGCTGACCTTCGACCTGGTCAACACCGAGCGCGCCGACCTCGAGGACACCTACCTGATCACGCGGGTCAACCACTCCGGCGCCGACACCAACATCGGCGAGGACGCCAGCGCGGGGGCGAGCGCGGACGAGTCCAAGGGCGTGTACTCCAACGAGTTCGAGTGCGTCCCCCTGTCCGAGGTCCTGTGCCCGACGGCCGCCAGCCCCAAGCCGCGGGTCCACGGCCCGCAGACGGCGATCGTCACCGGCCCCGACGGCGAGGAGATTCACACCGACGAGCACGGCCGCATCCAGGTCCAGTTCTACTGGGAGGAGAAGCCCACCTACACGGCCAACTCCTCGTGCTGGATCCGCGTGCGCCAGAGCTGGGCGGGCCTGGGCTGGGGCACGCAGTTCATCCCGCGCATCGGCATGGAGGTGGTGGTCGAGTTCCTCGAGGGCAACCCGGACCGGCCCATGGTCACCGGCTGCGTCTACAACGGCGAGTACCCGCCGCCCTTTTCGCTGCCGGACAACAAGACCCAGACGGGCTGGCGGACCAACTCCTCTCCGGGCGGCGAGGGCTTCAACGAGCTGCGCTTCGAGGACGCCAAGGACAAGGAAGAAATCTACGTCCACGGCCAAAAGGACTGGGTCGTCGAGATCGAGAACGATCACCGCGAGACCATCGGCCACGATCAGCACTACGAGATCGGCAACGATCAGACCGAGAAGATCGGGCACGACCAGATCGTCGACATCGGCAACGACCGCAAAGAGAGCATCGGCAACAACGTCGAGGAGACCGTCGGCAAGGTCCGCACGGTCTCGTCCGGGGACAACATGAACTTCACCTCGGACGCGGAGACCTACATCGAGGCCGCCGACAAGATCACGCTCAAGTGCGGCGCCTCGACGCTGACCATGGACAGCGGCGGCAACATCCTGGTCAAGGGCTCGAACCTGACGCTCAAGGCCTCGGGCAACATCGTGCTCAACGGCGCCAAGATCAGTTCGAACTAGTCCAGCTCGAACTAGTCCAGTTCGAGCTCGTCCAGCCCGAGCTAGCTGCGTCGAATCTCGAGCCCCGGCTCGAAGGGCTCCTCGTAGCGGTGCAGCCCCGTCATCACCTCCGCGAGGGTCGTGCGCAGCCAGGCGTGGCCAGGCTCCCGCTGCCAGCGCTCGTGCCAGACCATGCGCACGTCGCTGGGGGGGATGGGCAGGGGCGGATCGAAGACCCGCAACGAGACGAAGCTCGCGGCCTCGAGGATGACGCCGACGGGCGCCGTGAGCACCAGGTCCGAGCGAGACGCGAGCAGCGGCGCGGTCGAGTAGGAGGGCACGCGCACGGCGACCCGGCGGGCCTCGCCGACGCGCGCGAGGGCGTCATCGATCACGCCCCCAAAGTCGGACTCCGAGCTCGGGGCGATCGCCAGGTGGGGGAGGGCGACGAAGGTGTCGAGGTCCATGCGCGGGCCGACCGCGGGGTGGTCGGCCCGGACCGTGGTCGCGAAGCGGCCGTCGAGGACGCGGCGCTGCCGGAAGTTCGCCGCGGGCAGGCAGGGGTTGCCGAGGACCGCGACGTCGATGAGCCCGCGCTCGAGCCCGCGCTCGAGCTCGGGGCCCGGTCGACACATGCGGACTTCGATCTCCGGGGCCTCGGCGTGCAGCCGGCTCAGCGCCCGGGGGAGGACCACGAAGTCGCCGAAGTCGGCGCAGGCGATGGTGAAGCGCCGCGTCGAGGTGCGCGGATCGAAGCGGGCCTCGCTGCGCAGGGCGGCGTCGAACTCGAGCAGCCCCCGGGCCACGGGCTCGACGAGCTGTAGGGCCCTCGCGGTCGGCTGCATGCCCGCGCCGCTCGGGAGCAGCAGGGGGTCGTCGAAGCGCTCGCGCAGCCGGGCGAGGCGATGGCTCATCGCGGGCTGGCTGATGCCCAGCGCTCGGGCCGCTCGGGTCACGTTGCCCTCGCGCACGAGCACGGCGAGGGAGGCGAGCAGGTTCAGATCGAAGGCGAAGGCGGCGCCGACATCGGCAGATGCTCCTGCATTCGAATCATGCATGCCATGTATTTACCCAATCTCTTAGACGAATGTTGACGATGTCTACAAGCTGTCGGTGTGCCCAGCTCCATTCCCCCATCGTGCGGCCTATTCGTGCTCTGCTTGGCTCTACACGGCCTGGCCTGTGGATCCAGCGCGGCGGCAGAGAGCGGCGCGACTGGCGCTGTGAACGCTGACTTGCCCAGCTCTGGCCCGGCCCGACAGGCCCAGGCTCAGCCCGTGGTCGACGGAGAGGTCCCCGAGGGCCTGCGTCACTTCGAGGCCACGGTCGAGTCCGTGGTCGTCGCGGGCAGCTACCGCTACCTCGACCTGCGCCTCGAGGGCGGGGATCGGCGCTGGGCGGTCATCGCTGCGGGTGCGCCCGCGGTCGGTGAGCGCGTCGCCGTCGACGCCTTCGGCCTCGAGACCAACTTCCACTCCCACCGCCTCGACCGCGAGTTCGACGAATTGTTGTTCGCGGCCTTGGCCCAACCCCCTTCGCCAGGAGCCCAGCCATGAACCCACGCAGTCCATCGATCCTCGCTTGCCTCGCCCTCACCCACCTCGCCTGCACCGCCCCCGAAGACGCACCCGCGGACTCTCGATCCGAGACCGACACGAGCACCGACGCGGACGAAGACTCGGATGACGATTCAGAGACCGGCGAGGCCGACCTCTTCGCCTGTGAAGACCCCGAGTTCACCGTGCTGCGCCCGCTGGTCGGCCCCGGCTACAACCCCGAGCAGGGCTTCACGGGCGAGGCCCTCGACGGCTACGTCGTCCACTCCACGCAGATCCTCGTCCCGCCCGATCGCCTCGAGGCCTTCGGGGCCGTCGCGGCGTCGGTGACCGAGACCCTCGACGGCTACGACGCGAGCTCGGGGCTCATCGCCTACGCCATCGCGACCGAGCCCAACTGCGGCTTCCAGCGCACCCTGGGGATCTGGGCGAGCACCGAGTCCATGTACGCCTTCGTGATGTCCGAGGCCCACGTGGCGGCGATGAGCATGACGAAGGAGCTGAGCGTGACCGGGAAGGTCACGCACTGGGAGGCCAGCGCCGAGGCTTTGAGCGGCGCCGAGCCGGTCAGCTGGGCGGAGGCGATGGCCAAGCTCGACGCCGTCGATCCCTCGGCCTACTACTAGCGAGCTAGCGAGCTAGCGCCGCGAGAGCGCGGCGATGCGCGCCAGCCTGGCGACGCGCTGGATGACCCAGCGCCGCCCGGCTGGCGTGCCCAAATAGAAGTGGTCGCCGTCGAACTGGGCCCACTCGAAGGCGCCGGTGGTCTGGGCCTTCCAGGCCTGGAGCTCGGTGGGGATGACGTGGGGATCGTCGGTCCCGCCGATGGCGTGGATGGGCAGGCCGTCGAGGGGCGGCTCCTCGACGAAGCTGTAGGTCTCGTTGATGGTCAGGTCGCCGCGCAGCACCGGGATGGTCATCGCGAGCAGCTCCGGCTCTTGCATGATGACCGCCGGGATGCCGCCATAGATCCGCTGCACTTCGCGAACGAACTGATCATCGGGGAGCGTGTGTAGAGTCAGCGCGCGGCCCGTGCCGGGGGCGCGGCGGCCCGAGACCACGAAGGCCTTGGGCATGTTTGCGCCGGTGCGCCGGAGCTCGCGCAGGGTCTCGAAGGCGATCAAGCTGCCGAGGCTGTGGCCAAAAAAGAGCACGGGCCCGGCCGCGGTCAGGGGCGCGATGGCCTGGGCGAGGGGCCCGACGATCGCGTCGAGCTTGGTGGCCGGCGCTTCGCGCATGCGCGCATCTCGACCGGCGAGACGGACCGCGAGCAGCTCCACGGAATTGGGCAGATCGGGGAGCCAGGGCCGGAAATTCGAGGGATTGCCGCCCGCGTGATGGAAACAGATCAGCCGCGTCGTGGCCTGCGGAGCGGGGCGGGGTCTGGCGAGCCAAGTCTGGGTCAGCTCGGGTGTGTCCTCGAAGCGCATGGGATCCTCTGCGATCAGCTTATCAGGGTGTGAAGCGGTGCTGCGCCTTCGTTTGTGGGATCGTGCCGGTGCAAAGTTGCGATTTCGGCGCTGCGTGAGCGAGGGGCGCTCGTGCACAGCTACCCCAAAAGGGCACCTGACCCATGGAGGGGGTCTCGCGCCGCCCACTGGCACGACGGTGGCGGCGCGAGCATAGATGCGCTAGGGTGCGGCCGATCGAGGAACTCGACGCTGACTCGCGCGGGTTCTCGTCACGAGCGCACCACACGGGCGCGGGAGACCAAGACGATCGCTGCTTCAAGCTCACTCCGCACTGACCTCAACGTTCGGCGACACACCCAGCTCAACCTGGGGCGGTGGATGGTGAACGCGGGGGCGCGGGGTCGGAAGGGGCGAGTGCGACGCTGACGGAGCGTTTGGCCGCGGGCCGTCTCGTCTGTCTCGTCGGAGCGACCCATGGGGGCTCCGACGCGGCGATGGGGCGCCTGGGGCCGCCCGCGTGGAGCACGTGAACTAAGGAGAACGTTTGATGGGTCGAGTTAATCACTCTCAGGGAAAACGACGGCGCGAGGCTGAGAAGGCTCGCAAGGCAAGGGAAAAGGCTGAGCGCAAGCGCCAGCGCAAGCTCGAGGGCGGCGGCGGCGTCGAGATCGCATCGGTCGAGGACATCCAGACCGCGGCCTTCGACACCACCGTCGAGCAGGCCCTCGACGGCAACAAGGAGCGCGAGGCGGGCGGCAACAGCGGGCCCCCGTGCCGGCTGTTCGTCGGCGGTCTCAGCTGGGACACCGAGTCCGACTCGCTCCGCGAGCTGTTCGCCAAGGTCGGCGCCGTCGTCGACGCGATGATCGTCACCGACCGCGACACCGGTGACTCCCGGGGCTTCGGCTTCGTGACCATGGCGAACCGCAAGGACGCCACCAAGGCGATGAAGGAGCTGGGCGGCACGGAGCTCGACGGCCGCTCGATCCGCATCGACCTGGCGACCGAGCGCTAGCCGTTCGCGGTCGTCGAAGCGGGGGCGCAGCGCAGCAGCACCTTGAGTGCGCCCTTTGCGCCCCGCCTCGACGAGCGCGCGCTCGGCCTGGTCGAGGCCGTGCCTGGCCCGGATCAGCGGGCGCGGATCGGCCCGGCCGGCCGCCAAACATTCAATCGCGGCGCGCATGTCTCCGCAGCGCGAGCCGACCACCCGCAGCTCGTTGACGACGACGGGGGACAGGTCGACCGGGCTCGCGTGGGCGAGGGTCGTCTTGAGCGCCAGGGTCCCGCGCGGGCGGGCCAGGGCGAGCGCCAGGGCCAGCCCCGAAGGGCTCCCGCTGGCCTCGACCACGAAGGCGCTGCGGTGGGTCTGGGGATCGACCTCGGCCTCGAGCAGGGCCTCGCTCGTCTCGCCGGCGTGCTCGCAAAACAGCGCGAGCTTGTCGGCGTGGCGACCGATGAGCCGCACGCGCAGCCCCGCGCCGTGGAGGGCGAAGGCGATGAGCAGGCCGAGCTG
>NZ_ABCS01000160.1 GCF_000170895.1 Plesiocystis pacifica SIR-1 | reverse complement strand
ATCGACGCCCAGGGCTCGAGCCGGCAAGTCGGCGCCTGGGAGTTCGGGGTGGGCTCCGAGCCGCATCGCCGCGGCGTGTCCTTGCCGCTGGGTCGCGCGAGCACCCTCCGCCTGCTCCGCCCGGCCTCGGACGGGGAGCTGGGCGCGCGCCTGAGCGCGGAGTCGGCCACCTACCTGGTCGCCGTGGACGGCCAGGCTCGGGTCGAGGTCGAGCGCGCCGCCCAGGCCCAGGGCGCGCGCCAGCAGGCCGCGAGCACCTGGGCCAACCGCTTTGGCCAGGGCGTGGGCGCGAGCGGGACGCTGTGGAAGCCGGGGGCTCGCTACCGCGTCCAGGGCAAGGTCGACTGGACGACCCAGACCACGCCGCGCGACCCGAAGGAAAAGCCCCGCGAGCGCAGCGGCACGCAGAGCTTTGGGTTCGCCTTTCGGACCGCCAAGGGGCCCGCGAGCGAGGCCGAGATCGGGCGCTACGTCGCGCGCAGCTGGCCGCCCGCTGACGCGATGAGCTGGTACTGCGACGACCCCCTGGCCCTCGACCTGCGCGACGGCGCGGCCCTCGAGATGCTGCGCGCCGACGGGCGGCAGGTCGTGCTCGCGGCCCTGAGCGCCCGGAGCACGGCCCACGCCAAGGCCGGCCCCTTCACCCGCTACCGCTCCGACAAGCCCGAGGGCGCCCACGACCAGGCCCTGCTCGCCGCCCTCGACGGGGCGCCCTGCCTGGGGGTGCCGCGGGTCGGGGCCAAGGCCGTGGTCGAGCGCGCCCTCGCCAAGCTCGGCCAGAGCCTGGTGCCCAACGCCGAGTACGAGGCGCTGTTGCTGAGCTTGCCGGCGAGCACGAAGCTGGGCGGGCTCAGCCCCCACGCCCTCGCCAAGCTCGCCAAGGCCCAGGGCACGGCGCACCACCGCTGGCGCTTCCAGAGCTCGCGTTGGTCGACCTTCGAGGACCACGTCCTCGCCCGGGCCGACGCCATGGGCGACATCGTCCTCGACGCCGCGCCGCCTCCGGGGCATCTCCAGGGGGTGCCCGCGGCCACGACCGAGACGGCGTGGGTTCGTGACGAGGGCCTGCTCGAGCGCCTGGTCCACGAGACCCTGAAGGTCGAGGTGCGCCCGCCGGCGGAGGCGCCCGCGTTGATTCGCCTGTGGCACCGCAGCGGCAACGCCTGGACCTTGCTGGGTCTGCTCCTCGACGACCCCGAGCCGCTGGTCCAGCCCGAGGTCCGCCTCGAGCTGCGCAGCTCTCAGGGGGCCCTGGCCAGCGCCGGAGTGGTCAGCGCCCGGGGCACCCGCGCCCTCATCCTCACCGACTTGCCCAACACTCTGCCCAACACTCTGCCCAACACCGGGACCTTGGAGCTGCACTGGAGCCGCTCCGCCCCGACCTTGCCCAACAGCCCCACGAGCACGAACCAGGCGATCCTCGCGATGGCGCTCGCTGGGGCCCCCGATGCCGAACTGGAGGTGCTCTGATGGCCGCCCCGCGTCTCGTCGCTCCCACCCACCTGCGCCTGCTCGCCCGGGCCTTCGCCAACGACTCTTACGCCGCCGACGGCTTTCACCTGCGCTGGCTGTTGGGTCAGCGCCTGGGCCTGCCGCGCGCGCCGGTGCGGGTCTACTTTCGGCCTGGGGTCGACCGCAGCTTTGGCGCGCTCTCGGGCCAGGTCGGCCGCCACTTCCCCGATGAGCCGGGCTACGAGTCGGGGGCGCGGCGCGTGTGGTCCGAGTGCAGCGCCGAGCGAGACGGCGGCGTGCCCCTGGATCCGCAGACCCAGGGCCTGCTCCTCGATGGGGCGCCGCTGCACCTCGAGCTCGGGGGCGGCGGGGGGCAGCTGAGCTCCCAGGCCGTGGTCGAGCTGCGCGTGCGCTTGCGGGGCCAGGGCAGCGTCGACGTCGAGGCCGAGTCGTGGACCAGCGAGGGGGCGCGCGTGGTCGCCCACGCGGCGCGCGGGCGCGGGGTGCTGCACGTGCCCGAGCCGGCGCCCTTCGAGCCGGGGGTGTTCGAGCCGGCGCCTTTCGAGCCCGCGGTGTTCGGCGAGCCGGGGGTGTTCGGCGAGCCGGCGGTGTTCGAGCCGCACGCCTTCGAGCCGGCGCCGAGCGTGGACGAGCCGGTGATGTTCGGTGAGCCCGCGATGTTCGGCGAGGCGACCCTCGACCCCAACTTTGGCGTCGTCGAGCCCACCTACACCCCCGTCGAGCCGACGATCGCGGACGACGAGGACGTCGTCCTCCACCTCAGCGGCCCGCACATCCACCGCGTGCGCCTGACCGGCGTCGACGCGGTCTTGCTCAGCGCGGCGTGGATCGACACGGACTCCTACCTCGACGCCCACGACTGGGAGCTGCTCGACGATCGCAATGTTTCGCTGCCGATCCACGACGGCCCCGGCGGCTACTACGACGCCAAGGTCTACGACGAGAGCGAGGCCCTGATGGGGGCGGAGCAGCGCGTGGCCGAGGGCCGGCCCAACGCGGAGCCGCCGTGGACCCAGCCCCAAATCCCGCCGCCGCACTCGGGCGGTCTGGGCCCGGCCCACGACCAGGCGGTGATCCAGCGCGCCTCCCAGCTGCACGCGCGGCTGCGCCGGGTGCTCGAGGAGTCGGCCCGCGACGGCGTGCCGCAGCGCAGCATCGTCGAGTCGATCAGCCACGAGCCGCTGCGCAACGTCGCCGGCCAGGCCACGCTCAGCGCCAACCCCAAGGCCGAGATCCCGCTGCTGGCGACGCTGCTGTTCGCCAGCTTGGACCCGGACATCGCCCGCTGGCTGGGGCTGGCGCTGACGACCCGTCGCCTCGATCTGCACGCGAGCTGGGACTTCAAGGTCGAGGCCGACTACCGCGCGGCGGACCTGCACGACGCGGCGCTCGTCCAGCACGTCCAGGGCGCGGGGGCGCAGGAGCTGACCCTGGCCGCGACGATCGGCGCGGTCCGCCTCGACCACGGCGCCATGGTCCCGAGCCCCTGGGGCCCGCACGCGGAGTTCGTCGGCCGAGGGGCCCCGGGCTCAGGCGCGGCGGCCCAGGTCGAGCTGAGCTGGGAGCAGACCTTCGCCCATCGGGCCGACGAGATCACCTACCTGCCGGCGGTCTACGCCGTCGAGCGGCGCACGAGCTGGGGCGGCGGGCAGACCTCGCTCAACCCCGAAGACGGCGCGGGCAACCGCCGCCCGCTGACGGCGGCGCTCGAGGGGGGCCGCCACCGCTTCCAGGACCTGCGCCTGCCCGACGAGGGCGACTACATCTACGGCGTGTCGGCGGGCGACCTGTGGGGGCGCTGGAGCCCCTGGGCCGAGGCTCCCATGAGCTGGTGGGACGAGCGCGTGGCCCTGCCGCCCGGGGACGTGCGCGCGGACTTCCTCGACCCCCTCGACGAGCGCGCCCCCGCCGACGGCCTGAGCTGGGCCGAGTCCTTCGCGGGCCAGGCCGTGCGGGTGAGCTTTAGCTGGACCGACGGCCACGCCGCGCAGTCGCCCAGCCCGGACGGCTTCACCCTCTCCGCGCGCGTGGGCACGGTGGCGAGCGGCTCGGACTGGCGCGCGCGCGGGAACTGGCCGAGCTTCGAGCGGGGCGACGGCAGCGTGGGGCAGGTCCACCTCGACATCCACAGCGAGGCGCTGACGACCTCCGGGAGCCTGAGCGCGCGCCTGGCCAAGCGCGAGCCGGTGTGGAGGCGCGACGCCGACGGCTCGCTCCCGCCGGCGGATCAGCGCGTGCAGATCGGCGAGCGCTTCCACGTCGACGTCGCGGGCCTGGCCTTCCCCCAGCCCTCGGCGGCCCGGCCCGAGCAGCGCCTGACGGTGGGCGTGGCCACGGACGCGAGCTGGCGCGGGCGCCCGGCCAACAGCGACGAGGTCGGCGGCCCGGCGGTGGCGCGCCTGTCCTGGCGAGCGGCGCCCGAGCCTCCGAGCTTGCCGGGCTTCCGCTGGTCCGGGCGCGCCGACGCCACGGGCTGGAGCACGGTCCAGATCGAGTGGGACGGCGAGGCCGGGGTGCAGTACTCGCTGTGGCGCTGCCCGGCCGCGGCCATGCTCGAGGCGGCCGCGGACGCGGACCAGCGCGAAGCCTACGAGGCCGGCGACGACTCGGTCCGCGCCGAGCTCCTGCGCGAGCTCGGGCCCGCAGCGCGCGAGGTGTTCGAGCGCGTCGGGGGTCCGGTCCCGGCGGAGGGCAGCCCCAGCCTGGCCAGCGCGGGCCGGCGCCGGGTCGAGGACCGCCTCCCGGGCTACGCGACGACGGCGACTTGCTACTGCCTCGTCGGGCGCTCGAGCGCGGGCGTGACCGGGCCGTGGCCCCAAGCCAAGACCCACTTCGTCGTCGTGCGCGTGCCTCGGACGCACCGCCCCTCGACGCCCAGCTGGGGCGAGGCCGCGGTCGAGGGCGCGACGGTGCAGCTGCACTTCGATCTGGCGGGGGCGCGCTTCGACGCCCAGGGCAAGGCCGAGCTCGACGTGCCGGCGGCCATCGAGATCTATCGGATCCGCGATCCCGACCGGGCCCGGGACCTGCTGCGCATGCGCAAGGTCGGGACCCTGTCCCTCGCGGGCCACGAAGCGAGGACGGCGAGCTGGGCCGACGGCGCGCTGCGGAGCTGGCGAGCCTACAGCTACCGCGCGGTGGCGGTCGGACCCGCCGACGATCGCGGCGCCGCGCCAGCGCGCAGCCTGGCCAGCCCCGCGCTGGTCGTGCGCACCACCGACCCCGCGCCGCCGAGCGCCCCGAGCCTGAGCGCCAGCGCCGGGCCCACGCCAACGGCGACAAAGCTGCAATGGACGGCCCCGGTGCCCGCCGAGGAGACCCCCGAGGGTTGGTTCCGCTTCGCCCTGTGGCGTTCAGAGGGCGCGGAGCGCTGGGAGCAGGTCGAGCTGGGCATCGCCGCGCGCTTCGAGGCCGCGGGACCCGAGCCGTCCATGGCCGGCGTCGCCTGGCCGACGCGCAGCTTCGAGACCATTGACCACGGCGACCACGGCGCGCCGGCTGGCGCCGAGGTTCGCTGGCGCGTCCGGGTCATCGACCCGCTCGGACGCTACGTCGACAGCCCAGCCGTGGGGAGGCCCGGACAATGACCGACCTGAGCAAGCACATGAAGAGCCTCGGCCCCGGCGCGCCCAAGATCGCCGCCTGGTTCCGCGGCGAGGACTACGAGCTCGGCGCCGACTTTGGCAGCGGGACGACTCCGCGCGCGGGCGTCCGCGCGACCAAGACGGGCTCGGCGACGACGCTCGCGCTCTACGCCCCGGCCAACGGCATCGTCGAGTTCGCCTCGGGGGCCAGCCGGACCCGCAACTACACGGCGGGCAGCGAGCACGCGCGCTCGGAGGTGTTCGTCGATCCCCTGCTCGCCGGGCTGCGCGACCTCGACGGCAGCCGCTTTTACCCGACCAGCGACGGCAGCCAGGAGCTGGCCAAGCTCGTCCCCAGCTTGCACCTGCGCCTGCACCCCCAGGCCCAGCTGCGCCTGCGCCATCTGTTCGAGGAGGTCGCCAAGGGCCGCCCCGTGCCCGCGCGCTTCGTCGCCACCTTTGGCGATCGGGGCGCGCTGGTCTCGGCCTGCCAAAAGCCCATCGAGGCCCTGCTGAAGTCGCCCATCAGCACGATCAACTCGGTCATCGGCTCGGTCCAGGGGGTGATCCAGCGGGCCAGCAAGTCGACCAAGCTGCCCAAGATCCCCGACCCCGCCAAGCCGCAGTTCCCGGCGGCCGCGAGCGCGAGCCTGGCCAAGGTCGCGCCCGGGCCGAGCTACTGGGCCAAGGCCGGCGCCAAGCTGGCGGAGGCCGCCGGCCCCATCGACTTCTACGCATTTGACGAGCAGGGCTGGCCCCTCGACCCGGTCTACGTGTGGGCGGCCTTTGAGGCCATCGCCAAGAAGCACGGGGGCGTCGAGGAGGGCAAGGAGCTCGGGACCAACCCGCTCAGCGCCCGGCTCACGGGGGACCGCAAGGGCTCGCGCCTGCACCTGCACTTCGTCGGCGGAGACGACCGCACGCCGCCGCGCTACTTGCTGGACAGCGTCGCCCTGACCGGCACGGGCTACACCGACCCCAAGGGCCACGCGGCGCTGCGCCGGGTCACCCTGGCGGCCCCGCAGGCCAACCAGAGCCGGGCCAAGGCCAAGCTCGCGTTCACCAAGGACGCCTTCGAGGACAGCAAGGTCGAGGGCGTGCTCGGTCTGGACACCCGCGGCAAGCTGGGCGCGGAGCTCGAGCACCTCGCCCTCGACCACGATTTTTTGCGCGTGCGCGTCCTCGACCTGACCCACGCGGTCGGGCGGAACACGCCCGAGGCTACGGCCACGACGCCCAAGGCGGCCTACCCGAGCGCGACCGTGATTCGGCCCCACGCCAAGGAGACGCGGCTGAGTCCGCTGATCGGCGGCCGGGCGATCCTCGAGCGCGTCGACGCCGAGCTGGCGCGCACGGGCACGGGCGAGCGCCGGGCCGAGATCATGAGCCCGCGGCTGTCGCCGCACCTGCGCCTGGGCAAGCTGCCGACGACGACGACGGCGTGGACCCAGAGCCACCAGACCAAGCTCGACGCGCTCGAGCAGACCCTGAAGGTTCGGGCCATGGAGGTCCTCGGGCAGCGCTCGCACGTGCTGTTGATCCCGCCGGGGAGCTTCCCCAGCGGGGCCTGGGTCCGGGTGTTCGAGCACCGCGCGAGCCTCGACTCGGGCGAGGTCCGCCGCGGCTCGGGCTTCGCGGCGGCCACGTTGGTCGACGGCGGGGACGTGACGGGGGTCGCGGGCGGGGCCTTGCTCGAGCTCCCCGGCGGAGGCCTGGGCGATCGCGAGGCGGACCTGCTCGTCGTGACCTGGAAAGATGGCGCCCCGCAGACCCACCTGCGCGCCGCCTTGCCCCTGGGTACGCTGCCGGACCTGCCGAGCACGGCGCCCTTCTTTGCCTGGCGGCACGTCCGGCTCGAGCGCAGCGGCGAGACGACCCGGGCGGTGTTCTCCAAGGCCTGCGCCCAGGCCCGCTCGACGGCGTGGCTGAGCGTGCCCGCGACGGGGGCGATGGTCCGCGTCGACGTGGGCGGGGGCCACGAGAGCGAGACCGACAGCGTCGACTTGCCGTCGAGCCTGAGCGGCGACGATCGCCTGCTCGTGGCCATCAGCCCCCTGGAGAAGGCCTTCACCGAGGCCTGGGCCGTGGGCGCCGTCGGCTTTGGCGAGGCCGCGCGCCGGGCCGGGCAGGTCCCCGCGCACGCCGAGACCCTCGCCGGCCGGGGCAAGGCCGTCGGCGGGACCCCTGGTCTGCGGATCTTGGTCAACGAACACGCCGAGCGCGGCGAGCAGGCAAACGCCCACACCACCGAGCGCCTCGAGCTCGCGGCGATCGTGGGCGAGGCCAAGCTGACCGCGGACCACCGCGCCTACGCGACCATGGTCCGCCGCGAGAGCGCGGCCTACGTGGCGGTCGGGACCACCCAGAGCGCCGTGCTCAGCGGGGGACCGCTGCACGCCTGCGCGGGCGGACACCCGGACCCGGACCTGGGCGATCCCCAGCGCCCTGCGGGGGAGGACGCGGCGACCGTGGGCGTGTTCGTCGAAGGCCGCGGCGCCCACCCGATCCACGTCGCCTTCGAGCGCAGGGTGTTCAGCGTCGACGAGGCGTGGAAGCAGCTGACCAACGCCAACGCGGCCAAGGACAAGCACACCGAAGCGGCGCCCACGGACGCGCAGATCAAGGCCTCGACCCATCGCTGCGCCCTGCTGTCGACGCGCCCGCCCTTTTTGGACGGGGACACCCTCGACGACCTGAAAAAGCGCGACGGGTCGGTGAGCGCCCGGGCCGAGCTCGCGCTCGCGCTCGCGGACGCGATCCGCTCGGCTCGTCGCCTGATCTACATCGAGACGCCCAGCCTGAGCCTGTTCGGCCGCAGGCAGCGCAGCTCGGCGGACTCGACCTTCACCCTGGACGAGCTCAACCTCCTCCAGCTGATCCACGAGCGCCTGCTCGCCGAGCCGGACCTGCGCGTGCTGATCTGCCTCCCGCGCGAGGCCGGCCACCCCTGGGGCGCCGCCGGGGACCGCATGGTCTACGCCATGCGCCGCTGGGCCGTCCGCGTCGCTCGCTTCGACGGCTACGAGGACAGCTTCGCGGCCGCGCACGCCCACGGCCCCGACGCCCAGGGCAAGCTGCCCAACCTCTTCGTGGACGCCCAGCCCGTCGACGCCCGGGTCGCGGTCGTCCACCCCCGGGGCTTCCTGGGCGGCCGGCCGCTGCGTCGCCACGGCAGCGTGGTGGTCGTCGACGATCGCTGGGCCGTGGTCGGTAGCGGGGCGCTGTCGCGGCGCGGCCTGAGCTTCGACGCCTCCCTCGATCTGGCGTTCACGGACCTCGAGATCGTCGACGGCGCGGCCAAGCTCGTCCACGACCTGCGCGTGCAGTTGATGGCGCGCAGCCTGGGCCTGCGCGGCTCGGCGCTGGCCCGGCTGCGGCGGCCACAGGGCGCCTTCGAGACCGCCCGGGGCCTCGCCGCGCGCGGGCTGATCCACGAGGTCCAGCCCTTCGCCGAGGCGTGGGCGGATCTGCCGGGGGACATCGAGCTGCCCAAGATCAGCGAGGCGGCGGGGCTGCGCGAGTTCGTCGACCCGGACGGGCGGAAGATGGTGGGCTCCGTGGACGGGGTGCTCAACGCGATCAACGCGGGCCTGCGCTTGATCGGCGTCCAGCCCGGGGCCACGCGCACCGTCGAGCTGCGCTGGGCCATGCCCCAGGGCGCCAGCGCCAAGACGGACTTCCGCGTGAGCGTGCGGCGCAAGCGGGCGGGGGCCCTAGCCTCGACCTTCTCGGCCGACAAGGGCGCGACGAGCCTGAAGCTCGCGGCGCTGGACCAACACGACGCCTACATCGTCGAGGTGACGACCACTGGGGTCGACGATCGGGAGTACCGCAGCGGCGGCAAGGAGGCCGCCAACCTGGCGACGGAGCTCGATCTGGGCACCCTCTACGCGGATAGCTGAGCCAGCGCCCGCTCGAGGTCGTCCCACAGATCCTGGCAGTCCTCGATGCCCGCGCTCAGGCGCACGAGCCCGTCGGCGATGCCCCGGGCCCGGCGGACTTCGGGGGCGAGCTGGGTGTGGCTGGTCCACGCGGGCGAGCTCAGCAGGGTCTCGAGGCCGCCGAGGCTGACGGCGTGGGTGCACAGCTGGACGGCGCCAAAGAGCGCGCGCACGGCCGGGAAGCCGCCCTCGAGCTCGAAGGCGAGCATGGTCCCGGGGCTGCGCAGGGGCGCGGCGACCATGGCCTCCATCTCGAAGCCCGGCCAGTGCACGGCGCGGACCTTGGGGTGGTCGCGGAGGCGCTCGGCGAGGAACTCGGAGTTGCGGGTTTGCGCGGCCCAGCGCAGGGGCAGGGTCCGGATGCCGCGCTGGAGCAGCCACGCGGCCTGGGGATCGACGCAGCCGCCCTGGCGCTTGATGGTCGCGAAGCAGGCGTCGACCCGGGCCGCGTCCGAGGCGATGGCGCCCGCGACCACGTCCGAGTGGCCGTTGAGGACCTTGGTCGCGCTGTGCACGACGACGCTGGCCCCGAGCGCGAGGGGGTTTTGGGCCATGCCGCCCGCGAAGGTCGCGTCGACACCCAGCGGCACCCCCGCGTCGGCGCACAGCCGGGCGATGGCCGAGATCTGCCCGATCCGCATGAGCGGGTTGGCGATGGACTCACACCACACGAGATCGGGCTTGGCCTGCCCTGGTGGGGGATCCAAGAGCGGCGCGAGGGTCTCGGGGCGGCGGGCGTCGAAGCGATCGCAGCGGACCCCGCGGGGCTCGAGCTCGTGGCGGAGCACGGACTCGGTCCCGCCGTAGACCACCTCGGCGCAGGCGACTCGGCCCCCCGCCGGGACCAGGGTCGTGAGCGTCGTGGTGATCGCCGCCATGCCCGAGGCCGTCAGCGCGCACGCCTCGGCGCCCTCGAGGCGCGCGATCAGATCGGCCGCCACCCGCCCCGTGGACGTGCCAAAGCGGCCGTAGACGTCGGCCTGGCGCAGCCCCTGGCCGGTGACCATGGCGTCCACGCGGGGCTGATCGAGGGGGAAGGTGGTGCTGCGCTCGATCGCGGGCGCGGAGCCGTGGCGCGTCGCCGCCGTCTCGTCCGCGTGACCAGGGTGGATCAACATCGTCGAGAGCGCGGGGCGGCGGGCCATGGCTCGGGTTTCTCGCCCCTGGGGCTTGCGCGCGCAAGGGCGAAGGGCGCAGGGCGTGAAAGCGGGCGCGAACGGCCTTCAAGCGGGGAATTTGCCCACCATTCGCCGCTGTGAGCCCAGGAGGGCGCCACCTTGGACCCAGCTATGGACGGGCCCCAAAGCGAGCCGGTATACCCGCCGCGGACCCCGACCCCTCCGGCTGGAAGCAACGGGCGCGTCGGGCCAACCGCGCAACTCATGTCACGTCGCAACATCGAGATGCAACTCAACGACGCAGCGAGGGCGATCCTCGACGTCTCGGCCCGCGCGGTCGCGGACGTCGTCGAGCGGCTCTCCCACGGCAATTGATTCACCCCGCCAAAGGACCAACACCATGAAAATTCACGAGTATCAGGCCAAGGGCCTGCTGCGCGCCGCGGGGGTCCCCGTGCCGCAGTCGCAAGTCGCGTTCACGGCCGATGAGGCCCGCGCGGCCGCCCAGAAACTCATCGCGGAGACCGGCATCGAGGTCGTCGTCGTCAAGTCGCAGATCCACGCGGGTGGCCGCGGCAAGGGTCGCTTCAAGGAGCACCCCGATCTGGGCGGCGTCAAGGTGGTCAAGGGCGCCGACGCGGCGGCCGAGATCGCCGAGAAGATGCTGGGCAGCACCCTGGTCACCATCCAGACCGGGGAAGAGGGCAAGAAGGTCGGCCGCGTGCTCATCGAGCAGGGCATGGACATCGCCAGCGAGCTCTACCTCGCCGCGACCCTCGACCGCGACACCGGCCGGGTCATGATCATGGCCTCGAGCGAGGGCGGCATGGACATCGAGGAGGTCGCCGAGAGCCACCCCGAGAAGATCCTCAAGAGCTCCGTCGACCCCGCCTTCGGCATGCAGGGCTTCGACGCCCGCGCCGTCGCCTACGGCCTCGGCCTCGAGGGCAAGACGGCCCGCAAGATGGCGTCCTTCCTGGGCAAGATCGTCACGGCCTACAACGACCTCGACTGCTCGATGCTCGAGATCAACCCGCTCGTCGTCACCGGCGGCGGCGACGTGATGGCCCTCGACGCCAAGGTCCAGTTCGACGACAACGCGCTGTACCGCCACAAGGACGTCGAGGCGCTGCGCGACGAGACCGAGGAGGACCCCGCGGAGCTCGAGGCCGGCAAGTGGGGCCTGAGCTACGTCGCCCTCGACGGCACCATCGGCTGCATGGTCAACGGCGCCGGCCTGGCCATGGCGACCATGGACATCATCAAGTACTTCGGCTCCGAGCCCGCCAACTTCCTCGACGTCGGCGGCGGCGCGACGGAGGAGCGGGTGACCGCGGCCTTCAAGATCATCTGCAAGGATCCCAACCTCAAGGGCATCCTCGTCAACATCTTCGGCGGCATCATGAAGTGCGACACCATCGCCAACGGCGTGGTCGGGGCGGTCAAGCAGATCGGCCTCGAGGTCCCGCTGGTCGTGCGCCTCGAAGGCACCAACGTCGAGCTGGGCAAGGAAATCCTCGCCAACAGCGGCCTGAAGATCACCTCGGCGGACTCGCTGCGCGACGCCGCTCAAAAGATCGTGGAGATGACCAAGTGAGCGTCCTCGTCGATAAGAACACCAAGCTCTTGGTGCAGGGCATCACCGGCAAGACCGGTGCGTTCCACGCCAAGCTCTCCCTCGAGTACGGCACGCAGGTCGTGGCCGGCGTGACCCCGGGCAAGGGCGGCTCCAAGGCCCTCGACGACCGCGTGCCGGTGTTCGACACCGTGGCCGAGGCCGTCGAGAAGACCGGGGCCAACGCCTCCGTCGTGTTCGTGCCCCCGCCCTTCGCCGCCGACGCCATCATGGAGTCCGTCTCCGCCGAGGTCCCCCTGGTGATCGCCATCACCGAGGGCATCCCCGTCGCCGACATGGTCGTGGTCAAGCGCTTCCTCGAGGGCAAGAGCAGCCGCCTCATCGGCCCCAACTGCCCCGGCGTCATCACCCCCAACCAGTGCCGCATCGGCATCATGCCCGGCTACATCCACCAGCCCGGCAAGATCGGCGTCGTGTCCCGCTCGGGCACGCTGACCTACGAGGCCGTGCACCAGCTGACCGCGCTGGGCCTGGGCCAGACCACCGCCATCGGCATCGGCGGCGACCCGGTCAACGGGACCAACTTCGTCGACTGCCTGCAGCTGTTCAACGAGGACCCCGAGTGCGAGGGCATCGTGATGATCGGTGAGATCGGCGGCTCGGCCGAGGAGGCCGGCGCGGCCTTCATCAAGGAGCACGTCAAGAAGCCCTGCGTGGGCTTCATCGCTGGCGTCTCGGCGCCTCCCGGCAAGCGCATGGGCCACGCCGGCGCGATCATCTCGGGCGGCAAGGGCACGGCCGAGGCCAAGCTCGAGGCGCTGCGCGACGCGGGCGTCAAGATCGCCGACACCCCCTCGGACATCGGCTCGTCGATGGCCTCGCTGATGGGCTAGCGGACGCTCGGCTGACGCGAGAGAGCGCGCTCCCGCTTGGGGGCGCGCTCTTTTTCAATCGAGCAGGGCCTGGCGCAGAAGATCCTCGGTGTTGTGGACCTGGAGCTTGCGGAACACGGCCCGCATGTGGGTGCGGACGGTGTTGGGCGACAGACCCAGGCGCTCGGCGATGCGGCTGCGCCGGCACAGCTGGGCCTCGGGGCGCAGCGCGATCAGCTGGGTCAGGACCTCGCGCTCGCGCGCGCTGAGGCTGGGCTGGGCGCGGCGCACGAGGGCGTCGACGAGGCCCGCGAGGGGCGAGGGCGGGGGGCTGCGCCGCGCGCTCGGGGCTCTGCGGCGACCGAGGGCGCGCCGCAGGGCGCCGTGCAAGCTGGCCTCGGTGCAGGGCTTGCGGACCAGCTCGACGGCCGTGCGTGCGTGGCGGAGCTGACGGGCCGAGCCGAAGTCGAGCTCCGAGGCGAGGACGAAGGGCAGGTCGCCGCAGGGCGTGGGCGCGAGGGCGTCGACGAGGGTCGAGAGCCGCTGTCTGGGCGCGCTCGGGTGGGCTGAGAACACGCCGACGTCGAAGGCTCGAGCGGCGAGGGGGAGGGCGTCGTCGACGTGGGGACAGCTGGAGACCCCGTGGCCTCCGCGCTCGAGGGTCGCGCGGAGCGAGCGACGCGACGCGGGGTTGGGATCGACGAGCAGGACTGCCAGGCGCTGGGGTTGGGTGGCGTGCATCGGGGCGGTGGGCATGGACGTGCTGCGCGGCTCCGCGCAAAGACGCAGTGGCGGTCGCCCTCGAACTGATCACAAAAAAGTGGGCTCCCAACCCGCTGGGGCAATGTAAATAGTTTCGGCTGCGGGGCCGGTGGGGGACCCGGCCATGAAAGTGTGGGGGCTTCACCCCTGGGGGGGAAGGCGAGGCGAGCACGCGGAGCCATGGTGAGGACGCAGGGCGAGACCCTGCCCGCACCGCCAGCGAGTGGCGTGCGGCAGACCCAACGCATTGGAAAGAAGCACACCATGAACAAGATCGCTGCTCTCGGAACCCTCGCCGCCACCTTGGTCGGCTCCCTCACCCTCGTCGCCGCGCCCCAGGAGGCCGAGGCCTACAGCTGGCGCCGCTCGACCGCCATGGGCAACTGCGAGGTCCGCGGTCTGGGCTCCATCAGCACCGACGGCGTGCTCTCGGACTGGTCCTCCTACGACGACAAGGTCCGCCACTACAACGGTCGGGTCTACGTCTCCGGTGGCAAGGCCGCGACCTGCACCATCGAGTCGGACACCAACCTGAGCCACGACGACATCACCTTCGCCAACATCCACGTCCGCCTCGTCGAGAACGACTGCACCGGCAACCACCCGATCGTCAGGACGGCCAGCATCTCCTACGCCTCGGGCACCTACAGCGAGGGCTCGAGCATCAGCTACACCAAGAGCGGCTGCAACTACACCTTCAACGCGAACACCAGCAGCGAGCTCGATGGCTGGAGCACGTTGAGCTACTACCCGATGTTCACGGTGACCGCAGGCACCGGGGAGCCGGTGTTCATCAACGGCTCTTGGATGCACGACTGAGCTCGCTCGAGTCCGAGTCTGACCTGGCCCGGGCGG
>NZ_ABCS01000161.1 GCF_000170895.1 Plesiocystis pacifica SIR-1 | reverse complement strand
GCCCCTCCCCCGCGCCGGCAAAGCCGTCACGGGTCCCCCTCCCCTTTACCCCCTTCGAACCCAACCCACCGAGATCGCTGCTGTTTCGCACGTGGTCGGGGTTCTGGGCCAGTTTGGCGCTTCCTTAGAAGTGCTCCTCAGTCTCTTTCGTCCCGCCTGATCCCGGCGAGTCGGTGGAGACATCCTGGAGACGACCATCGGGCCGACTTGGCACGGTTCTCCGTGGCCAGATCGGCCCGCTTCCGTTTCCAAGACCCCAACCACGACGACGAGCCAGGCCCGTCCCGGGGCCCGGCTCGCTCGCGTTGAGCTCACGCCGTCAGGCGGAGATCTCGAAGTTCCAGCGCCCGATCAACACCTTCCCCATCTCGGGGTCGTTGTCGATCGCGCGCAGCGTCACCGAACCGCGCGCTGCGTCCTCGCAGAACATGAGCTGCTCGTTCAGCCCGTGCTCCCCCACGCGCATGAACTTCACGTTCTCGCGGTTGGTCGTCCAGACCATCTCCTCGGTGCGGTAGGGCATGATGAGGTCATAGGGCGTCTCGGGGTTGACCTTGTAGACGGCGGTCAAGTCCGGCTTGAGCCGGCCCTCGGGATGCCCCTTGCTGCCGTAGCCCGTCGCCTGCTCGCCAGATTCGCGCGCAGCTACGAGGATCTTGTCTCGCGGCACCGTCAGCCGCTCGCCTGCGCGGTGGCCATGGCCAGCGAAGGTCCCGAAGTGCTCCGCGAGCATCACCGCCGGCCGGATCCGCGTCTCGACCGTCTCCTCGCCGACCTCCAGCACCGTGACCTCCATGAGCTCGACTTGCGTCCGCTCGAAGGGGCCTTGGGGATCGCTCTTCACGGCCACGACGATCACGTCCTTGGGCTCGAGGTTGTCGATCACCTCGTCGGTGGGCGGCCAGCCGTCGGGGAAGCGCTCATCCAGCTTGGCCTGGAGCGCGGGGTCGAGCTCGTCGACGCCGAGCAGATGCCCCGTCGCCGGTCGAGGGCGCACCTCGTCATCGACCACTCGCCTGCTCGGCTTGGTCTTCGGCTTGGCCTCTGTCTTCGCCTCGTCCTCCGCGGCCGCGTCCGCCTCGGCCGCGTCTCGCTTCGCCTTGTGACGCTTGAGGAACCACCAGAGCCCCGCGCTGATGCCCAGGCCCGTTGCCGCAACCAGTCCGATGATCTGCCAGGTCTTCATTCTCTGCTCTTCTCCAGTCAGATGACGACGAAGCCCCATCGCCCGAGTGAGATCCCCTTGCAAAGCTCCGTGTCCCCGTAGAGCTCGCAGTCCAGCCGCCCGGGCCGAGCTCCGCGCAGGCTGATCGTCGTCGCCCAGTCACGCCGACTGAGCTCCACGACCTCGGCCGCGCCCTTCGGCTCTATCGTCCAGGCCCTGGTCGTCGCCTCGCCAAAGCTCAACTGGATCGGCTCGCCCTCCCGCACGTAGCGGACCCTCGCCGCTCCCTCCCAGGCTTCGAGCTCTCCTTCACGCTCCGGATCCTCGGGTTTCGCCCAGCCGGCCACCGTACGCCGAGGGACAAGCGCGAGGCTCTGGCAGGTCAAACCGTGGCGCTCGTGCTCTCGCGGCGTGCAGCTCGGCGCGACGATGAGGTCGTCTCCGTCGACGGCGATCACCGTGCCCGCCAATAGCTCCCGACTCTTGCGTCCAGGACTGCTGCCAACCTCGAGCACGACACCGACCCGATCGCCCTCGCTGATCCTCGACTGCCCGAGCTCGCGCAACCTCGGCCAGCGCTTCGACAGCACGTCTGCGACCTCGCGTACCTGGAAGTCACCGAGCTCGGCCCGAGACACGCAGCTGTAGCTCATCCATCGCTCAGCTCGGCAGTTGGTGGACACCGCGGAGAGCTCGTCCTCCGCGGCGTAGCGCTCCGCCCTCTCTGCGTCGTCCTTGCGGTCTCGCTCCGCGGCCAAGTAGTCGCCGTAGCGCTGCACGACCACCACCCCGACGGCCACGAGGGCCCCAACCACGGCGAGCTTGCCCAACCAGCCCATCACGCCACCTTCGCCAGGTCGAACTTCCAGCTGCACAGCGCCCGCTCGCGGTCCCCCTTGGGCACGAGCAGCGCCACGTTCACCTCGCCGGCGACGCCTTCGAGGCTGATCACCGCTCGCGTGCCGTCGACCTCGATGATGCGCATCTCTACGTCATCGCGGGACACTCGCAGCATCGCGTCGCGTGGCAGCGTCGCCATCTTCTCCGGCCGAAGCTCGATCTGCCCGCCGGGCATGACCCGGTAGCGCTTGCGCCGGTTCTTGGGAACCAACATCGCGGGCGGCTCGGCCTTCAAAGGTGGTGAAGCCGGGGAAGTCGGGGAAGCCGGGGGAGTCGACTCTGCTCGAGCCGGTTCAGGCGTAGCGGACGGTTCTTCTTGCTTGTCATCGGCACCCGCCTTCGCCGGGATCTTGATCACTCGAAGCACGCACAGCGGGTGCACCACGAGCTTGTCGCCCACGCTCACCCAACACCCTGGGGAATCCTGGTGGCGCGCGCCCTTCGTGTCGAGGCGGGCGAGGACGTCGAGCACCAACTCCCCCTCCTCGAAGCCCTGGATCTCGGCAGCGAAGTAGTGGGGCGTCGCCCGCTCAGTCCCGACCAGCTTGGACGCGGACGCGAGCAGGACTTGATCGCCGATCTCCGGCTCGTACTGGAGCCCGTGCGTGTAGCCGGTGAACGCGTCTTCGACCAACAGGCCTAGGGCGCGGAGGACATCCGCATCGAGCTGGCGCCGCTCGTACATTCCGGTCTCCGCGAACTCCTCACCGGGCTCGGTCCCGGTGTCAGACTCGGTCGCGTCAGCTTTCGGCGCGGGCTGGGGCACCTGCGCCTTCTTCTTCGGCGGGGGCTTCAGGATTTTGAGTGGGTCACCCCGCAGGGAACCCTGGTACGCCCCCTCCAGCCCAGGCATGCTGTAAGCCCGTGCGCGACCGAGACCTCTACGCCAAGCTCCTCGGAATCGAAGACCCCTGGTACGTCCGCGACGTCGACCCGCGCCTCGAGGCTGGGGAGGTCGAGATCTTCATCTCCCGAGACGAGCGCGCCGAGTTCCCGTGCCCAGTCTGCGGGGCCGCGGCCGGGCGCTACGACACGCGCACGCGCACTTGGAGGCACCTCGACACCATGCAGTACAAGACCCTCCTGACCGCCGAGGTCCCGCGGGTCAAGTGCGCCGAGCATGGCGTCAAGCAGCTGAAGGTGCCCTGGGCCGAGCCCGGCTCGAGGTTCACCGCGATGTTCGAGGCGCTCGTCATCGACTGGCTCAAAGAGGCCAGCGTGTCCGCCGTGGCGAGGATGCTGCGCATGACCTGGGACGAGGTCGACGGCGTCATGACCCGAGCCGTCGCGCGGGGCCTCGAGCGCAGGCAGTCCCAGCCGCTGCGCAACATCGGCATCGACGAGACCTCGTTCCAAAAGCGCCACGAGTACGTGACCGTGGTCTACGACTGCGACCGCAAACACGTCATCGACGTCCTCGACAACCGCCGCCAGTTCGACCTCGAGGAATTCTACTTTGGCACCCCCCTCGAACACCTCCAGAGCCTGGAGTCGGTGTCGATGGACATGTGGGGGCCCTACGTCCAGGCGACGCTGATCCACGTCCCCGACGCGGAGCGCAAGATCGCCTTCGACCGCTTCCACGTCGCCAAGCACATCAACGACGGGGTCAACAAGGTGCGGGTCGATGAGCACGCCGAGCTGCGCGAGCTCGGAGACCGGACCCTGACCGGGACCCGCTACCTGTGGCTGAAGAACCCCGAGAACATGACGGCAAAGAGCCGGCTTCGCTTCGAGGCCCTGCGCGGGAGCTCGCTGCGAGTAGCGAGGGCGTGGGCGATGAAGGAGGCCGCGCGCCAGCTGTGGAGCTACGAGCGGCGGGGCTGGGCGCGGCGGGCTTGGAAGCGGCTCATCGGCTGGATGGCGCGGTCTCGACTGCCGCCGATGGTCAAGGTCGGCCGGACCCTGCGGGCGCACCTGTGGGGCATCGTGAACGCGATCGTCCTCGGGGCAACGAACGCCTCACTCGAAGCGGTGAACTCGAAGATCCAGGCGCTGAAGAAACGGGCGTGCGGGTATCGGAGCCGGGCTCGGTTTCGGAGCGCGATCTTGTTTCACTGTGGGGGACTCGAGCTCTATCCGAGCGCTCATCTCGTCCACACGAATTCCTGAAGCGCCCTTCGGCGTAGGGTCCGTCAGCGGTGCAGCAGGCTTTGTTTGCTCCGTCGGCGGTGAGCTCGTCTTCTGCTCACTCTTGGCCGACGGGGCATCCGCCCTCTCGCGCTCAGCCAGGAAGCTCTCCGCGTCGATCCGCGACCCCGTCAGCGTCGACTCGTCGATGTCGAGGTGGACAGTCCCGTCGGGCATCTTCGGCGTGTGCACGGCCCGCTGAGGCTCGCTGAGAAGCCCCTCGAGGTAGAGCCCCCCGAGGATCAGAGCGCCTCCCACGAGGACGACTCCTCCCAGCATCAGCAGGACCTCCCGCTTCTCCATCACCAGGAAGTCTGACGCGCTTTCCGAGCTCCAGCCAAGCTCGCCGCGCGGATGGCCACCGCACGTTCGGGTCTCGAACTCATCGTCGGGAGAGCTCTCCGCCGCGCTGGCTCGACGATGGGGCCGCCCCGCGGCCGGCACCAAAACAGCCCTCGCGCCCGGCGACGCCAGAAAAAATCGAAGCTAGCTTCGAGCGCATAGCACTGCCATTTGCATGGCCGAATTGCACTGCCATTTCGGGCTGAGCTTCGCCTCATTTCGCCGCGAGCACTGCCCCTCGTCCGCCAAGAAAGCCCGACGATGTCCAAGCGAGCCAAGAAACGAGCCCCCACGCAAACCCCTCCCGAGTGGCCCGAGTTCTTCCGCCAACACGACACGGAGCTCACCCGAGTCCGCATGCTCTGGCGTCGAGGCGGCGGTCGATACCGTCCACTCGTGCCGGTCAACCTCGCCCTCGAAGACCTCGAGCAGGCCGACTTCGAGACCTGGGAAGAGCTCGAACTGCCCGAGACCCACTTCGAGTGGGCGCTCGTCGAGGACATCCAGCCCGAACAGCGCGCCAGGCAGCTCGAAGACGTCGCCCGCGACCTGTGGAGCGTCGCCGTCCTCTGGACCAGGGCCAAGGGGCCCGTGTGCGACTTCCAGATCCGCGGCTACGGCAGCGAGGACGCGATCCTTTTCGAGGACGGCAAGCGCTGCAACCTCAGCGGCGAGCGCTCGCGCTACGACGACGACGAGACCCGCGAGCGCGCCCCGATCGACGAGGCCATCCGGGGGATGATCGGTGACGAGCGCGCCGCGTGGCTACAGCTCGACCGCGTCAAGGACACGCTGATCGACAAGCTCAACGACGACCGCGAGAAGCTGTTCGAGCACCTCGAACGCGTGAACCGGACCGCGCCGGAGATGATCGAGAACGCCCACGGTATCCTCGACCGCGCGCTCCAGTTCCAGCAGCGCGCGTTCGACAACCTCGTGAGTCAGGAGGACCACACCCTGGAGATCCGGATGCACGCGATCACTGAGCACAACCGGACCCAGCGGGTTGAGTCCTTCTTCAAGTTCGTCAAGGACGTGGGCGACTCCGCCGTGGGAGCACTACCGACGATCCAGAGCACCTTGGAAGGGATCGTTACGGGAGCTCGAACCTTGCCCCGCTTCCGCGTGGCCCAAGACGCGCTCCGCTACCTGAAGATCAGCCTGGAGCCTGACCGTCTGGCTATGTGCTTCCACGGGATGCCCTCGGAAAAGCGCAAGGCCGCCGACGAGGTCATGACGACGCTCAAGCGGCTGAGCAAGACCGAGGACGAGAACACCGCGCTGGCCGGCTGCGCGCCGCTGGTTGACAAGCTGTTCAAGACCCGGATCTTCCGCGAGGTGGCGACCCGTCAGGAGCAGTTCGCCGCCGAATTCATCATGGGCAAGCTTGCCACCGAGCGGATCATCCTGGACGACTACTGAGCCCCCAACGCCACTCCTATGGGATGCGAACAAAGGCAACCACTAGGCACCACGGCGCGAAAACAAGCCTGTGGCGCGAGAGGCGCATCATCTTAAGGAGATCCCTTCAAGAAACCCCCAGGGCCCCCCTAGGACGCCGTTTCGGCTAGATTTGCGGCATGGAAGGTGCTATATTCCGCGCGGCGATGAGAGAACGCACTGGCATGCGGGATCCACACAAGATCCCCGCCTACAGCCTCACTGATGCAGGCCGGTATTTGGGAGTACCGGTTTCGACTATTCGGTCCTGGGTTAAGGGAAGAGATTACCTAACAACGGGTGGTACCCGTAGGTGGCCCCCTATTGTTAAGCCTGCAATGGACAGTCCTTGTGTGCTGTCGTTCGAGAACCTCGTAGAACTCCATGTCCTTCGTGCGACGCGAAACAAGGGAGTCCGGATAGACGCCATCCGAGATGCAGTGTTTCATCTTGAAGAAAAGTATGGGTCGCAGCACCCTCTTGCTCAACAAGAAATGCAGACAGACGGGGTTTCGATATTCATCGAAGTGCTCGGGAAGCTGATTGACGTGAGCCACAATGGGCAAGTCGCAATCAGAAAGGCCATCGAAGTTCATCTGAAGCGTATTGAGCGGGATGACACCGGCATGCCTGTGAGGCTATACCCGTTCGCACAAAAGCATTCCCCGAGGACCCCTTCTCCCGTTGCAATTGATCCACGAGTTCAGTTTGGCCGTCTATGCGTGACGGGGACCAACATAACAGTCGACGACCTTGTCTCACGTCATCGCGCAGGTGAAGAGCTGCGAACGCTTTCGAGAGACTTTGATACTCCCGTCGGAAAGCTTCGGGATGCGATGGCTCATTATTACGAGGTCGCGTGACGGTTCCAGGTATTAAGCTGTTCGTTGATTCCACGGTCGGCGGCGCAACCAATATAAGGAGGAAAATGTCGCGTATCTCGTGGGTTGCGCTAGAGTTCAGATCCAACCGTCATGGAGAAACCGATAGGGCCTGGTTGGACAGGGTGGAAGGTGAGTCGGGAGTTCTCGTGACAATGAAGCCGAGGGGGCGCACCAACATTCTGAGAGAACAAGTCCTTGCCAGTTATGACATTCATGTCTTCATGATAGCGTCGGGCAGCCACCTCCACATTAGGGACCGTGCGGCGATCATACACCGTTGCATCGACGAGATTGCTAAGAAGCACAAAGACGAGTCGCCGCCAGCGTGGTATACTATGCGAGTCAGTGGCGGGCTTGTCCCCATGCCAGTGCCGACCTTTGACCCTCTTCAGACAGGCTCTTTCTAGTTATGGGAGGTGATCAACCTCGGCCTTTTGTCTTGAACTGAGGCCCACATTCGAAATATCCGTCACACGCATTGAGGCGCCTGCCATGCGTGCTCCAGTAAAGTCTGTTCGAGTGATGGACTCTGTCGATGAAAAATCAACATGCGCAAGGTGGGCAGATCGAAAGGCCACTTCGCTAAGCGTGCTAGAAGTGAGTGAGGCGTCCTCCAGCTGAGCATTTTCGAAGTCGGTTCCAGTTAGCAGAGCGCTGTCCAGCTTTGCCTGAGTCAGCCTTGCCGAAGAAAGCCTCGTTCGGGTCAAGTTTGCAGAAGTGAGATTGCTTTTCGAGAGGTCTGCCCCGTCCATTTGCGCACCGGAAAGGTTGGTATCTTCGAAGTTCGAATTCGTCAGGCATGCCATCCGAATTATGGAGTTCGAAAGGTCTGAACCACTGAAATCGGCGCTCGCTAGATTTGCAGGCGATGGGGCTCGCAAACTGCACAGGGCGAGGTTGCTTAGGTTTAACGGGCGTGGTTCTTTGCTCAGGGGACGTTTGCAGATGACTTGGACAGCCACCTGGACATGCTCGGGAAGTGGAATGGGATCCTGCATGCTATCCATCAAGCACTTCCGCCTGATGTAGAACTCAACCATCTGAGTAATCTGCCATCGTTCTTCCACCGAAGGTGTGCTGTGAAGCATTCGGTCGAGTGCGAGAAGTCCGCCAATCTGTGTCTCAGTTTTCTCACTGCTTAGATGTTGGACAGCCTCAGCAAAACGTTCGTCAAGGCGCTGTTTCTCAAGTCGCGAGGCACTTCGCCGAGCTTCTTCCCTGTCGTGCTGCAGTCGCTCCTGAAGTAGACTCGCCCGCCAACCTGCTACGACAGCAGCGATGATGGCGATGACTCCGACTGCTGAGTCGACGAATAGTTCTTGGTTTCCTGATCGATAGCTGTCAAATGCCACATACAGGAGCAGCGTCACGAGAACGAGGGCGAGAATGACCAGGAAGCCGATCAAATAGGAAGTGAAGGTTTTCGGCATGGGTGCCCTGTTGTGCTCAGACGGCTTCGTGGGGGCATCCTTGTTCAAATAGCGCTCTCATTTGTCCACCTTACGTTGGCCGGTCGAGGGTATTTGTGTATAGATGCAACTCAGATCGCAAAGCGACGAGCGCGCGACGGACGAGCCCTCGTACTGCCGAGTCAGAAATTGACAGCTGAGCCGCCACTTGGGGTGAACTCAGACCTTCAAGGTAGCGGAGCCGTAGGGCTTCTCGGTGACTTGTCTGAAGGCGCTCCATTGCAGCGCGGACCTCATTGAATAGACGAATACACCGAGCGATTGAACTCAGGTTCTCCTTACTAAGGAGCTGGACCCCAGAGTCTGGGACAACTCGTCGCTGCTTGTACCAGTCTCGGATGAGCCAGCTCTTTAGCTTCGTGGCGATCACAGCCTTCGGCGCATGAGTCTGAAGCCCCTTCGGTGGTCGTTGGACCATCTCGACCCAAAGCGCCTGCACGAGGTCTTCGGCCTGCTGGGGAGTCGCGCCGCGGCGACGGATGTACTTGATGGCCCAGTCCTGGTGCTCCTTCACGAACTGGGCGATCGCCTCCATGTCCCGATGGGCAAAGGCTTCGTAGGGAGACACCATGGGCGCGTGGTCGTTTACCATGGTGAGCGGCTCCGATGGAAGACCGTTCCGATCCGCTCGACGATGGCGACCTCGAGGAAGAGGACGAGCTAGGAGACGTGCCATCCACGGCGGGGCTGTCGATCGCGCTCCAGTTCGAGATGACGCAGGTCTGGATGAAGACCGGGCTGCCCTACGAGGATGTTCTGGTCGCCAAGCGCTTCAAGCTGCTTCGGCGGGTCGGGATCGGGAGCTACGGGCGCGTCTACGAGGCACAGGACCTCGAACTTGGGCGGATCGTCGCCGTCAAGGTCATGCCGATCGGGGATCCCGAGGTTGCCGCGCGCGAGGGCAAGGCCCTCGCGGCCGTCGACCATCCCAACATCGTGCGCATTTACGACCATGGACAAGATGACGACTACCGCTGGCTGGTCCTCGACTTCCTCGACGGCCCGAAGCTGAGCGACTGGTGCCAGGAGCGCCCCACTCGCGCGGAGGTCCTCGCTCGCTTCCTGGAAGCAGGCGAGGGGCTCGATGCTGCGCATCGCCGGGGGTTGGTACATCGGGACTTCAAGCCGGGCAACGTCATGCTCCGTGCAGGCAAGGCCATCGTGACGGACTTTGGCCTGGCGCGGAACTTGGAGTCGCTCAAGGAGTACGAGAGCGAACACCTGATCGCCTCGGGAACAATTCAGTTCATGTCACGGGAGCGGCTCCAGGGGTCCCCGGGAGATGAGCGGGGCGATCAGTTCGCGTTCTGTGTGTCCCTGTGGTGGGCGCTGTCGAGTGAGTACCCCTTCGGGCCAGCCGAGGGCTTGCAACAGTACTTCGAGGCCTTGGGCGAACAACCGCGGGGCGGGCAGAACATCCCCCGACGAGTACGGAAGGTGCTGGCTCGGGGGATGGCGGAGCTCCCCGGCGATCGCTGGCCGACAATGACCGTGCTCCTTACCGCGCTGCGCACCGCTCTGCGTCGTCGCGTGTGGCCCTGGGTCGCCGGGCTAATCGTCGTGGGCGTGGGCGTGGGCATCGTACTCAGTGCGTCCCCGTGGGACCTCGACGTGCCCACCGAGCTCGAGCTCTCGGAAGTGGATGAGATGTCGCTAGACATCATCGAGGGCTTGGAGGAGGACGACGTCGACGTGGTCGTACAGGCCCTCTCCAACGGCTACGTCGCAGCACGCCGGGAGGGAAGCGAGGCGGACTTTCTCCCCGCAGTACTCCTCGCTGCCACGGGGTTGGAGGGCAGCGGGCGCGTGTTTGAGGCGCAGTTCGCCTGGTCGATGGTCGCCAGGCTCCGGCACGAGATCGGTGACGAGGAGGGGACCGAGGCCGCGAAGCAGAGGTTCCGAGCGCTGGGCCAGTAGCAGCGCTACAGCTCCATCCCTTCGAAGCAGGTGACGGTGCCGTCCTCGTTACAGACCCCGTCGTCGCACCACAGCAGCGTCCCCCCGCAGTCCGAGCCAGGCCAGCACACGCCGTTGATGCAACAGATGTTCTGCGCCGTGCTGGAGTTGTCCGTGTAGCCGTCCGGCATCTCCTCGCACAGCCCAGGGACCGAGCAGGCGCTCTCCAGTGGGATGTACGCGACGACGAGGTTCGCCACCGGGTCGTAGAGCTCGCCGTAGCGGACGTGGAAGGGCACGCTCCCCACGGTGCACGGTGTCGAGCCCTTGAGAGAAACCTGGCCCGCGGGATCCAGACACACGTCGGCGTCGAGCACGGGGGCTCCGGGGCCGGTGTACTCGCAGACCTTCGAGCTGTCGCACAGGTCGCGGTACTCGGCGTTGGCAGCCTGTGGCGCGAAAGTGAGCCCCAGGGCGACGAGGCCCATGACGGAGAGAGGGATTTTCCTCGGCATGCCGCGATTTTACTCAGGGCATCAACAGCCCACAGCCGAGACCACTGACGGGGGACGGTCAGCCGTTCTAGACCCGCTAGCTGCGTGTTTGAGCCATCTCCGTCAGCGGAGTCCGGAGGCTAGAAAACGGATGGACTTGAAAAAGTTCGAACGTTTCGCGGAGCTGCTGGGAATGAGTAGGTAGATGCCCGCCCCTGCCTGCCCTCGAGAGCGGCAGTGGCCCTTGGAGCTCACCCCGGAGTTCTCCAACAGTTCGACCGCGAGCTGTTGAGTTACTTTCTGCGCCGTACAGGGTCGATCGAGGTCGCCCGGGACCTACGCCAGGAGGTTTGGGTCGCTGTTCATCGCTACCGCGGCGAGTCTTCGCCGCGACACTACCTCTTCGCCATTGCCCGTCGACAGCTCGCTGGTCACTACCGAGTCAAGCACCGTACCTTCTTGCCGTTGCCTGAAATCCAGGACGACCTCGATGTCGAGCGCGCGTCCTATGCCGCGAAGTTGTC
Source organism: Plesiocystis pacifica SIR-1 (assembly GCF_000170895.1). Classification (GTDB taxonomy): domain Bacteria; phylum Myxococcota_A; class Polyangia; order Nannocystales; family Nannocystaceae; genus Plesiocystis; species Plesiocystis pacifica. Next base: position 2,623 of record NZ_ABCS01000161.1, on the reverse strand, counting down.
GCGGCCGTTGATCGCGTCCCCGAGCCGTTTCGAGCAGCTCTGACGCAGCTGCTCGCCGGCCGAGACGGCAGCGAGAGTGCTGTGAGGCTGGGTTGCCGTGAGCCGACGTTGCGTTCACGACTTCACCGAGGGCGTCAAGCTCTGCGGGCTCAGCTGGGGGCCGGCATATGAGCGTCTTGGCCACTCTTTTCAGCGCAGAGCCTGCGGAGGTTGTCCGAAAGATCGATCCGAAGCAGTTTGGACGCCACCTTCGCAGCCTCCGGAACGCGCGTGGTCTCACTCAGGAGCTTCTCGCGGAGCGTAGTGATCTCTCGTCGGACACCATACGGAGGCTGGAAGCGGGAACATTTTCGCCCAGCCTCAACACCCTGGCAGGAGTTGCGAGCGGTCTCCGCCTACGCCTGTCGACGTTGTTCATGAGTTATGAGGATGGGAGTCTCACACAGGAACAGGAGATCGTGGATATGCTCTTGGGACGAAGTTCCGAGGAATTGGACGTCCTTGTCAAAGTTCTGCGCGTTCTTCTCGATAAATGAGCATTGATGTTCGCCATCGTCGACATAGCCGGCCGGTCGGCCGCCTGTGCGTCCATGACCTGACTCCGGCGAGGGCCAGAGACGCCTCTGGTCCGTCCGCAACTCGTGACTCTGGATTTTTGTTCCGCTGGAGGGTACGCTACTCAGCCATGCAGAAAGTCGCCGCCTACCGACTAGAACACAATATCACCGACGATGATGCTCGTTCAGCTGAAATCGATGAGATTATCGGACTTCTGCGGAAATGGCTGGTTGAAAAAAGAGCAGACGACCCCTCGGCCAACGAGGGAGAGTTTAGGTCGGAGCGCGACGATTCCTCGGGTCGCTTCGAGTGGCAACAATCAGAATATGAACGGCGGTCATGGCGAATGCTGCGTCTCAGCGAGGAACTTGCACAAGGGCGCCAATTCGAGACCTCGATCTCGGTCACTGATACGGGTCGTTCGGTAGTTGTCTACACGACCTTGGCAAGTGGGCTGATCTCCAGTGCGGTGACACCGGTACGAACTGAAGCACGGTGCCCACGACCCATCCGGGGAATACTGGATCTTCACACCTCCTGGTACCACGGAACGACGAGGATCCAGGGTCTGCGCCGTACCGAAGGGCATGAGGCCGGACGTCAACTGGCGGATGAGATCCGGTCTTCCAGTAGGACTTTGCCCCTGATCGTGATCTCGGAGGATGATGGCGAGCAGTTCCTTCCCAAGCTTGATAAGAAACTGAGCCGGTCACTACTCGGATTGGCAAACGTTACGGTTATCGATGAGGGGGCGTCATGGGGGCTGACCGACGTTCTTGGTAAAGGAAGGTCGTGTTACTGGGGGGCCATACGAATCTACTGGCCAAGGTATGACGAGAACCGCCACCAGATATGGCGCGTGAGGCGGCTACTGGACAGTGGTGCGACTACCGAACGATTTGAGGCACAAATTCGGAGCCATGTCATGCGGGTGTCCGCCCTGAGCGCCGTTCGACCGAAGGACATTGATCAGATTCGACGTGGTTCTGATCGTGCTCGAATGCAGCATGTTCAAGAGCAACTCAAATCGCGTGAAGAGTGGGAGGCGTATGCCGAAATGTATGCGTCTGACAACACCAAGCTGCTACAAAAAAACGAACGCTTGGAGGAAGAGAACTCTCGACTTCGAGACGAACTACAGAATGCACAGGCGCTGCTAGGTGCCCTACCTGAGCACGATGAAGAGATCCTTCCCGACCGCGCTGACGAGGAGGAAGACCCAGGGCCGACCAAAGGGGAGATTCGCTACTACAAGAAGATTGGCTCGAGTCGGAAGATGGACAAAATGGTCGAAACGTCCGCATGCGGTCACTCGGCCTGGCAGTCAGCCCATAAGGCTGACAAGGCGAAGAAGGGAATCGAGCGCTACGTGGGGCGGCGGGACTGGAAATCAGTCCAACACTGTGGCTCCTGCACCGGAGGCGGGATGTGGAAAGTCCAGTGGTAGCAGCTGGGGCTCCTTTCTTGCCCGGGAAATGCCTTGGAGAGCCGAGGCTGGGCAGGTCGCCCGGGCGGCGAGGACACCGGCTCAAGGCGAGCCCGAAAAGGGAGCGGATTAGGTGATCTTGGGCTCTGTACTCGCAGGGATGACGACAGTTTCCTAGTCCCCATCTCCGACCTAGCTTGCCTCCCAGCCCAGCTCTGAGTCACGGTCGAGGAACAACCCATGCCTCCATCGCGTCACGGCGTCCCATCCTCTAGGATGGACCCCGCGAAGCAGCAGCGGCTCGTGGTTGAGAAAGCGACCCACGATGACCGTGAAAATCCGCCCCTACCGCAACGGGGGCTACGAAGTCGACATCATGACCCGCCTGCCCAACGGCAAGAGCCACCGAGAGCGCCGCAAGTCGCCGCACTCGTCCAAGGCCGCGTCGTTGCGCTGGGGCAGGGAGCGCGAGCGCTACCTGCTGGTTCATGGGCCGACCCGCCGTGCCTCGGGAGAGGACTCGGCCCAACCCAAGAAAGAGTCCCAACCTTCACCGAGTTCGCGCCCCGCTACGTGGAGGGGCAGGTCAAGGGCAACGGCGCCAAGCCCAGCCACGCCGAGTCGATCGAGCGGCACCTG
>NZ_ABCS01000162.1 GCF_000170895.1 Plesiocystis pacifica SIR-1 | reverse complement strand
CCCCGTTTTTTGTTTCGCGGGGGAAGGGGCTGTGAATGAATTCACAGCCCCTTTTATTTTAGCCGTGGTGGACGACGCCACGCCCTCCCTGCCCCACGTCCACGACTCAGGGACTGTGAGGTTTTCACAGCCCCTTTTATTTTAGCCGTGGTGGACGACGCCACGCCCTCCCTGCCCCACGTCCACGATTCAGAGACTGCCAACGAATCCACGCCCCCGCTCGCGGGGGCGACCACCAGCCTTCTCGAAGGCACGAACCCCATTGCCCACCAAGCCAAAGCGGAGGAGCGGATAGCGACGAAGCGCCCCCGGTCCTCAGATGCCTGTGGGGGCAGAGCAGAACTCAGTCGGCGTCGAAGGGCAGCCCGAGGTGCTCGGCGACGCGCTCGGCCTGGCGCAGGTTGGCCTTGGAGTAGCTCAGGCGCAGGAGCTCGTGGTCTCCGGGCTCGAGGCTCAGGGTGATGATCGAGCTGCGCCCGGACTGGCGCACGCTCCGACGCAAGCGCGCGCCCTCCGTGGGGGCCTCGCCGCGCTCGAGCCCGCTGCGCCAGCGCAGCTGCCCGCCTTCGCGCCGGATCACCGCGGCGGTGTGCAGGCCGTAGGCGAGGGCGCAGACCGCCACGACGGCGGGAGACACGAGGGCGAGCACGGGCGAGGTGCCCTCGGCCAGGGCGGTGGCGACCATGCTCGCGCCGACGCCGAGGGCGGCGAGGCACACGAGGGCCGCGCCCACCGGGGCGTTGATCACCGAGCCAGGGCGAAAGGCGAGCATGGCCTCACCACTCCACGAGCATCGGCATGGCCAGCAGCTCGTGCTCGAAGTACTGGCGCTTGGCCGGGCCAAAGCCGACCCACAGCAGCGTCAGCCGGCCCTCGTCGGGCTCGAGCACGACGGTGTAGAGCTGCGGACGCAGCTCGTTGAGGCCGCCCGCGCGGTCGTCGACCCACAGGGTCGGGCGCTCGCCGGGGAGGCGCACGGACCAGTTGGGCAGCTGGGGGTGGAGGTTGGCGGTGGTGATGGTCTCGCCGCCGCCGAGGTAGGGGAAGCGCAGGCCCATGGACGCGCCGTTGAGCGCCCGCCGGTCGAAGTGCTTGGGGATGTCGAGGAGGTTGGGCGGGTAGAAGAAGATCTTGCGATCGGCGTAGCCGTAGCGGACCTCGGGGAAGGCGTCGACGTACTGGGTGAGGTCGTCCTCGGCCCACTCGGGGGTCTGGCCGAAGTAGCCCATGCGCGGGAAGTTGCCGCCGTCGAGCCAGTCGAAGCTGGCGGGGATGGGCAGCAGCGGCCAGTACCAGGGGTCGCGGACGATGATGCGGTCGCCGCTGAGCAGGTCGTGGGGGTCCTCGAGGTTGGGCAGCTCGAGGGCGTCGAGGCTCTCGGGGTGGTCGTCGACGAGGTAGCCCTTGCCGCCGCGGTTTCGCGGGTATCGCCACGGGCTGGCCGCGGACAGGACCAGGTCGCGGGTCTCCGGGTCGAGCTGGTCGCCCATCGCCTCGACGGTCGAGCCCCACTCGCGCTCGGCTCGCTCGTCGACGCCGCCGTAGGCGTAGGCGTAGGACAGGGGGACCTTGTCGAGGACCGTCGGCTCGCTGAACGCGATGCGCCCCGTGGCGGTCTTGATCAGCTTGCGCTCGCCGAACACCGCGACCTGCTTGGCGGGGTAGCGGTGGACCTGCACGCCGGCGTAGAAGGCGGGGGCGCCCGCGTGGTTCCAGGCGTGGCCGCGGACGACCACGTCGGTCTCGAGCTTGTCGAGGAAGAGGTCGGGCTCGGCGAGGATGCACTCGGGGTTGTCGGGGTCCTCGACCACGCCGTAGTTGAGCGGGAGCTGCTCGGGGGCGAGGTGGCAGCGGCCGTCGGGGCCCACGAGGTAGGTGCGCTTGGCGAGCACGCCCAGGGACATGCGGCCGTTGCGGTCGGCGCCCGAGATGGGCATCTGGGTCAGCGCGGGGGCCTCGCTGACGACTGGCGGGGGCTCGAAGGTCATGGCGCCTGAAGGTCTGGTAGCCGGCCTAGTTGCCGACGTCCTCGACGGAGGGGTCGTTGAGGTAGTCGTTGACCGAGTCCTCGGGGTAGCAGGCGTTGGGCTCGTCGGGGGGCGGCGTCGACTGGTTGGGCTCCGGCGTGGCGGTGGAGTCGGCTGGCGGGGTGGCGGTGGAGTCGGGGGGCGGCGTGGGCGGGGAGTCGGCCGGCGGGGTCTGCTGCGGCGGCGGGGTCTGCTGCGGCGGCGGGGTCTGCTGCGGCGGCGCGTCGACCCGGCGCTGGACGTCCTCGGGGGTGTCCATGAGGTTGTTGTCCTCGAGGATCTTGCGGGTGCCGCCGTAGAGCGAGGGCACGGGGCTGCCGGGCATGTCGACGGCCGTGCCCAGCGGCGAGCCGATCAGGAAGCTGACCACGTTCTCGCCGGCGAGGACGAAGTTGCCCACGAAGCGCTCGAGCCGGGCGGCGGCCTGGCGCTGGAGCTGGCGCTGGAACGCGCCGAGGGGGCCCTTCTTGCCGGCGGCCTTCCACAGCGCGCGGGCCTGGCTGCGGGCGATGCCGCGGCTGAGGGTGCGGATGCCCAGGCGCGCGGCCAGCCGCCGGCCCCACTTGTCGAAGAAGCGGCCGACGAAGCCGAGGTACTTGGCGCACACGATGTTGATGATCGTCTGCAGCAGCCAGTCCATGGCCATGGCGTAGAGCCCCCCGAGGATGTCGCCCCAGGTCATGCCCACGGCGGTGGTGTTGAAGGTCAACACGAAGCCGAGGGGGCTCGGGAAGGGGAAGCCGCAGTTGAGGTTGAGGTTCGTCGTGACCAGGACGGCGGCGGCCGGGTTCCCGCCGCTGCCGTGCTGATCCGTGACCTGGATGGCGCTCGGACCGAAGTGGCTCTTGGAGGCCGCGAGCACGATCTCGATGGCGATGATGATGCTGAAGGTCCCGAAGTGGGGGATCATCAGGCCGATGTCCGTGCCCTTGCACATCGTGCCCTGGACCGAGTCCGCGTAGACGGTGGTGCAGTAGAGCGTGGTCAGGGACACCGGGTTGCCCATGACCTGGGTCGTCGCGTAGGGCGTGGGCGCGGGCAGGGGGCCCGGGGGCAGGACGGGGATGTGCCAGTCCACCCCGATCATCGGGTGGAAGTAGCGCAGGACGTTGAACATCATGGCGGCTCGGCTCCTCGTGCGCGTCAGCCCTCGTGGGCCCGCGGGGACCAGCGCAGCTGGCAGGCCCGGGCCTCCATGCGCTTGACCGCGTAGCGGAAGGGGTAGCGGTAGGTGATGAACACGCGGCGCTCGTCGGGCTCGATGCCGATCTGGTCGATCTGCAGCTCGCGCTCGACGTGGGCGTCCCCGATGTCGATGTGGGTGCACAGGGGCAAGGTGGGGATGCGAAAGCTCAGCGGGCCCTCGAAGAGCACGCCGTAGACCGTGCACGCCGCCCCGGGGACCACGGCCTGCTTGGGCGCGACCATGTCGGGGAAGGCCGCGTTGAACAAGCTCGGGTCGATGCGGGTCATGACCCCGCGATCGTCAAACTCGACGCTGCGCCGGGTCTTGGGCCCAAAGCCCAGGGGCGCGAAGCCGACGCCCACGGGGTCGGGCTGGTCCTGCCAGCGCACGATCGGCCGGCGCGGATCTTCGATGTTGGGCAGGGGCTGATCGATGGCGTGCTCGAGCTCGGAGTAAAAGCCCTTGCCCCCGGGGTTGGACACGAAGGGGATCTGCAGGCCGTCCCAGGGCTGCACGCCGCCGTAGGCCGTGTCGAGGTCGAGGGGGTGCTCGAGCACGAGCTCGGGCGCGCTCATCTGCAGGTCCCCGCCGCCGGCGAAGGTCCGCTTCCAGCGGCGCTCGCCGTAGACGTCGACGCCCCCGACGAAGTCGGCGATCTGCACGCGAACCTCGATCTTTTGGGTGGGCTGGCGCCGCGGAGCCCGGGCGGAGCCGAACACGAGCACGTCGACGCCCCCGCGGAAAAAACAGTCTTCGGGGATCAGCTTGCCGACGGGCGTCTCGTACTCGGAGGTGTCGATCAGCCAGCTCTGCTCGCTGTCGAGGAGCAGGCGGCCCTCGACGACGCGGTAGGTCGCGCGCGCGACCACGGCCGCGGCGATGCGGTCTTGGTCCATGATCGTGCGCCACAAGATGGCGGGCACCGGGGTGACGTTGTCGAGCTTCACGGGTCTAGCAGTTCAAGCGGATGCGCTCTCCGGCGATCTTGACGTCGTCGTTGGCGTCGAGGCGGACGTCGCCCAGGCGGGCCTCGAGCACGTGCTCGCGGGCGCTCGACAGGTTGTCGCCCTCGGCGTTGACGATCACGTCGCCGCCGCTGCGCAGCTCGAGGCCGGCGCGGGCCTGGATGTCGACGCGCTCGGCGGCGAAGCGCAGGTCGCCGTCGACGGCGATGGCCAGGCCCGTGCCCACGCGCAGCACCGGGCCCGCCGAAGTCAGCTCGATGGTCAGCGGCGTGTCCCCGCCGGCGTTGGTCAGGCGCAGCACGGCGCCGCCCTCGGGGGCGCGCTCGATGGTCAGCGTGTGGCCCTCGACGGGGATGGTCTGCAGCGCGCTCGTGCTCGGCTCGCTGTGCTCGCGCGGCTCCCTGGGCTGGTTTGATTGGTCCGGATCGCTCATCTCGCTCATCGGCCTCCCTAGTTGATCTTCACCATACCGCCGGTCACCGTGACCGTGCCGCTGCCCGTGACGTCGACGCTGGGCCCGTCGACGGTGACCCCGCCGGCGGTGGCCTCGACGGTGCCGGCGTCGCCGGCGAGCTTGGAGCTGGGCGACTGGACCGTCGCCGTGCCCACGCCCTCCATGAGCGCGTTGCCGTCGAGCACGAGCTTGGAGCCGCCGGAGCTCTCGGTGCTGACGTTGGCGTCGAGCTTGAGCTTGCTGCCGCCGCTGCTCTGGGCGTCGACGGTGGCGTCGAGGGTGACCACCGAGCTGCCCGAGCTCTCGGCCTTGACGTTGGCGTCGAGCAGCACCTTGGAGCCGGCGGCGGACTGCATCAGGGCGTTGGCGTCGAGGACCAAGGTAGCCTCGCCGCCGGCGCTGAGGGTGATCTTGCCGGGCACCATGGTCAGCGTGCTGCCGCCGCAGGTCAGCTTGATCTCCGTGGGCGCCTGGATCGCGATGGTGTTCGAGGTGTCGAGCTCGTAGTCGCCGGTGATGTTGAGCTTGGACCCGCTGACCCCGGCCTCGGGCTCGGAGCCCTCGATGTTGACGCTCTGGCTGCCGGTGATCGTGACGATGCGGTTCTTTTGCACCGACATCGTCTGCTTGCCCGAGATGGACTCGCTCTGATCGCCGCTGACGGTGTTGGTCTGGTTGGCGCTGACCGTGGTCGAGTGGTTGTTGAGCACGGTCTCGTTGAAGTCTTTTTGGGCGTGGAGGAACACCTCCTCGCTGCCCTTGGCGTCCTCGAAGCGGAACTCGTTGAAGCCGCCGCCGCCGGGGGAGCTGTCGCTCTTGATCGTGCTCTTGGTCTTCTCGTCGGGCAGGGGGTAGGGCGGGGTCTGGTCGCCGTTGTAGACGCAGCCGACGATCAGCGGGCGGTCGGGGTTGCCGTCGAGGAAGGTGACGACGACCTCCATGCCCACGCGGGGGATGAACATCGAGCCCCAGCCGGCGCCGGCCCACATCTGCGCGCAGCGCACCCAGCACGAGGCGGTGCCGTCCTCGGGCGAGAGCCGGTCCCAGTGGAAGCGGACCTTGACGCGGCCGTGGGGGTCGGTGTGGATGTCCTCTTGGTCGTCGTCGGCCGGGCCCATGACCGTGGCGGTCTGGGCCCCGAAGATGCGCGGCTTGGGGGTGTGGATGGCCGGGCGGTAGGGGGTCTCGAAGGGCACGCACTCGACGGAGTTGACGTAGCGGTGCGCGTCCGCGCGGGCGCCCTCGACCTCGTCGCCCTCGCCGTCATGGTTGACCCGGGTGATCAGGTACTCGAGGTGGCTGAGCTCGTCGCGGTGGTGGGCGCCGAGGAAAAAGCGCATCCCGGCCTGGGCCCCGCTGAGGTTGGACTCGCCGAGCAGGACCTTGACGTCGCGGCGCTCGAGCTCGAGGCGGCGCACGGACAGGGGCTCGCGCTGGTCGAGGTCCTCGCCGGTGAAGCGCATCGCGTCGGGGTCGCCGATGGGGTCGTCGACGATCTGCCGGCGGTCCTGGTGGTGGTAGAGCTCGCGGGTCCGCCCGCGCTCGTCGGCCTCGCCCTGCTCGTGCTCGTCGACGTTGGTCGGGTTCTTGAAGTTGTAGGCCCGGGTCGTGACCTTGGTGGTCCGCTCGCGCTGGACGAGCTCGAAGAACTGCAGCGACTCGCGCTCGGCGTTCTCGGGGTTGTCGGGGATGATCTCGACCTCGTCGCCGACGCCGAGGGCCAGGGTCGGGAAGGACTCGTTGGCGTCGATCAGCTGCACGCGCTCGCGGCCGGTGTCCTCGTCGGCCTCGAACACGTAGGCGATGCCCTCCTCTTGGAGCAGGCGGTTGCAAAAGTCGAGGTCGGACTCGCGGAACTGGATGCACACGTCTCGGGCCTCGTACTGCCCGCTCAGCCCGGTGCTCACGTCGATCTCGCGCTCGTACTCCCCGAGCCCGGCCCCGAGCACCTCGTCGACGATCTCGGGCACGGTCATGCCCTGGAAGATGCGAGTGTCGATGCGCTGGCCGAGCAGGCTCAGGGCGGGGACGACGTAGGCGACGACGGACAGGAAGCCCTCGCTGACGCCGAGGTCGTCGACGCGGCGGACGACCCCGCACACCGAGCGCAGCAGGCCGCCGCGGTGGATGACTAGCTCGACGCTGCGGCCGAGCAGGAGGTCCGTCTCCGAGTCGGCGCCGAGGCCCTCGCTGGCGAGCTCGACGACGAGCTCGTAGGGCTCCGAGATGGCCTCGAACAGGCGCATTCGGCGGACCCGCCAGTCGGGATCGATTTCGTCGAGGACCGAGAAGCTGTAGGTGACGAGGTCGAGGCGTTCGTCCGACACGGTGTTCCTGCTCCTGGGCGGCGCGCGGGCGCCCGGCATGCGGGGAAACTGTCGGATGGTTTGGCGCGCTTGGCCAGGGCCAGAGCTCACGCAGGCCGTGGCGCCGCGGGAGCGCGCGGACGGGCCGTCCTCGCGGCGGGGTCGAGGGTGTCGCTCGCGACGGGCTGCGGCCCGCGTATTCAGTCCAGGGCCAGCGCGGCGCCGTCCGGGGCGTCGGCTCCCCCGGGGGCGGGCACGCCGACGAGGCTCGCCAGGGTCGGGGCGATGTCCACGGTCCGGGCGGGGGTTTCGACGACCTCGGCCGGCCCGACGAAGGGCTCGCCGAACAAGATGATCGGGACGCGCTGGTCGTAGTCGTAGGGGGTCCCGTGCCCGGCCCCGGTCGGGTAGTGGTAGACGCCCGGCTCGACCTGGACGATGAGGTCGGGGCTGCGCTCGGGGTGGAAGGAGCGGCGGTAGGCCGCGCGGTAGGAGTCGCGCGGGGTCGCGGGTCGCCCCGCGGCGGTCTCCGTCGCGCTCAGCTCGTCTCGGGTCCACGCGTCGGCGACCTGCCCGTGGGCGCGGAGCTCCTCGGCCAGGGCGGCGCGGAAGCGCTTGCGGGTGTCCTCATCGACGGCTTCGGTGAAGCGCAGGCTGACGCCGTGGGTGAAGGCCGGCTCGGGAAGCTGGGCCGCGTCGAGGCCGACGCGCTCCGCGGCCGCCGCGGCCATGGCCGCGTAGTGCTCCTTGACCACGAAGCGTCCGCGCTTGGGGAAGGCCGCGGGGTCCGCGTACTCGGGCATCGGCCCGCCGCCGTGATCGCTGGTCAGGGCGAGCACGTAGCCGTCCGGCCCAACCTTCTCATCGAGGGCGGTCAGGAAGGTCCCGATCGCGTCGTCGAGGCGCAGGTAGTAGTCGTGGACCTCGACGCTGAAGGGCCCGTAGCGGTGCCCGGCGTAGTCGCCCCCGCTCAGGCTCACGAGCAGCAGGTCGGGGACCGCGTCCTGGCCCAGGGCCATGGCGTCGAGGGCCTCGGCGGCGAGCTCGAGGGTCATGTGATCGCCCCAGGGGATGTCGCGGACCACGTTCTTGGGCGTGCGCGCGCTGCCTCGTTCGATCGCGTGGGGGAAGGCCTTGGTCAGGGCGAAGTCGTTGAAGGTGGCGACGACCTCGGCCCGGGTCTCGGCGCGGCTGCCGGCGTACTCGTCGAGGGGCAGCGAGGGGATCCAGCCAGCCTCGCCGTACAGGAGCTTGGCGCGATCCTTGGCGTTGTAGGCCGCGACCCACTCGGGGATCGCCGGGGCGAGGCGCTCGGTGGTCGTGAACCCGCCGCTGTCCGCGTCCTTGCCGTCGTCGTACCACAGGGCCAGGTCGGGGCCCTGGCCGCCGAGCAGCAGGGAGGCGCGGTCTTTGAGGGACAGGGCGACGACCACGGAGTCCGCGTTGGCGGCCTGCATCCAGTCGCCGAGGGCCGGGCGGAGCAGGTGGCGGGCCGACGCGCCCACGGCCTCGCGCCCGCTCGAGTCGCTGCCGAACACCCGCGCGCTGGCGACCTCGTCGTCGACGGCTCCGACCTTCTCGCCCGCGGCGGCGTCGTACCAGCGGTTGGCGACGATGCCGTGGTGGGCCGGGAAGGCGCCGGTGGCCACGGTCGCGTGGCCGGGGCCGGTCTCGGTCAGGGCGTGGACGTGGCGGGCCTGGGTGTAGACCCGGCCCTCGTCGTGGAGCCGGCGCAGGCCGCCGTCGAGCTGGGCGCCGTAGCGCTCGAACACGTCGGCGCGCATCTGGTCGACGACCAGGACGACGACGAGCTTGGGCCGGGGGGACTCGGCCTTGGGCTCTGGCTCTGGTTTTGCTCCTGGCTCTGGCGCCTCGGCGGAGCGCGCATCGGAAGCACCCGGCTGCGCGGGCTTGGAGCACGCGAGGGCGAGGGCGAGGCTGGCGAGCGCGCAGGTGAGCGGGGCGGTCAGGCGCACCGGGGGACGCTAACAAGGGGCCCCCAGCTGGGCCAACGTCGAATCGCAAACGCCGCTAGCGCGACAGCAGGTGGGCGGGGACGTCGAGTCCGCCCACGCTCAGGGCCTCGAGGGGCTGGCCGTCGAGCTCGACGCTGACGACCGTGGCGTCCCCGTCGGCGACCCGGTGCATGGCGGCCGGGAGCGCGCGGGTGGGCCCGTCGACGCCGCGGCCGAGGGCGACGGCGGCGTGCTCGTCCTCGCGGGATACGCCGCCGCGGGTGTTGGCGATCCACCACAGCGGATCCGAGCCGTCGTCGGGGATCACGCCCACGAGGATGTCCTGGGGGGCGCGCGCGGGCGAGGCCCCGTCGTTCCAGCTGGTCAGCTCGCGGATCCGGTTCCAGTTCTTGGTCCAGGTCCAGTCCGAGCTCCAGTTGCCGCTGTAGCAGTAGCTCATGTAGTCGTGGGCGGCGGTCGGGTTGTAGAGCTGGAGGTCGCGCAGGCCAAAGCCCCACACGCCGATCTCGCCGTCGTCGTGGGGGTACTCGGGGTCCGGATCGTCGGCGTCCTTGCCCGGGCAGTAGACGTGGGCGAGGCCCTGGAGGTGGCCGACCTCGTGCACGAAGGTGTCGGCGGCCCACTGGTCGTCCCCGTACCACAGGCCCGTGGCGACCCGCTGCCAGTCGACCTCCTGGGTCGGCGGAGGGGTCGAGAAGGCCATGCCGCCCGCCCCGTCGATGCCCGTGGTGCACCCGTCCATGAGGCCGTAGTAGTACTGCCAGGGCTGGGCCCCGTCGGCCTCGCGGGCGGCCTGGAGCGGCGCCATCATGTCCCACAGCGAGCCCAGGGTCTGGGTCAGCACGATGGGCTCGTCGCGGATCGAGAGCGTCACCGACTGGGTGGGGTTCTTCATGTACATCATGTCCTCGAACAGCTGCAGGAGCTCGGCCGCGGGGGGCGTGGTCGAGCAGCCGGGCCACTGCACGTGCACGGGGACGATGACGATCTCGAGCTCGAGGGGCTCGGACTGGACCCCGACGGCGGCGGGCGCCCCGTCGAGGGGATAGACCGGGAGGGTCTCCGGCAGCGGGGCGCTGCTCGGCTCGGTCTCGTAGAGCGCGACGCTGAAGTCCATGCCCGAGGCGACCTCCTCCTCGACCAGATCGAAGTAGAAGGAGCGCTGGATGTCGTTGGGGCTCGAGGGCGCGTCGACGAACACCTCGATGGACTCCTCGTGGGTGCTGCCGTCCTCGTAGGTCAGGGTCAGCCGGGCCTCGATCTCCCGCGGCTCGAAGTCCGGCTCGGTCACCCAGTAGGCGCGCAGCAGGGCCTTGCGCCCGGACACGATCGCCGAGTTGCGCTCGATGCCGGGGACCCAGTCGCCGCCCGCGACGATCGGGACGGCCACGCCCTGGTTGACCTCGAGCACGTCGATGGTGATGCCGCGGGCGTACTCGGTGCTCTCGCTCGACTCGTCGCCGTCGTCGTCGCCGGTCCCGTCGTTGGCCTCGTCGGAGCCCTCCCCGCCACCCCCGGAGTCTCCGCAGGCGCAAGGCAAGAGCAGCGTCGAAAGAAGCAGGGCGTGGAGGGGCTGGGCTCGGTTGGACATGGCGTTCACGAAGGGGGGAGAGGGGGTCGAGTCAGAGCGCGTCGCGGGTGGGGACTCCGTCGACGAGGCGCAGGAGACCGAGGGGGTTTTGGTCCTGGAGGGCCGGGGGCACGAGGGCCGCGGGCGCGCTCTGCAGGCACAGCGGTCGGGCGAAGCGCTCGATCGCCGCGGTGCCCACGGAGGTCGTGCGGGCGTCGCTGCTGGCGGGCCAGGGCCCGCCGTGCTGCATCGAGGGGCAGACCTCGACGCCGGTCGGGAAGCCCCCGAACAGCAGCCGGCCGACGCGGCGGCTGAGCACCGGGGCGACGCGGCGGACGAGGCCGGCGTCGTCGCTGTTCTCGGCCGCGTGGACGGTCGCGCTGAGCTGACCCTCGAAGCCCTCGAGGGCGGCGAGGAGATCGTCGGCGTCGCGCCAGCGGACCACCAAGCTGGCGGGGCCGAACAGCTCCTCGCGCAGGCTGGGGTCCGCCGCGAGGGCCGTCGCGGTGGTCGTGAACAGGGCCGGGAGGCCCCGCGTCTCGGGCCCGGCGCAGGTCAGGGGGACGCGCTCGGCGTGGGCGCTGGCCGCCCGCGCCTCGACCCCGCGGCGGTAGCCCGCGAGGATGTTGGGGTCGAGCATGACCCCGGCCCCGGCGGCCCCGAGGGCCTCGGCGAGGCCGGCCACGAAGGCGTCGCCGGTCTCCCCGGCGGGCACCAGCAGGACCCCGGGGTTGGTGCAGAACTGGCCGACGCCGAGGGTGATGGAGCCGGCGGCCTGCGTGGCGAGGGCGGCCCCGCGCTCGCGCAGGGCCCCGGGCAGGAACACCACCGGGTTGACGCTGCCCATCTCCGCGAACACGGGGATGGGGTCGGGGCGGCTGGCGGCGGCTTCGAGCAGGGCCCGGCCGCCGCGCAGCGAGCCGGTGAAGCCCACGGCGCGGGCGCTGGGGTGGCGGACCAGGGCCTGGCCGACGGCGTGGCTGGGCCCGTGGACCAGCGAGAACACCCCGGCCGGCATGGCGCACTCGCGGGCGGCGGCGGTGATCGCCTCGCCGACGAGCTCGGAGGTGCCGGGGTGGCTCGGGTGGGCCTTGGCGATGACCGGGCAGCCCGCGGCCAGGGCCGAGGCCGCGTCGCCCCCGGCGACGGAGAAGGCCAGGGGGAAGTTGCTCGCGCCGAACACCACCACGGGGCCCACGGGGACGAGCATGCGGCGCAGGTCCGGGCGCGGGATCGGCTGGCGCTCGGGCAGGGCCCGATCGATGCGCGCGCCGACCCAGCTGCCCTCGCGGACCAGGGCCGCGAAGCTGCGCAGCTGGTTGATGGTCCGCCCGCGCTCACCGACGATGCGGCCCTGGGGGAGCCCGGTCTCGGCCGTGGCCCGCTCGACGAGGGCGTCGCCGAGGCCCTCGATGTGCGCGCCGATGGCCTCGAGGAAGGCGGCCGTCTTGGCCGCGAGATCCGGCTCGACGAGGGGATCGAGGGCGCGGTGGGCCGCGACGGCGGCGGCGAAGGCCGCGTCGATCTCGGCCGCGCTCGCGTCGGCGACGGCGGGATCGAGGGCCTCGCCCGTGGCCGCCTGCGTCGCGCGGTGCTGGGCCTCGGCGTCGCGTCGGCGCTCGCCAGCGATGAGGTGTTTGCCGTGCAGGCTGGTCACGCGCTCACCTCGGCGATCATCGTGCGGATCTCGGCGGCCGTCGGCACGGCCGGGCGGCGGCCGAGGTGCTCGCGGACCAGGGCCAGGGTCCGCTCGCGCTCGGAGCCCGACAGCGGCGCCCGCGGGGCCCGGACGCGCTCGTTGCCCATGTCGACCTCGGCCTGCACGAGCTTGATGCGCTGGACGAAGTCGGGGACGCAGTCGAGGCGCAGCAGGGGCAGGAACCAGTGGTAGATGGCCGCGGCCTGGGCCCGGTGCGCGGCGCTGGGCGAGCGGGCGAGCTCGAACACGGCGATGGACTCGGCCGGCAGGGCGTTGACCAGGCCCGCGACCCAGCCGTCGGCGCCGATGCTCCCGGCCTCGAAGGCCATGTCGTCGAGGCCGGCGAAGAGCCTGAGGCGCTCGCCGAGCAGGGCCCGGACGGCGGTGACGCGGCGCAGGTCGCCGCTCGACTCCTTGACCGCGACGACGCGCTCGTGGGCGCCGGCGAGCTCGGCGATCTGCTCGGGGAGCAGGTCCGTGCCGTAGGCGATGGGGTTGTTGTAGAGCATGCAGGGCAGCTCCGTGGCCTCGATGACGGCCTCGAAGTGGGCGCGGATCTCCGCCCACGGGCCCTTGTGCACGTAGGGCGGGAGGACCATCAGGCCGCGGCAGCCGACCTGCTGGGCGCCCCGGGCCAGGGCCGCGGCCTCCTCGGTCGACAGCGCCGAGATCGCGGCGACGACCGGGGTCTGCGTGGGTCGCCCGGCCTCGACGAGGGTCTTGCACAGGGCGAGCTTCTCGTCGCGGCTGAGGGTCGCGCCCTCGCCGAGGGAGCCGAGGGCGATGATGCCCGTGGCGCCGTGCTCGATCAGCCACTGCGCGTGGCGGGCCGCGAAGCCGTGGTCGATCGTGCCGTCCTCGGCGAAGGGGGTGGTGGTGGCAGGCATCACACCTTGGAATTGCATGGACATCAGGGGTGCTCGCTGGGAGTTTGGTGGTGGTTGGTTGGGAGCGTCGACAGACGCAGGGGGATCAGCGGGGGCCGCGGACGGGCGGCGGGGAGATCGAAGAGCAGCTCGAGGGCGGGCGCGCACACCCGGCCCTGGCACGGGCCCATGCCGCAGCGGGTGTGCAGCTTGACGCTGCGCGCGTCGGCGCCGGCCCAGCTCAGGGCCTCGCGGACCTGGGCCACGCTGACGTCCTCGCAGCGGCACACCAGGGTGCGGGCCGGGTCGCGCTCGAGCATGCGGCGCAGCTCGGGGCGCAGGGCGTAGGCGCGGGCGAGGCGGTCGGCGAAGCGGCGCTCGTGGTCGCGGCGGCGGGCGAGCTGTGTCGTGGCGGCGCAGCGGATGGCCGCGGCCGCGACCTGGCCCTCGAGCAGCGCGACGTCGACCCCGGCCACGCCGCACTGCTCCCCGACGGC
>NZ_ABCS01000163.1 GCF_000170895.1 Plesiocystis pacifica SIR-1 | reverse complement strand
GAGAGAGGGGGAGGGCGGGGCTGCGAGCGGTGGAGGTCCGGCGGGCTCGGGGGTCCTCGATGCGCTCGGAGGGGGGGCTGGAGACCGCGCAGGGGCTGGGCTCGCGACCGGAGCCTCGCCAGCGCCAGGGGCCTGCTCGGTTGTCGTGGCCGTCGGGGAGGCAGGGGCGGGGGTCGGCCGAGGACGAAGCCGCAGGCGCGCTCGACGAGGCTTGTCGGAGGTCGTGTCGGGTGTTGTCGAACTCGGGCGCGGGCCGTCGGCCGTGGGGGTCGCTCGGGGCGTGCGAGCTGGGGTCGCCGGGTCGGGCGTCGGGGCGGCCGCGGAAGCTCGCGTCGCGCTCTGGCTGCTCCCCGCGGCGGCGTCGAGGCGGCGCGCGAGGAGCTCGGCCACGCGCTCGGTGGGCAGGGAGCCGATGGTCGACGGAGCCGGTGAAGATGCGTTCCCGAGCGACGCCGGAGCGCTCGGGGTCGAGACCGAGGCTGAGGCCGGTTGGGGCGGCTGAGACGACTGGAGCATCCGTGCGCGCTCTGGAGCCCTCGAAGGCTCCGCGGGAACTGGACGCGGGGAGGGGAGCTCCGAAGGAACGGACGCGAACTCGGGCTGGGGCTCGGGCGTGCGCGTCGGTTCCGGCTTGGGTCGAGGGCGCAGGCGCAAGCGAGGGCGCTCGGCGGTGCGCGTCGGCGTTGGCGACTTTGGGCTCGCGGGGCTCACAGCCCGGGGGGCGTCAGCTGGCCCCTGGCCGCGCGACGGCGCTGGGCGAGCGTTGCCCGTGGGGGTCGAGGGGGGAGCCGAGCGAGCACGGTCGTCGAGGAGCGCACCTGCTCGGGGCTGGGTCTCACGCTGGTGCGCTTCGTGACCCCGAGCCCTCCTGGGTCGCTCGGGGGTCGGCGCGCGACGGGACTCCCCGACGCCCGCGCTGTCCTCGACGAGCTCGGGCTCGAGCGCGAACTCCTCGAGGGTCGCGTCGTGGACCCGACGCAGAGGCGCGAGCAGCAGCGAGGACAGCTCGGCCGAGTCGAACTCGAAGGTCATGGCGCCCCCTCGTCTTCACCGAACACGAGCACGACCGCGTCGGGGTGGTCGGCCATTCGCGGCCGCGCGCTCGGGCGGGGCGCGGGCCGCGGGCGGGATCGGGCGCCGAAGCTCGGGCCGCGGTGTTCGGACGCTGGACCCTCCACGGCGTCGAGCAAGCTCAGGAGTCGGGAGACCTCGGCCGCGGGCGTGCCGAGGATCCGCTCGAGGGTCCAGCCCAAGCTCGCGCACAGGCGCAGGGCCGAAGCAGCGAGGTGCGCGGGCAGGCCGAGGAGCGGGTCGTCGTCCCGGCTGGGATGGTTGAGCTCGGTGACGGCGCTCAGCAAGATCCGAGTCGCGCGGGAGTCGAGGGAGTCGAGGTCTCGGGCGGGGCGCATCTGCACGACGCAGCGCTCGAGCATGGCCTCGAGGTAGGCGACGGGATCGAACTCGAGGCCCTCGCCGGTGTCGACCAGGGCCGCTCGCTGGGCCGCGAGGCGCTCGCCCCAGGTCAGCCCGCGCAGCTCGACGGAGCCCGCCTCACCGAGCGACAGCCACCCTTCGCGGTCGGGGACCTCGGCCTCGGGGTCTCGATCGGGCTCGAGGCCGTTGGCCCACCACAGCGCCAAGGCGCGCCGGTGCTCCGGGTCGAGCGGGCGCCCGGCGTCGCGGTCGTGGGCCGACGTCTCGGCGGTGCTTGGGGTCGCAGGGGTCATGGTCGCGTGGTCGAGCACGGCGTCGGCGTAGCGATCGGAGTCGAGCTCCAAGCCGGCAGAGCCCGAGCGCAGGTGCTCGCGCAGGGTCCGGAGGTGGTCGGCGCAGGTCCACGGGCGCAGGCGCAGCTCGGGCCTCGCCGCAGCCCCCCGGGGCTCGTCGTCGTGCTCGTCGTCGTCGCCCTCGTCGGCGAGCGCGACGGCTCGCAGCGGGCTCGAAAAGCCCGAGAACTCGACGCCCCAACGGCGCCCATTGACGATGATGACTTGCACCGACATCGACTCCCCCCGGGGCCCTCCACGCGGAAGGCCCCGTCCAACTCAGCTCCGCTCGCGCGGGGGCCTACTCTTCGCGCACTCGGGTGGCCGTGAACACGTAGGTGGTCTCGGCGGTCCCGCTGGCGCCCATGGCGAAGTGCTTGGTCTCGACGTAGCAGTCGTCGAAGGAGTAGCTGCGCGAGGGGTCGTCGGCGCCCTGACCCTTCTTGAGGTTGGCGACCATGCTGAAGCTCGTGCGCTGGGCGAGGCGGTCGTCGAGGACCGTGGCCGTCGAGCGGATCACGACCTCGCCGTTGACGGTGCGGAGGCCGAAGCTGACGTCGACGCGCTCGTCCGAGCCGATCGCGCGGATGTCTTCGCGCTCGGTCACGACCCGGAAGGCGACGGACTGCACGCCCTCGACGGGGTCACCGTCGACGAGCAGGCTGCTGTGGTTGGCTGAGAATACGGTGGCCATGATTGCTTACCTCAGACCTGGACGAGGACCGTCGCGTAGATGAAGTCGATGGCGCGGACCGGGCGGACGGCCAGGTCGACGCGGACGATGCCGAGGGCGAAGTCGGCCTGAGTGCTGTAGACGTCGAGCTTGAACGCGGGGTCGGTCCCGTCCGTGGACGGGACGATGGCGCTCTCGGCCGCCATCTGGAGCAGGAACTCGTTGAGCTTCTGCTTGAGGGCGTTGCGCCCGTCCTCGGTGTTGAGCTTGCCGATGAACAGCTCGCCGATCTGCTTGACCCCGCGGACGGCGTGGTCGGCGACGCGGCGGACGTTGATCTGGTCGCCGTCGGTGGTGATGCCCCGGACGACCACGTTGCCCCGGCCGGGGAGCTCGGCGATGGGCACGAGCTTGGCCTTGAGGTAGGCGCGCTGCTGCTCGGTGCGCAGCTCGGGCTCGATGGCCCCGAGGCCCGCGAGGGACTTGAAGGTCGGCGACTGGTAGTAGGACAGGCTGCCGATGCGGCCGACGGCCGCGCCCATGACCCCGTTGGGGGCGAACAGCGCGAAGCGGTCGGAGACCAGCGAGCCGACCAGGTCGATGTTCTCGGCGTCGGTGGTCGTGGCCGGGACCTGGCCGAAGCCGAGGCGGCCCTTGGCGTCGGCGCTCATGTTCTCGCAGTGGGCGATGACGGCCCCGTAGATCTGCGCGCCGCGGGTCAGGTCGAGGTCCTGGACCGAGGCGATGACCAGGTCGACGTCGGGGACGTCGACGAGCTGGTCGAGGGCGGTGGTGTACTCGGCGACGGTGGCGTCGACGCCCCCCGCGAGGCTCGAGCTGCCGCCGGCTGCCACGAGCTCGACGGCCAGATCGACCTCGCTGTTGAGCGCGTCGGCGAGGGCGCCGAGGACCTTCGGGTCGGCCTCGAGGCCGCCGAAGAGCAGGACCTCGCCGCCGCCGCCCGGGTCACGCTTGACCTCGATGCGGTCGCCCTCGGCCGAGCCCACGCGCTTGAACTCGACGTCGGGGGTCCCGCTGTCGAGCTTGAACACGGTGAGCATGTCCTCGTTGCCGATCTTGGCGACGACCGTGGAGTGGGCGTCGGTGCTGAGCACGTCGGCCGTGCTGTAATCGGTGACGGCGTGGTTGGCGACGGCGGCGGAGACGAGCGAATCGCTCGCGTCGAGGACCGCGCCCACAAAGCGACTCGACCCGGGGAGGGGTGAGAGGTTGCGGTGGCTCTCGATGACTTCGGAGCCATCTTTGATTGTGAGCTCGTAGCTCTGAACTCGATTTTGGAATCGCTTGGGAGTCAACTCGAGACTCAGGCCATTGCCCGCAGTGCCCTTGCAGCGAAAGTTGAAGGTCAGCCAATCTTCATTGTCGTTGTCGACGCTATAGACAGCGCCGGCGCTCGCCGCCACGCCGGAGCTGACCTCGGTGACGACGAGCTCGAAAACCCCGTTTTGGAGGGCCTGCTGGGCCTCTGGGAGGGCCCAGGCCGTCGCCCGACCGTAGAGATCACGGAAGCGTCCCCAGCTCCCGACCCGTTCGACCGCCTTGCGTGGGATGGGTTGGCCCTCGTCATCGAGGCGCGGGGGCGCGACGAGGCCGACCAATCCGAGCACGCCCGAAGGTGCGAGTTGAGGTGGAACCACCTCTTTAATTACCGTGACTTGTACGCCTGGGATTATCCTTGCCATAGTCGCAACCGGGTGATGAAGGTATTGCTTGGTTTCGCGCTGGGTCAACAGATTAATTAATTAAATGGTGACCCTCAATTGTCACATTGGTTCATTGGCAAGTCTCGGGGTTGGGGGCGTTCGTTGGGCGTTAGCGGGGTGTTAGGCGTGGGATCTGGGGAATGGTGAGAACGATACACGCTCGAATGGCTGCTGCCGTCCTATCTTTAGAGTGTGGTGATTTGTAAATGGTGCTCAATCTCGTGTTTTAGGCGTGGTCTTGCAAACCATGGCATCGAGAACCCCACCCTCGGAGCTGTCCCAACCCAACCGCGGTGGCGTCAGCCGTCCCGCTGACCTCCAGCCTCTGGGCGCCACTTGGTGGTCTGTTCGGCGCGCAGCTCGGCGACGCGAGCTCGCGCCGCCGGCTCTCGATCACCCCGCGCCAGCCGAAGCCGCGAGCGAGATCGTAGGTCCTGGGTCCGAGACGGCTGTGGGGCTGCCAAGAAATCCACGCCCCCGGGAGCGGGGGGCGACCACGAGCCTTCACGAAGGTACGAACGCCATTGCCCACCAAACCAAAGCGGAGGAGCGGAGCGACGAAGCGTCCCCGGTCCGAGGCGCCTGTGGGGGCTGCCAAGAAATCCACGCCCCCGGGAGCGGGGGCGACCACGAGCCTTCACGAAGGCACGAACACCATTGCCCACCAAGCCAAAGCGGAGGAGCGGAGCGACGAAGCGCCCCCGGCCCGAGACGGCCGTGGGGGAGCCAAGGAATCCACGCCCCCGGGAGCGGGGGCGACCACGAGCCTTCTCGAAGGCACGAACGCCATTGCCCACCAAGCCAAAGCGGAGGAGCGGAGCGACGAAGCGCCCCCGGCCCGAGACGGCTGTGGGGGAGCCAAGGAGTCCACGCGGCGCTCCTCGACGGAGACGCAGACATGGGACAGCTCCGCGAGGGACAAGTCCTCGAAGCTGCGAAGCGTCTGCACGACAGCGCTGCGTTCTGCGAACTCGGCGAGGACGAGCGCGTTGGGAGGGCTCATACCTCCTATCTCGAGTGAGGGCGTGAAACGTTCGCGGTTTCTTGCCCTGGTTCCGTCCGAGTGGAGGTCCCTGCGCGCAGCGTGAAGGCCCCCCGATCTACATCTCGCCCAGCTCGATGAAACGTTCGTTTTTTCGGATGTCGGCGAGCGATCGCCTGGGAAAGCCAGGGGACACCGTGTACCCCCCGTCGGGTTAGGGGGTCCAAACAAGCGCCAGAGCGGCCGATCAGCCTCCTATGGGGTTGTCGCTGTGGGTTCATGGGCGCCTGAGTAAAATCTCGGGATGCCGAGGAAAATCACCTTCCCAATCGTGGGGCTGGTCGGTCTAGGGCTCGCTTTCGCGCCCTTGTCTGCGAGCGCCGAGTACCGCGATCTCTGCGACAGCTCCCGAGTCTGCGAGTACACCGGGCCCAATGCTCCCGTGCTCGACGCCGATGTGTGCCTCGACCCTACCGGCGAAGTCAGGCTCAAGGGATCGAGCCCTTGCTCGACGGGATCAATCCCCTTCCACGTCCGCTTCGGAGACGTGATCGATCCCGTGATGCAGCTCGTGGTTGCCTACATCCCGTTGAAAAACGCGTGCTCGGTCCCAGGAATGTGCGAGGTCCAGGAGTACAGCGCCGGCACGAGCACGGCCCAGGCGATCTGCTGCATCAACGGAGTCTGCTGGCCGGGCTTCCACGACTGCGGAGGAACCCTGATGTGGTGCGATGACGGGGTGTGCAACGAGGACGGCACCGTGACTTGCTTCGAAGGTCTCGAGGTCCCCCTCGACGAGTGACCTCACTCCGGTAGCAGTTCGAGCACTTTGTTGATGGCCGCCAGCTTCCCCTCTTCGTCGCCCGACTTTTGACGTAGCCGCGCGATGGCCAGCCAGGCTTCTCCGGCGAGGGCAGGCTGCCCCGTCGTCTCCAGCCAGTTCGCGGTGGCCTGCGCGACGATCAAGAAGTTGGTGTCGCGCTTGGTAGGCACGGAAGCGCCATCACGGATGGCCTCGATCGCTCGTTCGTGGTTGCTGGTTCGCATCGCCAAGATGGCTGCGTGCGTGGGGTTCGAGAGCTCGGGAAGCTCGATTTCCGGAGCAGGGGTTGTGGCCCCCCGCAATTGAACCAGCGCGAGAAGTACGATGGCGACGCCCAACAAGAGCCTGGCGACACGTCGACGAAGTGGTCTCGGCTTGAACACGAGAGCGTCGAGAAGCGCCTCCATGCTCGGCCATCGTTTCGCTGGGTCCTCGGCCAGCCCGCGCTCCAGCGCAGCTCGGACTCGGCGCGGCACCCGTTCACGCTCCCGAGGCGGCAACGCCATGGCCTCCAGACGGGTCTCGATGTCCTCGCCGAGGAAGAAGGGGTTCGCTCCGGCCAGCGCTTCCCAGAGCGCCACACAGAACGCGAACTGATCGCTGCGCACGTCACCCGCCTGCCCACGCAAGCGCTCGGGCGCCAGATATGGAAGCGCTCCGACGATGCGCTCCGCGTTCGACCCTTCGCTCAGGGCTTCGAGGGTCCGAGCCAGGCCGAAGTCGACGAGCATCGCCTTGCCCTCCGAGTTGAGCATCGCGTTGTTCGCCTTGAAGTCCCGATGCGCCAAGCCGCGACGATGCGCCGCCGCGAGGCCGTGACCAGCTTCGACGTAGCGCGCGACGATCTCGGTGGGCTCTTTGTCGGCGCACCACTCGTGGAGGGTCGGGCCGCTGAGCCACTCCATGACGATCCACCGGTAGTCGTCGCTGCGTCCCTGATCGTAGATCCGCACGACGTTGGGGTGCACGAGTGCAGCCAGGGCCCTCGCCTCTCGGTCTGCGGTCTCGGGATCACCCAGCCGCATGAGCTTGATGGCGACGTCACGGCCGAGTACGTGGTCGAGGGCCCGGTATACCTGCCCGTAGCTCCCTTCTCCGACTGGCTCGAGCAACTCGAAGCGACCGTTGACCCGCGGCCGAGTCTCGGGAGTGGAGCGGAGGAAAGCGAGGAAGACGGAGAGCTCGGTGTGTTGACCGAGCGCGCCTTGAATGAGCTCCACCGGAACACCCTCATCGTTCGCGAACTCCTGCAACGCCGGGTCGTCGACGATGCTCGGCGACGGCGGTGTTGGATCGGAGGACGAGGGGCTCCACATGACGCGATCGCCATGGTAAACGACCGTATGCCCATGAACTACGAGATGTATCCACAGCTGTTCGTGGATGGGCTACAGCGCAAGGATCCGGTCGTTCTAGACTGGGTTGTCCGTAAGTACAGGCTATGGGCGATCCTGGAAGCGAGGCGCCAGGGAGCGAGAGCCGACTCCGAGGACATCGCCCACGACGCGATCATGGCCGTGCTCGAAAAGCCGCCGATCGCCGCGATCGAGCGCGGCATCCCGATGCGCGCGATCTTGTGCGTGAAGATTTACGACCGGATATGCATCAACCTGCTCAAGCAGAGTCGCTTCGCGCCGCTGGTCCACTCCTTCCCCCAGTCAGGGCCGGGCCTGCAGACGGCCCTTCACCACTACGACAAGTACAAGAAGGTGCGTCGAGCCATGGACAAGCTCTCGACCAAGGATCGAGAGCTAATCGAGGAGCGCTACCTGGGCGGCAAACGAGCCGTCGAGATCGCCGATGAGAGCCACTCCCCCGCTGCGGTGCGTGGGGGTGTGTTTCGGGCGATGAAGCGGCTGCGTCGAGTGGTCCAGCTGGCGAGTTGAGGGTCGACGCTAGTTGTTTGCGCACGCGAGGAACTCGTCAAGCACGGGCAGCGCCGGGCAGTCAGCGAGCTCGGAGTCGAGAGCGCTCGCGCAAACGAGGTACTGCCCTCCACGCATTCCTCGGCGAGGTTGTTTTCGAGGCACACCTCGCCAAGTTGGCGCAGTCGAGGAAGGGCTTGCCGCTTCCTCGTGACCGACGCCATGCAGTCACGGCGAACGGGCCCGACTATGCCGAAGTCTTCGCGGCAGTCGAGACTCGACGAGTACCCGAGATCCGCTGGGCAGTCACAGGTAAGGGCGTGAACGGAGCCGAGGAGGTCCCCGTAGGCTGTACCAGCGGACACTGGGAACTGCGTCGTTTGCTTGGCCTGGCATCCTCTTGGCGTGCCGGCTTTGGCGTGAGCGGCCCTGCAAAGCTGATGAGCGCGGGGTTCTTCGAGCGCCGCGGCTGACGTAGCGCTCGAGCTGGTCGTGTTGTCGGTCAAGGTCGGCCGGACCCTGCGAGTGCACCTGTGGGGCATGAATGCGATCGTCCTCGGGGCGACGAACGCCTCACTGGAAGCGGTGAACTCGAATATTTCGGCGGCGCTGAAGAAGCGGGCGTGCGGGTATCGGAGCCGGGCTCGGTTTCGGAGCGCGATCTTGTTTTTCACTGCGGGGGGCTCGAGCTCTATCCGACCATCTCGCCCACTCGAATTCCTGAAGCGCCAAAGAACCCAACCGAAACCCGCGGGATGGCCTACGAGCGATCTGGAGACGCCCCGGGCGGCTTGATCGGGGGGCGAGCGCGTCTTGGGCTACCCGTCAACTGGAAGCGCCTCAAGCGCTGCAACGTCTCCAGAGTATCTCCAGAGACACTCCGGAACGAGCTGGGACCAGACTCCACGAGCCTCCCCTAAATCCCCTCAAACCCAGGCGCCCGCCGGTCCTACCGAAGATCCACGCCCGCGTCGTTCGCTGAACAGCTGAAAACGCCGGGCCAGACGCCTGTGGGGGCAAAACAGCGCTCAGTTTCGGCGTCGGCGGCCCAGGCCCGCGAGGGCGATCAGGGCGAGCAGACCAAAGGCTCCGCCCGAGCCCCCCGAACCCGACGCGCTCGAGCAGGCGCAGCCCGAGTCGAGCCCGCCGTCGTCGAGGCCCAGGCCGTCCGTGCCGTCGCCGACTTCGTCGTTGCCCCCGTCGTCGCCCGCGGGCGCCTCCGCGCCGACGCCGATCCCGATGCTCAGCGAGACCGCCTCGTTCCCGGAGTAGTCGACGGCCAGCGCGGACAGGGTGTAGCCGCCCTCGGGCATGACCAGGTCCCACTCGTAGGGCGCGAGGGTGTCGCTGTTGTTTGGGAACTCGTCGCCGTTGACGAGCAGGCGGACCTCGGCCACGCCGAAGCCGTCGCCGTCGTCCGCCGTCACGTTGACGGTCACCTGGGCGGTGCCCCCAGGCTCGACGTCGTACTCCTCGCCGTCGTTGGGGGTGACGACCTCGACGGAGGGCGGATCGGAGTCCTCGCCGGTTCCAAAGGGGTCGCCGCACAGCCCACCAAAGCCGCTGGCGGGCCCGCCCGCGCAGCCGTTGGCCCAGTCGCCGCTGCCGGCGGCCGGGTCGAGGGGGATGGAGCCGCACTGCGGGCTCGGCTCCCAGTTGCCGTCGCCGTCCTGGCAAGGCGTGATGTCCACGCCCGAGTGCTGCTCGACCCACGGGATGGCCTCGTGCATCAGCGCGAAGATGCCGCCCAGGCCACACTCGGCGCCGCCGGAGGTGATGCCGAACACCCGCCAGGTGTCGTCGCCTCCGAAGTCGCTGCTCATCTTGATGTAGACGGGGCCGCCCGAGTCGCCCTGGCACGCGTCCAGGCCGTTGCCGCCGACGACCGCCTGGCTGCTGATGGCCTGGATGGTCGTGGTCACCTCGCGCTTGCTCCCGCTGCCGCCGTTGTTGGACTGGCCAAAGCCCACGATGACCACCTCGCGCCCGGGCGACAGCGCCGAGACGTCGCAGCCCCAGGCCGGCGGGATGATCGGGACGTCGGTGACCGGCTCGCTCAGCCGGCAGTAGCCGAAGTCCGTGCCCCCGACCTGCCCGGTCCAGCCCGGGTTGGAGTAGCAGGTCGCCTGGACCGCGCGCTCGCCTCCCGCGACGGCCTCGCCGAAGCGGATGGTCGTCGCGCTGCCTGCCGTCGAGCTCGGGCAGTGGGCCGCCGTGATCACGATCTCCGGGTGGACCAGGGTCCCCGAGCACGCCGAGAAGCCTTGATCGAGGTAGACCGCCGTGGGCCAGCCGCAGTAGTTGGCCGCGGTGCCGCCATAGATCGCAGGGTTTTGCTCGACGCCAGGCTCGAGCGCGCCGGCCTCGGACCAGCTGGGCGTCTGCGACTCTTCCGAGTCCACCGAGGCCACGGGAGCGAGCACCCCGCTCATGGGCTCACCTGCCTGGGCAGTCTGCGGAACCAGGCTCAGGGTGGCCACGGCCACCCCACCCACGCTAATCCAGAAGCTCTGACGCGCCATTGCGTCTACATCGCACCAAAGCCAACAAAACTCAAGAGTTCGGCTGGGTATTACAGCAATGTCGACTTGCGCCAGATCATGCGGCGAAATCGTAGTGAATCAGACCTCGAACTTGGGATGCGTCGAGACCGCGTCTGGAACGGTGGGCCTCGCCAGGTTCAAACGGCGACGGGCGCCTTGATGCGCGGGTGCGGCTCGTAGCCCTCGAGGCGGAAGTCCTCGTAACAAAACTCGAACAGCGAGTCGGGCACGCGGTCGATGTGCATGGTCGGGAGCGGCCGGGGCTCGCGGCTCAGCTGCAGCTGGGCCTGCTCGAGGTGGTTCAGGTACAGGTGCGCGTCGCCGAAGGTGTGCACGAACTCGCCGTACTCGAGGCCGACGACCTTGGCGATCATCATGGTCAGCAGGGCGTAGCTGGCGATGTTGAAGGGCACGCCGAGGAACAGGTCGGCGCTGCGCTGGTAGAGCTGGCAGCTGAGCTTGCCCTCGGCGACGTAGAATTGGAACAGGCAGTGGCAGGGGGCCAGCGCCATGTGCGGGAGGTCGGCGACGTTCCAGGCGCTGATCACCAGGCGCCGGGAGTCGGGGTTGCGGCGCAGCTCGTCGACGAGCCAGCTCATCTGGTCGATGGTCTGGGGCTGGCTGGAGTCGGCGGAGCCATCTGCGCGGTGGTTGGGCCACGAGCGCCACTGCTCGCCGTAGATGGGCCCGAGCTCGCCGTCGTTGTCGGCCCACTCGTCCCAGATGCTGACCTTGTTCTCGTGCAGGTAGGCGAGGTTGGTCTCGCCGCGCAGGAACCACAACAGCTCGTGGATGATCGAGCGCAGGTGGACCTTCTTGGTGGTCACGAGGGGGAAGCCCTGGGCGAGGTCGAAGCGCAGCTGCGGGCCGAACAGGCTCTTGGTGCCGGTGCCGGTGCGGTCGGTCTTGGTCGTGCCCTCACGGAGCACGCGATCGAGGAGCTCGAGGTAGGCGCGCACGCTCCCCTCATACCGCGGCGCGGCCCGGACCGCGAACCCCGGGGCCCCGCCCAGTCGGGTTTCATGGGTCTTTTGGGTCCTGAGCGCGTGCGAGGCTCGCGGCGGGGAGATCCGTGCGTCGCGCGGGGCGCCCGAAGGCTGACGAGCATCACGGCTTGGTCAGGCCGCGCTCGCGCAGCTGCGCGGCCCAGCCCTCGAGGTTCGAGACCGTCGACTGCATCAGCGCCGGGTTCAGAGCCACCGCTTCGATCTGCTCGCGCAGCAGCTCCTTGCCCCGGCGGATCCGGGTCTTGGCCGTGCCCACGGGGATGCCGAGGCACTCGGCGATGACCGCCGCGGTGTAGCTCTCCCAGTAGACCAGCTCGAGCACGAGCTGGTAGTCGACCGGGAGCTGGCGCAGGGCCATGAGCAGCACGTGGTACTCGTCTTGCTTGGCCGCGAGCTGGCTCGGCGAGGGGTCGAGATCCGCGACGGATACGGTGCCGTAGTCCATGCGCTCTCGGGTCCGGCGCTGGCGATCGAAGTGCTTGTAGAGCTGGCGCAGCGCGATGCCGATCAGGTAGGAGGTGAAGCGCGACTTGCCCTCGAAGCGCTCCTTGCCCTCGACGCAGGCGAGCATGGTCCGCTGGACCAGCTCGGGGCGGTGCTCGGGCTGGACCTTGTTGGCGAAAAAGCGCGCCAGGGTGTCGTAGTGCTGGCGAAACAGGGCCGCGCCAGCCCGCTGGTCTCCGCCGCGCCAGGCCTCGTAGAGCTCCATGTCACTGGTTGCGCTCACCGTCGCGAAGCATAGCAAAGGGGCGTGCGGTCACCCTCGGGCTACCGAGAAAGGCAGCCGCCCACGGGTTCCACGCCAGCTGAGTCCGTGGACGATGCTTTCGTGGATCATGGGCCCCGGCGCGGCCGGGGTGGGCGACTGCTAGCATCGCCCACGCGGTGGCAGGGGACGAGCAGCACCCGAAGGACGCGGCGGACCCAGCCGCGGGGAGTGCCGACGCGGCGGGCCGCGAGGCCGCGCGGATGGCCAGCACCGAGGTCGGGGCACGCGATGGCTTTCGCGTCGAGGACTCCTTCGAGTACGACCGGGAGCGCGACGCGATCGAGGCGGCGCTGTTCGGGAGCGCCCTGCCGCAGCTGAAGATCGGCCGCTTTGCGATCCTCGATCGCATCGGTCAAGGCGGCATGGGCACGGTCTACGCCGCCTACGACGATCAGCTCGACCGCAAGGTCGCCGTGAAGATCCTGCGCCGGCGAGGCGCGGCCAAGGGCAGCACCCAGGCGACCCGGTTCATGCGCGAGGCCCAGGCCATGGCCCGGCTCCGCCACCAGAACACGGTCACGGTCCACGAGGTCGGCGAGCACGAGGACGGGGTGTTCATCGCCATGGAGTTCGTCCGCGGGCAGAGCCTGGATCGCTGGCTGCGGGCGGGGGACGAGGCCCGGCCGTGGCGGGAGGTCGTCGAGGTGTTTCGCCAGGCCGGTCGGGGGCTGGCGGCGGCCCACGAGGCCGGCATCGTCCACCGCGACTTCAAGCCGCACAACGCCATCCTCGGCGAGGACGGGGTGGTGCAGGTGCTCGACTTTGGCCTGGCTCGAGCGGCGACCGCTCCCGGCGCGGGCGAGGGCGCGAGCGAGTCGGCGATCCGCGAGGTCCTCGGCGCCTTCGAGCCAGGATCGGGATCGGGATCGGGATCGGCGGCGCTGTCCAACAAGCTCACGGTCACGGGCTCGATCCTCGGCACGCCGGCCTACATGGCCCCCGAGCAGTGGCGGGGCGAGGTCGTCGACGCCCGCGGCGATCAGTTCAGCTTCTGCGTCGCGCTCTACGAGGGCCTCTACGGGCGCCTGCCCTTCGCGGGCGACAACCCGGCCGAGCTCCTGGGCAACGTGCTGGCCGGCCGCGTGCGCGAGCCTCCGTCGACGGCGAGGGTGCCCGCGTGGGTCGGGCGCGCGGTGCTGCGCGGCTTGGCGATCGACCCGGACCAGCGCCA
>NZ_ABCS01000164.1 GCF_000170895.1 Plesiocystis pacifica SIR-1 | reverse complement strand
CGAGCAGGTGTTCGCCATCGGCTCGCCCGTGGGCTTCGAGGCGACCGTGGTCACGGGCATCGTCTCGGCCCTGGATCGCACCGAGGTCCTCGCCAACCGGCAGCTGCCGGTGATTCAGCTCGACGCCGCGATCAACTTCGGCAACTCGGGCGGGCCGCTGTTCAACCTCCGCGGCGAGCTGGTCGGCATCGCCACCGCGCGCTCGCGCCGGGGCGAGGGCATCGGCTTTGCGATCCCCATCGACCGCGTGCGCCTGTTCCTGCGCGCGCTCCAGGAGGGCAAGGGCGGGCGCTCGGGCACCGTCGGCGTGGTCCTGGACATCGCCCCGGAGATCGCCGAGCTCGTGACCCCGCTGGGCTTCCACAGCGGCATCACGGTCAGCGAGGTCGACGCTGGCGCGCCGGCCAAGGAGGCCGGGCTCGCCGTCGGAGACGTGATCGTGGCCCTCCGAGGCCGACGCCACGACGAGCTCGATCCGAGCCCCCGCGGCCGCGCTCGTTTTGCCCAGCTGTTCGGCGAGACCATCCGCTCGCTGCTCCCCGGCGAGGCCATCGCGGTCACCGTGGTCCGGCCCTCGAAGACCGGAGAGCGCGGCGAACTGATCGAGCTCGAGCTCACGGTCGAGGCCGCCAACGAGCGGGAGCAGGCGCTCATCGACGCCGAAGAGCTCCTCGGCCTCTACCTCGATCCCGACGTCGAGGTCCCGACGATCCGCGAGCTCGTACCCGGCGCGCCGGTCAGCGCCGTCCCGGGGGCTGCCCGGGCGCTGCGGGGCGCGACGATCTCGTCGCTGTTCCTGGAGGATGTCGACACCCTCGCCGAG
The DNA here is from genome assembly GCF_000170895.1 of Plesiocystis pacifica SIR-1. GTDB lineage: Bacteria > Myxococcota_A > Polyangia > Nannocystales > Nannocystaceae > Plesiocystis > Plesiocystis pacifica. The sequence continues at coordinate 12,199 of NZ_ABCS01000164.1, read as the reverse complement.
CTGGGCGCGGGCCTCGAGCGCCTGCGCGGTTGGTCCGGCCCGGGTGGGCGCATCGCCATCACGTTCACGACAGCCCAGGGCCAGCCGATCCCGCTGAGCGCCTATCCCCTCAGCCAGCGGCCCTGATTTTTCGAGGCGATCGTGATCGCTCCGGGTCGCCCGTGGCACGAACCACTCGCATGCGACTGTCTTGGACACCCCACCGTCGCCGGCTGTGGCTGGCACCTGCCGCCGTGATGGCGCTCCTTCCCGTGGCCGCGCAGGCCGCCGAGCCGACCCCCGACGCCGTCGGAGCGCTCGAGGCCGACCGCCAGCGCATCCAAGAGCACCTGGCGACGGTCGAGGCGGACCTGCGCGCCGTGGACCTGGAGGCCCTGGAGGCCCGGGGCCTCGACGCCGACCAGCGCGACGCTCGGCTGGCGCTGATCGACGAGCTCCACAGCTACTGGACCACCGGCGAGTTCCCCCACAACCCCGTGCACTCGCCCAAGCGCCCCTACTTCTTCGACGCCGAGGGCCGGGCCTGCGCCGTGGGTCAGCTGGTCGTCGCGAGCGGCCACGGCGAGCTGGCCCAGGCGGTCATCGAGGGGGAGAACACCGCCTACCTGCTCGACATGCAGACCGAGGGGCTGGTCGACTGGGCCGACACCCACGGCTTTACCCTGCTCGAGCTCGCGCGCATCCAGCCCAGCTACTGCGGCTGTCCCCAGGAGGAAGAGCTGGTCTGCGGCGCCGACGGGGTCACCTACGCCAACGCGTGCGTCGCCACGGAGTGCGCCGGGGTCGAGGTCGCCCACGAGGGGGCCTGCGAGGGTCAGGAGCAGGACCCGGGCACCTGGCCAGAGGAGGCCGAGGATGAGACCGAGACCGGCGGAGACGACGAGGACGACGACGAGAGCGGCGGCGGCGAGGACGACGACCAAGAGCCCGATCCGCGGGGCTGCTCCCTCGCCGGCGCGGGCGGGGACCTCGAGGGAACCGGCTGGCTCGGGCTGCTCGCGCTGACCGGGCTTGGCCTGGGCCTGCGTCGCCGCCGGAGGCCGCCGTGCTGAGGCGCGCGGCGCTTGGGCTGGCCATCCCCGCGTTGCTGCTCACCGGCGCGTGCGTCGACGACGCGGACCCACAGGACGACTCCGCCGACGACGGGGGCGACGACGAAGGCGGGACCGACACGCCCGTGGCCTGGCTCGACAGCTGCCTCGACGGCGCCGAGGGGGGCTCGGTCAGCGCCGTCACCTGGACCGTGGACGAGGACTGGTTCTACGGCCCGCCCATGCTCCACCCGCTCCCCGACGGCGGCGTGGTCGCGGTCGGCGAGGTCCCCGGCGAGCTCATGCCCGGGGACGAGGAGCCCTGGCCGGGCGTCGTCGTCACCGCCTACGACGCCGACGGGACCGCGCGCTGGACCGACCGCTACGACGGCTACGTCGGCTTCGTCCCCGACCCCACGGGCGTGACCGTCGACGACCAGGGCCGCGTGTTCGTGTCCGTGTTCGACGTCTACGCCCGGATCGTCTACGACCCCGACGGCGGCGGCGATCGATCCCTCGGCGACCTCACCGTGCTCAGCTGGGACGCCGAGGGCCAGCGACGCTTCCTGAGCCGCACAGAGCCCTGCGGCCCCCACCAGGCGGGAGGCCTGGGCTGGGGCCCCGACGGCCTGCTGCGCACGGTGTGGGGCTTCGGTGAGTTCGACGCCCGGGCCTGCGTCCAGTCGGCCTCGAGCGTGGGCAAGGCCCAAGATCCCACCTCGGACAGCGTGGAGTTCGCCTTCCCGGTCGAGCCGGACGCGGGCTTTTACCTGCCCCGGGTCCAGCCCAACGGCGAGGTGCTCGCTGGCGCCTGGCTCAACATCGGCGACGGCCTGGCCCGCTACTCCGCCGACGGCGAGCTGGTCTGGTCCCGAGAGCTCGCGTCCGAGGACTCGGAGCTCCCGCGGGCGTGGCCGGGGACCGTCGGCGACTACACCGTGGTCAACTGGCGCGAGGTCGCCGACGTCCCCCTCCACGCCGTCGCCCTCGACCCCGCCGGAGAGGTCGTCTGGACCCACCCCGGCCGGTCCGCAGGCAGGACCTGCTCCGGCCACGTCATCACCGAGCTGGAGGGAGGAGGCTACGCCCTGGTCGACGGCCAGTCCGGCGAAGAGCTCGAGACCTTCGAGATCGAAGGCGTATCCCTCGACCCCGAGGCCGCCGCCGACGGCATCGACTTCATCCCCGCCCACGACGGAGGCCTCTACGCCACGGTCTACGCCGGCAGCTCGGGCTACGTCCTGCTGCGCTTCGACTAGCGGCCAAGTTCGCCCCAGCGGGCAGGGCCCAACCTGGCTTCGAGACGCCGCTGACTGCTCGACTCGGAGCCAACAATCTCCGCACGACGACGGGCACAACAGGGGCAAGGGGGTCGGATCCCCCAGCGCAAGGAGCCGCCCAAGCGCTCATCGAAGAGGAGCCCTTCATCAACCTTCGACAATCGAGATCAGCCCAACCCATGCCGTCAGGCGACAGCGGGGGATCCGACCCCCTTGACCCGTGCCCGCTCTCCATCAGAGCCGAGCCCCCCAACCAACCCCAGCACAAACCTCGCAGCAAAAAGAGCGGCCAGCCCCTCGGGACTGACCGCTCTTTCGCGTATCCAGGCCGAACCGTCTAGCCCTGGACCTCCTCCAACAACGCCGCCGCCTCCGGCAACTCCGGGTCCTCCTTCGTCGCCCGGCGCGCCCAGAACACCGCCCGCTTGGTATCTCCCTGAATCAGCGAGATCCGCCCCTGGCGGACAAAGGACATCGCCCGCGTGATCGGGCACTCGCCCTCCATCAGCGCGATCTGACGCAGCACCTTGGTCGCCAGGTCCCAGTTCTCCATCTGCTCGGCGAGGTCGGCCAGCTCCGCCGCGATGTAGCCGTTTTGCTTGTCGTTGGTGAACGCCGCCTGGAGCATCTCCAGCTGCGTCTGGTGGTCGCCGCGGGCGTAGGCGAGCCGAGCCTTGCGCAGCTGCAAGCTCGCCAGCTCCGGCGAGCGACCCGCGGGGGCCGCCTCGATGGCCGCGTCGATGATGGCCTCGGCCTCCCCGTACTGCTCGCTCTGGGTGTAGGCGTCGGCGAGCAGGCCGACGGTCTCCGAGTCCCCAGGATCGATCTCGAGCACGGCCTGAAGGGGGATCGCCGCGGCGCCGGGATCCTCGAGCTCGAGGTAGAGCCGGGCGCTGTCGCGCAGCAGGTTCAGGCGCTCGCCGTCGTCCTCGCTCTCGTTGGACTCCTCGATGAGCAGCTCGGCCAGCTCGCGCTTGGCGTCGATGTCCCGGTAGATGGCCATGAGCTCGGCGCGCAGCTCCGCAGACTCCGGCTGCTTGCGGCGGGCGAACTCGAGGCCCTTGCGCGCCTCCCCAGGCATGCCGAGCTCGCGGCAGGCCTGAGCCAGCAGCTGGGCCGCGGCGATCTGCTCTTCGCCGCTCTCGAGCGCGACGAGGCGGCTGGACACCTTGGTCAGCCCCTCCCAGTTCTCGCCCGCCACGTCGATGGCGCGGAGGATGTGCAGGGCCTCCCGGTCCTTGCGGGAGCGGTCGATCCAGGCCATCAGCAGGTCCCGGGCCTCCTCGGTCGCGCCCCGAGCCTGGCGCAGCTCGACCAGGCGGATCATCGGCGCGCGCTCGGTGACCATGTCGTTCTCGGCCGACGCGGCCATGCGCAGGGCCTCGAGGGCGGTCTCGAGCTGTCCCCCGACCCCGGCGCGGGTGTCCTCCGGCGCGAGGGCGTAGGCCGCCTCGAGGTCCTCGATGGCCTCGGCGAGGCGGTCGACGCTGCGCAGCACCCGGGCCCGGGCCAGGCGCAGCTCGAGCTGCAGGGCCGGGTCCTCGGCGCCCTCGAGGGTCTCGCTGAGGGTCACCAGGGCGTCCTCGGCGTGGCCGCTGAGGCCCAGGGCCGCGGCCAGGTCGATGCGCAGCCGGGCGTCCTCGGGGTCGACCTCGCTGGCCTTGCGCAGCAGCTCGATGGCCGCCTCGGCGTCGCCCAGCTGGTCGCGCTGGACCGCGGCCGCCTCGCGCAGCAAGGTGATGCGCGCGGCCTTGTCCTCGGTGGCCTCGGCCACGCGCTCGAGCATGGCGACCAGGCCGCCCCAGTCCTCGTTGCTGCGGTAGGCAGCCTCGAGGCGCTGGCGCACGGCCTCGTCCCCGGGCGTACGCTCGTAGGCGGTCTGCAGCGCCCGCATCTCGCCGTCGCTGTCGCCCATGGCCGCGCGCAGCTCGGCGAGCTCGATGGCCATGGCCCCGAGCTGCTCGGGGTCGGCGTTGGTCAGCCGGCGCTCCATCAGCGCCGCGCGCTCGTCCTCGTCGAGCTCCCCGTCGGACCACTCGAGCAAGATGGTGATCAGCTCGGCGTCGTCGGGGTCGGCGTCGAGGGCCGCCCGGATCACGTTGATGGCCTCGAACAGGTCCGTCTCGCGCAGGCGGCGGGCCAGCTCCATGCTCAGCGTGCGCACGGCCGGGGCGTCCTCCCGACCCTGCGCCGCCATCAGCTGGTTGCGCAGCAGGTCGATGAGCTCGTCGGTCTTGCCGGCGCGCTCGAGGTGCTCGGCGAGGAGCAGGTTGGCCTCGGTCTGCTCGGGGTCCTCGAGCAGCACGTCGTTGAGGATCGGCACGGCGTCGTCCTCCCGGCCCTCGGTGCGCAGGAAGGTGCGGGCCAGCTGCAGGCGCAGGACGTTGCGGTCGCTGGACTCCTGGATGCCGTCGAGGGTCTCTTCGACCAAGCGCTCGAGGCGGTCGACCATGCCCAGCTGGGTGTAAAGGCGCGCGAGGGGCTCCCACGCGTCGCGGATGCTCGGGTCGCGCTCGACGAGGCTCTCGTAGAGCTTCACGGCCAGGGTCAGGTCGCCCTCGGGGTCGCTGGCGACCTCGGCGAGGCGCTGGGCCTCGGGCAGGACCTTGTCGAGGTCGGCGACCTCGGCGGCCTCGGTCAGCCACTTGACCGCGCCGACCATGTCGCCGGCTTCGCGGCGGCGGGCGGCGAGGCCGAGCAGGGCCCAGTCGACGAGCTCGAGGCCCTCGATGCGGTCCTGGGCCAGCTCCACGGCGCGGTGCATCAGCGCCTCCGCGCGCTCGAAGTCCTCGAGGCTCAGGCCCAGCTCGACGGCCTCGCGGGCGCGCTCGAGCTCGGCCTCGGGCTGCTTGAGCCGGCTCTCGAGGCAGTGCAGCAAGATGGCCTTGTCGTCGCAGCGCCGGGCGACCCGCTCGTAGAGGTCGAGGAGGTCGTCGTTGCCGGGGTGGCGCTCGCAGGCCTTGCCGAGGATCATCGCGGCGCGCTCCCAGCGGGCGTCGTCCTCGAGGGCGTCGGTCAGCGCCGACAGGCCCTCGTCGACGGAGTCGGGGTCGGCCAGGTAGACCTCGGCCATGCGGAAGCGGGCGTCGGCCCGGGTCTCGGCCTGGTCGGCGCCGAGGTTGGCGAGCTTGCCGAGCAGCTCGACCTGCTTGTCCGAGTCGCCCCGGGCCCCGGCGATGCGCGCCTGGGCCCGCCACACGTCGACCTGGCGCACGCCCGTGGCCTCGGCCTGGGTGACGAGCTCGTCGGCGCGGTCGAAGTTCTCCCGCGACTCCATGACCACGGCCAGGCGCAGGAGCAGCTCGCAGCGGATCAGCGCCTCGTCGCCCCGGCGCATGCCGGCGAGGCGATCCTCGAGCAGCTTGGCGTAGCGCTCGGTCCGGCCCAGCTCGACCGCCAGGGGCTGGACGGCGTCGTGCAGGGGCGGGGAGCTGGGATCGGCCTCGACGGCCTGCAGCCGGGCCTCGAGGGCCGCGTCCTTGTCGCCCAGGTCGTTCTCGAGCACGTCGCCGAGGGCGGCGAGCACCTTGGCCTTGCGGCGGGCGCTCTTGACCCCGTCGCGGCGGGCCTCGAGCACGCGGCGGAGGAAGGCGAAGTCCTCGCGCTCGCGCAGGGCGGCCTGGATCCGCGGGGCCTGGGAGTCGTCCTCGGTCACGGCCTCGAGCACGGACTCGCGCAGCTCCGCGGCCTTGTCGGCCTGGCCGCGCTCGTCGGCGATGGCGGCCAGGGCCAGGTAGACCTCACCGGCGCCGATCGGCGCGTCCTTGCCGGCCCGGCGCAGGCTCAGCAGCAAGGTCCGGTAGGCCCGCTCGGCGCGGTCGTGCTGCCCGGCGGACTGGGCCGTCTGGGCCAGGTCGCGGAGGATGAGCACGTCGCCGGCGGCCATCTTGGACGCCCGCTCGAGCTGATCGATGGCCTCCTCGACCTTGCCCTGGGCGCTGGCGACCCGAGCCAGGCGGCTGTGGACCACGGCGCGCTTGGCCGAGCGGCGCCGGCCAAAGCTGGCGATCAGGGCCTCGAGCAGCTCCCGGGCCTCGTCGAGGCGACCGGCGCCGCGCAGGCCGTCGGCGAGCATCAGGCGCAGGTCCCGGTCGTCGGGGGCGAACTCGTGGGCGCGCTCGAGCACGGGCACGGCCGCCTCTGGGGTCCCGAGGGTGTCGTAGAGCTCGGCGGCCTCGCGGGCGTAGGCGACCACGGTGTTCGGGTCGCCCACGGCGCCCGCGGCCGTGGCCAGGGTCCGCGCCAGGCTGGCGATGTCGTCGCGCTCGCGGTGCAGGCGAATCAACAGCTTGCGGACCTCGCCGTTGCGCGGGGCCTCGGCGAAGGCGGTCTCGAGGGCCTGGACGGCCTTCTCGCGCTGCTCGGCGGCGATCCGCGCCCGGGCGAGCTTGAGCAGGATCGCCACGCGCTCGCTGTCCGGGGTGTCCTCGAGGCGGCGCTCGAGGTAGGTCGCCGCGGTGTCCGGGCGGTCCTGGCTCGCGTAGAGGCGAGCGAGGGCGTCGAGGGCCGCGTTGCTGGGCGCGAGCTCGACCACGCGCAGGTAGGCGCGGGTGGCCTGCTCTTTGTCGCCCAGGCGGGACTCGGCCAGCTGCGCCGTGCGCAGGAACAGGCCCGAGGCAGCCTCGGTGTCCCCGGCGTCGAGGACCTTGGCGGCCTGAACCTCGAGGACCTCGGCCAGCTCGTCGTAGCGTCCGCGGTGGTCGAGGAGCTCGGACAGCGCGGCGATGGACTCGGGGTGACCGGGGCGCTCTTCGAGGTTCGCGCGCAGGGTCTCGATGCGACCGCCGCGGGACTCGAGCACGCCGGTCAGGCGCGAGAGCTCGAGGCGAATCTCGAGGCGGCGATCGGCGTCCTCGGTCATCTCGAGCTCGCGCAGGCGCAGGCTGATGAGCTCGGACACCCGGTCCTCTTGCTCGCACAGCTCGGCGACCTTGGCGATGTCCTCGAGGTTGGCCGCGTCCTCGGCGATGACCCCGATGTACAGATCGATGGCGCGGCCGTACTCGCCCGCGTCGGCGAGCATCGCGGCGGCCCGGCGGCGCATGCTCTGGGACTGCTCGACGTCCACGGGCAAGGTCGCGCCGTCGAGCAGCAGGCGCACGGCGTGCTCGGACTCGTCGGCCTCGGCGCACAGGTTGACCAGGGCCTCGAGGGCCCACAGCGCGGCCTGTTCGGGCTGCAGCTCGCCGCTGGCCTCGTCGCCCCGGGACCACATGCGCGCGGCCTTGCGGTAGAGGCGGACCAGGGTGCGGCGGGCGAGGCCCTCGTCGCCGTCGTCCCCGAGCTCGAGGGCGACGCCGGCGGCCTCGCGCAGGGACTCGAGCTCGCGCTCGCTCAGGGCGTCGATGCGCAGCAGGGTCTCGACCAGCTCGGGGCCGTGGGTCTGGCGCTGGAGCTCGGCGAGGGCGGTCAGGGCGTTGTCGCTGGCCCCCTCGTAGCCCACGGCGCGCCCGGCCGCGGCCGTCGCCTTGGCGACGTTTCCGGCCCGCTCCCACCACCCGGCGACGAGCTGCTCGAGGCCGCGCGCGAGGGTCGGGGTGAGCCCGTCTTGGTGCTCGGCGACGGCGGCCTCGAAGGCCTCGGCGAGCTCGCCGAAGGCCTCGCTGGCCTCGGCGGCGGCCTCGAGGGCCTCGACGATCGGCCCCTCGGTGCGCTCTCGAGCGATGATCGTGCGGATGCCTGCGGCGGCGCACTCGGTCCAGCGCTGGGCCTGGGCGGCGCAGCGGGACACGGCCTCGTGGCTGTCGACGTGGCGCGGCTCGAGCGCGGAGGCCCGGGCGTAGGCGTCGGTGGCCGCGTTGGCGTCGCCGAGGCGGTGCTCGTGGATGCGCCCGGCCTCATAGAGGAGCTGGGCCGAGCGGGCCTTCGACTCGGACGCGTCGGCGGCGATGGTCAGCGCCTGGGCGGTCTCGGCCCAGGCCTCGGTCTCGGCCGCGAGGCGGTTGAGGTCGTGCTCGAGGGTCAGGTCGTCGGGCGCGAAGGGGATGGCGCGGACCAGGAGCTCGTGGGCCTTGGCGGCGTCGTCGGCCCGCTCTTCGTAGAGCGCCGCCGACTCGCGCAGGAGCCGGGCGCGGTCCGCTGGGCTCGGGGCGGCGGCGAGGCGCTCGTCGAGGATGGCCAGGCCGGCCTCCCAGTCTCCGGTCGCGCGGAAGGCCCGGGCCAGGGCCTCGCCGGCGGCGACCTTGCAGCTCTCGACGCCCAGCAGGACGCGCAGCCCGTCGCGGGCGCGCTCGTTGACCGCGTCGACGCCGAGGGCCTGGGCGTAGTAGCGGGTCGCCACGTCGAGGTCGCCGATGTGCTCGCGGTGGATGTCGCCGAGGCGGACCAGGGTCGACGCGGCGCGCTCGCGGCCCTCGCCGGCGGATCCCGAGAGCAGATCGGCGAGCTCGCTCCACTGCTCGGTCTGGGCCATCAAGGCGTCGAGGGCGTCGAGGGTCTGGGTCTCGTCGCCGAAGGCCTCGCGGACCTCGAGCCACACGGCGATGGCCTCGGGCAGGCGCTGGAGCTCGGTCAGCAGCTCGGCCGTGCGCACGAGGTCGGCGCGGCGCTGCTGGGCCAGGGTCGGCTTGGCGGCGCGATCGCGCAGGGCGGCGATCAGCTCGTCCCAGCGCTCGTTTTGCTCGAGCAGCTCGATGACCGCGTCGCGGGCTTCGAGGTCGTCGCCGTCGATCTCGAGCCGGCGGTTCCAGTCGGCGAGGGCGCGGTCGGCCTGGCCGAGCTGGGCCGCGAGCCGGGCGGCGTCGCCGAGGATGGTCTTGCGCACGGCGGCGACCCGCTCGAGGCGCGCGAGGGTCTCGAGCACGTCGAGGCGGCGGGCGTCCTCGCCGGCCTCGGCGAGCAGCTCGGCGAGGCTGTGGGCGGCGGCCAGGGCCGTGCTCTGGTCGAGGTCCTCGGTCTCGAGCACCCGGGCGTAGAGCTCGGCGGCCTGCTCCTTGTCGCCGAGCAGATCGCGGTAGGCGTGGGCCGCCGCGACCATCAAGGTCGTGCGCTGCCCGCCTTCGCTGGCCTCGGCGGCGGCGACCAAGGCCGCGGCGTAGAGGTCGTGCTGCCCCGAGCGCTGGGCCAGCTGGCGCAGCTGCTTGCGGGCGTCGGCGTCGTTGGGGTCGATGGTCAGCAGCGCCGCGTAGTGCTGCATCGCCCGGCCGTCCTCGCCGGCGATGCCCAGGCGGCTGCCGAGCTCGCGGTGCAGGGTCGACTTCTCGTCGTCGTCGACGAACAGCAGGGCCTGCTCGAGCACGCGGATGACGTCGTCGCGGCGGTCGGCGGAGTCGAAGTTCTTGCGCAGCAGGGACAGGGCGCGGCGGCGCAGGGGCAGGGGGGCCGCGTCGTGGCCGAGCAGGCGCTCGAGCAGGGCGCAGGCGCCCTCGTGGCCGGGGCTCTCCTCGAGCAGGGCCTCGAGCTCGTCGAGGCTGCGCTCGGGCACGTCGAGCTTGTCGAGGTAGCAGGCCGCGATGTCGACGCGGAGGTTGCGGGCCTCCACGGCGCTGAGGTTGGGCAGGCGCCCGCGCCACAGCTCGATGAGGTCCTCCCACCGCTCGCGCCGCTCGAGCAAGCGAGCGAGGTTGGCCTCGAGCTTGGCGTTCGAGCGGTCGAGCTCGAGCAGCTTGACCATGTAATCGGCCGCTCGATCCTGTTGATCGGCGAAGTCCTTGGCGACCTGCGAGGCGTCGTCGAGGAGGCGCTCGCGCAGCTCGACGTCGGTGGTCACCGCGAGGGCGCGGTCGTAGACCCCGAGCAGCTGATCCCACTCTTCGGCCGCGGTCAGCGTGACCGTGAGGCGATCAAAGGCCCAGTCGGCGCTGGGATCGCGGGTGATGATGTCTTGGAGCAGCGAGGTGATGACCTCGGGCTCTTCACCGAACCACTCTTCGTGGAAGTTGACTGCGCGCTGGGCGAGGTGCGAGGTGACCTCGGCGGACAGCCCCGCTCCCAAGAGATCGCGGTAGAGCTGCGCGACCTCGTCGGGCTTTTGAAGCTCGTCGGCGAGCTCTTCGAGGTGATCCCAGGTATCGTCACTATCGGGCGCGTTTTCGGCGGCGCGCAAAGCTGCAGCAAAAGACTGCTCGGTCTTCGAGGTCATGCGGTCCAACTCCGGTACTCGACCCCGAGATGGGGGTCGAAATGGAGCGAAAGTCTACCAGGGGCGGCGACCGCACCGATCGCGAATTTCCCGGCAATTCCGGGTAGGGTGGCCGGCTTCGGGCACTTTGTCACTGAGCGACCGGGCAGGTGCTACATGTGTTCCGATGAATGTTCGGCAGTGTGTGAGTTAAAATAATGGCCCCACTTTGGGGGCCGATCGGTGCTCTTTTGGGCCACCTTGGCCGGCGCGCAGAAGGGAAGCGCGAAAGCGAGCGGGGCGGTCCGAGTCCACGGGGGAGCTGGGCTAAGCTGCGCGGGTGCGGTCGAGGTCTCGACACCCAATCTCCGCCACCTCGCTCGGAGGCCCATGCCTCGCAGTGTTTCTGCTGGGGGCCGCGTGCGGCGGGGGGCCGAGTGACGCCGAGACCTCGGGGGTCGAGGCCGAGCCTGCGCCCGCGGGCCCGGTGACTCGGGAGAATCGGGCCGGGCCACCGCCGGCAGGATCGCTCGGAAACCAGGACGCGCTCTTGGCTCGGGCGCGCGCGAGCCTTCGCGGCGGCGAGCTGAACCCGGCGCTGCGCGGCGAGCTCTTTGCTTCGAGCGCGCCCCAACACCGCCACGCGGCGCGCTTGCTGCAGGCCATCGACGGTGGGGGCGAGCTGCCCGTGCTCGCCCACGCGGATGGCCCCGCGGCGGTCGAGGCCGAGCCCCGTGGAGAGGGCATCGCCGGGGTCCGCCTGCCCGAGCCGCCGAGCGTGGCCGCCGAGGACCCCCCGGAGCAGCCCCCCGTCGGTACACCGGCGCGACCCGAGGCCAACCGCCCCGAGCCCGATCGTCCCGAGCCCGGAGCCGAGGCAGGAGCCGAGGCAGCGCCCGAGGAAGCACCGGAGCCCGGCCCGAGCGAAGCGGGCGAGGCCGACGAGCCCCCGACACCTGGCTTCGATCTGTGGACCGCCGTCGTCGGCGAGGAGCCGCTGCTGGCCCGTCTCCCGCCGCCGCCGAGCCTCGACGAGGGCCACGAGAGCCTGGTCCCGCACCGCGACCCCAGCTTGGCTCGGGGCCTGGTCATCCTCACCCGCCTGGCCATCGGCGAGGGCTCGACGGGGGTCCAGCTCGAGCTCTCGGGGGCCGGCCCGGTGACCGTCGAGCGCCGCTTGTTGTCGAGCCAGCGCCTGCTCTTGTGGATCGACGGCGCCGGGGCCATGCCGACCTTCGCGTCCGCGCGCCCGCGCAGCCCCGAGCTCGCCGTCACCGACGTGCGCCGCAACGAAGGCCGGGTGGAGATCGAGGTCGAGCTCGCCGAGGGCTGGGCCTGCTCGGGCGCGGTCAGCCAGCCCAACGGCGCGCGGGTGGACTTCGTTTCAGGCGCGGTCCAGCCCGGGTAGAGGCTGGTCGGGAGCCAGCGAATCCGTACAATCTCCGCGTGTCTGTCCTCGAGCACGACGCGACCCTCCCGGTGCCGCCCGACGCCATGGCGCTGCGCGCCGCCCTCGAGCAGGCGCGAGAGACCGTCCGCGCCGGGCTGCTCGAAGGAAGGGGAGGCGGCGAGCTGCTCGTGCAGTTGTCCGAGCGGATCATCGAATTGATCACGCCGCCCTGCGCCCAGGCGGTGGGTCGCGCCCTGGCGCGCTTTGGCAAGCTGGCGATCGTCGTCGTCGGTGGCCTCGCGCGCAGCGAGCACTGCCCGCACAGCGACATCGACCTGATGATCCTGTGCGCCGATCCGATCGCCGAGGGCGAGGCGGAGGGCGAGGCCTTCGGCGAGTGGATGCGCGAGCTGTGCCACCCGCTGTGGGACGCGGGGCT
>NZ_ABCS01000165.1 GCF_000170895.1 Plesiocystis pacifica SIR-1 | reverse complement strand
GCGGGGGATCCGACCCCCTTGACCCGTGCCCGCTCTCCATCAGAGCCGAACCAGCTCGCCAACCCCAAACAAACCCACGACTACTCGACGGCCCGCTCCCCATCAGAGCCGAACCAGCCCGCCAAACCCACGACTACTCGACGATCAAATCGTAAGGCCCCCGATACATCCGCTCAATCGACACCACCCGCCCCAGAGCATCGACCTCGTAGTCCGTCGTCAACCCATCCCCAGGAATCTCCCCCACGACAAAGTCCGGATACAGATTGTCCCCATAGAGCGGCTCGTTCGCCGCCCCCACCTCGGGCGGCGCCGCCGGCCCAAAGTTACCAAACAGCATGTCCTCCGCATCCCAAGACCGCGCGTAGCTCAAGCTCACGTCAGCATTGCTGACGAACACCGGCACCGAGTCCAGCAACCCCTGCCGATGGCGCCAAGTCAGGTCCTCGAGCTCCGGCCACATCAACACGCAGTCCTCGCTGTACCAAACCAAACGCTGGGCCACCCCAGCCAGCGGCAGCGTATAGACGGCGTCGTCGAGGTCCGCGAGGGTCACGGGCGGAAAGCTCGCCCCCGGCGGAGGCTGAGGCCCGAGCTCGGGGTACGCCACCAAGATCGTGAACGAAGTCGTACTCAGCGGCGCGCCCTCGAAGGCCACCGCCGGGTCGTGGACGCGCACGCCAAAGTGCAGCCGATAGTCGTCCGCCAGCAAGCCCGCGAGGCCCGAGGCGTCGAGCTCGACCACCGCGCTCCCCTGCGCCGGGACCACCCCCGAGAACACCGGCTCCCCGCGCAGCACGAAGTCCGCCCGCAGGTCCACCGCGCTCGGGTTGCGCACCCGCCAGCGCGCCCCCTCACCCGGCGGCACGAACACCCCCCGCGGCATGTCCAGCCCCGTCGCCTCGCCGCCCGCGTCGATGGCCCAGCGCTCGACCCAGGTCCAGTCCGAGGTGATCAGCGTGCCCTCATGGAGCAGCGCGTGGAGCATGTTCCCGCGCCGATCCGGACCGGCGATGCTCTCCGGCGCGAAGCCAAAGTTGCGCCAGCCCTCGCCCTCGCGCACGTAGCCAAAGGCCCCGCTGAGGGTGATGGCGAAGGCCCGCTCGCCGTCGAGCAAGGCGTGGGAGACCACCGCCGGGGGCGTGATTCGATCGACCGCCACGGGATCCTCGCCCGCGCGCCACTCGACGATGGCCATGCCCGCGCTGCCCTGAGCCACCGCGACCCGGGCCGAGCTCGCGTCGCTGGCCCCCGCGTCGACGCTGAAGCCCAGCGGCGGCCCGTCGAGCTCGAGGGACCCGAGGCTCTCCCAGCTCTGCGCGTCGAGCACCCGCAGCTCGCTGCCCTTGCCCCCCGCCGCGCCCGTGGAGAACAGCGCGAGCACCACCGAGTTCGGGGGCTCCCCCAGCGGTATGGCGTAGCGCGCCTGGCCCTCGACGCCGGTGAAGGTCGGCTCGCCCAGGCTCCCGTCCGCGGCGATCGGTGCGGTCCACAGGCCCTCTTCGAAGGCGGTGAGGATCAAACGATCGCCATCGACCACGACGTCGCGCATCCCCTCGAGGGGGTACTCGAGGGGCAGCGCGCCGATCCGCGTCGAGGTCCCCGGGGTGCTCAGGTCGTAGAGCAGGATCTCGGGCTCGACCTTGGGCGCATCGGCGGCGCAGTAGAGGGTCTTCGAGGCCGCGTGGATCGCCAGCGCCGTGCAGCGCACGTTGTCCGCCTCGACCTGCCCGACGTCGCTGACCTCGAGGCCGCCGTCCCCCGTCAGACGAAACACCGACAGCCCCTGGTTGCTGTTGGCCGCGTAGACGTGGCCCTCGTAGACCATCAGCTCGGCGAGGTGGTCGTCGAGGCTCGCCTGGGCCGCGCTGTGCATGTCCAGGCCCACGACGATGGCGCTCTCGCTCGCGGGCTCCTCTCCCGCGCAGGACACGAGCGCGAGCGCTGCGACGACGGCCCCGGCCAAGCCAGGGCAGCGCACGGCGTAGTCGCGGACACGGGCCACCCAGAGAGTGTACGCGAGCCCGCCCGATCGGAAACAGTCGCTACACTCCCCGCGTGCAGCGGCGTTGCAGCGCCCGGGCTCCTCGCCGGGCTCGTCCTCGGCGCGTTCGAGCTATGCCAGCGCGTCATGCTTCCTCAGCGCGGGCGCGCCGACCCTCGAGCAAGATCAGCAAGGCCGGGAGCACGGTCAGGTCCGCGAGCAGGGCCACGAGGATCACCACCGCGCCGAGCAGACCCAACATCTGCAGGGGCGGGAAGGAGGCGAAGAGGTTGAGCGCCAGCCCGCCCCCGAGGGCCAGGGAGGTCAGCCACACCGCCCGCCCCGAGTGGTCCAGGGCCTCGCGCAGCGCTGCGTCCATGGGCACCGCCGCCCCCTCGCTCGCTCGGGCCTCGCGCACGCGCACGAGCACGTGCAGGCTGTCGTCCACGGCCACGCCGAGGCCCAGGGTCAAGATCACCGCGGCGAGGGGATCGAGCACGCCGCCCACGAACACCACGCTGGCGTAGCCGACCAGCAAGGGCGCGAAGTTGGGCAGCAAGGCCACGCCGAGGACTCGAGGATCGCGCAGGACCAGGGCGAAGGTCAGCAACACCACGAGGAACACCCCGGCGAAGCTGCGGCGCAGGTCCGCGGTGATCCGGTTGACCCCCCGATAGGCGAGCAGCGGCGTGCCCGTGACTTGCAGCTCGACGTCCGTGGGCGCCTCGAGGCTCGCCAGTCGTCCTCGCAGCTCGGCCTCGGCCTCGGCGGCGAAGGCCACGAAGGCCTGGCCGCTGGCGTCGGGCAAGCCCGCGCGCACGCGCAGCGCCGTGACCCGGCCGTCCTCGCGGAGGAAGTGGCGGTCCACCGGGGCGAAGGGCTCGAGGGCGCGCAGCTTGGCGTCGAGGCTCGGCCCCGCCCCCAGCGCTCCGGCCCCCGCCGCGAGACCCCCCGGGCCCGCGACGCTGCGCACACCTTCGCGGGCCCGCAGCCAGCCCTCGAAGTCCGCGAGCGCCCCGAGCAAGCGCGGATCTTCGAGCTGCTCCGGCGCGCCGCGGAGCTCAAACTCGAGGCCCAAGGTCCCGCCGAGCTCCCGGTCGACCCGCGCGCTCGCTCGCGTCGTCGGGTTCGCGTCGTCGAGCAGGCTGGTCAAGGTGTTGTCGATGCGCACCCGCGTCGCCCCCCAGCCCGCGAGCGCCATCACCAGCGCGGTCGCGCCGAGCACCGCCCACGGCCGCCGACACGCCGCGCCCACGCACGCCCCGACGACCCGGCCGCCGGGGAGCTCGCCCACCTCCGCGCTCGCCTGCTCCCCGACGAAGCTCAGCAGCAGCGGCACGATCGTGACGACGACCACGAACGCCAGCCCGACCCCGAGGGCCGCGTAGAGCCCAAAGTGAACGAGGATGGGCATGCGCGCGAGCCCCAGCGAGGCCAGCCCCGCGGCCGTGGTCACCGTGGTCAGCAGGCAGGCCAGGCCGACGCGCGCGCTCGCCTCGACGATCGCCTCGTCGCGCCCCCGCCCGGCCCGGCGCTCGCCGTGAAAGCGCGCCAGCAGGTGGATGGCGTCGGCCACCGCGATGACCGGCAAGAGCGTGAAGTAGGCCTGGTTGAGCAGACCGATGGGCTCACCCAGCCAGCCCATCACGCCGACGAGCATGACCACGGGCAGGGCCGCGGCGAGGGCGGGGATCAGCACGCCGTGCACGCGCCGAAAGGCCGCGAACAGCACGAGGCCGATGAGGCCGAGCATGGCGGGGACCAGGCGCAGCTGGTCGTGGATCAGCAGGTCCAGGAAGCTCGCGCGGATCGCCGGGACCCCGGCGAGCTCGCGGCGCAGCCCCAGGCCTTCGAGGGCGGCGTCCTGGGACGCGAGCGCCCGCTCGAGCGCGGCGAGCTCGGCGTGGGTCCGCACGACGTCGTCCGAGGAGAACTCGAGCTCGACGACCATGGCCGTGAGCGCGCCGTCCTCGGACAGCAGCTCCGGCACGAAGGGCAGCGCGTCGAGCTCTGCGACCGGTAGCCGGTGCAGGCCGAGCTCCGCGACGGTCTTGGTCTGCCCCGAGCGCGGGCGCAGAGGGTCGGGCAGGCGCGCCCGGGCGATGTCGGTGACCCGGCGCACCGAGTGCTGCCCCTCGAGGCTCGTCGCCAGCTCGGCGAGGGCCGCGAGGGCCTCGGGCTGGACCACCGCGCCTGGGGCCTCTCCGGACACCAAGACGAGCAGCTCCGCGTCGTCGGCCCCCCAGCGCTCTCGAAAGCCCTCGAGGCCCTCGGCCTGCGCGTCTCCCTGGCCGTAGAAGGCCGTGGACGAGAAGTCGACCCGAGTCCGCAGCGCGCCCGCGGCCACCACCGCGACGAACACCGAGAGCACGGCGAGCGCTGGACCGCGCCGACCGAGCAGCCAGCGAACGAAGCTCGCCAGGAGGCTCGGGGTGGCTTGCCGCGGCGGCACGGAGCAAGGCTAGCAGCTGCGACCTCGCTATCCTCCGATCCGCGCTGAAAAAGCTCGTGCTCATCCCCGCGACGGCTGCGGCGACCGTGTTGGTCCACGGTCCATGGCGCTGCGTCGCCTCGCGCTCCTCCACGTCGAGAACCCGAGCGGATGGCACACGCTGCGGGGGCATCGGCAGCGAGGACGCCGACGCCCTGACACGAGCCCTGATCACCCGGATCGGGATCTTCGCCAACAGCCCCGACGAGACGGTCTACCTCAACGCGTCTGCGGAGCGCGTCCGGCTCGCTCATTGGCGCTGCCCGCCGCTCGGCTCGAGCTGCGCCAGGACGCCGCCGCGGCGCAGCGCTTCGACCTGCGCCGCCGCCCGCTCGAGCGAGTCCACGATGCCCTCGCCGCCGACTTCGAGCTCGGCCACGAGCCCGCCCTCGACGGCCGAGACCCGAAAGCCCGCCCGCTCGAGGACCGCCTCGGCCGCGCTCAGGTGCGCCCCCTCGCTACCGGGCACGAGCACGCGCAGGTGTGGCTCGACGCCGTGGTCTGCGTGGGCCACGGGCGCGACGGACAGCGCCCACGCGGCGCCCGAGCGGGGCGCCAAAAAGGCGTAGCCCACCGCGCTCTGGATGAAGCGCCCGCCGAGCTCTCCCGGCCAGTGCACGCACAACCACTCGGCGAAGGCGTCGAGGCGATGCGACAGCGCCGCGTCGCGCTCGGCCGCGCAGGCTTCGAGCTCGGCCCGCCAGCGCTGCAGTCGACGACGGCGACGCAGCAAGGGCGTGCCCACGGCGAGGCTCAACACCACGGCGACGCCGTCGATGAGCGCCAGCTCGCCGACGCTGCTCTCGCCCAGCCCGACGAAGGCCACGCGGATCGTCGCGACGATCGCCCCGACGACCCACAGCCCCCCGATGCCGCCGATCACGAAGAAAGGGACCAGGTCCGTGCGCGGCGCGGCGCCCTGCTTGGCGGCCAGGCGCCAGCGCTGCTCCGTGGCGAGCCGCTGCTCCCCGGCGAGCTTGGCCTGGGCGCTGGCGATGAGCGCCTCGAGGGCGGGGCCGTCGGCCGCGAGGGCGCCCCCGCAGTACCTGCACGCGCGCACGGGCTGGCCGGGGAGCAGCTCGGACTGCCCACCGCAGCCAGGGCAGCTCACGGGGACGGGGCGCGGCCCCTCGTCGCTCCGAGCCCGGATGCGGGCGAGGCGACGGCGCCCCACGACCACCACGGCGAAGAAGGGGCCGGCGAACACGAGCAGGGCGAGGACCGTCGCCCAGGCCGTGTTCGGTAGCATGACCAGCCCCGCGAGCAGCCACGAGCCCACGAACAGCGCCGCCCAGCCGCCGCCAAAGGAGGCCGTGAGCTCGGCGAAGGTCGCGGCCTCCTTCGCGTGCTCGGCCTGACGCTCGACCTCCCCCACCCGCCGCGTGTGTCCGTGGAGCTCCTCGAGCAAGCCGCCGTCGACACGGTTGACCGTCCCGCAGCTCGAGCACCTCACCGACGCGACCTCGGGGGTGACGGGGGGCAAGCTGGCCCCACACTGCGTGCATCGAAGCGCCTCGGCCATGATCCGGCTGCGGGCCATCATACTCGACGCGGCCCATGGCAGCTCCCAAGCCGCCCTGCCAGATCCCTCGCATGGCTGACTCGACTGCTCTGCCAGCCCCGCCCGCGCCCAGACGAGCCGCCGAGCGCTTCCTCGACACCTGGCTGAGCTAAGCTCGGGCCGTGCCCGACGAGACGCCCCCGCCCGCGCCGACCGAGCCCCAAGCCGCCGAGACCCCGAGCGCGCCGACCAAGCCGATCCGCCGACCGCCGGTGCTCTTCGCCCAGACCCAGCCGCTGATCGAGCGCCTCGAGCGAGCCCTCGACGGCACCGTGGTCAGCTACTGGTGCTCGGCCAAGGCGAGCATGGACCACAACGACGTCGCCCCCCTCGACCACGTGCTGCGCCGCGCCCAGGGGGCTGGGCGCTCCCTCGAGCGGGTGTTCCTGTTCATCAAGTCCGACGGCGGCCAGGGCACGGCCGCGCTGCGCATGACCAATACGCTGCGCCACTGGACCGGCCCCGACGGCCAGATCGTCGCGCTGATCCCCTTCGAGGCGGCCTCGGCCGCGACCATGCTGGCCCTCGGCGCGGACGCGATCCACATCGGCCCCCTGGGCTACCTCTCGGCCGTCGACACCTCGATCCGCCACCCCCTCTCGCCCGTGGACGCGCGCAGCGAGAAGGTCAGCATCAGCCACGACGAGCTCGTCCGCGTGGTCCGGCTATGGGGCCAGGCCAGGGCCGAGTCGGCCTCGGACCCCAACCCCTGGGGCGCCCTGTTCCAGCACATCCACCCCCTGGCGATCGGCGCCGTCGACCGGGCGAGCTCGCTGTCGATCAAGCTGTGCACCGAGATCCTCGGCTACCACCTCGACGACCCCGAGCGCGCCGCCGCCATCGCCAAGGCCCTCAACGCCGACTACCCCGCCCACGGCTACCCCATCACCCTGCGCGAGGCCCAGCGCATCGGCCTCGACGCCCAGGCCCTCGACCCCGTCGCCGACGAGCTGCTCGTGCAGCTCGGCCGCGTCTACGCCGAGATGGGCCAGCGCGCCGACACGGACTTCGACCCGCGCAACTACCACAGCAACGAGATCCGCAAGATCATCGAGGTCGGCGGGGTCCAGCTCTACTACCAGGTCGACCGCGACTGGCACTACCGCGAGGCCGAGCGGCGGTGGACCTCACTCAACGACCGCAGCTCCTGGCGCGAGGTCCAGCTCATGGCCGGCGAGGAGCACACCAAGGTCCTGCATCTTTAGTCGTCGAGTCCGTCCTCGGCGAGCCCTGAGCGGGCCCATGAATTCCTAGATGAACTCGCACAGGCAAGTACAGCCCGCCGGGTCGTCCCCGAAGCCAAAGCAGTAGTCCCAGCCCCCGCCCGGCCCGGCGCACACGTCCGTGGCCGAGTAGTCGGCGTAGATGACCTCCCACTGATCCGGCGCGACCGAGCGCGTCCACGCGTGGACCGTGCTGCCCTCGCCGCAGCTGTCTCCGTCCTCGCCCACGCAGCTGTCCTCGCCGGGGGTCGGCAGGCACGCCCCGCCGCCGCTGGACTCCACGGAGCAGGTCATGCCGTCGTGGCTGATCAACAGGCCCGGGAGCCACTCGCACAGCTCGCCGAGGGCGTCGCAGCTGGCCTGGTCCGCCGCCTCGGCGCAGTCCATCCACCCGCTCGTCTCGCCGTTGGTGGTCTCGCTGCTCGAGTCGGCCTCGTCGGTCGTGTCCGTCGTGTCGGTCGCGTCGGTCGCGTCGGTCTCCTCCGTCTCCGACTCGTCCGTGCTCGCCTGCTCGTCCTCGCCCTCCCCGTCGTCGGTGGGGCAGGCGCTCAGGGCCACCGCGAGGACGCCAAAGGCGACGGGGCGCAGCACGGATCCGACGGCACGATCGAGGGCAGAGCTCATGCTCCGACCCTTAGCAGAGCCCGATCCCAGGCCCTAACAAGCTGCTAAAAATCGGCGCGCGCGAGCCAGGGCTGGCTGAAGTAGCGGTCCCAGCTGTCGCACAGCACCGTCACCACCGGGCCGCCGAGCTCCGGACGCGCCGCGAGCTCGAGCGCCGCCGCCACGTTGGTCCCGGCCGAGCCGCCGACGAGCATGCCCTCCTCGCGGATCAGCGCCCGCGCCGTGGCGAAGCTGCGCTCGTCCGAGATGCTCACCGCCTCGTCGATCACGGCGCGGTGCAGGTTGGCCGGGGCCTTGCTCGAGCCGATGCCCTCCACGGCGTAGGCCCCGTCTGGGCCCATCTCCCCCGTGGCCACCCAGCCCGCCAGGCCCGAGCCGACCGGATCGGCCAGCACCACCCGCGTGCTTGGGTCGGCCCGCTTGAGGCAGCGGCCCACCCCGCTGATCGTCCCGCCCGTGCCCGCCCCGGACACGAAGGCCGCCGGCGCCCGACCGAGCTGACGGAGGATCTCGGGCCCCGTCGTCGCGGCGTGGACCTCGACGTTGACGGGGTTGTCGAACTGCTCGGTCAGGAACCAGCCCTCGTCCTCGGCCATGCGCCGGGCGACGTTTTGAAAGTTGTCCGGGCTCGAGGGCGGCGCGTTCTTGGTCACGACCACGCGCGCGCCCATGGCCGCGAGGGCCCGGCGCTTGTCGACGCTCATCTTCTCCGGCATCACGCACACGAGGGCGTAGCCGCGAGCCGCCGCGACCAGGGCCAGGCCCATCCCCGTGTTCCCGGCCGTCGCCTCGATCAGCGTCATGCCCGCGTGGGGCCGCAGCACGCCCCGGGCCTCGGCGTCGTCGACGATCGCCCGGGCCAGGCGGTCCTTGACGCTGCCCCCCGGGTTTAAGTGCTCACACTTGACGTAGACCGGGTTCGGCAGGCCACGCGCGAGGCGTTCGAGCGGGAGCAAAGGCGTGTCGCCGATGGCGTCGAGGATTCCGGACATGTGCAAAAGGGCCACAAAGACCGCGCGGGGCCTGGAGTGTACATGTCGGGCCTGCTAGCGTCCCCGCCGTGAACGAGGCCCAAGCGCAGGACCCCGCAGCCAACCCCGAGACGTCGGCGCCCGAGCCCGAAAAGAAGCGCAACGTGGTCCGTCGCCTCTACGACTGGGTGCTGAGCTGGGCCGAGACGCCCTACGGCCTGCCCGCGCTGTTCATCCTCGCCGTCGCCGAGTCGAGCTTCTTCCCGATCCCGCCCGACGTCCTGCTCCTCGCCCTCGGCCTCGCCGCGCCCACCAAGGCCTTCCGCTTCGCCCTGTGGTGCACCATCGGCTCCGTGCTCGGCGGGATCCTCGGCTACTACATCGGCTGGGGCCTGTGGGCGAGCGTCGAGCCGACGATCATCCCGCGCCTGTTCTCGGCCGAGAAGTTCGAGCACGCCACGGCCCTCTATCACGAGTACGGCGTCGCCATCGTGTTCGCGGCCGGCTTCTCGCCCATCCCCTACAAGGTCTTCACCATCGCGGCGGGGGTGGCCAAGATCAACTTGCCGGCCTTCATCGGCACCAGCATCGTCGGCCGAGGCGCGCGCTTTTTCCTCGTCGCAGGCGTCGTCCGTCGCTTCGGCGACCAGGCCCGCGATCTCATCGATCGCTACTTCAACCTGGTCACCCTCGCGTTCACGGTGCTCCTCGTCGGCGCCTTCCTGCTCCTCAAAGTCGTCCTTTGAGTTTGGACTGAGCAGGGGCTGACCCCCCAAAAAGCTCGAACCCGGGGGACAGGCCCGGGTTCGAGGTGTGGCCTTGACCGAGATCCGCTCGGAGGGCCTTGTGGGGATGTCGCGCGAAGTTGCCATCCTTGGCAGGGCGACACTCGAGAAGCCCGGCGACGTCCGTGTCACGCGAACCCTCGAAGTGATTCGAATCTACCCGCGCGCCGGGTCGACTTCAACACAAATATTGTAAATTTCCTCCGAGGCTCGATTTCAATGCCACGGTTTGGAGCTGTATTTTCATGGTGGCCAATGGTTGATTCAGGAGTGTCGGGCCACGGGCCCCCACGAGAGCCTCTTTTTGCCACTTTAGTGGAGATTCTTGCACCCCAGTGACGAAATGGAGAGCGCTCGCTCTGCTCGCGCAGCTGGGTTGGCGGACTACGCGCGAAGTCAAAACGACCATAAAACGATCTTTAGAACAGTAAATTTGCCTGTGAAGCCACGCTCTGATTCCAGTCTCGCTGAACACGAGATCGTCCACTTCCGCCCGTTTTCGACGCCCGAATTCCACTGTCACTGAAACAGCATTCCAGGCCCAGGGCAGCCTTCGACGCGTCTTTTGATGGAACACTCCAGGGGCCTCGAGCGTCATGGGCCGCAGACGAGCGCGCTCGTCGGCGCGTGCTAGCTTGAGTGGCGCCGAACGCTCCCTCTCGCGTTCTCGTCCAGTGAAATCATGGAAAAGGCCCTCTACGTCGGCTTCGACCTCGGGACGACCAACTCCGCTGCGGCCGTGTTCGACGGCGAGCAGACCCGCGTCGTCCGCAACAGCCAAGGCAGCACCCTGACCCCCTCGGTGGTCCGCATCGACGGACGCGAGCGCGTGACAGTGGGCGCCAAGGCCCGGCGCTTCCTCGAGCGCGATCCCCACAACACTCACAACGAATTCAAGCGCCTCATGGGCACGGGCAAGGCCCTGCTGTTCCCGGCCGCCAAGCTCTCCAAACGCCCGGCAGAGCTGGCGGCCGCAGTGTTGCGATCGCTGCGCGAGGACGTCGAGGACCAGTTCGGCTTCGCGCCGACCAAGGTGGTGATCTCCGTCCCCGCGCTGTTCGAGCTCCCCCAGAGCTCCGCGACCTCCGATGCCGCCCGCATGGCCGGCTTCGAGTCCGTCGAGCTGCTCCAAGAGCCCATCGCCTCGGCCCTGGCCGCGGGCTGGAGCGCGACCGAGGATCCCGGGGCGTGGCTGGTCTACGACCTGGGCGGCGGCACCTTCGACGCCTCCTTGCTCGAGACCGCCGACGGCTTCCTGCGCGTCGTCGGCCACGACGGCGACAACTTCCTGGGCGGGCGCGACTTCGACTGGGCCATCGTCGACTGGGCCATCGCGCGCATCGCCGAGCAGGACGGCGTGACCATCAGCCGCGGCGACCCGGCCCACGCCGAGGCCGTCAAGACCCTCAAGCAGGCCGCCGAGGAGGTCAAGATCGAGCTCTCGCGCAGCACCGACGCGGTGCTCGTCCCGGCCGCCCCCCTCGAGGTCGGGGGCAGCAGCCTCGACGTCGAGCTGGAGATCGACCGGCCGACCCTCGAGACCCTGTGCTCGGGCCTGGTCGAGCGCAGCGTGAACGTGTGCCGCCGCCTGCTCCAACAAAACCGCGTCGACCCGGGCCAGCTCGAGCGCATCGTGTTCGTGGGCGGGCCGACGATGATGCCCTTCCTCCGCGATCGCGTCGGGGCCATGCTCGGCGCCCCGGTGGCCGACGGCCACGACCCCATGACCCTCGTGGCCCAGGGCGCGGCCATCTACGCGGCCACGGCCAACCTCGACGCCCGCCCCACGGCCCTGGTCCAGAGCGCCAAGGTCCGCGGTCGCCGGCTGTGGCTGCAGCACCCGGCCGTGTCCTCGGACCTGTGCCCCCACGTCGTCGGCCGCGTCGTCGACGGCCCCGGGCCGCGCCCTGCCAAGCTCGTGCTGCGCCGCGGCGACGGGCTGTGGACCAGCGAGGTGACCAACATCGACGGCGACGGCGGCTTCGTCATCGGCGTCGAGCTGCTCCCGCGCAAGGCCAACGTGTTCAAGCTCGACGCGAGCAACGCCGACGGCGAGCCCGTGCCCGTGGACCCGCCGACGATCACCATCGTCCAGGGCGTGACCATCAGCGACCCGCCCCTGTCGCGGACCATCGGCGTGGCCCTGGCCAACGACACGGTCCGCACCTACTTCGAGCGCGGGACCCCGCTGCCCGCCAAGCGGACCTTCACCCACCACACCGTCGAGTCCGTCGCCCCTGGCTCGAATCATCCGGGGGGCTCCGACGGCGCCGTGCTCAAGATCCCCGTGGTCCAGGGCGAGTTCGACCGCGCCCACCTGTGCCGCCTCGTCGGCACCCTCGAGATCCCCAGCACCAACCTCAAGACCAGCCTGCCGGCGGGCTCTCTGGTCGAGCTGACCCTCGAGCTCGACCGCGGCGGTCGGCTCTCGGCGCGGGCCCTCGTGCCCTCCATCGACCAGGTGTTCGAGGAGGTCGCCCACCTGCTGGTGCCCGCGGCCGACCCCGAGGTGCTCTCGGCGACGGCCTCGGCCATGCGCTCGCGGCTCATCGAGCTGCGCGGCGACGCCTTCCGCGGGGGCACGCCGCAGATCCTCGGCACCCTCGACCGGGTCGAGAGCGGCCTGCACGAGGTCGAGCTGGACCTCGAGGCGGCCCGCGGCGGCAACGAGGACGCGGGCCAGCGCGCCCGCCGGACGCTGATCGAGCTCGACGCCGAGCTCGAGGGCGTCGAGCAGACCAAGCGCTGGCCCGAGCTCGAGGCCCGGCGGCTGCGGACCATGGCCTGGGCCTCGGCCAACGTCGCCGAGCACGGCACGCCGCGGGAGCAAAAGTTGTTCGAGGAGGTCAGCGCCGCCGTCGAGCGGGCCGCCGACGAGAAGGACCCCCGCGAGCTCCAGCGCCAGCTCCGGCTCGTGCGCCAGATCGGCGAGACCGCGTGGTTCCGCGACCCCCACACCTGGGAGTACCTGTTCGAGGACGCCGCCTCGCGGGTCGACGCCGCCAGCGATCTGCCCCGCGCCCAGGCCCTGGTCCGCGAGGGCCGCCAGGCCCAAGAGCGCAACGACAGCAACACCCTGCGCCGGGTCACCGAGCGGCTGTGGCGGCTGCTGCCCGCCGACGCCCAGACCCGGCGCCTGTCCTTCGACTCCGGAGTGCGCTGACGTGACCGACCCTCGCCAACGCCTGGCGAACAACCCCTTTTACGTCCTCGGCCTGCGCCCCGACTGCAGCCGCGCCGAGGTCGAGCGCGAGGGTCAAAAATTGCTCGGCATGCTCGAGCTGGGCATGCCCGCGGCGAGCCACTACCGCAGCCCCGTGGGTCGCTACCCGCGGAGCCCCGAGCAGGTCCGCGAGGCCA
>NZ_ABCS01000166.1 GCF_000170895.1 Plesiocystis pacifica SIR-1 | reverse complement strand
CCGAGGGTCGATTTCGCCTGGGGCTGCAGCGGACCTGCCGGTGGCAGGTCCTCTCGTCGCTGCGCTCCTCGGGCAGGGTCGGTCGGTGGACCGAGCCGGTCGTGGGTCACCCCCCACAGGGGGGTGTTGTCTGGCGGGGATGAGGGGGGCTCGTTTGGTGTCTGCGCCGACCGAGACCACGTAGACAGGCGCGCCGAAGGCCTCGAGGATGTCCGCGGCGCTCGGCGCTGGATGTTCGGGCCCGGGCGAAGTCGACACCTGCCGCCAAGCAGGCCTTCGTCTCAGTGCCATGATTGAATTCGATATCGTTTGAGCGTCTCAATGCGTCGCAGAGCTCCGACTCGAGTCGCTCTAAACCTCGTCATGGTCGTCTGATACCCCCGCTAGGCTGCTTACAGCCGATCCCCCGCGGGTGGTACCCCTCGATGACGGTCAAAGGGTTAACCCGCTCGACGCTCGACGAGATGCTCACTATTGCTAATCCATGCTCGTCGCACATACGCTCGTACGCGCCCTCCCCATCGTCGCCCTGATGGCCCTTGGTGCCTGCTCTCCCCTCGACTCCGAGCTCATCCCCGAGCTGCACGCGCTGGAGATGACCATCGACTCCTCTGCCCCCGAGGAGCTGGCGGCGCTCACCCTCGAGCTGACCTTCGAGTCCGGGTCGTCCGTCGAGCGTTGCATCGACCCCGAGCTCGAGTTCTTCCGCGACTCCGTCGGCGTCGAGCTCACCCTCGAGCTCACCTCGGAGGCGGACTTCGACCCTTGCTTCGAAGGTGAAGCGAGCCGCCAGGTCACCTTCGTCAACGCGTCCATGACCAACGCCGAGCTGCTCTCGCTGTGCGACGGCGAGGGCTGGCTCCCGCTCCTGGCCATGCACCCCGATGACGACAGCTCCTACAGCCTCGACCCCGATCTGAGCTTCGTGCCGACGTGCATCTGAGCACCGCCGCTGGCTCGTCATGCGTCAGTTCTCGACGCCGAGCGGGGTAAAATGAGGCATGCGACCCGCCCCCTCGCGTCTGTTCTCCCTCCTCGTCCTCTCGACCGCGCCGGTGTTGGCGTGCGCTCCCGACTCGATCAAGGAGCCGGCGAAGGCGGAGCAGCCGGCGGAGTCCGAGCCGGAGCAGCCGACACAGAAGGTGGAGGCTCCAGTAAAAGAGGAGGCGGAGCAGCCTCCGCCGGGGGTGAAGGCGCCGGGCAACCTCCCGGTCATGACCGAAGAGGAGCTCGCGGCAGAGGAGGCCAAGCGGGAGGCCTGCGTGCGTTCTTGCGTGGACGAGCGCCAGCGGGAGGCGAAGGGGGCGGACGCCATCGAGCTCGAGTGCCGGGAGTCCTGCGAGCAAGAATTGCCGATTCGCCAGGTCGAGGTGGTGCCCAAGGGGCCAATTGAGGACCCGGGCTGAGTCGCGGACGTGGGGCAGGGAGGGCGTGGCGTCGTCCACGACGGCTAAAATCGTCAGGGACTGTGAAAAGTTCAC
The DNA here is from genome assembly GCF_000170895.1 of Plesiocystis pacifica SIR-1. Classification (GTDB taxonomy): domain Bacteria; phylum Myxococcota_A; class Polyangia; order Nannocystales; family Nannocystaceae; genus Plesiocystis; species Plesiocystis pacifica. Next base: position 11,424 of record NZ_ABCS01000166.1, on the reverse strand, counting down.
AGTCCCTGAGTCTTGGCTGGGCGCTCCGTGGAGGCTCGGGGGGGTTGAAAAGACCCGTGAAAGGGTCTTTAGGGGGCCTCCGGGGGCAATCGAGGAAGGGCCTCGGGAGGCGAGAGAGAGCGAGCTCACCAGGGGGGCCTCGCTGGATCGGCCATAGCTGCCCGTGTGGGCCACAGCACGGGGAAGTTTGCCACCCGGGCCAGGGATCTGCCGTTTGGGAGGGAATTCCTTCCCCCGAGAACCAAAAAATCGTCAAATTTGCCCGAAAACAGGCAATTTTCGTGTTGTAAGCCGATCCAAAGCTCCTACAATGCAGGCGTTCGCGTCGAAAACACGCGAAATCTGGGTCCTAGGGCCCTCTCACACCGAATCCCCGTTCCAAGCGACCGCTCCAGGAGACCAAGAAAATGGCCAAAAAGAAGACCGCCAAGAAGAAGACCCGCGAAATCGTCGTCGTCGGCAGCAAGGTGAAGGATGTCATCCGCACCGCCGGCTACCGCAGCGACGGTGAGCTCGTTCAGGCCGTGTCCGACAAGGTCCACGACATGCTCGAGGCCGCCATCGCGCGCGCCGAGGCCAACAAGCGTGGCACCGTTCGCCCCTACGACCTGTAGGCAGTAGCTCCGCGCTACTCTGAAGAAATCGGCCCCACCCGGGGCCGTTTTCTTTTGGTTGAGTCCTCCCGAGGCAAGCTCAGCCCTTGCCGCCGCGAACCCGCTTGGCGATGACGTCCTTGAAGCGGCGCAAGAGCACGGTCGGCACGGACACGAAGTCGCGGGGGTTCGCGGCCGCGGCGAACATCTGCCGCTTGGCCTCGGCGATCAGCTCGGGGTCGGCCTTGCTGACGTGGCCGCAGTCGAAGGGCGGCTGGGGGTCGTACTCGATGAGCAGCTGGCTGATCTTGGCGGCCTGCTCCCCCTCGAGCTCGGCGAGCAGGCTCAGGGCCATGTCGATGCCGGCGGACACGCCTGCGGCGGTGATGATCTTGCCCGAGCGAACCACGCGATCGTGGGGCCGCGGCTCGGCCCCGAAGGCGAGCAGGCTCTTGGTCACCATCCAGTGCGTGGTCGCGGGGTGGCCGTCGAGCACGCCGGCGGCGGCGAGGATCAGCGCGCCCGAGCACACCGAGGTCGTGAACCGGGTGTGCGGGTGGGCGCTGCGGATCCACGCGAGCACGTCGGCGTCGGCCATCATCGTGGCCGTGTCCGCGGACGAGCCGGGGATCAAGATGACGTCCGGGCGCCGCGTCTCCGAGAAGGCATGGGTCGCGCCGATGACCAGGACCTGGCTGTCGGTCACGATCGGCCCGACCTCCTTCCACACGAAGCGAAGATCGATGTTGGGATGGTTGTGCAGCACCTCGTAGGGCCCGAGGGCGTCCAGCGCCGTCATCCCCGGGTAGACCATGATCGCAACCTGCGTCGCCTCGCTCATGGTCCGAGCCTACGCCCGCCGTGTTCGGCGGGCCACACCTGCGTCGCGCGGTCGCGGCTGGTGTGGTTCAGCCAGAGGGGGGGACGCAGGCCTTGTTCGCGCCGGTCTCGGGGTCGGTGAAGGTGATGTTGGCCGAGCAGTTGGACTCGTTGTCCGGGTCACGGTTGGCGTTGCACTCGGCCTTGTCCGTGCAGATCCGGAAGCAGTAGTTGGTGCCGTCGGTGTGGGCGACGCAGGCCGAGCCCTCGGGGCAGTCCTCGTCGAGGGCGCAGTCGGTCACGCCGCAGTAGCCCCCCTTGAACTGAGTCAGGCAGCTCTGCTCCTCGAGGCAGTCCTCGTTTGCGGCGCACTCGGCCCCGACGCCGAGCATGTCGGCTTCGGTCTCGTCGTCGTCGCTGCACGCGAGGCTGATCGCAACGCTGGCCGCTAGCGCGAGAGCCAGGGCTGGGAAGGCGGAGAGGGACTGACGCAGGCGCACCATGACACCGAGAATAACAGCCTCTCGGTGCCCGATGGCCTACCGAGAAAGGCAGCCGCCCACGGGTTCCACGCCAGCTGAGTCCGTGGACGATGCTTTCGTGGATCATGGGTCCCGGCGCGGCCGGGGTGGGCGACTGCTAGTCGGCAGCCGTGACGCGGAGGACTTCCTCGAGGGTCGTCATCCCGTCCTTGATCTTGTTCAGACCCGAGCGGCGCAGGGTGTTCATGCCCATGCGGATGGCCTCTTGCTTGAGCTCCGAGGTCGAGGCGCCCTGGAGGATGAGGTCCTTGAGGGCGTCCTTGAGCATCATGACCTCGTAGAGGGCGACGCGGCCCTTGTAGCCGCTGCCCGAGCAGGTCTTGCAGCCCTTGCCCTTCATGGTCTGGCACTTCTTGGCCTCGGCCTGGCTCATGCCGGCCTCGACGAGGGCCTCGACGGACTGCTCCTTGTCGGGGATCTTGCAGTCCTTGCACAGGCGCCGGGCGAGGCGCTGGGCGACGATGAGGTTGACCGAGGCCGTGACCAGGAAGGGCTCGACGCCCATGTTGAGCAGGCGGTTGACCGTCGAGGGCGCGTCGTTGGTGTGCAGGGTCGAGAGGACCATGTGGCCCGTGAGCGCGGCCTTGACCGAGATCTCGGCGGTCTCGAAGTCACGGATCTCGCCGACCATGATGATGTCGGGGTCCTGGCGCAGGAAGGAGCGCAGGGCGGCCGCGAAGTTCAGGCCGATGTCCTCGTGCATCTGCACCTGGTTGATGCCCATGAGGTTGAACTCGACGGGATCCTCGGCGGTGGAGATGTTGACGTCGATCTGGTTGAGATCGGACAGCGCCGAGTACAGCGTGGTCGTCTTGCCCGAGCCGGTGGGCCCGGTGACCAGGCACATGCCGAAGGGGCGGTGGATGGCGTTCTTGAAGTCGGCGAGGGGCCCGGGCTCGAAGCCGAGCTTGGTCATGTCGAGCTGCAGGTTCTCCTTGTCGAGCAGACGCAGGACCAGCTTCTCGCCGTAGAGGCAGGGCAGGCAGGACACGCGGAAGTCCATCTCGCGGCCGCGGCCCATCTTGATCTTGATGCGGCCGTCCTGGGGCAGCCGACGCTCCGAGATGTCGAGGTTGCTCATGATCTTGAAGCGCGAGGTGATCGCGTTCTTGAGCTTGAGCGGCGGGTTCATCTCGTGGTGGAGGACGCCGTCGATGCGGTAGCGGACGCGATAGTCCTTCTCGTAGGGCTCGATGTGGATGTCGCTGGCGCCCTTGTTGATGGCGTTGACGAGGATCAGGTTGCAGAGCTTGACGACCGGGGCCTGCTCGGCCTCGCTCTGGCTGTCGAGCACGCTGAAGTCGTCCTCTTCGCCCTCTTCGAACTCGATCTCGTCGAGCTCCATGTCGCCGAGGACCTCCTGGTAGGAGGCGACCTCCTTCTCGGGGGCGGCGTAGTAGCGCTCGATGGCGGCCTCGATGGCGGCGTCGGTGCTGACGACGGGCTCGATGTGCAGCCCGGTCATGAACTTGACGTCGTCGATGGCGTAGATGTTGGCCGGGTCGGCCATCGCGGTGATCAGGCTGTTGCCCGCGCGCTGGACCGGGATGAGCACGTGCTTGGAGGCGACCTCGCGCGGCACGAGCTCGATGACCTCGGGGTCGATCTCGAAGTCGTCGAGGGTGATCGCGGGGACGCCGTACTGCTTGGACAGGAAGTCGGTGAGCTCGGTCTCCTGAAGGATGCCGAGGCGGGTGAGGCTGTAGGCGAGGCGCTTGCCCGTGGAGCGCTGGTCGGTCTGCGCCTCGCGCAGCTGAGCGGTCGAGATGAGGTTCTCGCGGACCAGGAGTTCACCGATGCGGTCGTTTGCCATGTGCAGTCTCGAGGGCGCTCGTGGGGGTTCTCGATGTCTCGGGTCGGGAGCGAGGGGTCGCCCCCGCCGCATGGCCCGGGGCGGTCGAACGGGCCCGGGCGAGGGTACACGGCCCGGTCGAGGCCCGCCAGCGTTAGAACGGACGCAGCAGGCGATTGAGCGCGGTTTTCGAGGTCCAAGCCGGCAAGCCCGCCGGAGCGCCGAGGACTCCGCGGGCGAAGCTGCCCCACGTCGCTGGACCCCGGCGGAGCGTGGGATATCCTTCGCGGCCATGAGCACCGGCGACAAGCGCGATATGCGCAAGAGTAGGCGACCCCTCCAAGGTCGTGAACACAAACGCGGGCACGCCGGTGCGCGCCAGGGTCCCGCCCGGGGCCGGCGCAAAGCGGCTCAATTCAAGCCGGGTGTACGCCGACGGGGGGCCAAGGTCCCCGAGTCCGTCGCACGCTGGGTCCGCGCAGGACACCCGTGGATCTTCCGGGACGCGCTGCTGCGGCCCCTCGAAGGATTTGCGCCGGGGGCCCTCGTGCCCGTGGCTGACGGTGACGGCAACCACCTCGGCCACGCCCTCTACGAGCCCGAGGGCGCCGTGGCGCTGCGCATGGTGTCGCGCGCCGAGGAGTTCGACTGGAACGATGCGGTGCTGCTCGATCGCCTGCGCTGGGCCAAGGAGCACCGCGAGCGCTACGTCGAGGACAGCTTCTCGGGGGCCTGCCGGCTGGTCCACGCCGACGCCGACGGCTTCCCCGGCCTCGCGGTGGATCGCTACGGCGAGTTCTTGCTCGTCTACAAGTACGCCCAGGCCGTCGACAGCTACCTCGACCGCCTCGTGCCGCTGCTGGAGCAGGAGTTCGCGCCCAAGGGCATCTACCTTCAGGACCGGACCCGCTCGGTCACGGCCGAGGACAGCTCTCGCCGTCCGCCGGCGGCCCTGCTCGCGGGCAAGGCCGCGCCGCCGGAGTTCGAGGTCGAGGAGGACGGGCTGAAGTTCATCGTCGACGTCACGGCCCCGGTCTCGCCGGGTCTGTTCCTCGATCTGCGCGCCGGTCGGCGCCTGCTCGAGGGCATCAGCAAGGGCCGCCGGGTCCTCAACCTGTTCTCGTTCACCGGCGCCCTCGCGCTCCGGGCCGTGCGGGGCGGGGCCACCGACGTGACCAACGTCGACGCGGCCGCGCGCTCCCACGCCCGCTGCCGCCAGAACCTGGCCGCCTCCGAGATGGACCCCGAGGCCTGCGAGGCCCTGTCCGGCGACGTGTTCAAGTTCCTCGAGCGCTTCCGCCAGCGCGAGCGCGTGTTCGACCTGGTGGTCGTCGATCCGCCGCCCTTTTCCACGGTCAAGGGCACGACCTTCTCGGCCCTCGAGCACTGGAACCAGCTCGCCGAGGCCGTCGCCCGGGTGGTCGCGCCCGGTGGCGAGGTGCTGGCCGTGGCCAACGCGGCGGGCCTGACCGAGGAGGAGTTCCTCGGGGCCGTGGGCGAGGGCTGTCAGAACGCGGGCCGCAGCCCTCGGGTCATCGACGAGTGCGGTCTGCCCCCGGACTTCCCCGTCCTCGCGGCCTTCCCCGAGGGCAAGTACCTCAAGGTCAAGCTGCTCTCGCTCGGTTGATCGGCGAGCGATCCGGGACCTGGGCCGGTCTCGGGTGAGACAGGGGTGCGTCAGCGGGTCGGCCAAAACGAGTTCTGGCCGACCCTCTGTCTATTTTAGCCGTCGTGGACGACGCCACGCCCTCCCTGCCCCACGTCCACGACTCAGCGTATGTGGATCGACCACGCGCGGGCGCACCTCCCGACATTGGTTGCCTGTGTGGCACGCGTTGGTAGTAAGATCAGCAACCCGCATGAACGAGATCTTTGACCGCGTGTTGATGGCTGCCCGCAAGCTCGGGGCCTCCGATGTCCACCTCAAGGTCGGTCGCCCGCCGATCTTCCGTATCCGCGGTCAGCTGCGCACGCTCAAGGACGTGCCAGCGATGAACAGCGACGTGATCGAGACCTTCGCGGTCAACATCATGAACCAGCGTCAGCACGCGATCTTCATGGAGAACTGCGAGGTCGACCTGGCCTACGGCACCGAGGACGGCTTCCGCTACCGCGTCAACGTGTTCCGCCAGCGCGGGACCACGGGCATGGTCATGCGGATCATCCCCTCGACCATCCCCTCTTTCGACCGGTTGAACCTGCCGGCCCGGGTCCGCGAGCTCGCCGACGAAAAGCGCGGCCTGGTCCTGGTCACGGGCATCACCGGCTCGGGCAAGTCGACGACCCTGGCCAGCCTGCTCGAGGTCGTCAACGTCAACCACCCCGCCCACGTGGTCACGATCGAGGATCCGATCGAGTACATGTTCGAGGACAAGCGGGCGATCGTGAACCAGCGCGAGGTCGGCTTCGACACCATGGGCTTCCGCGGCGCGCTGCGCTCGGCCCTGCGCCAAGATCCGGACGTGATCCTCGTCGGCGAGATGCGGGACCACGAGACCATCAAGACGGTCATGCTCGCGGCCGAGACCGGCCACCTGGTGTTCTCGACGCTGCACACCGTCGACGCCACCGAGACCATCGCGCGGATCGTGCAGATGTTCCCCCACGAGGAGCAGATCGCCGTGCGCCTGCAGCTCGCGGCGATTTTGCGCGGCATCGTGTCGCAGCGCCTGCTGCCCCGCGCGGACGGGCGCGGGATGATCCCGGCGGTCGAGGTGCTCATCAACACCCCGCGCGTGCAGGAGATGATCTCCGACATGCACCGCACCCACGAGATCGTCGACGCGATCAAGGAGGGGGCCAACCCCTACGGCATGGTCAGCTTCGACCAGTCGTTGACCAACCTGGTCCGCCGCCGCCTGGTCGCCTACGAGGTCGCGCTCGCCGCGAGCTCGAACCCCGCAGACTTCGAGCTCGCGTTCCGCGGCGTGACCGGTGGTTCCGGCGACGACGACGTCGAGTTCGAGCTGTGAGCGGGTGCGCGTCCCCTTCCTTCGGTCGGGGACGAGGCTCACGAAAATAAAGCTGCAGCCGAGGCGCTGGATTGCCTGACGGTGGTCATGGTGTTTGCGTGAAGACCAACACCAAGACCCGCGCCGGCTCGTTCCGCGCGGGCGGGTCCTTCGGGACCTTCTGAGGCGAGGACGATCATGAAGACCAAGAGCAAGACCAGGGCGGGCTCGTTCCGCGCGGGCGGGTCCTTCGGGACCTTCTGAGGCGAGGACGATCATGAAGACCAAGACGAAGACCAAAGCGGGCAGCTTCCGGGTGCTCGGCACTGGCGGCAGCTTCTGAGCCGCCCACGGCCCGTCCAACGAGGCCGCGAAATCTGACGCAGCTGCCCCCCGAGGACGATCACGTCGTCCCGGGGGGCAGTTTGCGATCGGGTCGGCGCGCGCCGGCAACGACCAAGGCATGACGAAGCAAATTTCATTCGCCTTGATGGTGGTGCTTGGACTCGGTCCGCTGGCCTGTGTGCCCGAGGCTGGAGACGAGGCTGGAGACGAGGCTGGAGACGAGGCCGCGGGAGACACGGGGCAGGGGAGCGAGGAGGAGACGACCGGGGAGAGCGGAGAGGAGACGAGCGGAGAAGAGACGAGCGAGGAAGGTGCGACCGAGGACACCGCCGCGACGGAGGACGAGGGTGAGACGGGAGAGGATGCCTGCGAGCTCCCTGAGAATGAGGGTGGCTCGGGCGAGCAGGCGACGATCACGGTCACCAACGACTCGGACGGCCTGCGCTACCTGTTTGGCTTCGAGAGCCAGTGCTCCAACGACCAGTTCTCGATCCGCGTCGACGGCCAGCCCCTGATCATCGCGAACCCCTTCGCGCCGTGCAGCAACTTCCCCTGCGGCCAGAGCTGCCTCGAGGAGATGGGCACGATGTTCACCCTCGCGCCGGGGCACGCCGTGGAGTTCACGTGGAACGGGATGGGGTGGACCAACAACCAGCTGGGCCAGGCGTGCCAGGGGATGGTCTGCGAGAGCGGGCCGAACGCGGGGAGCAGCTGCCAGACCTTGCAGGACTACTCGGGGCTCGAGTTCACCGCCGGGATCCGCTACTCGGACACCTGCCCCCCGAACCGGCTCCCTGAAGATTGTGGGTGCGACGAGGGCGTGTGCGCGGGGCCCTACTCGGACACGCCCCCGGGCACGGAGGTCCTCGAGGCGACCGCCGTGTTCCCCAGCGACGTCGCGTTCTCGCTCGACTGACCTCTACTTTACCCCCGCGAGCGTCTCGAGACCGGGGGCGCTTCGTCGCTCCGCTCCTCCGCTTTGGCTTGGTGGGCAATGGAGTTCGTGCCTTCGCGTGGGCATTGGGTCGCCCCCTGAAGGGGGCGATGGGTTCACGGCCTGTGGATGATGGACGTGGGGCAGGGGGCGCTTCGTCGCTCCGCTCCTCCGCTTTGGCTTGGTGGGCAATGGAGTTCGTGCCTTCGCGTGGGCATTGGGTCGCCCCCTGAAGGGGGCGATGGGTTCACGGCCTGTGGGTGATGGACGTGGGGCAGGGGGGGGCGTCGTCTACGACGGCTGAAACAGATAGAGGGTTGGCCAAACTCGTTTCGGCCGACCCTGTGAGTGGTGGACGTGGGGCAGGGAGGGCGTGGCCTGCAGCAGACGAGTTCCCTCACGGCGGCGCGGCGGCGCGGGCCCGTCCGCGCTGCTTCGCGGGCGGGCCTCGCCGCGATTCCGTCGTAGACTTCCTGCCCCATGGCTCGCCCCGCCGACGCCCACGCCATCCGCTCTGCCTTCCTGTCCTTCTTCGAGGAGCGGGGTCACGCGGCCGTGCCCAGCTCGCCGCTGGTGCCCTTCGACGACCCCACGCTGCTGTTCGTCAACGCCGGCATGGTCCAGTTCAAGGACGTGTTCACGGGCCGCGACAAGCGGGACTACACGCGGGCGACCTCGGCCCAGCGCTGCCTGCGAGCCGGCGGCAAGCACAACGACCTCGACAACGTCGGGTTCACGCCGCGGCACCACACGCTGTTCGAGATGCTCGGCAACTTCTCCTTCGGCGACTACTTCAAGCGCGACGCGATCCGCTGGGGGTGGGAGTTCCTGACCCAGGTGCTCGAGCTGCCGGCCGAGAAGCTGGTGGTGTCGGTGTTCAACGGCGAAGGCGAGAACGCGCCCTTCGACCAGGAGGCCTACGACCTGTGGGCCGAGATCATCCCCAAAGAGCGCATCTACGCCTTCGACGCCAAGGAGAACTTCTGGCAGATGGGCGACACGGGGCCCTGCGGGCCGTGCTCGGAGATCCACATCTGGCGCGGAGAAGGTGGCGCGCCCCCTGACGGCGGCAAGCCCGGCAAGGGCCCGGCCTTCGAGGACGACAAGTACATGGAGCTGTGGAACCTCGTGTTCATGCAGTACGAGAAGCTCGCCAGCGGCGAGATGACCAAGCTCCCGGCGCCCTCGGTGGACACGGGCGCGGGCCTCGAGCGCCTCGCCGCCGTGCTCGAGGGGGTCGAGACCAACTACGAGACCGGGCTGTTCGTGCCCATCGTCGACAAGGTCAAGGCCCTCGCCGGCGTGTCCGGGCACCAGGGCGAGCGCGAGGCCAGCTACCGGGTCATCGCCGACCACGCCCGCGCGACGGCCTTTTTGATCGCCGACGGCGTGACCCCGGACCAGACCGGGCGGCCCTACGTGCTGCGCCGGATCATGCGCCGGGCGATCCGCCACGCGACCTTGGTGGGCCTCGAGGACCTGTTCTTCCACGAGGTCTGCGACGAGGTCGTGAATCGCTTTGGCGAGGCCTACCCGGAGCTGCGCGAGGCTCGCGAGGTCATCGCTGGCGCGGTCAAGATCGAAGAAGAGGGCTTTCGGCGGACCCTGGCCCGGGGGCTGCGGCGCGTGTCCAAGATCCTCGCCGGGCTCGAGGCCGAGGGCTCGAAGGTCTTCCCCGTCGACGAGGCGGCCGACCTCTACACCAGCGCCGGCTTCCCCATCGACCTGACCCGAGTCATCGCCGAGGAGAACGAGCTGACCCTCGACGAGGCGGCCGTGGCCGAGAAGCTCGAGGCCCAAAAGGGCGAGTCGAGCTTCGCCGGCGGCGGGGGCTCGAAGGTCGCCGACGTCTACTTCGACATCGTCAACGAGCTCGGCCAGGGCACGGCCTTCCTCGGTTACGGCGCGACCGCGGGCGAGGCCACGCTGAAGGCCATCGTGATCCCCGCGCCCGAGCCGGCCGAGGGGGAGCCCGCGCTCGAGCCCACCCGGGTCGAGTCGGCCCAGGCCGGCCAGGCCGTCGAGCTGATCTTCGATCAGTCGCCCTTTTATGGCGAGAGCGGCGGCCAGGTCGGGGACACCGGCGCGCTCCGGGCCGTCGACGGCGGCGCGGTGGTGACCGTGACCCAGACCTCCAAGCCCACGGGCGGCCTGCACGTCCACCACGGCGAGCTCGCCGGGGGCTCCATCGCCGTGGGCCAGCGCTTTGTCCTCGAGGTCGACGTCGCTCGCCGCGACGCGATCCGTCGCAACCACTCGGCCACGCACATGCTCCACCACGCCCTGCGCAAGGTGCTGGGCAAGCACGTGGCCCAAAAGGGCTCGCTGGTCGCCCCCGATCGCCTGCGCTTCGACTTCTCCCACGCGCGCTCGGTGACCCGCGAGGAGACCCGGCGCATCGAGGCCGAGGTCAACGCCATGGTCCTCGCCAACGCGCCCACGGGCACGGCGGAGATGAGCCTCGCCGACGCCAAGCAGGCCGGCGCCATCGGCCTGTTCGGGGAGAAGTACGGCGCCGAGGTCCGCGTGGTCACGATCGGCGAGGTCGAGACCGAGGCGGGCGAGGAGCGCTCCGTCGAGCTGTGCGGCGGCACCCACGTGGCGCGAGCCGGCGACGTCGGCCTGTTCAAGATCGTCGCCGAGGGCGGCGTGGCCCAGGGCGTGCGCCGCATCGAGGCGATGACGGGCATGGGCGCCGTCGAGTGGGTTCAAGAGCGTGCCGAGGTCGTCGATCAGGTCGCCAGTGACCTGCGCGCCCGGGACCTGGGCGAGGTGCTCGGGCGGCTCGAGAAGCTGCACGAGGAGCTCGCGGCCCGAGGCCGGGAGATCGACTCGCTCAAGCGCAAGCTGGCCACGGGCGGCGGCGGCAGCCAGGCCAGCGAGGTCGTCGAGGTCGAGGGCGGCGGCAAGACGGTCAAGCTGACGGCCCGGCGCATCCCCGTGGCCGACCCCAAGATCATGCGCGAGGCCGCGGACACCCTGCGCGACCGCATGGGCTCGGGCGTGGTCGTGCTCGCCGGCGAGCGCGACGGCAAGGCCAACCTGCTCGTGGCCACGACCAAGGACCTCGCCAAGGGCAAGATCGTCCACGCGGGCAAGCTCGCCGCGGCCTTGGTGGTGCACGTCGACGGTCGCGGGGGCGGTCGCCCGGACATGGCCCAGGCGGGCGGTCCCAAGGTCGCTGGTCTCGACGACGTGGTCGCGCACGCGGCCGAAGAGCTCGCCAAGCAGCTCGCTTAGTTCCGGCTCGCTCCGGCTCCAGGGCGTTCGCTTTCCTCCAGTGGGGATTGCGAATGCCCTGAGTAATTGTGCCAGTCTGGACTACCTCGATGAGGAGTCGCGTTGGGTCTAGCAGGCCGGGGATTTTCTCGGCGCGGGCCACAGTGCGTCACCGGCGTGCGAGACCGCGAAGCCAAAACGAAGCTGTACCGGGTGTACTGTGAGCTTT
>NZ_ABCS01000167.1 GCF_000170895.1 Plesiocystis pacifica SIR-1 | reverse complement strand
CGCCAAACAACGCTTCCTCACCCCCGCCAAACAAACGCCCCTCAGGGGGCGACCACATGCCCCCTAGAAGGCACGAACGAGTTTGAGGACAAGCCCAAGCGGAGGAGCGGATAGCGACGAAGCGTCCCCGGTCCTCAGCGCCTGCGGGGGCATAGAAGGCTAAAACGCGCCGGCGACCTTGAAGAAGGCGATCGACGAGCCCGTGGCCGTCTGCCCGAACTTCGTCGTGTTCTTGCCGATCGCCGCGAACCCGCCGAGCTCGAGGGTCACGTAGCCCCACGGCGGCACCATGATGATGTTCGGGGCGATCACCGTGCTCGGGTCGACGCCGCGCTGGCTGGGCAGCTCGGTGATGGCGAACACGCGGAAGATGAGGTGGCGGCCAAAGAAGATCAGGTCGCTGCCGGCGAGGATGTAGTTGCCGATGTTGCCCGCGCCGAAGTCGTCGATCATGCCGCGCAGGTACTGGGCCTGGACGTAGACGTGCTTGCCGATGGTGTAGTCGGTGCCGACGGTGGCCTTGACGAAGGGCTGCTTCTTGACGATGGCGCCGGTGAATTCGGTCACCGGGTTGGCCACGCCGTCGTCGGGGGTGATGTCGAGGGGCACGGGCATCTCGACGTGGAAGTCGTAGTCCTGGACCGGGAAGATCAGCGCGCCCTCGGCCCACAGGCCCAGGTCGTCGAGGAAGGGGACCTGCGCGGCGAAGTCGAGGCCGGCGACGTGCATCCGCGGGTAGACCAGGGTCACGTCCGAGGCGAACCAGTAGCCGTCGACGGGGTCGTCGGTCAGCGGCGCGAGGCTCTCGGACTGGGTCTCGAGGGGGATGGGGATGTCGTGGAAGCCGTAGTAGTAGGACGCGCTGAAGTCGACGGGGCCCAGGCGCGAGCCGATCTTGAACGCGGCCTGGCCGTTCATGATGTTGACCGGCGGCTGCTCGACCTGGGTGCTGACCCGGGGGTTGAACTGGGCGTTCGCGGTGATGAAGCCCTGCAGGAAGGTCAGCTTGTCGCGGTCGGACTGCTCGGCGAAGTAGACCGGGGTCTGCGGGTCGCCGAGGGCCTGGGAGGCCGAGGGCGGCAGCAGGGCCGGGTAGAACAGGGGCACGTAGACGCCCTGGAACCACAATTTGTCCTGCAGCGGGGAGAAGTCGACGACGACCATCTGGTTGGCGATCGGCTCGGTGAAGATCGGCCGGTCCTCGAGGTCGTCGGGGTTGATGTTGTTGGTCGGGTTGAACTTGTCGGCCGTGCCCCACACGACGATCTGCCGGCCGATCTTGATGTCGAGGTTGGGCAGGGCGTCGTAGATGCCGACGTAGGCCGCGTCGGACTCGACGTGGAAGGGCGTGAGCAGCTGGCGCGAGGCCAGGTCGTCGAGGCCGCTGACCTGCGACACGCCCAGGAACACGGGCTCGACGTCGCCGACGATGCGGATGTGCTCGTTGGGCTCGTAGGAGAACGAGAACTCGAGGCGGTTCTCGTTGCGGCTGACCGTGCCGCGGGGGATGGCGTTGCCGACCTTGAAGGCCGAGGGCGGGGCGACGCTGTCGGCCAAGGTCGGCTGCTCGGGGTTCCAGCGCGAGCCCTGGTAGAGGTTGTCGATGTCGACGTAGACGCTGCTGACGATGCGCGCGCGGAAGTCGAGCTTGCCGCCGAACAGGCCCGAGCCCGTGGCCGGACCGGCCGTGGGCGCGACCTCTTCGATGTCGGGGATCTCGGACAGGTCCTCCTCCGAGCCGAAGATGTCGCTCATGTCGAGGTCTTCGGCCGGGGCGATGTCGGTGCCGCCGACGATGGTCTCGGTGCTCTCGCCGCCCTCGACGACCTCCTCGGGGCCCTCGCCCTGCTCGCCCGGGGCCGCGGCCTCGCCCCCCCCGTCGTCCTCGCCTCCGCCTCCGCCGAAGAAGGCGTCCATCATCGCGGCGTCGGCCTCCTCGTCAGAATCGGGATCGCCCGCGGGGTCCTCGGCCGCGGGCGCGTCCCCGTCCGCCGGCGCGTCGGAAACGGACGACGCGCCCGAGTCACTGGGACTGGACGCGTCGGGAGCTCCCTGCTCTACCGAGTCAGCCGGCGAGTCGGCCGGCGGCTGCCCGAGGATCAGGAAGAGGGAGAGGAGCGAGTCGGCAGGGGTCACGTCGTGCAGGAGGGTTAGCGCAGCAGCGTGCGCTTGGAGAACAGGGCATCCTCGACGCCCTGGTTGACCTTGACGTCGGACAGCGTGATCACCGTCTCGGCCCCGGTCTTGAGGTTCTTCATGCTGATCTTGGTGGGCATGCGGTGGCCCTCGACCTTCGCCCAGCCCTTGCGGGTCTGCTCGCGGACGGCCGAGCCCGAGCCGTCGTAGTAGGTCAGCTTGGTCACGCCGCCCTTGGTCTTGTCGATGACGATGACGACCTTGGAGTAGCTGCTGGGGTACTCGGCCTTGGGCGTCAGCGTCAGCGTGGTCTCGTTGCCCGAGGTCCCGTCGATGCTCGCGTCGAAGTGCTTGCCGAGGCTGGCGTTGGCCATGTCCTCGGTGGTGAACTCGCTGCCGAACATGCCCTGGCTCTGGGCGTGCGCGGCGACCTTGCGGACCTTGCCGAACTCGGGGCTGTACATCCACATGTTGTCCCCGGACATCAGCACCTTCATGCCGGCGACGTCACCGGGGGCCGTGAAGTTGATGTACTGCTTGTCGAGGCCCTTCATGACCATGTCGAACTTCAGCGTCTTGCGCTTGCTGCCGTTCTTGTAGATGTCCATGGTCGCGACGTAGCTGGTGTCGGCGAACACGGACGCGTCCTTGTCGAGCTTCTTGAGCACGGCGGCTCCGTCGGCGGCATGGGCCACGGCGGGAGGCGTGACGATGGCCAGGGCGACGGGGGCACAGACGAGGAAGGCGGACAGGACGGTCGAGGGCTTCATGGGAACTCCGGGTCTAGCTCGTGTCGGATGACCGACGCTACGGCGGGGGGCCGAGGCTGGTCACGCGGGCCTTGGACGCCGACCGATACTGCCTATTCTCTATTTTTCCGCCCGATTTTCAGCCTCTGGACGGTGTTCGAGCCCGTAGCGGTGATCGGGATCACAGCACCATGAGCGAGCCCGCGCGGCCTCGCTCCAGGCCAGGGTGAATCGCCTTCAGCGCGCACCTTGGTGCGCAGCTTTGGTCACGAGTCGGCTTTGGCCTTGGAGCCGTCTGGATCGCCGCCAGAGCTCGGCTTTGAGCCGGCGTCCTTGGGGTCGCGGAGCAACATGGGTGTGAACCACACTGCACCCAAAGCGGCGCCGATCAGGCCGATCGACAAGCCCATGCCGAACTGCTGCAAGGGCGGCATCTCGGAGAACAGCAGCACCGAGAAGGCCAGCGCGAGCTGGACCGCGCTGATCACGACGACCGCGCCGAGCTCCTTGACCGCGCGCTGACCCGCGCCGCGCTCGTACTGCCGCGCCCGAAAGCCGAGGTGGATCGCAAAGTCGACCCCCGCCCCCAGCGCGATGCAGGTGATCATCGAGGTGCCCACGCTGATCGGGTGACCGAGCAGGGCGATGATCCCCGCCGAGAACGCGAGGGTCCACAGCGCCGGGATCAGGGCGAAGAGCGAGCGGGCGATGAGCAGGACCACGGACAGGGCGAGGATCGAGACGATCGTCGACTGCCACAGCGAGGTGGTCACGGACTCGGCGAAGGCCTGGCCGATGACCGGCTGACCCGTGAGCCGCACGCGGACGTCGAACTCGCGGACCTCCGCGTCGCCCACGTCGACGCTCGCGGCCACGCGCCACTCCTCGTCCTTGAGCTCGCCGAGGCGGGGCAGCAGCTCCTCGCAGCGCTCCTCGATGCCCAAGGTGGCGCACCAGCCCTCGACCTCGTACTTGCCCTTCTCCTCGTCGATCCACTGGCCGAGGTGCTTGGCCGCCGGGGCGATGCCCTCGGGGTCCTCGGCCACGGCCGTGGGCAGCTTGTCGCGCATGTACTGCTCGAGCTTCTCGCCGCGCAGGCTCAGCAGGTCGTCGACGGTCATCGCCGTCATCTCGGCGTCGGGGATGTCGACGGCGAAGATGCCCTCGTCGGGATCGTCGAGCTCGTCGCGCAGCGCGGTGACCTTGGCGACCAGGGCCTTGGGCGCCTTGGTCTTGCCGCTGCGCAGGGCGGCGACGTCGACCTCCGTCTCGGCCAGGCGGGCCAGGGCCGCGCCGACCTTGGCGTCGCGGACCTCGGCCACGGCCGGCGCCGAGGTGCTGGCCACGCGCATGCGATCGCCCTCGGGGGCGTTGCGCTCGACGACCTCGCGGATCGCCGCGGTCACCTCGACCTGCCTGGCCCCGTCCATGGGCGCGAGCTTGATGTGCAGCAGGGCCCCGTCGGCCTCCTCGGTCATCAGCTGGGCCATGGCCGGGTGGCCGATGAGGTAGGTCAGCACCCGGCGGGTCCGCGGCGTCGTCTCGGGCACGCCCCGGCGGCCGCCGAGGGCCGCGTTGAGCACCTGCACCGGCTCGAACACCGAGCGCACGTCGGCGACGCCCTCGATGGCCAGGAGCTCCTCGGACATGTCGCGGATCATCCGCTGGACCTCGGCCTCGCCCAGATCGCCCTCGACGGTGACCTGCAAAAAGGCCGAACCTCCGAAATTGTCATCAAAAAAGGTGTTGGCGACGCGGACCTCGCTGTCCTCATCGAACACGTTGGCGGTGTCCGGGTCGGCGCTCATGCCCCGGGCCAGGAACAGGCTGACCGCGGCGATGAGCACCAAGACCCAGCCCGGGGGCTGCCCCGGCATGGGCAGGGGCCGCTCGGGCCGGTGCTCGAGCAGGCCGTCGGGCAGCACCGCGAGCAGGGCCGGGAGCACCAGCAGGGCCATGACCAGCAGCAAGAGCATGGAGCTGCCCGCGACCACGCCAAAGCGCTGCATCGGCACCTGGGGCATGACGACCAGGGCGAAGAAGGCCACGGCGGTCGTCGCCCCGGACATCAGCACGGGCTTCCACAGCTCGCGCACGGTCTTCGAGGCCCGCTCTTGGCTGGTGCCCTCGTGGCGCTGGTAGCCCGCGAGCATGTGCACGCCGAAGGCCCCGCCGAGGGCGACCATCATGACCGGCGTCGAGGAGCTGACGATGGTCAGGGCCTCCTCGAAGCGGCCGTGGGCGCCCATGATCAGCGCGACGCCCAGGCCCGTGACCAGCAGGTTCAAGAACGCGGCGGAGATCGAGCCGAGCAGCAGCGCCGAGGCGATCGCCAGCACGCCGATGACGATGGGCGAGAGCCGCTCGATGTCCGTGCGGCTCGAGCTCGACGCCGCCATCTCGACGTAGGGCGCGCCCGCGAAGTAGGCCTCGCCGTCCCAGTCGGACTCGACCAGGGCGCGCAGATCGTCCAGGGTCTGGCGCCGCGCGGCGAAGGCCTCGGGCCCGTCGCCGTCCCGGGGCAGCAAGAACACCAGCAGCGCCGCGGCCTCGCCGTCTTCGGAGACCAGGTTGCCGACGGCGTCGCGGCTGCCGAGCACCTGCTCGCGGATCGCGTCCGGGTCGGTCAGCGACGTGGGCACGAGGGCGTCGACGATCAGTCCGTCGTCGGTGACCACCGGGTTGGGCAAGTCGGCGAACGAGAGCGCCGTCTTGACCCCGCCGAGCTCCTTGGTCTTGATCGCCAGGTCGCGGACCTGGGCCACGCGCTGGGGCGTCAGCAGGTCCTCACCCTTGGCCGAGAGCCCGACCAGCGCGACCTCCATCATCCCGAAGCGATCGGCGACCTCGTGGAAGTTGACGACCTCCGGGTGATCCGGCGGCAAGAAGGCGAGGACGTCGTCGTCGTTTTGGATCTGCGTGACCCCGGGGATCAGCCAGACACACAGTGCCAGGAAGGCCAACAAGATCCCCCACCGCGCCTTGACGATGGGGTGCAGGGACGAGTCGCTGGCCGAGCCGCCAGCTTGGAGCTTGGGATCACCCACCTAGAGATCTCCTGGGAGTTTGGAGCGCGCGTCAACTGCTGAGCGACGGCTGGTCCACAAAAGGTGCTCCAGCCCACACCCAGCAGGGGGTTCGAATTCAGACCCAGACCGGAGTCAGCCAGTCCATGCGCGCCTCGACGCGCCCATGGACCACGTCCTGGAAGTGAGCCGACATGCGCTCCGTGATCGGGCCAATGCCGCCATCGCCGAGGACGCGCTTGTCGACGGAGCGGACTGGGGTGACCTGCGCCCCGGTCCCGCACAGGAACATCTCATCGGCGACGTAGAGCTCCGTACGCCCGATCGGGCGCTCCACGAAGGCGTAGCCGAGGTCCTCCGTGGCCATGGTGATGAGCGAGCGCCGGGTGATGCCGTCGAGGTTGTCCTCGGTGCTCGGGGGCGAGATCAGCGTGCCGTCGCGGACCAGGAAGATGTGCTCGGCGCTGCCCTCCGAGACCATCCCGCCCTCGGTCAGGAAGATGGCCTCGTCGTAGCCGTTGTCGTAGGCCTCTCGCCGCGCCAGGGCGCTGTTGAGGTAGCCTCCCGTGGGTTTGGTGCGGGACGGGATGGCGTTGTCCGGGGTCCGCCGCCACGACGAGACGCACACGTCGATGGCGTCCTTGTCGATGTAGCGCTTGAGCGGCATGCACCAGATGATCGTGCTCGAGTCCTCCTCGCGGAGCACCGGGGCCAGCAGGTTCGAGCCCGAGATGACCATGGGCCGAACGTAGATGTCGTGGCGAATCTCGTTGCGGCGCAGGAGCTCGAGGACGGCGCTGTAGACGGCGTCCCGGCCCTCGGTCAGGCGCAGGCACAGGACCTTGGCGGACCGCTCGAGGCGACGGACGTGATCGTCGAGGCGGAACACGTACAGCTGTTCACCCGCATCATCCATGTAGCCGCGAATTCCACCAAAACATCCAAGACCGTAGTTCAGGGCGCGACAACGAACGCTAATCGTGGCGTTCTCGTCTGGCAAAAACTCTCCATCGACGTAGGTCAGCATGAGCGGGCGGAGCATAAGGCATGTACCGCGCCACGACCCCCCAGGGCCGCCATGGGGCCGATTGGGCCCAGAACTGGACGCCCAGACGTTCCGCGCACAGGGCTTCGCAGTGGCTCCAGGCCAGCACGGCCGGCGCGCCCGCCCACCGGATCGAATCCAGGTGCCACGGGGCAGAAACGCCAGTGTCTTTCTTCGTTGTTTACTCCAGCCACCTCACGCTAAAAACGACACCGTGCAGCCCATCGGGGGGACGCGTTGCGGATGCACGCTCAGCAAAATTTTCACGCCCCTAGCAGAGGACAACTGACTGATGATGAAGAAATTCCAAACTGTCTTGACCGCGAGTCTGGCTCTCTCCCTCGCTGGCGCCATCGGCTGTGCCGACGACACCACCGACGGTGACTCCGGCAACGACGACGTCGGCGAGAGCTCCGACACCGTCGGCGAGGAGGACACCACCGAGGACACCACGACCAACGGTGAAGAGCAGGGCGAGACCATGGGCGAGACGACCATGGACGACACCACCGACATGGGCGAGACCATGGACGACACCACCGACATGGGTGAGACGACCATGGACGACACCACCGATATGGGTGAGACGACCATGGACGACACCACCGACATGGGCGAGACCATGGATGACACCACCGACATGGGTGAGACGGCCATGGACACCACGGACATGGGCGAGACCATGGGCGAGGAAGAGACCACCGAGACGACCGACAACCCCAACGGTTGTCAGGCGCCCTCGATGTACCTCGACTGCGACGACTACCAGACCAACGACGCCTTCCAGGCCATCGGCGTCAACTGTGGCGCCGACCCGAGCAGCACCGTCGTGGCCAACAGCGCGGTGATGAACTCGAACAACGCCAACGCCTGGCGCGTGGCGACCGGCTTCGGTTCGGCCCCTGGCGACAACTACGGCAACCTGCTGTGGGCCGCCAACGACGACGACTGGCAGCCCCCGGACGACGGCGACCCCAACACGCCCCTGCCCGATCCCATCCCCGCCAACACCTCGAGCACCATCCTCATCCTGAGCACCGGCGTCGTCGCGCAGCCCAACGGCCAGGGCGTCGTCGTCGAGGGCAACGCCTCGCAGGGCGGCAACGGCGACAACCAAAACGAGGACAACGGCGGCCTCCCGGCGCCGCTCTCGGCTCAGTACGGCTCCAACATGGGCGCCGGCGGCACGCCCTTCATGGACTGCGACCTGGTCAACGACTGCTCCGACAGCCTCTACGACCACTGGTACACCAACGGCTGGAACAACCCCAACGACAAGTTGTGGATGACCATGGAGCTCACCGTCCCGGTCGAGACCGAGGGCTACATCTTCGACTTCGCCTACTTCTCGTCGGAGTTCCCCACGTACTACAACACGCAGTACAACGACCTGTTCATCGCCTGGTCGACCTCCGAGAGCTACACCGGCAACATCACCTTCGTGAACGACGCCCCGCTGACCATCACCTCCCTCGAGGACGCGGGCGCCTTCCAGTACAAGGCCAACGACCCCGAGCTCGCGGGCACCGGCTTCGAGGGTGACGCGGGCACCGGCTGGTTCGTCGCGCGCGGCTCGGCCATCCCCGAGGAGACCTTCCAGCTCACCTTCTTCATCGCGGACATGGCCGACAGCGTCCTCGCCACCGGCGTGCTGCTCGACAACTTCCGCTGGGAGTGCGCCGGCTGCATCCCCAGCGAGGTCAACTCCTGCGGCATCCAGCCCCAGTGAGCCTCGGCTGACCGACCCCCACCGCGGAGACGGTCAGACCCAACGAAAGGAGCGTGGCGAGAGCCTCGCTCCTTTCGTTTTTGCTCATCTGCTGGCCATCTCCACTCGCCGCGGTTTTTCCAGCGAGATTGCGCGCGCGAGCCCGGGGATCCCTCACGTCGGCGCGCGCGTTCCACGGCGACCTAGCGCCCCCATCGCCGTGATCGATCGGCATGCTTGGAGCGATGAAGCGACAGCTACTGATTGGGTTCACGACTTGCTTGACGGCGATGGCCTTCGCCTGCGCCGATGACACCAGCGACGGTGGCACCGCCGACGACGACGTCGGCGAGAGCTCCGACACCGTCGGTGAAGAGACCACCAACGGCGAGGACACCACGACCAACGGTGAAGAGCAGGGCGAGACCATGGGCGAGACGACCATGGACGACACCACCGACATGGGTGAGACGACCATGGACGACACCACCGACATGGGTGAGACGACCATGGACGACACCACCGACATGGGTGAGACGACCATGGACGACACCACCGACATGGGTGAGACCGCCATGGACACCACGGACATGGGCGAGACCATGGACGACACCACCGACATGGGCATGGAGGAGGAGACCACCACCACCACGACCAACCAAAACCCCGACTGTGAGGCCCCGGCGCAGTACGTCGACTGCGACGACTTCCAGACCAACGACGCCTTCCAGGCGCTGGGCATCAACTGTGGCGACGACGCCTCGAGCACCGTCATCGCCTCCAACACCACGATGAACTCGAACAACTCCGCCGCCTGGCGCGTGGCGACCGGCTTCGGCTCGGCCCCGGGCAGCAACTTCGGCAACCTGCTGTGGGCCGCCAACGACGACGCCTGGCAGCCCCCGGACGACGGCGACCCCAACACGCCCCTGCCCGATCCCATCCCCGCCAACACCTCGAGCACGATCTTGATCGTCAGCTCCGGCGTCGTCGCGGCCCCCAACGCTCAGGGCGTGGTGGTCGAGGGCAACGGCTCGCAGGGCGGCAACGGCAACAACAACAACGAGGACAACGGCGGCCTCCCGGCTCCGCTCTCGGCCCAGTACGGCTCCAACATGGGCAACGGCGGCACGCCCTTCATGGACTGCGACCTGGTCAACGACTGCTCCGACAGCCTCTACGATCACTGGTTCACCAACGGCTGGAACAACCCCAACGACAAGTTGTGGATGACCATGGATCTCGAGGTGCCCGCGGGTACCGAGGGCTACATCTTCGACTTCGCCTACTTCTCCTCGGAGTTCCCCGCCTACTACAACACCCAGTTCAACGACCTGTTCATCGCCTGGTCGACCTCCGAGAGCTACACCGGCAACATCACCTTCGTGAACGACGCCCCGCTGACCATCACCTCCCTCGAGGACGCTGGCGCCTTCGCGTACAAGGACAACGCCCCCGAACTCGCGGGCACCGGCTTCGAGGGCAACGCCGGCACCGGCTGGTTCGTCGCCCGCGGCTCGGCCGTGCCCGAGGAGACCTTCCAGCTCACCTTCTTCATCGCCGACATGGCCGACAGCATCCTGGCCACCGGCGCCCTGCTCGACAACTTCCGCTGGGAGTGCACCGGCTGCATCCCCAGCGAGGTCAACTCCTGCGGCATCCAGCCCCAGTAGTCGATCAGCCCAACACCTCGTGCCGCGAGGTGTAGCCGAGGCGGATGAGCTCCCTGCTCATCCGCCTTTCTCGTTGCCACGCCCCCCAATCGTTGGTGCTTCGTCGGCGCTTCGCCGATCCCCGTTCGTCGTTCTACGCGCGTTCTGCGGAGCGTAGCGTGCTCTTCTCGCCGACTCACGAGACACGAGCTGCCATGCTCGGCTTCGAGCATGGCAGAGTGTTCGGCATGCAGCGGAAACTTCTTTTGATCGGGTTCTCGACTTGCCTCGCGGGTACCGCGATGGCCTGCGCGGACGACACGAACGACGCAGGCGGCAACGACGAGATCGGCAACGAGAGCTCGGACACCATCGGCAACGAGGACACCACCGAGTCCACCACCAACGGTGAAGAGCAGGGCGAGACCATGGGCGAGACGACCATGGGCGAGACGACCATGGGCGAGGAGACCATGGGCGAGGAGACCATGGGTGAGACGACCATGGGCGAGACGACCATGGGCGAGGAGACCATGGGCGAGGAGACCATGGGCGAGACCCAGGGCGAAGAGACCATGGGCGAGGAGACCATGGGCGAGACCCAGGGCGAAGAGACCATGGGCGAGACCATGGGCGAAGAAGACACGACGACCTCGACCACTGGCCAAAACAACGGCTGTGAGGCGCCCGCGCAGTACGTCGACTGCGACGACTTCCAGACCAACGACGCCTTCGAGGCCATCGGCGTCAACTGTGGCGCCGACCCGACGAGCACCGTCGTGGCCAACAACGTCACGATGAACTCGAACAACACCAACGCCTGGCGCGTGGCGACCGGCTTCGGCTCGGCCCCGGGCGACAACTTCGGCAACCTGCTGTGGGCCGCCAACGACGACGCCTGGCAGCCCCCGGACGACGGCGACCCCAACACGCCCCTGCCCGACCCCATCCCCGCCAACACCTCGAGCACCATCCTCATCCTGAGCACCGGCGTCGTCGCCCAGCCCAACGGCCAGGGCGTCGTCGTCGAGCAAAACGGCTCGCAGGGCGGCAACGGCGACAACCAAAACGAGGACAACGGCGGCCTCCCGGCGCCGCTCTCGGCTCAGTACGGCTCCAACATGGGCGCCGGCGGCACGCCCTTCATGGACTGCGACCTGGTCAACGACTGCTCCGACAGCCTCTACAACCACTGGGTCGTCAACGGCTGGAACAACCCCAACGACAAGTTGTGGATGACCATGAACCTCACCGTGCCCGTGGGCACCGAGGGCTACATCTTCGACTTCGCCTACTTCTCCTCGGAATTCCCGTCCTGGTACAACACCCAGTACAACGACCTGTTCATCGCCTGGTCGACCTCCGAGAGCTACACCGGCAACATCACCTTCGTGAACGACGCCCCGCTGACCATCACCTCCCTCGAGGACGCGGGCGCCTTCCAGTACAAGGACAACGCCCCCGAGCTCGCGGGCACCGGCTTCGAGGGCAACGCCGGCACCGGCTGGTTCGTCGCGCGTGGCTCGGCCGTGCCCGAGGAGACCTTCGAGCTGACCTTCTTCATCGCCGACATGGCCGACAGCGTCCTGGCCACCGGCGTGCTGCTGGACAACTTCCGCTGGGAGTGCACCGGCTGCATCCCCAGCGAGGTCAACTCCTGCGGCATCCAGCCTCAGTGAGCAGGGTCGACGCGCGCGCCTGATCGGGCGCGCGCGCTCGACACGGCGAGGGTGTTCTACAGCGACTGCGGCTCGGCCTCCATCGAGGTCGCGCTCAAGCTCAGCTACCAGCGCCGCGTGCTGTGCGGGCAGACGGACGGGCGCTCGGGCAAGCGGCGCTTCGCGGCCCTGCGCAACAGCTACCACGGCGAGACCCTCGGCGCGCTGGCGGTGTGCGGCAGCCCGGCGTGGCGCGAGCCCTTCGGCTCCCTGCT
>NZ_ABCS01000168.1 GCF_000170895.1 Plesiocystis pacifica SIR-1 | reverse complement strand
CCGCGACGGTTTCCGTTGCAGGACGGACAGATAAAGTCCCGCAATTCGCGCGACGTCGCAACCTTTTTGTCACATGATCTTTGGACCGGGCGGGACCGCTCAAAACGGGTCTCAAACGTCGGTTGACCCGCGAGCCCGCGGACTGATCTTTCGCCGCTCAGGGTTTTGCGCGTCGCCTTCGTGACCGGCTTGGTGACTGGCTTTGTGGCTGGCCCCACCCCGGAGATGATGGGGGCGATGGCCTCGCCTTCTTCCCCCGCGGCTCGGCAGCGCAACCTCGAACTCGAGGCGGCGGCCCTCGACCCGAAGCTCCGCTCGGACGAGGAGGCGAGCGCGGCCTGGCAGGTCTACGCGGACTGGCTGATGCGCGTGGGGGATCCCCGCGGCGAGCTGGTCAGCCTCGGCGTCCACGAGCGCGGCGCGTTCCGGAGCCAGCGTCGGGGGATCCGTGCGCGCATCGACGAGCTCCAGCAGCCCTACGTCGAGAGCTGGAAGCAGTGGGCCGACGCGCGCAGTCTCGGCAGGCTGCGGCCGCGCTTCGTGCACGGCTTCATCCGCGAGCTCAGCGGCTCGGGCAAGGGCCTGGACGGCGCGGCGATGGTCGAGCTGTTCGCCCGCGAGCCGGTCCAGCGCCTGCGCCTCGAGGGCGTCGACGACGATCAGCTCGAGAGCTGGGCCGAGGGCGACACGAGCTGGGCCGAGGGCCTGCGCTACCTCAAGCTCTCGGGCTCGCTCAGCGCCGAGGGCATCGCCGCCCTCGGGAAGCTGCCCTTCGGGCGCCTCGAGGCCCTCAACCTCGTGGACGTGGGCCTCGACGACGAGGCTTGCGGAGCGCTCTGGGACCTGCGCACGGAGACCCTCGAGCGCTTGACGCTCACCGGCAACGAGATCACCGACGAGGGCGTCGCGGGTCTGCTCGCGTCGGAGCAGCGCAGGCAGTGGCGGCACCTCTACCTCTCGGGCAACGAAGAGGTGAGCACGGAGACCCTCGACAAGTTGTGCGAGACCGAGGGCCTCGAGAAGCTCGAGGGCATCTACGTGACCAACACGGACATCGCGATCGAAGACTTCGTTGTCTGCATCGACGTGCCCGGGCTCGCCGGGCTGCGCGTCGTCGAGGCCTCGGGCTGGGTCGGCTCGCGCAACCGCGAGGCCGTCGAGCGCATGCGGGCGCGCTGGGGCCGGGGCGTGCGGATCCGCTGAGCGGGGTCTCCGCCTACTTTGTTGGCGTCGCGGACGACGCCAGGCTGTGACCGACCCACGCCCCCGCGAGCGGGGGCGACCACCAGGGGTCTCCAAGGCACGAACTCCATTGCCCCACTACTAGAGCGGAGGAGCGGAGAGCGACGAAGGGTCCCCGGTCCCGAGAGCGCTGTGGGGGCAAAGCAGTGCTCAGGGCGTGTCGGGCTGGACCATGGCGTCGAGCTCGGCGAGCCAGCGGGCGCCGAGCTTGGGCTGGACCATGGCGCCGTAGGCCGCGTAGCCGCGCAGGTAGGCGAGGAAGTCCGCGCGCAGGCCCTCGTGCTCGGGGTCGTGCCCGCGGGCCTGGGCCCAGACCTTGGCCTGGCTGTCGAGGCCGTGGGCGCGGCAGTTGTGGAGCATGGCCCGAAAGCGCCGCCGCTCGTCCCGGGGGATGGCGAGGTGCTCGTTGACGACGATGCCCGTGACCTGTTGGCGCCGGTGCGGTCGGAGGATGCGGCGCTTTTTGGGGTGCTCGGCGAAGCCCTCTTGCTGGAGGATCTGATCGATCCACCAAAAGGCGCGGCCGACGTCGAGCTTGGCGAGGGCCTCGTCGTCGTGGAAGGACAGGCTGAGGTCGTCGGCGTAGCGGGAGTAGCGAGCGCCCAGCCGCGCCGCCAGGCCGCTCAGGCGCGCGTCGAGGCGGCGGCAGGCGAGGTTGGACAGGGCCGGAGAGGTGGGCGCGCCCTGGGGCAGCACGCCAGGCCACACGACCCGGCGCTCGTCGGTCCGGGTGGCCGCGATCACGGGTCGGCGGGTGCACAGGGCGGCGAGCGCCCGGGCCACGTCGCCGCGGTAGCCGAGGGTGAAGAACAGCCCGCGCACCCGCCAAAAGTGGATGCTCGGGAAGAAGTCGCGGATGTCGGTCTGGAGCAGCAGCTTGGCGCCGACGTGCTGGGCCGCGTGGGTCACCGTGGACCGCCCGGGGACGAAGCCGTGGGCGGCGTCGTGGCAGGGCACGGGGGCGAGGATGTCCGCGAGCAGCTTGCGCTGGACCGCGCGCAGGGGGGCGCGGGGGGCCGAGATCAGCCGGGTTCCGCCCGACTTCTTGGGCACCTCGAAGTCGACGTAGGCGGCCCCGGCGGCGCTGCCTGGACGCATCAGCCGGCGCAGCGCGGCCTCGTCGTCGAGGCTCAGCCAGCGCAGCAGCGCGGGGAGGTCGGGCAGATCGGGCAAGCCGGCGCGCACGGCCTCGGGCGCGAGCCGGGGGTGGCCGCGGTGCGAGCCCGTGCCGAAGTGCCAGCCCGAGGGGTTCCAGCCCCCGCCGCCCGCCGGGTTCCGGGGCACGCGGAAGGTCGTGTCGCGCAGCGCGACGTCGTCGAGGCCCAGCTCGAACACGACCTCCCGGGCCACCCCGCGCACGCGCAGGTGCGCGTCCTTGACGAGGTGGCGCAGGACCTTGGCGGCCGCGGGCTTGGAGAAGGTCCGGCGCACGGCGGCGATGGCCTCGAGGCGCACGCGCGGGTCTGGGTCGTCGAGCCACGCGCGGATCGTCGGCTCGAGCTTTTTGGCCACGTAGTGGCGGGCGACCTCGTACTCGGCGAAGTCCTCTTGCTCCCGGAGCTTGGCCGTGATCTGCGGCAGGTTGGCCTGGGGGTCAGCCAGCAGCGGGCGCAGCTCGAGGATGAGGTTGGCGAGGAGCATGCGGGCTCGGGAGGTGTGGGGAGGAAAGGAAACCCGGACCGCGAAAACTACTTGCTCGGCACGAACATGTGACGGGGAAAAAGAAGCCGCAGAGCGTTCCCCGTCGCATGAGTCCTTCAGTGCGGGTCGGTCTCGGCCGCGACGTTGCATCGCGGACTGGTGGCTAGCTCGTCGCGGTCCGGGTCCGGCAATGGTCGCACGGTTTGGGGGGCCGCGAGGGCGTTAATTTTTGGATTCAAGGGAGCTCGGCGCCGTGGACCATCCGCTGGGCGAGCTCGACCAGCAAGCGCGCGCCGAAGCCCGTGGCCCCGGAGCCGAAGCACTCCCGCGGGTACTCGGCGTAGGCCTTGCCGGCCAGATCGATGTGCGCCCAGGGGTAGTCCACGAAGTGGCGCAGGAAGGCCGCCGCCGCGCTCGGGCTGCCGGCGGACACGCCGACGTTGCGCATGTCGGCCTTGTGGTGGCCCAGGTCGCGCTCGTGGATCTCGTGGATGGGCATGGACCACAGCAGCTCGCCGGTGGCCTGGCCGGCGCCGAGGAGCAGATCGCGGGCCCGGTTCTCGTTGCTGTAGAGCCCGGCGAAGGGCTCCCCGAGGGCGCCGTGGATCGCCCCGGTCAGCGTCGCCAGGTCGACGACCAGGTCCGGCGTCGGGTCGAGCTCGGTGAGCCAGGCGAGGGCGTCGGCGAGGACCAGGCGACCTTCGGCGTCGGTGTTCTCGATGTAGACCGTGGTCCCGTCGAGGGCCGTGAGCACGTCGCCGGGCTTGAAGGCCCGGGCGTCGACGGCGTTCTCGGTCAGCGGGCACAGGGCGATGAGGTCGATGTCGAGGTCCAGGGCCGCGATCGCCAAGGTCGCGCCGATCACCGCCGTCGCCCCGCACTTGTCGTGGGTGAGCTGGTGGACGCCGGGCCCGGTCTTGAGGTTGTAGCCGCCGGTGTCGTGGGTCAGGCCCTTGCCGACCAGGCACAGCGCCGGCCGCCGCTTGCCCGCGCCGCGCTTGCGCGGTCGGTGCTCGAGGCGGAGGATGCAGCCGCGGGTGGCCGCGCCCGCGTCGACGGCACAAAACAGGCCCATGCCCATGGCCGCGGCCTCGTCGGCGGCGACGGTGCGCACGGCGAGGTGCAGGCCCTGCTCGGTCACCTTTCGACGCACGCGCTCGACGATGCCCTGGGCCGTCCCGATGTTGCTCGGCAGGTCGCCGAGCTCGCGGGCGAAGTTGGCCGCGTCGAGGACCTTGAGCAGGGTCTTGAGCCGCGCGCGCTCGGTCTTGGCGTCGCCCGGCTCGAGGCACAGGGTCACGCGCCGCAGCGAGCTCTCGCTCGGCTCGCCCTCCCAGGCCCGGGCCCCGTGGGCGCGGAGGATGGCGCCCTCGATGAGCAGCAGGGGATCGCAGCCGGCCCACGGGGACTCGGGCTCGAGCGCGCTCGCGGGCCCGCCGACGAGGGCGACGTGGCGGATGCCCAGCTGGGAGCAGGCCCGCTCGATGGCCGCCCCGGCGTTGCGCAGCTGTCGACGGCGCACGAGGGCCTCGCCCTGGCGATCGAAGCTGCCCGCGTGGCCGCCGAGGTACTCGAGCTCCGGGTCCCAGGGCGTGAGCTCCGGGCCCAGGCAGTAGAGCAGCACCCGCGGGGTCGACAGGCCGTGGCTCTCGAGCCAGGTGATCGCGCCGGGCGTGCGGGCGAGGAGCCGGCCCGCGTCGCCGCGCAGGTGCTCGGACAGGCGCGGGCGAGGGTGGCCGCGAAGGGGCGAGCGGTAGAGGACGACGTAGGCGTCGGCTGCGATCTCTTCGGGGCGTCGTTCGGTCGCGGTGACCCGCATCCGGGGGAGTCTACACGCTGGCTCGGAATGTCCACGGCGGCCTCGGGCGTTATGCTCCCGCCGTGCCCGAGCCCTCTTCGTCCGTGCAGACCCCGGTGGTGATGAAGTTCGGAGGCAGCAGCGTCGCCGACTTCGATCGCCTGCGCAAAGTCGCAGGCATCGTCGCGGCGCGGGCCAGGCAGCGACCCACGGTGGTCGTGGTCTCGGCCATGGGCAAGACCACCGACGGCCTCGTCCGCGACGCGCAGGCGCTGTGCGAGCCGCCGGCTCCCCGCGAGCTCGACATGCTGTTGACCACGGGCGAGCGGACCAGCATGGCCTTCCTGTCCCTGGCCCTCCACGGCCTCGGCGTGTCGGCGATCTCCCTGACCGGATCGCAGTGCGGGGTGATCACCAACCACCAGCATGGCCGGGCGCGCATCGTCGAGGTCCGACCCTTCCGCATCCTCGACGAGCTCGCGGCGGGCCACGTCGTCGTCGTCGGTGGTTTCCAGGGGGTGTCCTACAAGCGCGAGGTGACGACCCTCGGCCGCGGGGGCTCGGACACGAGCGCCGTCGCCCTGGCCGCGGCCCTGGGTGCGGACTGCGAGATCCACAGCGACGTCGACGGGGTCTACGACGCGGACCCGCGCAAGGTCGAGGGCGCGGCTCGCCTCGACGAGCTCGGCTACGAGGAGATGCAGGCCCTGTCGCGGGCGGGGGCCAAGGTCCTCCACGCCCAGGCCGTCGAGCTCGCGGCCGAGCGGGGGATCGCCATCTACGCCCAGGCGACCTTTCCCCAGGCCGGGCGCAAGGGGCAGACGGTCATCCGCAACAACCCGGCCGCGCCCACGGGAGTTCGCGCCCTCCACTGCGACGCGGAGGTCGTCGATGTTCAGTTGAGCTGGCGCCATGACCCGAGTCGGGGCCAGGGTGGAGGCCAGAGTCGAGGGAGGCTCGCCCGGCTGGTGGGCGGGCTCGGCCTGCGCTACCTACAGGTCGACGAGCGGGGCGCTCGGGGGTTGTTCTCGATGACCGGTCGGGACGATCTGGGCGAGGTGGAGGCGCGGCTGCGGGACTTCGTCGCGGATATCGAAGACGGCAGCGCGAGCGTGGAGCTGCGCCGCGATCTCGCCCTCGTCACGCTCGTGGGCGCAGGCTTGGAAGAGCGACCCGACACCGTAGAACTCGCGCTGACGCAGCTCGAGGCCGAGGGCGTGGCCTTGTTGGGCATGCGCAGCGACGGCCAGTCTCTGGGTCTGCTGGTCAGCCGAGAGCAGGGCGAGGTCGCGGCCGCGGCCCTGCACGCGAAGATGATCGCTGGTCGACCATGACATCCGTGCCAGGCCTGACAGCGCTGTCAGACCTTCGCTCCAGCCCCCTGCAACATCGTCAAACTCACGGTCCTTGGGATCCTTGAAGAATTGGTGCTTGGCATCCCAGCTGCTATGCCTCGCAGCCTGCATGCGGGACGTGGCCCCCCCACCAATCCGTTCTGCGTGCGGTTGAATCGACGGCTTTTCCCTTCGTCCGTCGAGACGCCGCACAGGCCACCCCGGCCGCATGCAGCCCCCCAACCGGAGACATCATGTTCAAGAACATTTCCTTCCTTGCTCTCGCCGGCGTGTTCGGCATCGCTTTCACCACCACCGCTTGCCTCGTCGTCGTCGATGACGAGTCGGGTGATGAGGCCGCCGACACCGAGGAGAGCGGCGACGACACCACCGAGGAGACCACCGCCGGCGAGGAGACCACCACCGACGACGACGTCGGCACCGAGACCACGGCTGGTGAGGAGACCGCCGAGGAGACCACCGAGGAGACCACCGAGGAGACCACCGAAGGTGGCGGCATGTGTGGCTGGGATCCCGAGGGCGGCTACTACGAGTGCGGCTTCGAGGGTGAGGACCCCGCTGGCGTGGTCCCCTACGCCTGCCCCGAGGGCCTCGTCGAGGGTGACCCCTGCGAGACCACCGGCCTCACCGGCCAGGGCTGCTGCGACGCCGAGGGCAACAACTGGTACTGCACCATGGAAGGCACCGTCTTCCTCAACGCCTGCGGCTGAACCCCACCCCCCAAACGCGAAAGAGCGCGTGCCTCCGGGCGCGCGCTCTTTTTCGTGGTTGGTCGCGGTGCGCTACTCGCCCGCGACGAGGCGGACCGGATCCAGACCGGGCGCGGGGGCGGCCACGGGCTCGAAGCTGAACTCGAGCTCGTCGTCGTGCGCGTCGACCTCGTCCCGGGTCTCGGACGCGGTCGCGTTGCCGGCCTCGAGGAAGTCGCGGCAGGCGACGTAGAAGGGCTCGGCCACGACCAGCGAGGAGTGCCCGCCGGGGAGCATCACGTAGTTGCGCGGGGCCACGCCCTCGATGGGTCCGGGCGGCGGGCACAAGGCGTCGGAGGTCCCGTGGATCTGGCACAGGCGAACGCCCTCGGGGACCGGGGCGGCGAGCAGATCTTCGAGGAAGGCCGAGCCCGGGAGCACCTGCCAGACCGAGGGACTGACCGCGCCGACCGTGGCGATGCCGGCGAGGCCGACCCAGGTCCCGCGCAGGGGCGAGCCCATCATCACCAGGTTGTCCACGTAGCGGTGACCCTGGAGAAACTTGACGGCGTGCAGGCTGATCAGCCCGCCCATGCTGTAGCCGACCAGGTCGACCGAGGGCACGTCGAGCTCCTCGCAGATGCGCCGCAGCTGGGCCGCCAGGTCCTCGGCCGAGCGCCGCAGCGAGGCGAAGTTGAAGGTCCCGTAGGCGTAGCTGAACACGACCCGGCCGTCCTGTTGAAAGCGACGGGTCATGGGCAACATGGTGCCGCGGGTGCCCATGAAGCCGTGGACCAGGACGACCGGCCGGGCGTCCGGGCGGGTCCAGGCCATGTCCACGCGGACCTTGTTGCCCTGGGCGAGGTGCTTGCCGTAGTCGAAGCCGTGGACGACGGTGTCCACGGCGTCTCGAACGCGGTTCTTTAGGCGTTCCGCCAAACTCATTCGACCTCAGTCTACACGAGGGTCTCGAATGTGACGTGTTCTCGGCCTTTTTGACGGCAGTAGCGCCGCTATGGGTACGGAAGATCGCGGTGATGCGAATGAATCTGCGCATCCCGAGGGCGCCGATCGAGGGCAACCCTCTGTATTGGCACAGCGATCCTTCGGACACAGCGAATGACCGATCGCTGATCGGCAAACGCGCCGAGGAGCCATGCGCGAACGCGCGCAGCCGCGTTGCGCGACACCCGCTGGGTGAATTAGTAGTCGATCACGCCGGCTTTTTTCAGCTTGATCGCCGTGCGCGTGAGG
Source organism: Plesiocystis pacifica SIR-1 (assembly GCF_000170895.1). Classification (GTDB taxonomy): domain Bacteria; phylum Myxococcota_A; class Polyangia; order Nannocystales; family Nannocystaceae; genus Plesiocystis; species Plesiocystis pacifica. Next base: position 4,192 of record NZ_ABCS01000168.1, on the reverse strand, counting down.
CTGACGTCGTCGCCGTCGAGGCGGTTGAGGATCTCGGTCCAGCTCAGGTCCTCGGCCACGCCCTGGACCATGTCCAGCTCGTCGGGCTCGAGCTCCCGCCACGCGGTCTTGGGCGGGAGCGCCAGAGACACGCGCTCGTCGGGGATGCTGTTGCGCTCGGCGAGGTGGGCGAGCTCGTCCTGGACGCGCGCGGCCTCCATGAGGATGTGCTCCAAGGAGACGTGGATCTCCTGACCGTCGGGCGGGTCGACGGCCGCGCTGTCGAGCTCGAAGGTGCCCTCGCTCCAGCCCATCATGCGCAGCAGCGCTTTTTGAGCGGGGAGCCCCTCACTGCCGTGGATGCGGGCGTAATAGATGGAGCCCTGACGCAGGAAGAGCTCGCCGAGGGAGCGCCCGCGGACGCGCAGGGTACCGGTCTTGCGGCTGGTCGCGAGCCACTGGAGCACGTCGGCCAGGGGGATGTCCTGGATGCTCCCGGACATGGAGCGGCCGGCGGTGGTCTCCTCGGGGCCGGCCTTGTCACGCAGGACCTTGGACAGGGGCACGGAGTCGACCCGGAGCAAACTGGCGCCGATGGTCAGGCGATCGCCGGGCCGGAGCCGGTGGTGCTGGACGCTCCGGCCGTTGACCCGGGTGCCGTTGCGCGAGCCGAGGTCGCGGACCCACAGCGCCTCGCGCGAGGTGTAGATGCGGGCGTGCTTGCGCGAGACGGTGTCGTCCTCGAGGACGAGGTCCGCGTCGCTGCTGCGCCCGGCGACCCAACTCTCCGCGTCCGGGCCGAGGGGGAAGGTTTCCCCCGGCTTGGTGCCAGACACGAAAGTCAGCGCGGGTACCTCGGGCGCGGGCATCGTCCAAAGCTAACCCAAGCTTTGAGAGCGCGCGGCGGAAGATCGAGGCGCGGTTCGGAGCCTTTGTTAACGGTGAGTAAACACACCACACCTGGGGCTCTGGTAGGCCAATACGGTGTTCAAGGGGCGCTCAGGGGGGTCGATGGGGGGGATCACCCTACTTTGCACGCGGATCAGAGCAGAGCACCCCCTCGGCCTACGTGATCGCCCGGGTTGTGCCCTTGCGGGATGCGCGAAAGACTCGGACCGTGGACTTCTCGCGCACGACATGGATCTCGGGGGTGCTCTTTGGCCTGTTGGCGGTGACGGGCACGGGATGCGCGAACAAGGCGAAGTCGCAGCAGGCGACGGCCGCCCCGACCTACGCCCCCGCGGGTACGGCCTCGGTGGCCTACTACCAGCGCGACTACAGCCCCGGCGACACGCCCGTGGCCGATGCGGCCTACGCCGACGTCTACGTCGAGCGCCAGACCTTCTCCGACCCCTTCCAGGACGCACCCGATGACATGCTCGGCTACGAGGTCATGTCGAGCGGCGAGCAGGTCGTGGTCGTCACCTATGTCCATAGTTATCCCGACGCCATCGAGAGCTTCCCGCGGGTCTACTGGGCCGGCCGCTGGTACTACAACGTCCACGGCAGCTTCGTGTTTTGGGATCCCTACTGGCAGACCTGGAGCTACTACTGGGGCCCGCCGGCGCCGCTGGTGGTGGTGTGGAACAGCCACTACCCCTGGGTGCAGTACAGCTGGGGCGTCGGCTACTACGGCGGCGGCTGGTACTGGGGCGGCGTCAGCTACTACGGCTACCACGCCTACGGCCGGCCCTCGCAGCGCTGGCATGACCGCTACGGTCGCCCGAGCCACGGGCCCAACGCCGACCCGGGCGGCCCCACGGGCCCGCGCCCCTCGACCGATCCCAACGGCGGCACGGGCAACGGCGGCGGAGGCAATGGCGGCGGGGGTGGTCCGGCCATCGACGCCGTGGTGGCCGACAACGTGACGCCTGGCGCGGGCGCCAACAACAACGGCCGCGGCGCCGCGGGAGGCCGCGAGGTCGCCAGCCCGGCCAGCCCCACGCGGGAGACCGAGGGTCGTCAGAGCCCCACCCGCGAAGGCGCGCGCGCAGACGCTGCGCCGACCCGTCCTCAGCCCGCGGCCGGTCGGGAGCCGGTGACGGCCACGGCCTCGCCGACCCGCGTCCAGCCCAGCCGTCCTCCGCGGGCGCCCGTGGCCCGCTCGCGCGCCGAGACGCGCCAGCCCGCGACCACCGTGTCGCCCTCGCGCCCCGCCCGTGCGCGCGTGCCCAAGGTCGAGGTCCACGGCAGCGCCCCCGGCTCGACGCGGGCGACCTACTCCCCGCCGAGCTCGCGCCCGGCTCCGGCGCCCACGGCCCGCCGCTCGCGCTCCGTGGGCACCAACCCCAACCCCCGCCCGGCGCCGGCCCGGAGCAGCGCGCCCGCGACGCGTCCGAGCTCGGCTCAGGCTCCGAGCCGCAGCGCGTCCTCCTCGAGCAACAGCCGACCGACCTACCAGACCTACAACCCGCCGAGCAGCAGCTCGCGGTCGAGCAGCTCTTCGCGTTCGAGCAGCTCCTCGCGGTCGAGCAGCCCGTCGCGCTCCTACTCGCCGTCGCGTTCGAGCAGCTCCTCCCGCTCGCGTTCGTCCTCGCCGTCGCGCTCGCGGTCGAGCAGCCCGTCGCGCTCGTCCTCGCCGTCCCGCTCGTCTTCGCCCTCGCGTTCATCTTCGCCCTCGCGTTCGTCTTCGCCCTCGCGCTCTTCGCGACCGCGGCGCTGATCACCGTCGACGAGGCGCAGCGGCTGAGGCTCTCGCGCACCCCGAGCGCGAGTTTGATATCGCTCCGCGTCAAAAGCGACCGCCTTCGTGCGGTCGCTTTTTTGTGAGTCAGGCCCACGGACGGCGGACATGTCGCTGGTTTGCGTTACGATTCCGCGAGGTCCCCCGACCCTCGACACGCAATCCATGAGCCGCGAGGTCAAGCCCCCCCGGCGGGGCCGACGAGCCCCCAGCGCGCCGGCCTTGCCGGTGCGATGGTCGAGCGTTCCCCAAGCCGAGCGCTTGGTGCAGTGCGTGGCGATCAGTGAGGACGGGCTGCGTTCCTATGCGGCCGGTATGTCGCTGAGCCGGGGCCGGGGTACGCGGAGGCGGCCGCAGCAGCGCGATCATGCGGTCTACGCCTTCGACGACTCGGGCCAGGTCCGCTGGCGCGACGTGTGCTCGCGCTTCGAGGGCGTCTACTCCCTCGACACCAACTGGGACGGCAGCGTGGTCGTGGCCGGCGGCTGGGCCTCGTGCGAGCCGTGGGCGGGCTTTGTCGGCGCGTGGACGGCCGACGGGGTCCGGCTGCTGAGCTGGGACCGCGCGCCCTCGCGGATCAACGCCGTGTGCGTGTCGGCGGACGGGCGCACCCTCGCCGCGGTGGGAGACGCCCTGCACCTGTTCCGGCGCCGGGCCAACGAGCCCTTCCCCGCCCAGCCCTCGTCGACCCTCGAGCTCGGCCCGGGCTTCGCCGAGTGCGTGCGCATGTCCGACGACGGGCGCTGGATCACCACCCTCGACGGCGACGGCGGGCTGCTCTTGTTCGAGCACGAGGACGGCGAGCTGGCCATGCGTCACTATCGCTGGCGGCCCCCGGAGCCCGGCCGGGCGCTGGTCGTCGAGATCTCCCGGGACGGCAGCTGGATCGTCTACGGCGGCGCCGACGGGACCGTGCACCTGTTCAACCGGCTGACGCTCATTGCGATGCAGCGGCCGATCTGGTCCTACCCCCTCGTCGAGGGCCTCGCGCCCGTGGCCGTGGCCCTCTCGCCCGACGGCGAGCACGTGGCCGTGGCCGTCGACAGCGGCGACGCCGGGAAGATCTACTACCTCGCCAACCGCAACGGCGCCCCGCACCTCGAGTGGTCCAAGCAGACCCGCCGGCCGCCGACGGGCATGGTCATCGACGGCGACTCGACCTGGGTCGCCGTCGTGGACGCGGACCCCCGGGGCAACGGCGGGCAGTGCTACTTGTTCGAGGCCGACTCGGGGCTGATCGCCGGGGCCTACCGCAGCCCCGGCGCGTGCTGGACCGTGGCGCTCAGTGGCGACGGGACGCGCATGCTCGTGGGCAGCGACGACGGCACGGCCGCGTCGATCAAGATCATCAAGCCAGACGACTGATACCCCTCGCGGGGCATCAGGTCTCTGGATTTGGATGAAACCGGCGCGGAAGCTGGCCAGGGTCCACCCGCCCTGATACCGTAATGCCGTGTCTCGGGTTGATCGCAAGACTCTCGTGGGCTCCAAGTGTTGGACCCTGCTCGCGGCTTTGATGCTCTTGGTTGC
>NZ_ABCS01000169.1 GCF_000170895.1 Plesiocystis pacifica SIR-1 | reverse complement strand
CCCTCGGCGACGGCAACGCGCTAGTCGAGCGCCGTGCCTCCTCGCCCCTGGACCGGGCTCGCGCTCGGGACGCTGACCCTGGCGCTCGTCGCCGGCTGCCTGTCCGCCTTCGCTCCGCCCCTGCGCACGCGCGGTCGGCCGCACCACGAAGCCCTTCGCCCCGACAGCTCGACGAAGACCTGCATGGGCTGCCACCGCAGCGAGGCCGAGGCCCTCGCCGCTCAGCAGCGCGCCGCGCTCGGGCCCAAGCACGGCCACGCCCTCGACCACGGCGAGGGCCACGACCACGACCACGGGGCGAGCAGCGACCACGCCCACGAGCACGACGCGCCCAAGCCGGACGACGCCCCCCTCGTCGCCGACTGGATGCTGGCCGACGAGCGCAGCTGCCTGGGCTGCCATCGCCTCGCGGGAGCGACCGATGCGCGCTGATCGACGCGGGCTGTTCGCCGTGCTCGCGGCCCTGCTCGTCCTCGCGCTGCTCGAGCGCCCCGCCCAGGCCCACCACGTCGCCGGCCACGGCAGCTCCGAGGGCGTCCGCAACATCAACAGCCTCGGCAACCGCGGCGGCCGAGCCAGCACCCGGCTCATGCTGCTCGACGAGTTCGTCCACTCGAGCGGCGGCGTCGGCCGAGTGCCCGCGACGCGCAACGACCTGAGCCTGCTCGGCGAGTACGCCCCCCTCCCCGCCTTCTCCCTCGGCGCCTCCCTGCCCTTCACCGTCCTCCACGAGCGCCCGCTCGAGGCCGCTCCGCGCACCGCCGTCGGGCTCGGCGACGCGCGGGCCTTCCTGCGCTGGACCCCCCACGCCGACAAGCTCATCCACCGCACGCTGACCCTGGGCCTGAGCGCGAGCTTCCCGACCCGGACCGTGCGCGCGACCATCGACCCCGGCGACACCTGGACCCTGTCCCCGAGCCTGCTGTTCACCCGCACCTACGGCCGCGGCTACTGGCAGCTCCTCGCCCTCGCGGCCGGCGAGGCGCGCCCGGCCGGCCTCGCCCTCGACGCCAGCGTCGGGGCCCAGGGCGGCGCGCGCGTGGCCCAAGATCGCCTCGCCCTCGGCGGCGGCGTGCTCGTGGACGTGCGCGCGGCCAACTGGTGCCGCGCCGTCGGGGGCGGCCTCGACTCCTGCCTGACCAACCGCCCCGGCGAGAGCGAGCGCGAGGTCGGCAGCACCCGGGCGACCCTCCTCGCCCACGCCGCCTGGAGCTTCCACCCGCGCGGCTCGCTGACCGCGTCCGTGCAGGTCCCGGTCACGCCCAAGCGCGACTTCGACGTGGGCGCCTCGCTCGGGATCCAGGCGCTGTTCTAGCGGCAACGCAGGCCAAGCGGGGGCTCCCTCAGCCTCGCTACCATGGACGGCGATGCCCGCCCTCGACGCGCGCCGCTTGCTGGCTGAGCTCGCCCAGACCCGCGCCCCCCTCGACGAGGCGCGCACCCTCCCCGCCAGCGCCTACCGCTCGCCCGAGCTCTTCGCCCTCGAGATGCGCGAGCTGTTCGCCAAGATGTGGCTGTGCGTGGGCCGGGAGGAGCAGGTCGAGGCCCCGCGCGCGTTCATCACCCACGCCCTGGGCCCCGAGGACCGCGAGCGCGCGCTGATCGTCCGCGACGACGCCGGCACCCTGCGCGCCTTCTACAACGTCTGCCGCCACCGCGCCGCTCGCCTGATCGACGCGCCCCGGGGCAGCCTGCGCGCGATCAACTGCCCCTACCACAAGTGGAGCTACGGCCTCGACGGGCGCCTGCGCCACGCCCCGCGCACGGACGCGAGCTTCGACTGCGCCGCCCACTCGCTGATCGAGATGCCCCTCGCCGTGTTCGAGGGCCATATCTACGTCAACCTCGACGCCCACGCGCCGCCCCGGGAGCAAGCCCACGCCGACCTGCCCAGCGCCGCCAGCCACCGCCTCGGGGAGCTGCGCGTGGCCAGGCGCCACGACTACACCGTGGCCGCCAACTGGAAGGTCGTCATCGAGAATTATGGCGAGTGCTACCACTGCGCCGTCATCCACCCCCAGCTGCACCGGCTCAGCGACTTTCAGGGCGGGGCCTTCGTCGAGGGCGCGTGCTTCAACGGCGGGCCCATGCGCCTGCGCGAGGGCGTGCAGACCCTGTCGATGTCCGGCGCCAGCCCCCTCGGCCCCATCCCCGGCCTCGCCGAGGCCGACCGCGACCAGGTCCACTACAACCACGTCTATCCAAACTTCACCCTCGCCCTGCACCCGGACTACGTCCTCACCCACACGGTCTGGCCGCTGAGCCCAGAGCAGACCCGGGTGCACTGCGAGTGGCTGGTGTGGCCCGCGGCCCTCGAGGGCGAGGCGCCCGCGGACCTGAGCGACATCCTCGAGTTCTGGGACCGGACCAACCGCCAAGACTGGGACATGTGCGCGCGGGTCCAGCAGGGCCTGCGCTCGGCCGGCTACCGGCGCGGGCCCTACACCGCCATGGAGCGGTGCATCCACGCCTTCGACCGCTGGTACGTCGAGGCGATCGGGCCCGCCCTCGAAGCGCTCCGTTGAGGGCGCTGCGCCGTCGGGCCCTCGTCAAAACGAGAGCAGCTGCAGCGCCGCGTCGCCCTCGCGGCCAAACTGGGCCTCGCTGATCAGCGCCTCGCCAAAGCGCGCGCGCAGCTGCGCGAGGGCCTCGTCGTCGAGCTGGTGGTGCGAGAGGTCGAGGCGCCGCAGGTGAGCGAAGCGCTCGCTCGCGTCGAGCAAGGGCCCCAACTGGTCGGCCCCGAGGAAGCCGTAGGACAGGTCGAGGGCTTCGATCTGCGCCAGCAGTGGACTCGTCGCCAGGGCCTCGAGCAGCTCGGCCATGTAGGCGCAGTGCACCAGGGCGAGCTCGCGCAGGGCCGGGACCCCGCCCCCCGCGAGCAACCCGCGCAGGTCTTCCGGGCTCGTCTCGGGGCCGTAGTATTCCTCGCCCTCGGGGCCCTCGAAGTCCACGACCGAGTCGGGCCAAAAACCCAGCCACAGCTCGAGGCGCTCGAGCTCGGGCAGCCGCGCCGCGCTGACGGCCGCGAGCGTCGTCTGACGCAGGTAGCGGGTCGCCACGCGCAGCGACTTCAGCCCCGCCGGCAAGGCCGAGGCGTCCACCCGGATGCCCTCGCCAGCGACCTCGAGCTCGCGCAGCCCGGGCGTGGCCGCGAGCGCCGGGGAGATGTCGCCGACGTAGCGATCGGGCCGGTAGATCCGCCCGCCCTCCCCCGGCGCGGTCGAGGTCATCATCCAGTTCGAGGTCTGGCTCAGGTGCATGTCCTCGCTGGGCGCCCCGCCGATCCCCAAGCGCCGAAGCTGGGGCAAGGAGCGCCCCTCGAACACCGCGCGCGCCCACTCGAAGGTCCCGCGCTGCCCCAGCGCACCCATGGCGACGTCGTCGCGGTCCTCTCGGTCGATCTCGAGGGTCCGCAGCAGCCGGAGGGCCTCGGCGTCGAGCAGCGCGCTCAGGCGATCGGCCGCCGAGGTCTCCCCGCGCTCCCACGGCTCTTCGGCCCGCAGCCGATCGACGAAGCCCCGGCGCCAGCCCAGCTCGAAGCCCCCCGCCGCGTCCTCGACGGGAGCGACGAGCTTTGCCTCGAGCTCGGCCGCGCGCGCGCCGACGGCCTCGTCTTCGACCCCAGCCTCGACGAGCATCGACAGGCGCAGGAGCTCGCTGCGCGGATCCCCGCGGCGCTCGAGCCAGTCGGCGTAGACCGACCACAGCTCGTCGTTGGTGTCATCTCGAGCTTCGACGAGGCGCGTCTGCGGATCTACGGTCATCGCGCCCTCGAAGGTGGCGCGCACCCTCGCGGACTGTCAACCGGCGCTGGGTCTAGACCGGAATGCCGCGAGCGGCACAGGCGGCGACGTGGGCCTTGAGGTACTTGCTCGGCAGCTCGTGGCCGAGCTTGACCCCGACCTCCGTGGAGATGGAGGGCAGCTTGCCCAGGTCCACCCCCGAGTTCACGCCCATGCCGTCGAGCAGGAAGACCACGTCCTCCGTAGCCACGTTGCCCGAGGCCCCGGGCGCGTAGGGGCAGCCGCCCAGGCCGCCGACGGAGCTGTCGATGGTCTTGATGCCCAGCTGCAGCGCGACGGTGACGTTGGCCAGGGCCGTGCCGCGGGTGTCGTGGAAGTGGACCGCGAGCTGCTCTCGGGTCATGCCGGCGTCGAGCAATCCTTTTAGAATACTTGCTACCTGCCGCGGCGTGCCCACGCCGATGGTGTCGCCGAGGCTGAGCTCGTAGACGCCGAGGTCGAGGAGGGCCTTGGACACCCACTCGACGTTCTCGTAGGGCACCTCGCCCTCGTAGGGGCACCCGTAGACGCAGGACACGTAGCCGCGCACCCTCATGCCGCGATCGAGGGCCTCGCGGACGACCTCTTCGTAGGTCTCCACCGCCTTCATCGTCGACTTGTTGATGTTCTTGCGGTTGTGGCTCTCGCTCGCCGCCATGAAGATGGCGACCTCGTCCATGCCCGCGCGCGAGGCCGAGTCGAGGCCGCGCATGTTGGGGACCAGGGCGCTGTAGCGCACGCCCTCGCGCCGCCGCAGCCGGGTCGCGACCTCCATGTGGTCGGCCAGCGCGGGGATCCACCGCGGGTTGACGAAGCTGGTGATCTCGATGCGCCTGATGCCCGCGTCGACGAGGCTCTCGATCATCGCCAGCTTGGTCTCGACGGTCAGCACCGTGGACTCGTTTTGCAGGCCGTCTCGGGGGCCGACCTCGTAGATCTCGACCTCGTCCGGGAGCCCGTCGAACATGTGCCCGCTCCAGCTGCCCGAGCCCGACTTGGGGCCGGCGGTGGCCGGATCGTCGTTCGCCGCCCCGGCGTCTACCCCCACCCCGGCGTCCACTCGAACGGAGGGGCTTGGGCCGCGCGCCTGGCTCGGGTCTTGGTGCTGAATCTCGCTCACGGCTCAGTGGAGTGTACAGGGTTCGCGGCCGAGTGTTTCTCTCCCGAGGGGCGTGGCGCCGACGGCGTAGCCGGGATCACGGCAGACCCCCACGCGGGCGGCCTCCCGCGTGAGACCTCACTCGGGGAGCTTGGGTCGGGCGAGCTCGAAGGTGTCCGTGGTTCGGGCGTAGGCCAGGCCTCCGAGGCGCCCCACGGCCTCCAGCGCAGCTGGCTCCGCCGGCTCGAGGTGCCCGGCCCCATCCCTGCGGAGGATCCCCTCAGCGACCCAAAAGTGGACGACCTCGGCGAACAGGACCGTCGCCGAGGGCGTGCCGTGTCGGGTCTCACCCAGCGGCACCGCACGCACGACCCGGCACTCGAGCCCCGCGCGGGCGCCCGCCACCCGGGGAGGCGCGACCGCGACCGCGGGGCTCGCCTCGACGCCGCAAGCTCCCCACTCGCTGACCCCCTCGGGGTAGCTCGCCGAGCTCGCGTTCATCGCCTCCGCGAGCGGGCCGCTGACGTGGTTGATGGTCAGCTGCCCGGTCTCGAGGGCGTTGCGCAGCGTGTCCTTGGGGCGACCGTCGCCGAGCCAGCCCGCGCTGACGATCACCGTCGGCGGGTTCGAGCACACGGCCTGGAAGTAGGAGTAGGGCGCGAGGTTGCGCCGGCCCTCGCCGTCCACCGTCGACACCCAGGCGATGGGTCGAGGCGCGACGATGTCGGTCATCAGGCGGTAGCAGTCTCGGGCGCGCAGGTCGGAGGCGGGCAGCTCGTCGAAGGCCATGCCCTCCCCTACCCCATCGGGAGTAGGGCCGCGAGGGCAGGTCGAGTGCTCGGGGGGCGAAGAAAGCGCCGAGGACGGCTAGTCCCCGCCCGTTCAGAGCAGCGGGGCGAGAAATTCCCCGGTGTGCGAGCCAGCCGTCCCCGCGACGGTCTCCGGCGTGCCCTCGACCACGAGCCGCCCGCCCTTGCTCCCGCCCTCGGGCCCCAGATCGATGACCCAGTCGGCGCACTTGATCACGTCGAGGTTGTGCTCGATGACGACGACGGTGTTGCCCGCGTCGACCAGGCGCTGCAGCACCCCGAGCAGCCGGGCGATGTCCTCGAAGTGCAGGCCCGTGGTCGGCTCGTCGAGGACGTAGAGGGTCCGCCCGGTCTGGACCTTGCCGAGCTCGCGGCTGAGCTTGACGCGCTGGGCCTCGCCGCCAGACATGGTCGTCGCCGTCTGGCCGATCTTCATGTAGCCCAGGCCGACGTCCTGCAGGGTCCGGAGGATGCGCGAGAGCTTGCGGTGGTTCTCGAACAGCTCGGCGCAGGCGTCGATGCTCATGTCGAGGACGTCGGCGATGGTCCGGCCCTTGTAGCGCACGGCCAGGGTCTGCTGGTTGTAGCGCTGGCCCGCGCAGATCTCGCAGGGCACGTAGACGTCGGCGAGGAAGTGCATCTCGACCTTGACCACGCCGTCGCCGGAGCAGGCCTCGCAGCGTCCGCCCTTGACGTTGAAGCTGAAGCGGCCGGCCTTCCAGCCCCGGGCCCGGGACTCGGGCAGCTGGGCGAAGAGCGAGCGAATCTCGTCGAAGGCCTTGGTGTAGGTCCCCGGGTTCGAGCGCGGCGTCCGGCCGATGGGGCGCTGGTTGATGGCGATGACCTTGTCGAGGGCGTCCAGCCCCGTGATGGCTTTGTGCGGGCCCACGCGCACCGTCGAGTCGTGGAGCTTGCGGGACAGGGCCGGGAGCAGGGTCCCGTTGACCAGCGAGCTCTTGCCGGCGCCGCTGACCCCCGTGACCGCCACCAGCACGCCCAGCGGGAAGCGCACGTCGATGCCGTCGAGGTTGTGCTCGCGGGCGCCCTTGACCCAGATCTCGCCGGTGGGCTCGCGCCGCTCGTCGGGGACCTCGATGCGCCGCTTGCCCGAGAGGTAGGCCCCGGTGATCGAGCGCTTCGCCCGCTCGATCTTGGCCGGCGAGCCCGAGTAGACGACCTCACCGCCGAGGGTGCCCGCGCCGGGGCCAAAGTCGACGACGTGGTCCGAGGCGCGGATGGTGTCCTCGTCGTGCTCGACCACGAGCACCGTGTTGCCCAGGTCGCGCAGGCGCTGGAGGGTTGCGATGAGCCGCTGGTTGTCGCGCTGGTGCAGGCCGATGCTGGGCTCGTCGAGGACGTACATCACCCCCGAGAGCTCGGAGCCGAGCTGGCTGGCCAGGCGGATGCGCTGGGCCTCGCCGCCGGACAGCGTGGGCCCGGAGCGGTCGAGGGTCAGGTAGTCGAGGCCGACGTTGAGCAAAAAGCCCAGGCGCCCGACGATCTCGCGCAGCGCCCCCTCGGCGATGATCTTCTGCGCCCCGGTCAGCTCGAGCTCGGCGAACCAGTCGTGGGCGGCCTGCACGGTCATCGAGGTGATGTCCGCGACGTTGCGCCCGCGGATCATCACGGCGAGGCTCTCGGGCCGCAGGCGCCGACCCCCGCAGGACTCGCACGCGGCCTCGGTGAAGTACTTGCGGTAGTGGTCCCGGGCCGACTCCGAGGCGGTCTGGGCGTAGCGCCGCTCGAGGCTGGGGATGACCCCCTCGAAGCGCATGCCCCACTCGCCGTGGCTGCCCCCGTCGTCCTCGTTGCCCCACTTGACCTTGATGCGCTTGCCCGCGCTGCCGTGCAGGACCAGCCCGCGCTGCTTCTTGTTCAGCTTCTTCCACGGCTTGTCGAGGTCGATGCCGTAGGTCGAGGACAGGGCCTCGATGATCCGCCAGGTCCAGCCCGACTCGCGATCCGCCGCGGACGACCACGGCGCGATGGCCCCGTCGCGGATCGACAGCGACTCGTCGGAGATGACCAGCTCGGGGTCGACCTCCATGGTCGTGCCCAGGCCGTTGCAGTCCGGGCACATGCCCAGGGGCGAGTTGAAGGAGAAGCTCTGGGGGCTGAGCTCGGGGAAGGCGTGGCCGCAGCACATGCGCTCTTGGGAGAAGGCCATGCGCTCGGGCTCGGCGTCCTCGGCCGCGTCGGCGCGCTGGACCTCGAGGACCAGCTCGCCCTTGCCCTCGCGCAGGCCCAGCTCGACGGACTCGGTGATGCGCAGCCGGTCTTGAAAGCGCACCTTGACGCGGTCGACGACCAGGTCGATGGAGTGCTTGAACTTCTTGTCGAGCTTGGGCGCCTCCTCGAGCCGGTGAAGCTCCCCGTCGACGCGCACGCGCACGTAGCCGCGGCCGCGCAGCTCATCGAAGAGCTCGCGGAACTCGCCCTTGCGGTGGACCACCAGCGGGGCGAAGAGCGTGGCCTTCGAGCCCTCGGGCAGGTGGAGAATCTCGCCGACGATCTGCTCGGCGCTCTGCGACTTCACCACCGAGCCGCAGATGTGGCAGTGCTGCACGCCGACCCGGGCGAACAGCACGCGCAGGTAGTCGTAGATCTCGGTGATGGTGCCGACGGTCGAGCGGGGGTTGGACGAGGCCGCCTTTTGCTCGATGGCGATGGTCGGCGACAGGCCCGTGAGGTACTCGACCTTGGGCCGCTCGAGCTGGCCGAGGAACTGGCGGGCGTAGGCCGACAGGCTCTCGATGTAGCGGCGCTGGCCCTCGGCGTAGAGCGTGTCGAAGGCGAGGCTCGACTTGCCCGAGCCCGACACGCCCGTGAACACGACCAGCTCGCGCTTGGGGATGCGCAGGGCGTCGATTCGCAGGTTGTGCTCGGAGGCCCCGCGGACCTCGATCCAGTCGGGCTCCGCCGCGGCCTTGCGCTTGCGCTTGCTCGCCTTCTTGGCGGGCGCCTTCTTGGCCGGCGCCTGCTTGGCGACCTTCTTCCTGGCCACCTTCTTGGCGACCTTCTTGGCAGCCGCCTTCTTGGCAGCCGCCTTCTTGGCCGCCGCCTTCTTCTTGGCCGGCGCCTTCTTCTTGGCCGGCGCCTTCTTGGCAGACTTCTTCTTGGCCGCCTTCTTCTTGGCCGCCTTCTTCTTGGCGCCCGTCTTGGTCTTGCTCGAGGCCGACTTGGCCATGGATCCCGTGCTGTCGGTGGGCATGCGCGGTCGGGACTGTAACTGAGTCTTCGTTCAGTGCAACCCCCAAGCGTGCCAGCTGAAGACCCGAACACTGGTGGGGTTTGGGCGTCTTCGACGGCCCTGCGCCCTGCGCGAGCAGTCTGCGCAGCCCACCGTCAGCTGGGCCCCGCGCGCCGCTATGCTGACATTCGATGATCACCCAGGGCTACGACTGGCTCATGGCCCAAGTCGAGGAGGTCGGCGAGGCCGCGCGGCGCATCGCCGTGGCGCTCCTGAACGCCGAGGATAACGACAACCTCGTCGAGCTCGAGGAGCAGACCGACGGCCTGCTGGAGGAGCACTTCGACCACTCGCGCGTCGCGCTCGTCGATCCGCGCACGGCCGCGATGATCCTCCGCCCGCCAGCGCGCATTCGCAGCTACGCCCAGCTGCTGGCTCGCAAGGCCGAGCTGCTCGGCGCCACCGGCCGCCCCGAGGACGGCCACGCGCTCGCGCGCCGGGCCCTCGCGCTGCAGCTCGAGGCCGCCGCCCTCGAGCCCGAGCTCGACGAGGTCGACCACGCCGGCATCGCCGCCTTGCTGCGCGTCGAGCCGCCGCTGCCGCTGACCCTGCGCCAGCGCGAGCTGCTCGTCGAGCTCGACGCCCGGGGCGAGCCCAGCTGAGAGGCTCGCCGCGCCGACGAATCCCTGTTAAGAACCCGCCATGGCCGAGCAACCAACGCTGTGGCGCATCCGCAAGCCCCAGCGCGCCATCCCCCGGGGCGACAAGCCCAACCTGCGGGGCATGAGCCGCGAGGAGCTCGGCGAGTTCCTCGGCCGCGAGCTCTCGGCCCCGGCCTACCGCGTCGATCAGGTGTTCGGCTGGATCCACCAGCGCCGCGCCCCCGACTTCGACGCGATGACCAACCTGTCCAAGGCCGACCGCGCCAAGCTGCGCGAGCGCGCCAGCCTCGACACCCTCGAGGTCGACACGATCCAGCGCGCCCGCGACGGGACCCGCAAGCTGAGGCTGCGCACCGCCGACGGCGAGGCCATCGAGTCCGTGCTCATCCCCAACGACGAGCGCGGCCTGACCCAGTGCATCTCCTCCCAGGTCGGCTGCGCCCTCGACTGCCGGTTCTGCGCCACGGCCAGCCTGGGCTTTCGCCGCAACCTCGACACCTGGGAGATCGTCGATCAGGTCGCCCGCGCCCGGACCCTGCTCGCCGAGGAGGCCGAGCGCGAGGGAGCCCGCTGGACCCCGCGCATCACCAACATCGTCTACATGGGCATGGGCGAGCCGTTGCACAACTTCAACCAAGTCCGGCGCTCGCTCTCGATCCTCACCGACGCCGGCGGCGAGGCCATCGCGGGGCGGCGCATCACGGTCTCGACCTCGGGCCTGGTCCCGGCCATCGAGCGCTTCGCCCGGGAGGGCCTCGGCGAAGAGGTCGGCCTGGCCATCAGCCTCAACGCGACCACCGACGCGGTCCGCGACGAGGTCATGCCCATCAACCGCAAGTGGAAGATCGACGAGCTGCTCGCGGCCGTGCGCCGGGTCCCGACCAGCCGGCGCCGACGGGTGACCTTCGAGTACGTGCTGCTCGGCGGCGTGAACGACAGCGACGCCGACGCGCACCGGCTCATCGAGCTCGTCCGCGAGTTCCGCTGCCACGTCAACGTCATCCCCTTCAACCCCCACGAGCACGCGCCCTACCGCCGACCCAGCCAGTCCCGCGTCCGCGCCTTCATGGCCATCCTGCGTCGCTCGGGTGTCGACGTGTGGCTGCGGACGCCGAGGGGGGACGACATCCAAGCGGCCTGTGGCCAGCTCGCCCTCGACGATCCCAAGACCGCTGCGCCACCAAGCTGAGCAAGGCGTCGTCCACGACGGCTAAACCAGAAAGGGACTGTGGATTCATTCGCGGTCCCTGAGCGCTTGTTCCCCATGCGCGTCTACGGGACTGTCCGTGCAAACGCGCTTGGGCCGACCCAGAACATCGCTCCCGGCCGCGTGGCCCTTCCCCCAGGTGGGCGCGATCGGTCCCGGTCGTGCGGCCAAGGGCCCGCAACGATGCTCTCTTCGACCCCGCGGAACCCCGCAGCCGATTCGTTCCCGCGATTCGCCGCGGAGCATCGACCAATGATACGTTCGTGACCGCGATGACCCCCACTTCGCTGTTCGTGACCCTCATGTGGTTGAGCGCGGCTCCCGAGGCTGGCGCTTCCGAAGCGGGCGCCGCCGTGAGCGAGGCCGACGCAGCGGGGTACGCCGAGGCCCTCGCCGAGCTCGACGAGGCGCAGCGGCTGGCCAACGACGACCCCGCCAGCTACGCGTCGCGACTGCGCGACGCGATCAACAAGCTGACCTACGAGTACCCCGTCGATCTCCGCGACGACCCCGATGGCCAGCGCGCCCGCGTGATGGCGCAGCTGACCCTCGCGCGCTGCCTGTTCAACATCGACGACGCCGAGGGAGCGCGCGAGGCCATGGACGAGGCCATCCGCACCAGCCGCGGCGATCCCATGCCCGTCGGCGACTTCGGCCCGGGCCTCAGCGCCCTCCACAAAGAGCGCGTGCAAGCCCTCGAGAAGGCCGGCAACGCAGGCATCGACGTCACCTGCCACGCGCCTTGCCGGGTGTTCATCAACGAGCGGCCGGCCCCGCCCACGGGCATCGAGACCTTGCCGCTGGGCAAGTACCGCCTCGTCATCGAGGCCCGCGACGGCGACCGCGAGACCGTCGAAAAGATCGTCACCCTCGACGTCGCCGACCGCGTCGAGAAGGTGATGTTCGCGGTCCCGAGCACCACGCCCGACCCCAACCCCAACCCCAACCCCAACCCCGAGCCCAAGCGCGACCGCATCATGCCGCGCTGGGCCGAGGCGACGATGATCGCCGGTGGCGTGGTCGCGGCGGGAGTCGGCGGCTTGTTGTGGGGCATCGCCGGGCGCTGCCCCCTGGGCGGCGAAGAGCAGACCCCGCTGCACTGCGAGCAGCTCTACGAGACCTTGCCCGCCGGCATCGTCACCGTGGCCGCGGGCTCGGCCCTGCTGCTGGGCGGCGTGGTCACCCTGTCCATCGACGAGGTCCGGGCCAAGCGCAGCCCGAGCCCGAGCGCTGACGGAGCCGAGACCAACGAAGCCTCCGCGATGCGCTTTGGCATCAACTACACGCTGCGCTTTTAGCCTCGACGGCGCGACCCGGAGGGCGTTCTCCCGACCGCCGGGGAGAGGGACCCGTGACGGCTTTTCCGGCGCGGGGGAGG
>NZ_ABCS01000170.1 GCF_000170895.1 Plesiocystis pacifica SIR-1 | reverse complement strand
CTTTGTGGCTGCGTCGCTGGGTCTAGAGGCGAATCACGGTCACGTCGTTCTCCTGCGTCGTACCGTTTTGGAGGGTGATCTCGATGGTCGCCTGGACGGCGTCGGAGGCCTCGAAGTAGGCGCGGGTGATGTCCATGGGGGTGGGCTGGCCGTTGAGGCTGGTCAGCGTGCTTGGGGTGAGGTTGAAGACCGTCTCGTTGTCGGCGTTGTCGAAGGTCGTCAGCTGGACGATGGTGATGTTCTCGTTGTGGTATTCGTCGTCGATGGTCATGTGCAGGGCGTCATCGTCGAGGACGCCGCCCGGGGGGACGAAGAGGTTGCAGCGCGCGCAGATCGGCGTCTGGGGCTGGGGGTCCGAGAGGGTCGTCGTAGGCCCAACGGGGGTGTCGCAGGTCTTCGCTACCGACGCACCCTGGGTGTGGTCGTCGACCGTGGCCCCCGCGAGGGCGCCGTTGACTGCGGTCTCGATCACGTCGAGGTTGCCGTGAGCGGGCGGGGCCGCGACGGTGCAGATGTTGGTCGGGCAGTTGGCCTGACCCTGGCAGACCGCTGACAGGGCCGAGCACACCGAGGTCCGGGCGACGGGCCAACCCACGGGCATGTCCGCGACCATCCCGGTGTTCCAGCCCGAGTAGTAGAGCTCGAGGATGATCTCTGGGGGCGTCAGCTCCGGGCGGTAGGACCACATCAGCGCCATGGTCGCGGCGACCACCGCCGAGGACACCGAGCTGCCCGTGAGCGGATCGTCGAATTTACCGTCGATGAGCGCGCCCTGGCCGTAGGCGGCCATCAGCGGCATGCCGCCGTCGCGGGCGTTGGCGGTCGGGGCGTCGAAGGGATCGAGGGCCCCGACGGCGAGCACGAGGGGGCGCCAGCCGGTCGCGTGGTGGCTGGGGTAGCTGGCCTCCCACACCGGGTCGGCGTCGTAGCCCCGGGCGTCGCACTCGAGCTCGGTCAGCGCCGCCATGTCCTGGTAGGCCGCAGGCGCGAGCACGCCGGACTGGTTGCCGGGGCAGGACTCGTCGAGGTTGTTGCCGGCCGCCGCGACGACCAGGGCGCCCTGGCAGCGGGCGTACTCGAGGGCCGCGATCAGCGACTGCGCCGGCCCCTTGCTCAGGTCCTCGGTGTTCTGGAGGTCGCGGTTCCAGCCCACGCTGAGGTTGATGACCAGACGCTTGGGCGCGTTCGGGAGGGTGTCGCGGCGGTCGAGCCACTCGGCCACGGCCTGGTACACGCCCATGGCCAGGTCGCCCTGGGTCCCGTGGTCGCCGCCCTCTACCCAGCTGGGTCCGGAGCTCCACTCATCCCGCGGCATCGCCAGGACGTTCTCGGTGCTCCCGGCGCAGTTGGTCTGGCCGCCGGGGCAGGTGATCGCGTCGACGATGTGGGTCATGAACAGGCCGTGGGCGTTGTGCGGGGTGACCTGTCCGGCGGCCGCGTCTGCGGACACGGTGTCGACCACCGCGACGTCGACGGCGTCGCGTCCCGTCCCGGCCCCGAGCGCGTTGGCGCCCATGTCCCAGCCGATGTTGGTCATGAACGAGTCCTCGAAGGCCGCAGAGACCGGGGCGTCGTAGAGGTCGCCCTGGGCGAACTGCCCGCGGCAGTCCGCGGCCACGGAGGTGATCGGCATGCTGCCCCAGATGTCGATCTTGTCGAGGACCTCGCCGTAGATCGTCGAGGCGTTGCTCGTGTTGATGACCGGGTTGCCGACATAGTCGTAGGCGCAGTAGCGGTCGAGGTTGCCCGGCGCGGAGCCGGCGATGGCTTGGACCCCGGGCGAGCCACTTTCGAACAGCGGGTGGGCGATCCAGTCGGCCGACAGCGGCGCGGTGCCCCCGGTCATGGGGTCGCAGCTGGCTGGGGCCGCCTTGTCGAGGATCCCGATCAGGCGGTTGGCGCCGATGCAGTCGACGACGGCGAAGGGATCCACGGCCAGGGTCTCGGCGGCTTGGGCGGGAGCCTGGAGCTCCTCGCTCGCGGCTTGCTCGCCTGCGTCATCGGCGTGGCTTTCGCCTTCGAACTCAGCGAGCTCGAAGGCCTCGAAAGCCTGGTCGTTGCCGACCTCGCACGCGGCGAGACCCAGGGAGCAAAGCGCCAAAATTGCAATCTTGTGTGTGTTCATCCTGCTTGCAGCGGAAGCCGTGTCCGCCCTCTCGCGGTGGGATGTACCGACGGCCCACAAGCGGATTAAGTCGCGGGCGATTTTTCTACGCGAGCGGATACGCGCTAGGTCACACCTGCTAGTCTGAGCCGTGGCGAGCGGTACCAGGCACGGGTGGGCGGTCTTCTTTGGCCTCCTTGGACTGGCCAGCTGCGCCTCGAATCCGCCGCCGCCCGAGGCGGAGCACGCGGTCGTCGAAGGATGTGCGGAGCCCGGATCGGGCCCGGCCCAAATCGGGACCTGCAGCCCCTGGGCTCGGTTGGTGTCGAGCACGGGCGACGCGCTGGAGTGGTCGGCGCTGCGCGGGCAGGTGGTCGTCCTCGACCTCGGCGCGCTGTGGTGAGTGCCCTGCCTGTCCCTGGTCGAGGGACTCGAGCAGCTCGGACGCCGCCTCGACGACCCGCGCCTGCGTTTGATCTCCGTCGTCGTCGAGGACGAGTACGGGGAGGCCGCGGAGCCCAGTGACGCCGCCCGCTGGCTTCGTTGGGGCGGCCTCGAAGACACCCTCGTGCTCGCCGACGTCGACCGAGAGCTCGCTTCGGCGTGGGCCGAGGACCTGTCCGTCCCGACCGTCGCCGTGCTCGACGGTGCGGGAGAGATCCGCTGGCTCGCGGTCGGCAAGGCGCCGATCGAGGCCGGGGTCGAGGCGGCGATCGTGGACGCCCTGAACCAGGCGTCGAGCCAGGCCGCGCCGAACTAGCCCGCGCTCAGGTCCCGGTGGATCCGCCGGTGCAGCAGGTGCTCGTCCTCCTCGACCCAGCGCCGCGCCCACTCCGACAAGACCAGGTCCTCGCTGGCCAGCGAGAGCACCACGGCCTCCATGAGCTGGACCACCGCCAGGCAGTAGTGCGAGTTGGTGCTCGCGTGGTCGGTGGTCTCGGGCAGGCGCTCGAGCAGGGCCCGGGCGCCGGCGATGGCCTGGCTGGCGTTGCTGCGGCTGAGCGCGATGGCCAGCTCGCGGAGCAGGACCTGGTAGCCGGTGGTCGCCGGGTCGAGCTCGGAGAGCAGGGCGTGGGCCCGGGCGAAGGCCTCGCGGACGCGCTCGGTCTCGCCGAGGGCGGCGTAGGCCGAGGTCACGTGCAAGCGGGCGACGGCGGAGTCGAGCTCGGCGCCCTCGCCGATCTGCGCGGCGAGGCGCGAGAGGGTCGCGGCCAGCCGGGCCTCGAAGCCGGCGCGGCGCAGGGTCGGCGCGGCCCGGGCGAGGAGCTCGGCGTACTCGCTGGGCAGCAAGGTCGCGAGCTCCTCGTCGTGGCGCTCGAGCAGGGCGAGGACGCCCTCGACCAGGTCGCTGCGGTCGTAGTAGCTGGCCAGGAGCAGGGCGCTGCGCAGCAGCGGCGGGGCCTGGGCCAGGTCGAGCTCGGCGAGCTCGGCGATGGCCGCGATGGCCAGCTGCAGGCGCGGCAGGGCGAGGGGCTCGGGCAGGGCCTCGAGGGTCTCGAGCACGGGCGCGAGGGCGCGGGCGCGGGCCTCGGAGCCGAGCCCGGGGAGCTGGGCGAAGGTCTGGTCGTAGAGCTTGGTCAGCGCGGGCGGATCCGTGAGCAGGGCGAGGCCGGCGTAGGGCTCCTCGTCGCGCCGGGCCCAGCGGTCGAAGGCGTCGACCTCGTGGCGCGGATCGAGGATGCGCGAGAGCTCGACGAGGCGGTCGTACTTGTAGCGGTCGAGGCCGCCGAGCTGCTCCCGGGCGTGGACCGGCCCGCCCACGGCCGTGGGCAGGGGCGCGCCCGTGGGCTGGCCGTCGAGGGCCTGGGTGATGCGGGCGTCGAAGGCCGAGAAGGCCGCGCGGTGGATCGGGTCGGGCGTCCCGGACTCGGCGATGGCCGCTCCGAGCAGCCCGCGGGCGGCCTGGCGCTCTTCTCGGGCCTCCTGCGTGCGCCCGAGCCGGGCCAGGCCCCAGGCGAAGATGCAGCGCACGTAGGCGTGGGTCGGCTCCTCGGGGTGGGTGGCCTCCGTGGCCGAGCGGTTGCGCTTGGTGGTCAGGTAGCGGTCGCGCACGGCCAGCAGCTCGTCGGCGAGCAGGCCCAGCTCGCCCGCGTCGCCGTCGCTGCCGTGCGCGCGCACGAAGGCGGGGATGTTGCGGGCCAGGCCGGTGCCGTCGCGCAGCGCCGCCATCACGAAGTCGCGGGTCTGGAACAGGGCCAGGCGGTCGTCCCCGGCCGCGGCCGCGAGGGCGCTGCGCACCAGCCACAGCGAGCGCAGATCGAGGCGGCCGCCGTGGCCGGCGAAGAAGGTCTGCAGCCGGGCGAGGAGCTCGGGCGTCAGCGGGCTGTCGCCGGCTTCGATGGTGCCCCGGGCGAGGCCGTCGAGCTCGCGCAGGACCATCGCCGCGAGGCCGCGGATCATCTGCTCGTCGAGGTCCGAGGCGACGGCGTCGACGAGGCCGAGGATGTGGCGCGGATCGGGGTAGCCGAGCATCTGGGCCTCGCTCTGGACCCAGCGAGCGAGGAGCGTGGGCGCGTTGCTCGGACGCTCCCACATGGCCCGGGCCCAGCACAGCCCGGCCTCGCGGGGGCGGTGCAGGCTCGCCTGCAAGTTGGCCAGCTCGGCCCACATGGGCGCGCGGCGGGGGTCGTCGAGGGGCGCGTCGAGCTCGCAAAACTCCTGCTCGAGGGCGCTCAGCCGCTCTTCGATGGCGCTGCGCGGCAAGTTCACGGGGGCGAGCTCGGGGAGCTCGGCGGCGGGTCCACCGTCCGCCGGGGTGTCGACGGCGAAGTCCGGGATCTCGACGGCATCGACGGCCTCCTGGCGCTGGCGCTGGCGCCCGTCTCGACGTTGGCGTCGCTTCTTGTTGTCGTCGCCCTTGTTGGCCTTGGGGCCCTCGCCCTCGGCCCACTCGACGCCGATCGACACGAAGGCGTCGAGCTCGAAGGTCGCCGAGCGGACCCAGGGCTCGAGCAGCTGGGCCTGGGAACCCACGAGGTAGTCGACCCACTCGGACAGCGGGCAAAAGGCGGACTCGTCGAGGCTCTCGCGGCGAAAGGCGCGGCCGCGTCGGGTCTCGCTGGTGGCGGGGTCGCTCGCCAGCCAGACCACGCGATCGCTGCCGTCGAGGAGCAGCTCGCGGACTCGGCTGGGGCGCAGGGGCGGATCGATGGCGCTGGCCAGGGGCAGGAAGAGATCGGGGATCTGCGGCGCGGGCACGAAGGCCTCGGCCTCGAGGTCGAGGGCCGGCGGGTTCTTGGCGCTGCGCCGCGCCCGGATCACGGCCTGGAGCTCGCCCTCGGGGGTGGTCCCGGTGGCCACGCGCAGCTGAGCGACGACGCTGTCCGGGACCGTCCGGACCAGGCGCTCGAGCTGCTCGAGGGTGCGCTCGCGGATCACCCACAGGGTCGGGGCGCGCCCAGCCGGGGCCCGGACCAGGCGCAGCTGGACCTCGAGCCGTCGGCCGGGGGCGCAGGCCTGCCAGCGGCTCGGCTCGGGGACGTGGACGTCGGTGTGGGCGTGGAGGTCGAGCCAGGGGCCGTCGGGCACGCGCAGCCAGGCGTCGCCGCCCTCGGCCAGGGCGTGCACGGAGGGCGCCGGCAGCAGCAGCAAGGTCCCCGGGTCGCAGTCGAGCTGGCGCGCCTGGGGGTGGTGGTAGCCCAGCTCGATCCACACCCGGCCGCCCGGGCGCAGCGGCGTGAACGCGCGCAGGGGATCGTCGGGGTCGAGGGCCCGGAGCACGGCGTAGTAGGGCGGGTCGCCGACTCGGCACAGGTTGCGGCGGCGGTCGTCCTCGTCGGTAAAGAAGGCGAGGCGCTGGTCCTCGCTGCCCAGGCGCAGGAGCTCGCCGGCGAGGGATAAAAAGCCCTCGTCGCCCTCGCTCAGGAACAGCACCTCGCCCAGGGGCGGCACGGGCTCGGGGCCGCGCAGCACGGGCAGGGCCTCGGCCCAGCAGCCCAGCAAGCGCCCGCCGGGGAGGCGCTTGCGGCTGACCTGCACGCCCGCGTCGAGCATCCGCTTGCGCGAGCCCCGGGGCAGGGAGACGGTCGGCTCGAAGCCCAGGGCGCCGTCCTCGAAGCGGGCGAAGCCGGCGGGGGCGGCCTGGACCTCGGCGGGGACGATGTCGGCCTCGAGGGCCGCGCGCAGGGCAGAGAGGTCGGTGAACTTCAGGGTCGGCATGGTGCTCGGGCGAAGGGCACAGCGTGGCGGGAGCCAAGCGCCGATCAAAAGAGATCAGGGGCCGGCACGACTTTACGCTGCCTCGTCCACCGCGACCAGGCTGTCCCGCGCGGGCGGGGGGATGCGTCTACCAGACGCCCGAGCGTAGCCCCGCTCACAGGTAGGCGCGGGCCTCGGCGATGTTCTCGTCCATCATCCGAGGATCGGCGCCGTGCTGCTTCGCGGCCTCGTAGTACTCGATGGCGCGGGCGTAGTGCTGGATGAAGAACAAGCCGGCGCCGACCTGGCCGTAGCAGGTCCCCGTGCGCTCGGGGTGCTCGCGGGCGATCTGCAGGTACATGTCGATGGCCGCCTGGTATTGCCCGCCGACCAGCAGGGACGCCGCCGCGTTGATCTTCGCGTCGACCGAGCCGGCGTGCATCTGGGCCTGGGCCTGGGCCTGGAGCTGCTGCGCCTCGGCCATCGAGACCTGGCCCGGGGCCTCGCCGATGAAGGCCGAGACCTCGGCGTGGACCGGCCCGGCCGCCCCCGCGTTGACCCGGGCGACGGCCGCGAGCAGATCGTGGACCGGCTGGAAGTCCGTGCCGACGGGGACCTTCACGCTCCCGAGGCGAGCGACGGTGATCTCGACGCTGCTCGAGGCCGCGGACTGACCCGCGGGGACGTCGAGGATCGTCGCGAGCTCGACGCGCAGCCGATCGTCGAACTCCTTGGTCAGCAGCTGGGTCGGGGTGAGGACGATCGCGTCCTTGGCCGAGCCGAACACCGTGAGGTCGATGGTCGCCAGGGTCGGCACCCCAGCGAGCTCAGCCGGGATCACGTGCTTGCGCAGGTTGGCCATCTTCTTGGCTGGGCCCTCGCCGAGCCAGACCTTCTTGCCCAGGTGCGGGCGCAGGGCCTCGGCGATGGCGGGGCCGTAGTCGAGGGCGACCGTGAGCGCCGGCTCCGGCTCGACTGGGCTGCTCGCCGGAGCTGGACCCGCGAGCACGTCGGCGAAGCGCGGCGGGACCGGGAAATACTGAGCTGGCCACGCGCCCTGGGCGAGGCAGGGGTGGACCGCAGCGCACAGCCGCAGCCACACGCCGAAGCCGACCTCGTAGGTCGTGAGCCCGCCGTAGCGCCCAGACTGCATCACGACCTGCGTGGTCCCGTCGCCGACGCTGCGCAGCTGCACGGCCCAGTCGAGCTCGATCTTCGCCATGCCCGAGGGCCACTCCCAGACGAGCTCTCTGAGCGCCGCCTTCATCGCAGGCGACGCCGAGAGGTGCTTGGCGACCTCGGCCCCGGGGGCCGGATCGAAGGACACGCCGCCGAACAGGCGCGGACCGTCGCGGACGATCGCCGGGCTGGCGAGGGAGCCGTCGACGATCCCGTAGTGCTCTCCCGGCAGCGGCGCGAACCCGGAGAAGGGCTGGACGTAGCTGTGGCCCCAGCCATTGCTCGACAGCCGGAACAGCATCAGGGCGTCGACCCGCATGCGCCCGCCGAACATCGCCTTGAGCGCGCCGCCAAGGACCGCGCCCGAGCTCGCCGCGCTGGCGTCGAGCTCGACGATGTCGTGGATCTGAGCGCCGGCCTTGCCGGCCTCGGCGATCAGCGCCTGCTTTTGCCGGTCACGGCCTCCGCGAACCTTCTCATCCAGGTACGACACGCCGCGGATGGTTGCACAGCGGACCTCGGCGCGCAGCATTGGCGGTCGCTGCCAAGTGCTCGTCATTGCGAGAACTTGGATGAAACACCAAGGCGCGGCGATCGGCAGCCTGCTAGCTCTGCCCTGCGTCGACGGACTCGCGCTCGTCCTCGGCTCGATCGTCGCTCTGCGCCTGCGCCTGGCCCTGGGGCTGATCGCGGCGTACGACGACCTTGCCGATCTCCTCGGCCTTGACCATGCCGCCCTCGACCAGGGTGTCGATGAGCTCGCGGTGCTCCTCCTCGTGCTCGTGGGGCAGGGCGTCCGAGTCGGACTCGTACTCGATGATCAGGTTCTTCTTGCCGGTGGCCGGGTCGATCTGCAGGTGGATGTTGAGCTCGGGCATGGCGTGATGGTCGGAGTCTGGGGGGTTCAGGCGTCGGCGGTCTTGGCCGTGGGCACGACGGCGGACATGGTCTTTGCGTCGATGACCTTCTTTTCCAGCAACAGGTCGCGCAGGACCTCGAGGGCGCCGCGGTTGTCCTGGATGATCTTCCGGGCCCGGGCGCGCTCGCGCTCGAGCAGGGCCTTGACGTCGGCGTCGAGCTGGGTCTTGGTCGCCTCGGCGAGGCGCTCGTCGTTGGAAAAGGAGCGGATCTCGAGCTCCCCGGTGACGCTCATGCCGTAGCGCTCGACCAGCCCGCGGGCCATGGCCGTCGCGCGCTCGAGGTCGTGGGAGGCCCCGATGGTCAGGGTGCCCAGGAGCTCCTCCTCGGCCTCGCGCCCGCCGAACAGCGTGGCGATCATGTCGAGGATCTGCGCGTGGGTGATGACGTACTTGTGCGCCGGGTCGGCGTAGCGCACGAAGCCCAGGGCCCCGGTCAGGTCACCGCGGATCGAGATGCGGTCGATGGCCGGGGTGTGCTCGGTGTGCAGGGCGACGATGGCGTGGCCGCACTCGTGGGTGGCGACGGTGCGCTCTTCCTCGGGGGTCAGCGTGGGCAGGTCGAGGTTGGCCGTGAGCGCGTCCTCGACGTCGGCGATGGTCGTCTCGTCGCCGTCTTGGTCACGGGCGTCGCGCAGGCGCTTGCGGGCGATGGCCCGGCACAGGGCCTGGACGTGGTCGCCGCTCCACCGCCCCGTGGCCGTGTCGCTGCCCTCGATGGGGTGCCCGGTCTGGCGCACGGCGTGGGTCAGCGCCGCCGCGTTCATGTTCAGGCCCAGGCGCTGGTCGTAGATCTTCAGGATGGCTTCGCGGTCCTCGGCCCCCGGGTAGGGGATGTGCAGGTGGAACTCGAAGCGCCCGGGGCGGAGCAGGGCCGAGTCGATGGACTCGACGAAGTTGGTGGTGCCGACCACGAACACCAGCTCGTTGTTGCGGAAGCCGTCCATCTCCGTGAGCAGCTGGTTGACCATGGAGTGCTCGACGCCCGAGCCGGTGTAGGTCCCGCGCTGGGCCGCGAAGGAGTCGAGCTCGTCGAACACGATCAGCGAGGGGGCGCTCTGCCGGGCCTGGATGAAGATCCGGCGCAGGTTCTCCTCGCTCTCGCCGACCCAGCGGCTCTTGAGCTCGGGGCCGTTGACGATCTGCACGGCGGCGCCGAGGGCCGAGGCGATGGCCTTGGCGAACAGGGTCTTGCCGGTGCCGGGCGGGCCCCAGAAGATCATCCCGCGGGGGATCAGCCCCTCGATGCGCGCGATGGTCTTGGGGTCGTCGAGGGCCTCCTTGCGCCCGAGGATGTCGAGGATGTCGTCCTTGATGCGCTTTTTGACCTCGGCGTAGCCGCCGATGTCGTCGTCGAGGGACAGCTCGGGCACGCTCAGGTCGCCCTCGAGGGTGGCCTGGCGGATCTGCGTCCACGCGGGCGTGGGGTCGCTGGGGTAGTCCTCGCCCTCGAGGGAGTCGAGGAGCTGGCGCAAGCGGATGGCGTGCACCCCCGAGACCTGCTTGTAGAGCTTGTAGACGTCGAGGCCCGGGCGCTCGGCGAGCTTGCGGGCCTCTCGCTTGGTGACCAGGTGGGCGAGGCGCTCGCGGGCGATGCCGACGATGCTGATGCGGTGCTGGAAGAGGTTGGCGATGACCTTGGGCAGGGGGAAGCTCGGGTCGCGGAAGCCCAGCCACAGGATGTTGGGGTTCTCGTAGAGCAGCGCGACGACCTCGCGGGCCTCGGAGGTCAGCGCGCCCGTGGAGGTCGTGAGCAGGTCGAGGTGCGGCAGGACCATGACCCGGCGCTGCTGGTCCTCGCCGTGGGTGCCGCCCCGGACCGCGTCGCGCAGCTGGCCGATCATCGTGGGCACCAGGCCCATGGGCATGGCCCCGGCCTCGGCGGGGACGCGGCCGTCGATGTAGTTGCAGCGGATGCCCTGCTTGCGCAGGCGCTTGCGCAAGCCCGAGTAGAAGTAGCCGACCAGGCCCTTGTCGCACTCGACGAGCACCGGCAGCCCGCGCAACAAGGCTTCGCCAGCGCGGGCGAGCTCATCGGGGTAGGCCGCGATCACGGCGGCCGCGGGCGTGAGGGACTCGGGGAGCTGGTCTTCAGAGACGGTGCGACTCATGGGTGCTCAGATCTTCACGCGGATGGTCAGCGAGCCGCTCTCGGGGTCCTCGCTGATCTCCTGGACCTCGCCCATGGCCGCCGCCTTGCGCTTGAGGGCCTCGGCGGTGACGGTGTTGGCGACGCGGTCGAGCTCCTTGCGCAGGTCGCCGAGCTTGCCCTCGAGCTTGCGGGTCAGCTCGGCCTGGATGTTCTTCTCGCGATCGCTCACCTCGCCCTCGAGCTCGGCTTCGAGGGCCTCCTGCCCGCGCTCGCGCATGGCCGCGTCGTTCTCCGCGTAGACCCGGATCTGCTTCTCGCGCTCGATGTTGACCTTCTCGTCGGCCTGGGCCCGGACCTGGACCGTGCCCTCGAGGGGGTCGACGCGGACCTCGACGCCGTCCTCGTCGACGCGCACCCACTCCTTGGTGCCGTCTTCGTTCTCGACCTCGGTGAAGCCGGCCTTGGCGAGCTCCCCTTTGAGGAGTTCGGCGGTCTGCTCCTTGGGCAGGATCTCGAGGATCTCGAGCTGGGTCTGCAGGCCGTCGGCGACGTGGATGTGTCGGCGCAGGGTCTCGGAGATGGTGATGCGGTAGGCGCGGCTCATGACAGCGTGGCGGGTTGGGGGCGAGGGGGCTCAGTCGGAGCTCGACCCGCCCAGAGAGTGTAGCGACTCCAGGGACGCGGCGATGGCTCGGGCGCGGCCGAGGACGGAGCCGGGCAGGGGGGCGGCTCCGTGGGCGAGGACGGGACGATCGTCGCCGCGGTCGAGGGTCTCGTGGAAGGGGCGCCAGCTCGTCAGCAGCAGCTGCGCGGCGGCGTAGTCCTCGTCGAAGTGGGCGACGAGGCCGGCGTCTTCGACCCAGCGGCCGAGGGTGCGGGCGAGGGCGCGGAGGAAGGTCGCGGCGCCGCGGAAGGCCGCCTGGCGCTGGGACAAGGAGGCGCGCAGGTCGAGCTTTTGGGTCCACCACTGCGGGGTGGGGCAGCGGCGCTCGGGGCCGCTGGCGAGGAGGGCGACGCCGGCTTCGACCAGGAAGCTGGCGAGATCCCGGCGCGCGGGGCGGCCATCGTCCAAGTCTTCCGAGGCTTCGATGGCGGCGAACAGGCCGTCGAGGGCGAGGCCCTGGCGCTCGCCCAGGCCGATCATGTCCTGGAGCTCGAAGAGGTCGCCCTTGGACGTCTCCATGGCTTGCCAGCGCGCGCTGAGCTGGTCCTGGAGCGCCTCGAGCACGACGGCGCCGGGGCCCTCGACCCAGCGCGCGTAGTCGGGGGCGGCGGTGGTGAACGGGACGCGGTCGGCGTAGCCGAGCTGGCACAGCGCCGAGCTGGCGAAGGCGGGCTGGTCGAGGGCCGCCCCGGCCTTGTCGAGGGGCTCGACGGCCAGGTAGTGGAGGAGCTCGTCGGCCAGGGACTGGGGCCGGGCCTTCAGCCGCTTTTTGGGCGAGGC
>NZ_ABCS01000171.1 GCF_000170895.1 Plesiocystis pacifica SIR-1 | reverse complement strand
GGCGCGAGCCTCCCGGGCCCCGGCGGTCCGCTGCGCCCGGCGAGCCACGGCCCTTCGCCTGGCCTCCCCCAACCGGGGATGAGTCAGCCTGGCATGTCGCAGCCCGGCATGTCGCAGCCCGGCATGTCGCAGCCTGGGATGAGCCAGCCTGGCATGTCGCAGCCCGGCATGAGCCAGCCCGGCATGAGCCAGCCCGGCATGGGTCAGCCCGGCATGGGCCAGCCCGGCATGGGCCAGCCCATGTCGCAGCCTGGCATGGTCCAGCCCGGCGCCGCCACGACGCAGCCCGCGATGGCCCAGCAGGCCATGGCGGAGCCCGAGCAAAAGAAGACGCCGGTCTTCCTGATCATCGGGATCATCGGCGGCGCCCTCGCCATCTTGGGGCTCGTCGCCTTCTTCGTATTCGGCCGCGGTGAGGGCAAGGACGAAGGCGAGGAGGACGAGGGCGCGGCAGTGGCCGCCGTCGGCGGCTTGAGCCTCGAGCTGACCCCGCCCGACGCCACCGTCAAGGTCGACGGCACCGAGCACGCCGGCGCTTCGCCCCGCGTGATCACCGGGCTGACCGAGGGCGCGCACAAGCTCGAGATCAGCAAGGACGGCTTCATGCCCTTCACGCAGGACGTGACCATCACCGGTGGTCAGACCCTGAGCCTGCCCATGAAGCTGCAGTCGGCCGCGGTCACCCTGACCATCAAGGTCGAGCCGGCGACCGCCGCGGTCACCCTCGTCTCGGGCAACACCCCGACCTCCGTGGGCACGGGCCAGGCCTCCTACAGCCACCCGCTGACCCGCGCCGCGGGCACGGACTACAAGCTCGAGGCGACCGCCGAAGGCTACGACAAGGTCAGCGTGCCGGTGGTGTTCACCGGCGACGCGAACCAGGAGGTCTCGCTGACCCTGGTCAAGGCCGGCGGCGCGGCTGCGCCCACGCCCGAGCCGGCGGTTGCCCCGACCAAGAAGAAGGCGCCGGCCAAGAAGAAGGCCCCCGCCAAGGCCAAGACCGCCGAGCTCAAGATCGGCACGGCCCCGGGCAACCCCCCGGCCACGGTCTACGTCGACGGCAAGAAGCAGTCGAAGAAGACCCCGGTGTTCGTCAAGGTCGCCCCTGGCAAGCACACCGTGAAGTGGAAGTGGGACGGCGGCGGCTCGGACAAGCAGAGCGTCAGCGTCGGCGACGGCGAGTCCAAGCTGCTCAAGGGCGCCAAGTAGGCCCGAGCCAGCGTTGCACTCCCGACCAAGGGGCTCTCCGCGGAGGGCCCCTTCGCTTTTGCTATCCTCTGGCCATGCGGAGGATCGGCGGCCTCGCTGCCCTGCTCGTGCTCGGGGCCCTCAGCGTGACGACCCACCAGACGGTTCGTGACGCCCGCGCCGAGTTCCCCCGCGACGCGGACGTGCTCTACCTGCCGCCGCCGCAACACCTCCAGCCCATGAGCCTCGGCTACCGCGAGGCCCTCGCGGACCTGATCTGGATCCGCGCGGTGATCTTCGCCGGCGACCGCATCGGCGCGACCAACTACTCGTGGATCATGGAGTATCTCGAGGCGATTTACACGCTCTCGCCGCAGTTTCGGCGCCCCTACGCGTGGGGGGGGGTCGCGTTCATCTACAGCGGGGAGGCCATCGACCGCGACATGGTCGACCGCGCCATCGAGCTCTACCGCCGGGGCATCGCCCACTTCCCCGAGGACCACGAGCTCTTGTTCGCCCTGGGCATGCTGCTGACCCGCGACGTCCAGAGCGTGGCGGGCTACGACGAGGTCGAGCGCGAGCTGGCGATGGAGGAGGGCACGGCGCTGATCCGCAAGGCGGCCGCGTTTGGGGCCCCCCCGCTGGTTCGGCAGCTCGCCGCGACCTTGGTGACCCAAGGCGGCGCCGATCAGCTGGCGATCCAATTCCTCGAGAGCCAGCTGATGCAGGCCGAGGACGAGGAGCATCGCCGCCTCCTGCGGCAAAAGCTGGAGTCCGTCGTCGGGGAGGCGGGCTTCGAGCAAGTCCAGCGGCTGCGCGCCGACTTCGAGGCGGAGCACCAGGCCGACCTGCCCTACGTGCACCCCGACCTCTACGTGTTGTTGCGGGACTAGCAGGCCGGGGGTTTCCTCGACACGAGCCACAGCACGCCCCCGACGCGCGAGTCCTTTGTCGCCAAAAGCTCGCAGTACACCCGGTACAGCTTCGTTTTGGCTTCGCGGTCTCGCACGCCGGTGACGCACTGTGGCCCGCGCCGAGAAAATCCCCGGCCTACCGAGAAAGGCAGCCGCCCACGGGTTCAACGCCAGCTGAGTCCGTAGACGACGCTTTCGTGGATCATGGGTCCCGGCGCGGCCGGGGTGGGCGACTGCTAGCAAGCTGCTGAGATTCGACGCGCGCTCCCCGGAGCTGGCACGGCGGGCAGATCGAGTAGACTGATCGGGCGCGTGGTGGCTCTGTGGACAGCATCGTTGGTGGCTCTGGCGCTCGGTCCTGGCACCGAGTTCGGGTTCGCCTCGGTCGTCGCGGGCCCCGAGGCGGCGCCCGTCGACCCTGGTGTTCACTTCGCCCCCGGCTTCCCAAAGCGCGATCGTGAGCCTCTCGAGGAAGCCCTGGCGCGGTCTTTGAATGGTGCTTGTGACCCGCCCCCGTGCGTCGGTCCCAGCTGCGAAGCCGACGCGCCCATCCTGAGCCTCGCGCTGAGCGGAGAAGACCGCATGTACCTGCTGGACTGGGCCCTGACCCACCCGACGCTCGACGAGCCCTTGCGTCGCCAGACGAGCTGCGAACTGTGCAGCTTGGCCGAGGTGCGCCTGCAGATCGCGGCGGACGTCGGCAGGATGTGCACCTTGCTCGAGCTCGCTACGGCCGAGCCGGCGAGCGATGTCGGGCGCGAGCCGGGGGAGGATTCGCCGGGGCCGGTGCTCGTGGGCGGGTCCGGGAGCGGTGGCCCGGAGGAGCCGCCCGGTTCCGGACGGGGATGGGCGCGCGCCGCGGGTTGGGCCGCGATCGGCACGGGGGCCGCCCTGACGATCACCGGCATCGCGCTCATGGCCACCAACGGTCGACCCTACGGTCAGCTGTGCTCGGGCGCCGACGTCGACGCGGACGGAGACTGCCGCTACGTGCTCGACACCCTCCCCGCCGGGATTGGCTTCGCCGTCGCCGGGGTCGCGCTGGCCGGCGGCGGCGTCGGGCTGAGCGTGTGGGCGCGGCAAGATAGACGCGCGCAGGCCCGACTGATCGGGGTCGGCGTGAGCGGGAGCTTTTGACGATGGTGCGCGGCGATCGACGAGCGGTGTGGAGCAGGGCCTGGCCCGTGGGCGTGGCCGCGCTCGCGATGGCGTGCTGGCTCGAGCCCAACCCGGAGTTCGACGGTGGTTCGGCGGACGACGAGGTCGGCACGGAGGACACGAGCGAGTCCGGGGGCGGGAGCGAGTCGGGCTCGAGCGAAGGCGGGAGCTCTGGCGACGCGAGCTCCGGCGATGACACGGATACGGGGACGGACACGGACACCGATACGGGGATGGGCGACGGCTCGGAGGAGGGCGACGACGACGACGATCTGTGCCCCGAAGGGCTGATCGACTGCGACGCTCGAGTCCCCGGCTGCGAGTCGAGCGTGGACGACCCCGAGACCTGCGGCGGCTGTGGGCACAGCTGCTTGTTCGGCGGCGGGTTCCAAGACTGCGACGCGGGCGTGTGCTCGGCCTCGCTGGACCTCGACATCCAAGCCGACACCTTCGTCGACGGGAACATGGCCCAGGCCAACTTCGGGAGCGCGCCCGATCTGAACGTGGCGATCGACCAGCGACAGGCCTTGATCCACCTGCCCCTGCTCGACCAGCTCCCCGAGGGCGCGGAGATTCAAAGCGCGAGCCTGCGGATCCGCATCGACGCGGGCGGTGGCGCCGCGCTGGACGTGTTCCGAGTCGACGAGCCGTGGAACCCCGAGACGGTGACGTGGTTCAGTCAGCCCGACCTCGCCCCCGGGATGCCCGTCAACTACGTGACGAACGACGGGACCAACAACCTCGATCTCGGGCCGCTCCTCGAGCTCTGGGGCGAGCTCCCCCACGGCATCGCCATTCGGACCATGAGCCCGGTGCTCGTGACGATCCGAAGCGCCGAGCACCCCTCGGCGATTGGCCCGAGGTTGACCCTGGAGCTGAGCTGGTGAGCGAGGCTCGAGAGCGTCGCGCTCCCGTCAGCTCGATCGTGCTCGGGGCCACCCAGGAGGACACCGAGGACTCCGCGGACGGAGGGGTGCTGCGCCCGGCGGAGGAGCTGACGGCCCTGCGCGCGGGCTCGGTGCTCCCGGGGACTCGCCTCGAGATCGTGCGCTGGTTGGGCCAGGGCGTGGCCGGGGTCGTGTTCGAGGTCCGGCACCTCGACATCGAGCGGCGCTTCGCCGCCAAGCTGCTCCACGCCGGCCACAACGAGGGCCGGGCCCGGCGTTTTCGGGCCGAGGCGCGCATGCTCAGCCAGCTCGGCTCGCCGTGGATCGTCGAGGTCTTCGACTTCCGCGAGTACGCCGACGGCCGCTCGATGTTCACCATGGAGCTGCTCGAGGGCCCGAGCCTGTCGGCCAGCTGCGAGGGCAGCGGCGTCGAGGTGGGCCGGTGGTTCGCCATCGCCCGGCAGGTCTGCAAGGGCCTCGCCGACGCCCACGCCCACGCCCTCATCCACCGCGACATCAAGCCCGAGAACCTGGTCCTGACCCGCGACGCCC
This sequence comes from Plesiocystis pacifica SIR-1, assembly GCF_000170895.1. Taxonomy (GTDB): domain Bacteria; phylum Myxococcota_A; class Polyangia; order Nannocystales; family Nannocystaceae; genus Plesiocystis; species Plesiocystis pacifica. The sequence goes on along the minus strand of NZ_ABCS01000171.1, from coordinate 7,119 downwards.
AGGGGCGGGAGCGGGTCAAGATCGTCGACTTTGGCCTGGCCACGCTGATCGGCTCCGAGGGCACGCGGCGCTGCGGGACGCCGGCCTACATGGCCCCGGAGCTCTACCTGGGCCTCGAGCTCGACACCCGCGTCGACCTCTACTGCTTCGGCGCGACGCTCTACCACCTCGCGTGCGGGCAGCTGCCCTTCATGGGCGAGAGCTCGGCGGTGGTCTGCCGGGCCCACGTCGAGCGCAGCCCGGAGCCGCCCTCGAGCCACAGACCGCTGCCCCCGGAGCTCGACGCGATCGTGCTGCGCTGCCTGGCCAAGGTTCCCCAGGAGCGCTACGCCAGCGCCCAGGAGCTCGAGGCGGCGCTGATCGAGGCGCAGCTCGAGCTCGGCCTGAGCACCGCCGTCGACGATCTGCCGGTGCCCGAGCTCGACGACGAGCGCCGCCGGGCTCGGCTCGAGCGCGGGCTGAAGGCGCTGCGCGACCAACAGTGGCACGCCCGGCGTCGCCGTCGGCGACGGGTCCGCGGGGTGAGCGTGGGCCTGGCGGCCGCGCTGGCGCTCGTGGGCGGCCTGGGTCTGCGGGCGCGGGCGCAGACCCAGGCGCAGCTCGACGCCATCGTCGACGCCGAGCTGCGCGAGCTCGAGGATCGCGCGCACGCGGCCGGCGATCGAGCGCGCTGGGTCTATCCGAGCCCCGACGATCCCGAGGGCGACACCGCCTACCGCATGGTCGAGCGCATCGAGGGCCTGGACTCGGCGCGGGCTCGGGTGAGCGGCGCGCGGCTGCGCGAGCAGTTCAGCACGACCCTGGTCGGCCTCGGGGACACCTACTGGGACGCCGACGGGGGCCGCGGCTTCGCCCGCGAGTTCTACACTCAGGCGCTGCTCTTCAACCCCGACCACGCCCGGGCCGGCTCGCGGGCGCGCTTGCGTCCTGCCGTGCTGGCGCAGGTCCGCGAGCAGGCGTCCACGGGGGAGTTCAGCCGCGAGGAGCTGCTCGACGTCGAGGTCCTCGACAGCCTCGCGGATCCCGATCCGGCGGCGCGTCAGCGCGGGCTCGATGGGGTGCTGGCCAGCGACCGCCTCTCGAGCCGAGAGGCGGCGAAGCTCGAGCGCCTCCGCGAGGACATCGAGGCAGAGGCAGAGGCCGAGCCGGAGCCCCGTCCAGCGATGGCCGCAGCGGTGATCCCCGGGCCCGTCGTCGACTCGGCGACGGATGAGACCGGCGAGACCGGCGGGACCGAGACCGGCGAGCTCGATGCGCCGAGCGAAGACGAGACCGGCACCTCCGAGGCGAACGACGCCGACAGCGTGCGTGAAGACCTGCTCCGATCGGCCCGCCGCGCCTACGCCTCGGGGCGGCGCAAGGCGGCCGAGCGCCTCTACACCCAGGTGCTCCGCGATCACCCCCGGGACCTCGACGCCCTCGTGGGCCTGCACCGCATCAACTTCGACAGCGGCGACTACCAGGACGCCCTCGACTACGCCGAGCGGGCGGTGAAGATTCGCCCTCGCCAGGGGCGGCTGCGGATCTTCGCCGGGGACGCGTGCATGAAGGTGCGGGACTACGGCTGCGCGCGGACCCACTACGAGCAGGCCGCGGCGCTGAACCATGCCCGGGCCAGGCAACGCCTCGAGCTCCTCGGCACCAAGGGCTGACCTTTGCGCTGACTGTTGGGGCCGCAACCAAAACGAAAGGGCACCCTTGGGGGTGCCCTTCGCGTTGCGAGCAAAGCGTCGCGTACTCGACGGCTTACTCGACCTCCTGGTCGACGTAGAGGCCGATGGCCGCGTTGACACCCTGGATGTCGCCGGCGCCCGAGCGCTCGTAGGTCGAGAACACGGAGTCATCGTCGAGGTCGGCGAAGGCCTGCGCGGTGAACTGGCAGGTGCCGTAACCGGTGATCGTGTTCACGGCGATGAAGTTGTAGTGGAAGTAGTGGCCCTGCTCCTGCATGTAGTTCAGGCCGTTCCACACGGGGTTGTCGTTCCACAGCGCGATGTCGTAGTAGCCCGCGCCGCCGCCACCGGCGGCGGGGATGCAGCGACCACCCGGGCCCAAGTTGCAGTTGAAGGCCTCGGGCGGCGTGATGCCGGCCTCACCACCGGTGGGCGAGCCGTCGGGGTGGGGGCAGCGGTGGGGGGCGATGTCCTGGACGTTCGCGCCAGCGGAGATGAAGGCGGTCGCGCCACGGTCGGCGTGCTCGGCCTTGAAGAAGCTCGAGGCGGCGTCGTAGATCTTGGCGAGCTGGGTCTTGGCCTCGGCCGTCTTCGCGCGGCGCATGTACTTTTGCAGCGCGGGCACGGCGACGACGGCGAGGATGCCGAGGATCGCCACGACGATCATGAGCTCGATGAGGGTGAAGCCCTTGGCGTTCTTCTTCGCGGCCTGAAGTTTCTGGATGTTGATGTGCATTGTCCTGTCCTTTGCTTGCGTGACCGTCCCAGGTCGCGTGTCGAATCGTTGGTCGTCGTGATGTTTTTCGAGCGTGGGCGTCGGCGTCACTCGCCGATGTTGCTGTCACCCATGGATACGTCGGAGGTGAAGTGCGCGGTCGTGAATTCCCAGAAGGTCCCGTCGCGGTCGAAGTCGCACTTGGCGAAGGCCATGAACCAGTTGCGGGCGTAGAAGCGGTCGAGCTGGGGACCGGCGGGGAAGACCTCGGCGGCCAGGGGCGAGGCCGGGGGCACGTCGCCGTACTCACCGGTCGAGCCGTCGCCCGCGATCACCCCGTAGGCGCAAAAGCTCTTGCCGCCTTCGGGCATGAAGCCGAGCACGTCGAAGCCGTGCTCCGCACCGCCCTCTTGGAAGTAGGGCGTGCCGGCAGCGACGGCGTCGCGGGTGTAGGCCTCCTGGTCGGCGTACCACTGAATCGCGTCGGTCTCGTTTTGGAGATCGCCGGGCGCGACCGGGTAGGTCTCGTTCTCGTCCGAGGAGGTCGAGGCGTAGTGACCCCGAAGGGACAGCATGTTGTTCTCGCGCAGGGAGAGGTTGGACAGGTCGCCGATGACCTCGGTCCGCCGCGCGTTGCGGATGTTCTTCGTGTATCCAACGATGGCGAGGGTGGCCATGATCCCGAGGATCGCGACCACCGTCAGGAGCTCGACGAGCGTGAAGCCTCGCTGCGTTTGCCGCTGCGTCTGCGACTGCATCAGGCGCATCGAACTCGCTGGAGCGAGGAGGCCATGACGCGCATTTGCGCAGACAGTGTTGGGCTTGCTTGCCATTCGTTCGCTCCCCTTGGAAGCATGACGCGTACCGATTGAACTCTTCACGACATCTGAAATGATCTCAATAAGTTAGGGAAGGGGCAATTTCAATCTTGGCGATGAATTGCCGTGTAATGTCCATTTGGCCGACGAAAGACGCGAGGGTGACCGGATGGGTCACCCTCGAGATCGGGTATGCGAGCTTTCAACGTGGGTCACGATGCCCCACGTCCACGACTCAGATGCCTTCTCCAAGGCACCAAGTCCATTGCCCACCAAGCCAAAGCGGAGGAGCGGAGCGACGAAGCGCGCCCGGTCGCAGGCGGCCGTGGGGGCAAACCAGAACGCAGAGGGTCGGCCATCACCGAAGTCGAGGCTTCGGCCTACCAAGGATGAAACAGCCCCCCCCGCGGACTACCGAGCGGTCAGCTTCGTATCAGAGACTGTGAATGAATCCACGCCCCCGCGAGCGGGGGCGACCACGAGCCTTCTCCAAGGCACGAACTTCATTGCCCACCAAGCCAAAGCGGAGGAGCGGAGCGACGAAGCGCCCCCGGTCCCAGCCGGCTGTGGGGGCAAAACAGAACTCAGTTGCCGACCTCGTCGGAGCTGCGTCCGACTTCGATGCCCAACTTTTGCAGGCGGTAGCGGAGCGAGCGGAAGCTGATGCCCAGCAGCTTGGCGGCGCGCTTGCGGACGCCGCCGGACTGGCCGAGGGCGGCGAGGATCAGCTCGCGCTCGAGCTCGGCGAGGCTCTTGTCGAGATCGATGGGGAACTCGGGCCCGCGGGCGCTGGTGGTGGGCCGTGGTCGGCTGCGCTCGGGAAGTGGTCGGCGCGAGCATGGACGAGGCCTCGAGGGCACGGCGCGCTCGATCAGGTTCTCGAGCTCGCGGACGTTCCCGGGGTAGTCGTAGGCCAGCAGCCAGTCGAGGGCTCGGGCGAGACGCCCTCGAGGTTGCGCTTCATCTCGCGGTTGAAGCGGTCGAAGAAGCGCTCGACGAGGAGCGGGATGTCTTCGCTGCGGTGGCGCAGGGGCGGCAGGACGATGCGCACGACGTCGAGGCGGAAGTAGAGATCCTGGCGGAATTCGCCGGCCTCGACGGCGGCCTCGAGGTCGCGGTTGGTCGCCGCGACGACGCGGCAGTCGACCTCGACCTCCTCGTTGCCGCCGACTGGACGGATGGCCCGCTCCTGCAGGACTCGCAGCAGCTTGACCTGCGTGGCCGGGTCGATCTCGCCGATCTCGTCGAGGAACAAGGTGCCACCTTGGGCGACCTCGAACATCCCGCGGCGCCCGGCGGCGGCCCCCGTGAACGCGCCCTTGACGTGGCCGAAGAGCTCGGACTCCATCAGCTGCTCGGGGATGGCCCCGCAGTTGACGGGCACGAAGGGGCCCTCGGCGCGCTCGGACAGCTTGTGCAGGGCGCGGGCGACGAGCTCCTTGCCCGTGCCGGACTCGCCGCGGATGAGGATGTTGGTGCGCGTCGCCGCGACCCGGCGGACGAGCTCGAAGACCTTTTGCATGGCCTCGGAGCGCCCGACCATGCGATCGAGGGTGTGCACGCCCTTGAGCTCGTCGCGGAGCCGGCGGTTCTCCGTGCTCAGGGCCCGACGCTCGAGGGCTCGCTGGACCACGACCTGGATCTCGTCGACCTTGAAGGGCTTGATCAGGTAGTCGTAGGCGCCGATCTTCATGGCCTCGACGGCCGTATCGGTGGTCGCGTAGGCCGTGACCATGATGACCTGGGGGGCCGAGGGCAGGGCGCAGGCGTGGCGGAGGACCTCCATGCCAGGGACCCCGGGCATGGTCAGGTCGGTGATCACCACGTCGTAGCGACCTTCCTCTTCACTGAGGAGGCGCAGGGCGTCGGCGCCGGACTTGGCCGCCGTGACTTCGTGACCTGCACGGCCGAGACAAACGGCCAGGAATTCGCGCATGCCGACTTCGTCGTCGACGATCAGCACCCGGCCTGGGAGGGCGTTGGCAACTGCCACCGCCACAGCTTACCGGACGGGCCTGGCCTCCGGGGGTCTAGCAGTCGCCCACCCGGCCGTAGAGCCGGGATCAGGACTTGGGCCGCGAGATGCTCGCGGATCCGGAGCTCGACGCCGAGATGGCGCTGATCAGGCTCGAGGAGAGAGAGGTGCGCGGCGATCCGCCCTCGCGGATCGAGGGATCGCTGCGGTGCAGGCGTCGGAGCACGACGAGCAGCTGCGCGCCGAAGTGGCGGACCACGCCCATGTCGCGCAGAACCCACTCGAGGCGGGCGAGGAGCCGCCCGACGACGGGGATCTGCAAGGTGGCGTTGTGGGGGATGAGCACGCCGAGGCCGTGTACGCCGAGCAGCTCGAACTCCTGGGGGACGAGGCGCTGAAAGCGGGGGAGGGTGTCCCAGCGGGTCAGGCCGTAGCGATCGCCGAGGATCATGCGCCGGCGCGAGACGACGGTGACGGGGTTGCGGATGCCCTCGACGATGCCCCGGAGGCTGCGCGGGTTGGCGATCTGCACGAACAAGGTCCCCCCGTCGGCGGTCACCCGCGCGGCTTCGCGCAACAGCTGAACGGATAGCCGCTCTGAGGTTTCCGTGTCGTGGCCGAGGTGGGGGAAGGTCCGCAGGCAGTAGACGACGTCGAAGCTGGCGTCGCGGTATTCGTGCAGGTGAACGCCCGGCTCCCCCTCCGCCCGGGCGAGGAGCTCGTCGGGGTCGGGGAGGTTGAGGGTGCCGTCCTCTCCATAGAGCTCGGTCGCCGGGAGGAAGCCCGAGGCCTCGACGATCTGCTTGGGGATGGTCTCGAGGTTGCCCTTCTCGACGATCGACAGCCGATCGCCGACCCGCTCGCTGATCCATTCGGCGATCTCGGGGCTGCCGTAGCCGAGGTCGAGGACCCGCCGACCCGGGACGTGGCCGAGGAGAATGTCGCCGATCAGGCTGTCGACGAGCCTCGACCAGGGGCTGCCGACCGCGTAGGGCCCGGTCATGGCCGGGAGCGAGCCGCTTTCCGTGGAGTCGTCGCTGGGCCGGGGCCGGGGCTGGACCCGGGGCCCGACCCGAGGGGCTACACGGGCGCGCAGGTCGATGGGCGCGTCGATCTGCATGCGCTGGGCGGCCGAGGGCCCGGCAGGTTGGCTTTCTGAGCCGTTTTGGACCGGGGAAGCGGGGGTGGGTGGCTGTGGGTCGGAGGGCTCGTCCACGCTCGTTTGGGGCGACGCGGCGTCGCTCGTCGGCGCGCCGTCGGGGTCTTTGCGCTCGGGGGCGAGGGGGGGCTCGGCCGAGCCGGGGTCGTCTGGTTCGGCAGCGTCGGCAGGTGGCACGGCTGCTTCGTGCCGTTTCGTTGACCCGCTCACAGCGCCCATGGTACGCCTTTCCACGCCACACCGAACGCTCGGGGGACGTAAATACATGCCCACCAAGATCCTTGCGATCGACGATTCCAAGACAATGCGCTTGGCCATCAAGATCACCTTTGCGGCGGAAGACGCCAAGGTGACCGCGGTGAGCAAGGGTTCCGAAGCCGTCGCTCGCGCCAAGCAAATGAAAGCTGACGTGGTCCTGGTCGACCACACCCTCGCTCAAGGCGAGCCCTCTGGCTTCGAGGTCGTCCAGGCCCTCAAGTCCAACCCAGCGACGGCGAAGATCCCCGTCCTGATGTTGATCCCGGCCAAGAACTCGCCGATCTCCGAGGCGGACGTCTCGGCGGCGGGGGCCGATGGCTTCATCGGCAAGCCATTCGACACGGCTCAGCTCATCGAGAAGGTCAACACCGCCATCGCAGGCGGCGCCCGGATCCCCGCGGCGGCTCCCGCAGCGCGCAAGCCCGCGGCGGCTCCCGCAGCGCGCAAGCCAGCCGCACCGCCCGCGTCGCGCAAGCCCGCGGCACCTCCGGCCACGCGCAAGCCCGCGGCACCGCCCGCGT
>NZ_ABCS01000172.1 GCF_000170895.1 Plesiocystis pacifica SIR-1 | reverse complement strand
GCAGACCCTCGCCTGGGGCCTGGGCGGGCCGCTGCGCTCGGAGCACGGCGGCCTCCGCCCCCTGCGCGTCGACCTGGGCGCCCGGCCGAGCGCCCCCGAAGATCCGGAGGTCCGCGCCCTCGTCGAGCTCCTCGCCCGCGACGGCGACGAAGATCAGGTCGCCCTGCGCAGCACCGAGGTGTTCGTCGCCCGGCTCGAGCGCGCCCCCGTCCCCGCGGCCGCCAAGGGCCGCAAGGTCGCCGCGGGCGAGCGCGCCTTCCGGGTCGAGATTGGCCAGCCCGGGCTGCTCGAGTCCATCGAGCTCACCGCCTTCGATCGCCCCGCGCTCGAAGCTGGGCAGGTCGAGATCGCCGTCGAGGCCGTGGGCATGAACTTCCGCGACGTGCTCCTGGCCAACGGCGTCATCCCGCCGGTGGGCAGCGAGCGCGTGCTCCTGGGCTTCGAGTGCGCCGGCACGGTCGCGCGCGTGGGCGAGGGCGTCGACGGCCTCGAGCCCGGTCAGCGCGTGTTCGGCATCGCCTTCGACTCCTTTGCGACCCACGCGGTGACCCGCGCGGAGCTGGTCGTGCCCCTGCCCGAGCGCCTGTCCATGGCCGAGGGCGCGACCTTGCCCATCGTCCACCTGACCACCTACGTCTCGCTCCACGAGACCGCCCGGCTGCGCCCCGGCGAGCGCGTGCTGATCCACTCGGCCACCGGCGGCGTCGGCCTGTCCGCGCTGCAGTGGGCCCAGCACGTCGGCGCCGAGATCTACGCGACCGCGGGCAGCGAGACCAAGCGGGACTGGCTGCGCGAGCAGGGCGTGCAGTGGGTCAGCGACTCCCGCTCGCTGCGCTTCGTCGACGACATCCGCCGGTGGACCCGGGACGAGGCCGCCGCGGGCAAGGGCGAGCCCGGCGTCGACGTGGTCCTCAACGCCCTGGCCGGCGAGCTGATGCACGGGAGCCTGGGCCTGCTGCGCCGGGGCGGCCGCTTCATCGAGCTGGGCCTGCGCGGCGCCCTGTCCAACGAGCGCATCGGCCTGGCGCCCTTCGCCAACAACCTCGCCTACTTCCTGGTCAACCTCGCCGACCTGACCGTGCACGCGCCCGCGCGCGCCGGGGCCTTGCTGCGCGAGCTCGTGCCCCTGCTCGAGCAGGACGTGCTGCGCCCCCTGCCCATCCTCCCGCACCTCATGTCGCGGGTCGGCGACGCGATGTGGGAGATGGCCCGCGGCCGCCACATCGGCAAGTTCGTGGTCCACGTCGACGGCACCGAGGCCGCGCGCGAGGCCTTCCCCGACGCGCCGCCGGTGCGCGTCAACGTGCCCCGCGGCGCGAGCTTGGTCCGCGGCGATCGCAGCTACTTGATCACCGGCGGCCTGGGCGGCCTGGGCCTCGAGCTCGCCAAGCGCCTGGCCGAGCGGGGCGCCGGCGCCCTCGTGCTGCTCAGCCGCCGCGGCGTGACCCAGGACCACCAGCGCGAGGCCATCGCGGCCATGCGCGAGGCCGGCGTGGTGGTCGAGACCCCGAGCGTCGACGTCAGCGATCGCGCCGCCCTCGAGGCCGAGTTCGAGGCCATCGCCGCGAGCCCGCGCCCCCTCGGCGGCATCGTGCACACCGCGGGCGTGCTCGCCGACGCCATGGCCGTGGACCTGCGCCCCGAGGACTTCGAGCGCTCGTTCGCGCCCAAGGTCGCCGGCGCCTGGCACCTCGACGAGCTCAGCCGCAGCCACGCCCCCGAGCTCGAGCTGTTCGTGCTCTACAGCTCCGTCGCCGGCATCCTCGGCAACCCCGGCCAGACCAACTACTCCGCCGCCAACGCCTTCCTCGACGGCCTCGCCGCCCGCCGCCGCCGCGCGGGCCTGCCCGCCCACGCCATCGCCTGGGGCGTGTTCGACGAGGTCGGCTTCGCGACCGGCGACGCGCGACGCGGGGCCCGGCTCGCCGCCCGCGGCCTGACCCCGCTGCGCCCCGCCGAGGGCCTCGACCTGTTCGAGCAGGTCGTCGCCGGCGACGAGGCCCTGCTCGCGCCCTGCCCCTTCGACGCTCACAAGTGGGCCGGCTTCTACACGGAGGCCGCGTCGTGGCCCTTCTTCGCCGAGCTCCTGGTCCGCGAAGCGGGAGACCAGGGGGGCCGCGCCGAGGACGAGCTGTCCGAGCGCCTGCGCCAGGTCTCGACCCGCGAGGCCCGCCCGATCTTGCTCGAGCACGTGCTCGAGCAGCTCGCCCAGGTCATCCGCATCGATCCCGCCGAGCTCGACCCCGACGCCCCGTTCGCGGCGCTGGGCGTCGACAGCCTCATGGGCGTGGAGCTGCGCAACCTGGTCGCGGCGAGCACCGGCGTGACCGTGCCCGCCACGGCGATCTGGACTTACCCGACGCCCGAGGCGCTGACCGGCTTCATCCTCGAGGCCCTCGACCTCGAGGCCGAGCCCGAGAGCGAGGCAGACGCGCCCGAGCCCGAAAGCGAGCCCGCGCCCTCGCCCACGCCTGCCCCCCTGGATGAGGAAGAAGAGCTCCTCGAGGAACTCGAAGACCTCTCCGACGAAGACCTCCTCGCCCTCGGTGACGAGCTCCTGTCTTGACGCTTGCGCCCTGACCACGCTCGGGTCACCTCCTCCTACCCGTCCCCGCGCCCTCGCTGCCCGCCCCGCGCGCTCCCGCCCATCCACCCGGGGAGCCTCGTCGAGTCGCTCATGCCCAAACCCGACTTCCGCGAACAGTTCAAGCGCGCCCTGGCCAAGATCAAGCAGCTCAAGTCCGAGCTCGAGGTCGCCCAGGCTCAGGCCGCTCAGGCGCCGGCCCTCCCGGCCGAGGCTTCGGCCGCTCCGGTCGGGGGCGAGCCCATCGCGATCGTCGGCATGGGCTGCCGCTTCCCCGGCGCCGACTCCCTCGAGGAATTCTGGTCGGTGCTCGTCGAGGGCCAGGACCGCGTCGTCGACATCCCCGACGAGCGCGTCGTCCACCACTGGCCTGCGGAGGTGCCCCGGTGGGCGGGGCTGCTCGACGACGTCGCCGGCTTCGACGCCGAGTTCTTCGGCATCAGCCCGCGCGAGGCCCTCAAGCTCGACCCCCAGCAGCGCCTGGCCCTCGAGGTCAGCTGGGCCGCCCTCGAGCACGCCAACCTGCGCCCGAGCGCGCTGTCGGGCTCGAACACGGGGGTGTTCCTGGGCCTGTGCAACGTCGACTACCTCGACCGCGTCCACGCCACGGACTTCTCGGGCTGGGAGGCCTACGACCTCACGGGCACCATCTCGAGCACGGCCTCGGGGCGCATCGCCTATACCCTCGGCCTCCAGGGGCCCACGCTGACCCTCGACACCGCGTGCTCGAGCTCGCTGGTCGCCATCCACCTCGCCGTCAACGCCCTGCGCCTGGGCGAGTGCGACCTCGCGCTCGCGGGCGGCTCGAGCGTGATCGCCTCGGAGGGCACGCAGTCGGGGCTCTACCGCACCCGCGCCCTCTCGGCCGACGGCCGCTGCAAGACCTTCGACGCCAGCGCCAACGGCTTCGTCCCGGGCGAGGGCTGCGGCATGCTCGTGCTCGAGCGGCTCAGCGACGCCCAGGCCAAGGGCCACCGCGTGCTCGCGGTCGTGCGCGGATCGGCGGTCAACCAGGACGGGCGGTCCACGGGCCTGACCGCGCCCAACGGCCTCGCCCAGCAGTCCATGCTGCGCGCGGCCCTGCGCGACGCCGAGCTCGAGCCCGACGCGATCAGCTACATCGAATGCCACGGCACCGGCACCGTGCTCGGCGACCCCATCGAGACCGACTCCCTCGAGGCGGTGTTCAACGACCCCAAGCTCCGGACCAAGCGCCCCGCCGAGCGCCCCGATCGCGGGCCGCTTTGGCTCGGCGCGGTCAAGACCAACATCGGCCACCTCGTCGCCGCGGCCGGCGTGGCCGGGGTGATCAAGACCGTGCTCGCCCTCGAGCACGACGCGATCCCGCCCAACCTGAACCTGCGCCACCTCAACCCGCGGGTGCGCTTCGAGGGCTCGCCCCTCCAGCCGCTCCGGGCCCAGACCCCGTGGGCCGCCGAAGACCCGGGCCAGGCCCGCTACGCCGGCGTCTCGTCCTTCGGCATGTCCGGGACCAACGCCCACGTGATCGTCGGCGAGGCGCCGGAGACCCCTGAGACCGAGGCCCCCGAGGCGAAGGCGCCCGAGGCCCCGCTCGGGCTCGTCCCCGTGCTGGTCTCGGGTCGGAGCCGCGCGGCCCTCGTCGCCCAGGCCGAGCAGCTGCGCGCCTCCTTGCGTGCGCGGGGCGAGCTCTCTCCCGCGTCCCAGCTGCGCCTGGCCGCGGCCCTGGCCCACAACCGCACCCACTTCGAGCACCGCGCGGCGCTGTTCGCCGATACCCCCCAGGCCCTCGCCGAGGCCCTCGAGCGCCTCGTCGAAGGGGTCGACGAGCGCGGCGCCCCGGCGGCCTCGGTGGTCGACTTCCCCGAGGCCGACAGCCTCCCGAGCCGGCCCAAGCTCGCCTTCCTGTTCACCGGTCAAGGCTCCCAGCGCCTGGGCATGGGCCGGGAGCTCGCGGCGACCTTCCCCCGCTTCGCCGCCGCCCTCGACGAGCTGTGCGCGGCCCTCGACCCCCACCTGCCGCGGCCGCTGAAGTCCGTGCTGTTCGCCGAGCCGGACACGCCCGAGGCCGCCCTGCTCGACGAGACCGGCTTCACCCAGCCGGCCCTGTTCGCCGTCGAGGTCGCGCTGTTTCGCCTGCTCGAGTCCTGGGGCCTGCGCCCGGCCTACCTCCTGGGTCACTCCATCGGCGAGCTCGCGGCGGCCCACGTCTCGGGGGTCTTCGACCTCGCCGCGGCCAGCGCCCTCGTCGCCGCCCGGGCCCGCTTGATGCAGGCCCTGCCCAAGGGCGGCGCCATGGCCTCGGTCCAGGCCAGCGAGGCCGAGGTCCAGGCCGTCCTCGACGACCTCCTCGATAGCCAGGGCGAGGCCGTCATCGCCATCGCCGGGCTCAACGGGCCGATGTCCACTGTGGTCGCGGGCGACGAGGCGCCCGTGCTCGCGACCATGGCCGCGTTCGAGACCAGGGCCGCAAGGTCCGCGCATGCAAGTCAGACACGCTTTCCACTCGCCGCGCATGGAGCCCATGCTCGACGAGTTCCGCAGCGTCGTCGCCGGCCTCGAGGCCAAGGCCCCGCGCATCCCCATCGTCTCGAACCTCAGCGGCGCCGTGGCCAAGGCCGACGAGCTCCGCGACCCCGACTACTGGGTCCGCCACGTCCGCCACGCGGTCCGCTTCCTCGACGGGATCCGCACCCTCGAGACACTCGGCGTGAACACGGCCCTCGAGCTCGGGCCCCACGGGGTGCTCAGCTCCATGGCCGTGGCCTGCCTCGACGCTTCCGCGGGCAGCGAGAGCGGACGGACGATGCAGCTGCACGCGATGATGCGCCGGCGTCGGCCCGAGGCCGCGCACCTGGTCCGCGCTTTGGCTGCGGCCCACTGCGAGGGCATCCCCGTGGACTGGGGCGCCTTCTTTGGGTCGTGGGGGCTGCCGAGCGCCGGCCCGGTCCCCGAGCGCCTGCCCACCTACGCCTTTCAGCGCGCGCCCTACTGGCTCAGCCCCACGCCCGCGCTCGCGCCCGAGCAAGGCAAAGGCGCCGCGCCCCTCGGGCTCGAGGCCACCGCCACGCCGAGCGAGCAGAGCCTGTGGGCGGCCGTCGACGCGGGCGACCTCGCGGGGCTCGGCGACCTGCTCGAGCTCGGCGACGACGACGACGCCCGCGATGCGCTGCGTCGCGCCCTGCCCGGGCTCGAGCGCTGGCGTCGGCGCGCGCGGGCCCGGGCGGCCGTCGACGCGTGGAGCTACGCCGTGGACTGGCGCCCCGTCGAGGCTCGAGCCGCGACCACGGCCGCCACCACTCCCGTGCTCTTCGCGTCGACCCGCGACCGCGAGCACCCCCGCGTCGCGGCCCTGGCCGAGGCCTTCGGCGCGCGCGTCGAGTGCCTCGACCTCGACGCCCTCGCCGACGCCGAGGGTCGCGCGCAGCTGGGCGAGCGCCTCGCCGCCCTCAACCCCGACGCGCCGCTGCTGTCCCTCCTCGCCCTCGACGAGACCCTCGACCCGGCGCGCCCCGGGCTGCCCGCAGGCGCGGCCCTCAACGTCGCCTTGATCCAGGGCCTCGCCCGCGCCCCAGGCGAGACGCGGCTGTGGCTGCTGACCTTTGGCGCCGTCGGGGACCAGCCTGGGCAAGCGAGCGCGCCGCTCCAGCGGCCCCTCCAGGCCATGACCGCCGGGCTGGGCCAGGCCGCGAGCCTCGAGCGACCGGAGCTCGTCGCGGGGGTCATCGACCTTCCCGCGCAGGCGGACGCCCTCGCCGACGAGGCCGCCGCGCTCTCGCTGTGGCTAGACGGCGACGAGACCCACCTCGCCCTGCGCCCCGAGGGCGCCCACGCGCGCCGGCTGATCCCCACGGCCGAGCTGTCTAACGACGCCGCGCCCCTGGCCGAGCTCTCCGAGCTGTCCGGCACCGCGCTGATCACCGGCGGCACCGGCGGCCTGGGCTCGGCCCTCGCCCGCGAGCTGGTCCGCGCGGGCGTCGACAAGCTCGTGCTCACGAGCCGCCGCGGGCCCACGGCTCCCGGCGCCGAGGCCCTCCGCGCCTCGCTCCTCGCCCTCGCCGAGGAGCGCCGCGCCCGTCCCCTCGAGGTCGAGATCGTCGCCTGCGACATCACCGACGCCGAGGCCACCCGGGCCGTGCTCGCCACCATCGACGCCGGCGACTCGCCGCTGCGCGCGGTCATCCACGCCGCCGGGATCGCCGGCGCCTTCGAGCCCCTCGACAGCCTCGAGCTCGACGCCCTCGCGCCGGTGACCGGGGCCAAGGTCGAGGGCGCCCGGATCCTCGACGCCCTCCTCGACGAGCGCGGCCCCGATCGCCAGCCCGAGCTCTTCGTGCTGATCTCGTCGATCGCTGCGACCTGGGGCAGCGGCCAGCAGCTGGCCTACTCGGCCGCCAACGCCTACCTCGACGCCCTCAGCCAGGCCCGCCGCGCCCGCGGTCAGGCGGCCTTTGCCGTCGCCTGGGGGCCCATGGGTGGGAGTGGGGGTGGGAGTAGGGGTGGGGGCGCCGACGAGGGCGTCGGCATGGCCACGGGCGACGCCCTCGTCCACCTCGAGCGTCGGGGCCTGCGGCCCGTGCCCATGGCCACCGTCGCCCAGCTCACCCTGTTGACGGCGCACCAGACCCGGGCCGAGTCGGGGGCTGGCTGGCTCGGCGAGCGCAGCGGCCTGACCCTCGTCGACGTCGACTGGCGGCGCTTTTACCCGAGCTACACCCTCGCCCGCCCGCGGCCTCTGCTCGCCGCCGTCGAGCCCGAAGCCGAGCCGAGCGAAGGCCAAGACGCGACCGCGAGCGAGCCCGCCTTCGTCGCCGAGCTGCGCGGCCTCGTGGCCGAGGCCGAGGGCACCCTCGACGCCGAGGCCCCGCGCCGGGCCGTGCTCGGGCTCGTGCTCCAGACGACCCGCCAGATCCTCGGCTTCGCCCCGGACCACGCCCTCGACGCCCGCCGCGGCTTCGCCGATCTCGGCCTCGACTCGCTCATGGCCGTGGACATGCGCACGGCCCTCAACAAGGCCACGGGTCTGTCCCTGCCCGCGACCTTGACCTTCGACCACCCCACGCCCGAGCGCGTCACGGCCCTGCTCCTCGACAGCTTCCGCGAGGTGCTCGAGCCCGCGCCCCAAGCCCAGCTCAGCCGCGCCCCCGAGGCCGCCCCGCCCGTCGAGGTCCGGAGCTTTGTCGACGCCGGTCAGCCCATCGCCGTCGTCGGCGTGGGCCTGCGCCTGCCCGGCGGCGTCACCAGCCTCGACGAGCTCTGGGCGCTGCTCGACGAGGGCCGCGACGTGCTCGTGCCCATCCCCAAGTCGCGCTGGGACAACGACGCCATCTACGACCCGGACAGCGAGGCCCCGGGCAAGACCTACGTGCGCCACGGCGCCTTCCTCGACCAGCCCATCGAGGACTTCGACCCGGCCTTTTTCAACATCAGCCCGCGCGAGGCCGCGGCCATCGACCCCCAGCACCGCCTGCTCATGGAGGCCGCGTGGGAGGCCCTCGAGCGCGCCGGCGTGGTCCCGGGCGAGCTGCTCGACTCCCTGTCCGGGACCTTCATCGGCGTCGGCCAGAGCGACTACGCCCAGCAGCTGCACCGCAACCCGGCCGCCGACGCCTACGCGGTCATGGGCACCCACGCCTCCTTCGCCTCGGGGCGCCTGTCCTTCACCCTCGGCCTCCAGGGTCCGGCGGTCGCCGTGGACACGGCCTGCTCCTCCTCCCTGGTCGCCCTGCACATGGCGGCCAAGGCCCTGCGCAACGGCGAGTGCGACCTGGCGCTGACCGGCGGCGCCCAGGTCCTGCTCAGCCCCGACTCCTACATCTCGCTCTCGCGCATGCGGGCCGTGGCCCCCGACGGGCGCTGCAAGACCTTCTCCGCCAACGCCGACGGCTACGGCCGGGGCGAGGGCGTGGTCGTCCTGGCCCTCGAGCGCCTCGACGACGCCCTCGCCAAGGGCCGGGAGATCCTCGCCCTGGTCCGCGGCACGGCCGTCAACCACGACGGGGCGAGCAGCGGGATCACAGCACCCAACGGGACCTCGCAGCAAAAGGTCCTGCGCGCGGCCCTGGCCGACGCCGAGCTCGAGCCCCGGGACATCGACTATGTCGAGTGCCACGGCACCGGCACCCGCCTGGGCGACCCCATCGAGGTCCAGGCCCTGGGCGCGGTGTTTGGCCGCGACCGCGAGCCCGAGCGGCCCCTGCTGATCGGCGCGATCAAGAGCACCCTCGGCCACCTCGAGACCGCCGCGGGCGTGGCCGGCATCGCCAAGGTCCTCGCCGCCCTGCGCCACCGTCGGCTGCCCGCCAACGCCCACAGCCAGCCCCCCAACCCGCACATCGAGTGGGACGCCCTGCCCGTCGAGGTCGTGGCCGAGGGCCGGGCGTGGACCGATCGCTCGGGCGCGGGAGAGCAGCCCCTGCGCGCGGGCGTGTCGAGCTTTGGCCTGTCGGGGACCAACGCGCACATCATCCTCGAGCAGGCGCCGGCGCCCGCGACCTTCGAGCCACCAGCCGCCACGGCCCCACTGATCCTGCCCCTGTCTGCGCGCAGCCCCGAGGCCCTGCGCGCCCACGCCGGGCGCCTCGCCGCGCACCTGCGCGGGCTCGAGGCGGGCGCGACCTTCGAGCCCGCCGAGCTGGCCTGGACCCTGGCGACGAAGCGCTCGCACTTCGAGCACCGCGCCGCCGTCGTCGTCCCGGCGCAGGCCAGCCCCGCCGCGATCGCCGAGCGCCTCGACCCCGTGGCCGCGGACGCGCCCGCGGCCACCCACGTCCGCGCCGAGGCCCGGGCCGAGGGCAAGGTCTGCTTCGTGTTCCCCGGCCAGGGCTCGCAGTGGCCGGCCATGGCCCGAGAGCTGCTCGAGCAGTCGCCAGAGTTCCGCGCGAGCGTCGAGGCCTGCGCCCAGGCCCTCGCCCCCCACGTCGACTGGGACCTGCTCGCCGTCCTCGAGCAGCGAGAGGGCGCCGCCGAGCTCACCCGCGTCGACGTGGTCCAGCCCGTGCTGTTCGCGGTCATGGTCAGCCTCGCGGCCGTGTGGCGCAGCTGCGGCGTCACCCCGGACCTGGTCATCGGCCACAGCCAGGGCGAGATCGCGGCCGCCCACGTCGCCGGCATCCTCAGCCTCGAAGACGCCGCCAAGGTCGTCGCGCTGCGCAGCCGGGTGATCACCCAGCTCGCGGGCACGGGCGCGATGGCGGCCACGGCCCTCGACGCCGACTCCCTGCGCGAGGTGCTCGAGGCCGAGGCCTACCGCGGGCGCGTCGCCCTGGGCGTCGACAACGGCCCCGCGTCCACCGTAGCGTCCGGCGACCCCGAGGCCATCGACGCCCTCGTCGAGGACCTCAACGCCCGCGGCGTGTTCGCCCGCCGGGTCAAGGTCGACTACGCCTCGCACTGCCACCACGTCGCGGGCATCGAGGCCGATCTGCTCGACGCCCTCGCCGGCCTCGAGCCTCGAGAAGCCGCGATCGAGATGCTCTCGACGGTCGAGCCCGACGTGGCCCTCGACGGCCGGCGCCTCGACGGCCGCTACTGGTACGAGAACCTGCGCCAGACCGTGCGCTTCGCCGAGGCCGTGGACCGGGCCTGCGCCCACGGTCACCGCTTCTTCGTCGAGATCAGCCCCCACCCGGTCATGCCCGTGGCCCTCGACGGTCTGGTCCGCGCGATCGGGGTCGAGGCCGCCGTGCTGCCCAGCCTGCGCCGCGACGAGGGCTCCCTCGAGCGCCTGCTCGCGTCCGTGGGCGCGCTGCACTGCCACGGCCACCGCCTCGACTGGGCCGCCGCGCTCGGCCGCGACCCCGAGGCCCCGGCGAGCCCGGCCGTCGCGCTCCCGACCTACCCCTTCCAGCGCGCGCGCCACTGGATCGAGGCGCAGTCGGAGACCGCCGATCTATCCAGCGCGGGCCTCCAGAGCCTCGAGCACCCGATCCTGCGCGCCTACTTCACGGTCGCCGGTGAGCCGGTCAAGCGCGTGGCGAGCACGAGCCTGGCCGAGGACAGCCTCGGCTGGCTCGCCGACCACCGCGTCCACGGGCGGACCGTGTTCCCGGGCGCGGGCCTCGTCGATCTGGGCCTGAGCGCGGCCCTCGAGCTGTGGCCCCAGGCCAGCGGCCTGCGCCTCGACGAGCTGCTGTTCGCCGCGCCGCTGATCCTCGACGCCGCCCCCCTCGAGCTGCAGGTCGTGCTCGAGGGCGACGACCCGCGGCGCCGCCTGCTGAGCGTCCATACCCGGCGGGCGCGCTCGCGGACGCAGGGCGCAGGGCTCCCGGCCGACGAGCTCGACGCGGGCTGGGTCGAGCACGCGCGCGGCAGCGTCAGCCTGCCGGCGAGCCTCGAGGGCGCCGAAGCGCCGAGCTGGCCCGTGGACGAGAGCGGGCGCGAGCCCGTCGACCTCGAGGCCTGCTACGCCCGGGCCCTCGCCCTCGGCCTCGACTACGGCCCCGCCTTCCGCGGCCTCGAGCGCGCCTGGATCGCCCAGCCCGACGACGCGGGCACCGTCGAGCTCCACGCCGAGCTGCGCCTGCCCGCGGACGCGGGCGCGAGCGAGGGCCACGCCTTCCACCCCGCGCTCCTCGACGCCCTCACCCACCTGCTGCTCACCCAGCTCGACGACGACAGCGAGGTCGCCCTGCTGCCCTTCGCCTACCGCGGCGCGACCTTGCACCGCCCCGCCGGCGAGCAGCTGCGCGTCCGCGCCGAGCTCCACCGACCGACAGCGGACGCGACCCCGCGGCTGCGCTTTTGGGCGTGGACCCCCGCGGGCGAGCTCGTCGCGAGCCTCGACGCCCTCGAGCTGCGCCCCGCCTCCCCCGAGCAGCTCCGCGACCGCCGTCCCCTCCAGCACGCCCACGCCCTGCGCTGGGAGCCCGCGACCGTCGAGTCCGCCGACGCGGGCCTGCCCGGCCGCCGCTTCGGCCTGCTCGGCGACGCCGAGGCCCTCGCCGAGGCCCTGACCACGCTCGGGGCCGAGGTCGTGTCCGCGCCCAGCCTCGGCGTGCTGCTCGAGCGGAACGAAGCCGCCGAGTTCGACCAGCTGCTCCGGATCTGGCCGACGCCGGGCCCCGAAGTCCTCGACGCCGCCCTCCCAGCCCGGGTCGACGCAGCC
>NZ_ABCS01000173.1 GCF_000170895.1 Plesiocystis pacifica SIR-1 | reverse complement strand
GGGTTCGAGCTGCGCCGCGCCGGCGCTTGAGGGCGTACTCGTAGCGCGCGGCCCTGTCCGTGCTCGAAAGGACCCCAGGTGCGGGCGAAGGCCCAGGGTCGTCCGCCGCGGGTCGACTTGGCGCCGCCGGGGAGCTCGCCGTTGTGCTGGGCCAGGCGGCGCTCGAGGTCGACGGTGATGCCGACGTAGCTGCGCCCGCTGGCCGAGCGCAGCAGGTAGAGCCACCAGTTCGCTTCGACCTCGTCTTCGGGCTCGAGTTCGTCTTCCACCTCGGCTTCGGTCACGCGACCTCGTCGCGGCCGATGCTCTGATAGACGTCCTCGAGGTCGCTGCGCAGCCGGGTCAGGCCGATGACCTCGACGTCGGCGAGGACGAGCTCGCGCAACAGCGTGGCCGCCCGGTTCTCGCTGCCGTGGACGCGCACGCGGATCTTGCCGCGGTCGGCGGTCTTGGGATCGTCGATGGTCTCCTCGCGGTTGAGCGGCTCGATCGCCTCGATCAAGCCCTCGTGGGCGCGCAGGATCTCGACCGCCTTTTGCAGGCCCTTGGTGACCGAGACCTCGTGCACCCGGCGCGCGACCTCGTACTTCTCGATGACCTCGTCGACGGTGCCAAAGACCTGCAGCTCGCCCTTTTGGATCAGCGCGACGGTGTCGCAAAAGCCGTCGAGCTCCCGGAGGATGTGGCTGCTGACGACGATCCCGACGCCCTTGGTCGCAACCTCGCGGAGGATCTCGCGCAGCTCCCGGCGCCCGAGGGGGTCGAGGCCGTCGGCGGGCTCGTCGAGGAGCAGCAGCTCGGGCTCGTGGACCAGGGTGCGGGCGATGGCCAAGCGCTGACGCATGCCCTTGGACAGGTCGGAGATGCGCGCGTCGGCCTTGCTCGACAGCCGGAAGATCGCCAGCAGCTCGTCGACGCGGCCGTCGGCCTTGGCGTCGTCCATGCCGTAGCACTCGGCGAAAAAGCGCAGGTAGCCCGCGGCGGTCATGGCCGGGTAGAGCGCGGTGCCGTCGCCCAAAAAGCCGATGCGCTGGCGGATGTCCTGGCGCTCGTGCCAGGCGTCGCGGTTGTCCCACAGCACGCAGCCCTCGTCGGGGCGCTGGAGCGTCGCCAACACCCGCAGCGAGGTGCTCTTGCCCGCCCCGTTGGGGCCGATGAGCGCGAGCACCTCCCCCGCGGCGATGGTGAAGCTCAGGGAGCTGACGGCCTTGCGGACGCCGTCGTAGGAGTGGGTGATGGAGCGGACTTCGACGCGTTGCACGGCAGGCTCGGCTGGGGCGACCTCTACCCACGACGCCCCAGGCGCGCGGAAGGTTCCTTGCCCCGCTCATGGTAGCCAAAGGCGCGCGCGGGCTCCGAGCAATTGGCCGTACTACCATCGGCGCGTGGCTCCCCTCGCTCGCGTCCGCGCCCGCTCGCTCCTCCCAGCCCTCGCGCTGATCGTCGGCTGCGCCGGGGATCGAGAGGTCCGCCAGCGGATGACGCCGCCAGAGGTCAGCGGGAGCTTGCCGGGCACGGAGGACACGAGCCCCGGCCCGGGCGAAGCCGACGGAGCGCTCAACGGCGGCGAGACCGAGACCGAGCTGGTCAGCGTCCGCCCTGGCGTCAACGACAAGTACTTCGAGGCCGGCGCGGCCGAGGAGTGGTCCGAGCTCCTCGAGCACGACGGCCGCGACGTGTTCGAGCACCGCGAGGCGATCGTCGCGGCCATGGCGCTCGAGCCGGGCATGACCGTCGCCGACATCGGCGCGGGCACGGGCGCCTTCCTCACCACCCTCAGCGCCCCCCTCGGCCCCGAGGGCAAGCTCTACGCCGTCGACATCGCGCCGCCTTTCCTCGAGCACCTGCGCGGCCGCGTCGCGGACGAGGGCCTGAGCAACGTCGAGGTCGTCGAGGGCACGACCACCGAGACTGGGCTGCCCCCGGGCTCCGTCGACGTGCTGTTCGTGTGCGACGTCTACCACCACATCGAATACCCGAGCGCCTACCTGCGCAGCCTGCACGAGACCCTCCGCCCAGGCGGGCGCCTGGTGATCGTCGAGTTCGACAAGGTCCCCGGGAAGACCTCCAAGCGCATGATGAAGCACGTGCGCCAGGACAAGGCCACGCTCTTGGCCGAGGTCGGCGCCGAGGGCTTCAGCCTCGTCGAGGAGATCACCTCCGTGCCCCTGAGCGAGAACTACATGCTGGTGTTCACGCGCTGACAGCTTGCTATCGTTGAGCCGTGCGGGTCCTCGAGCGCCTGGGAATTCACGGCCTCGCGCCGGGGCTGCTCGTGGCTCTGTGCGCGTGCCCGCGCCCCGAGGCCGGGGAGGACGGCTCGAGCGGCGCCGGCTCGGACGAGGTCAGCGAAGACGCCGACACCGACGAGGGCCCGAGCCCCAGCGGCCCGCTCCTCGATCACGAGGCCTGGGAGGACCTGCCCCTCGCCGAGGACCCCCTGCCCACGCACCAGCCCGAGACCGTCGAGTGCACCGTGGCCGGCTGGTACGTCGAGAACGGGCGCACCGAGATCGACACCAACTTTTGCAACTACCTGGCCCTGCGCCAGCCCTTGCTCGCCGACGTCGCGCCGGGGGATCCGCTGGTGCTCGAGTTCTTCTACTTCGACCTCGTCGCCCCCGAGCCCGCCTCGGCCCACATCGCGGTCCTGCTCGGCGGGCAGATCCTGTGGGAGCAGACCATCGACATCCCCATGGACGAAGACGGCAGCGGCGCGTTCGCGGCCGCGGACTTCCTGACCCTCGAGTTCGACGCGCCCGTCGGCGCGCAAGCGGGGGCGGAGCTGAGCTTCCACCTCCACAACCACGGCCAGAACACCTGGACCTTCTCGGACTTGCGGCACGCGCCCTAGCCCCAATCCCAGTCTCGATGGGGAGCTCAGCGCGCCTCGAGCCAGGCCTCGACGCGGTCGCGGACCTCGGCGGCGCACCCCCACGAGAGCGTCACCCCGGCGCCGCCGTGGCCGTAGTCGTGGACCACCAGGCGCGCCTGCTCGCCCTCGCCGATTTCCTCCTGGTCGAGGCGCACGGCGTCCCGGCACGGTCGCACGCCGACGTTGACCCCGAGGGCCTGGGTCTCGCGCAGGGTCGGCTCGATGCGGGCGCAGCGGTCGAGGATCGCCTCGCTCTGCCCCTCGTCGACCCGGGTGTGCTCGACGTCGTCGTCGGCGACGCCGCCGAGGATCACGTCTTCGGAGCGCGGCACGATGTAGGTGATCCCGTGGGGCCCGTGCTCGTCGATGTACACGCGGTCGAGCTCGCCCCGGGCCCGACGCAGGACCTGCCCGCGCACGCCGAACAGCCGGGCGTCGCCGACGAGCTCGCGGGCGCCGAGGCCGGTCGTGTTGACCACCACCGGCGCCGCCGCGAGGGCCTCGTCGAGGCTGTCGAGGCGCCGCCGCACGAGCTCGACGGACATGCGCCCGAGCTCCGCGACCATCCACGGCAGGTAGCGCGGCATCTCGATCACCGGGGCCTCGAACACCACGCCGTGGCCGTAGCCCTCGGGCAGCTCCTCGGGCCACAGCTCGCGGAACAGGTCGACGAAGCGAGACCACGGCGGCGCGGGCACGGGCTCGGGGAACAGCTCCCAGGCCTCGCGCATGATCACCCCGCTCGCCCGGCTGAGCACGGCGTCGGCGGCGAGGGCCCCGAAGCGCTCGTAGCTGACCTGCGACCAGGGGATCACGCGATCGACGGGATCGACACGGTAGGGATACCAAAACGCCGCCGCCGCCCGTGAGGTGGTGTGCTCGGGCAGCGCGTCCGTCCACACCTGGACCTTGCGCCCGACCAGCGCCAGCTCGGTGGCGCAGCTGAGCCCGGCGACGCCAGCTCCAACGACGATGACTTCGGGGTCGGTCACGGGCTCCTCGGGGAGGGAGCATATCCGGGCCAAACGAGGTCGGCTAGATGTCCCTCGCCATTCGGCCCTGGCGGCCCTGGAGCGGCCCTGGAGCGGCCCTGGAGCCCAGCAGCTAGAAGCTGAGGATCAGGTCCATGCGCACGCCCTCGAAGTCGGGCAGCACGCGGCACGAGCCGTTGACGCACAGCAGGCCGCCGACCTGGCGACCGGCGAAGATGCGCAGAAAGGAGGACTCGAGGAAGTTGATGCGCGCCTCGGCGCCGGGCCAAAAGTCCGGGACCTGCTCGAACTCCGTCGAGAAGCCGCCGATGAACGCGAAGGTGAAGAAGGGCGAGAGGCCGTAGCCGAGGATGGCGTTGCCGCGGTGGAAGCTCTTGTCGCCGTTGACGGTCTTGTAGACCTCTTCCCAGCGCCAATCCACGCGCAGGCTCAGCGAGTGGTCCATGCCCTTGGTCTTGCCCACGACCTGGTTGATGTAGAGCTCGGCGTGGGGCATCCGGCGGTTGTACATGACGTCGGAGCCCGGGTCGGCGCTCGGGTTGACGTCCTGGAAGCCCTCCCAGCGGTAGCCCGCGCTGGCCTGGACCTCGGAGCCCTTGTCCGGGTCGCGCCAGCGCATGCCCGCGAAGCCGTGGTAGAGCATCTCGCTGTTGGCCGCGCCCACGAGCGGGGTGGCGTTGTCGATCGCGAAGGCGTAGCTGAGGAAGTTGCCGTAGACGGTGACGCGCGACTTTTTGAGCGTGTGCGAGATCCGGATCCGGCCGCCGGCGGTGTTGCCCGCCGCTGGGATGATCTGGTCCTGGCGCTCGAGGGTCGGGGCCTCGGCGTACTGCACCGTGGTCGCCGACGCGTCCTTGGCGATGATGTAGTTGTTGTAGTACTTGCCCTCGACGAGCACCTCGGTGTCGCCGAACACCAGGGCGTTGGAGGTGTAGGCGGCGATGCCGTCCTCGACCAGGCCCGGGTAGTTGTCCCGGTGGTGGAAGTTGCGCAGCAAGCCGGTGACGCCCAGGAAGAAGTCCCAGTGCTTGGCGATGCGCTTGCGGCTGATGTCGCCGCCGAACAGCTGCAGGCCCTCGTGCTGCTCGCCGAGCACGGGCTGGCCGAACCACATCCACACGTAGTGCCCGCCCAGGCGGACCTTGCCGGGGAGCTTGGTGTCGAAGCGGCCGGCGGAGACGATGTCCGAGCACATCGTCATCGCCCGGTTGCCGTAGCGGTTGCCCGTCAAAAAGGGCGTGTTCTCGCACAGCAGGTGGGGGTAGCCCGGGTCGGGGAACAGGGTCCGGGTCGCGAAGTCGCTCTGCTGGCGGTTGAAGATGCCGCCGATGCCGGTGAGCTCGATGGCCTTGGTCTTGATCCCGACCTTGCCGCCCTTGACCGTCGCGTCGATGCCGATGTCGGCGATCTTGCGCACGGACAGCGCCATGCCGCGGCCGAGGTTGACGTTGAAGTCACCGGCGACGAGCTCGAATTTCTTGTGCTTGACGGTGAGGTTGATCCGCTCGAGGCGGTAGTCGCTCCCGAAGTTGCACTGGCTCGCCTCGCTGTCGCTGATCGTCCCGTCGTTGTTCGGATCGCAGAAGTTCTGGGACTTCGCGTTGAACACGTTGTGGGTGTCGGCGCGGGCCGAGGCCGAGAGCTTCCACTTCTTGTTCAGGCGGGCGTCGACGCCGAAGTTGACGTAGTTGACGAGCGCGAAGAAGCGGTCGTCGTTGGACACCTGGTTGTAGTTGTCGGAGAAGTAGTCGAAGAAGGTCGTCGACCGGAACCACATCTGGGCCTTGCCGGTCGGGGGGATCTTCGGGTTCGCCTGGTGCGGGCCCGCACCGTGCACGCCCTTGGGGTCCGGGTTCGCGGCCATGTCCCCCGCGCGCGGCGGGGCGACGGCGCTCGGCTCTGGCACCGGGCCGGGCACGTCGACTTCGCTCGTCTCGGGCGCGTCGCTCGTCTCGGGCGCGTCGCTCGTCTCGGGCGCGTCGCTCGTCTCGGGCGCGTCGCTCGTCTCGGGCGCGTCGCTCGTGCCGGCGGCGTCGCTCGTCTCGGGCGCGTCGCTGGTCTCGCCCGCAGCTCCCTCGTCGCTCGCGCTCGCGTCGACCGCCTCGGGGGCCGGCCCAGCCTCGGCGCTCGGGCCGAGCTCGGCGTCTTCGGTCTCAACCGGCGGGGCTGCCGCTTGGGCCGGACGAAACGCAGGTACGATCGACAGGCAGGCGCCCACGAAGAGCGCCCCTGGGTGGCTCCACCACCCTCGGGTCAGGCGACGCATGGGGCTCGACCTACTCTGCGGCGTCCTCGGCGGGCGCGGCCTCTTCGGCGGGCGCGGCCTCTTCGGCAGGCGCGGCGTCTTCGGCCGGCGCGTCCTCGGCCGGAGCCGCCGCCGCGTCACCGCCGGTCTTGCTGGCGAGGTACTCGGTCAGGAACTGCTCGAGCTTGACGACGTCGCCCTTCACGTAGCCCTGGTGGGTCTTGAGGATGTTCCCGTCGGCGTCCAGCACCACGTAAAAGGGGATGTCCCCCTTGGGGTTGTACTGGCCCATGACCGCGGTGTCGGAGTCGTAGAGCACCGGGAACTCCCAGGCTTCCTGGGAGGCGAAGCCGGGCACGCGCGAGATGGTGTCCGGGCCGTCGATGGACACGGCGTAGAGGTTCACGCCCTTGTCGTGCAGGCGCTCGTACATGCCCTTCATCTTGGCGAGCTCGGCCGTGCAGGGGACGCACCAGATCGCCCAAAAGGCGAGGATGTGGACCTCGTGGCTGGCGTTGCTGACGATGTCGTAGTCGTCGTCGTTGAGGTCCGGGAGGCTGATGTTGAGGTCGGCGTAGCCGGCGGGGGACTTGGTCCCGGTCGGCTTGTCGCACCCCGTGAGGGTCAGGGGAGCCGCGAGCAGGGCGAGGGCGGCGAGGGAGGACAGGATGGTCTTAGTTGCCATAGGGGTCACTCAGGAGGGTGTCGAGCTGCTCTTCGAGCACGCTGAGCTCGAGCTTGCCGCCGGTCTTGCGCTGGACGATCTCGCCGTTGGCGTTGAAGATCAACGTGTACGGGATCGGTTGCAGGGGCTGACCGCCGATGCCGATCTGCAGCGAGGTCGGCTCTTCGGTGTAGAGGATGGGGAACTTGTCCGAGGCGTTGGCCTCGCTCCAGCCCGCGCAAAAGCCCGGGTTCATCGGGCCGTTGCTGGCGTCCTCGTCGAGGGCCTGGAGGAACTGGATCTCGGGGTACTCGTCGACGACGTCGGCGGCCCACTCGATGGCCTCCTCCTGGCACGGCGCGCACCAGCCCGCGCCGACGGCGAACACCACGCCGAAGGCCTCGTTCTCGGTGCACGGCTGGGGGATGTACTGGGCCATCTGGACCTGGTTGCCCTCGCAGTCGAAGAGCACCAGGTTCTCGAAGGTGTCGCCCTCCATGAACCCGTAGGGGCCGGCCGGGTAGCCGCACATGCTGTCGTCCCCGTCCGGGCAGACCTCGCTGGCCTCGTCGCAGGGCTCGGAGCGGTCGAGGACCTCGAAGTCGGGGAAATCTTCGAGGTCGAAGCCGCCCTCGTCCGCTTTCCCGCAATCACAGGGCGGGAACGAGGGGATACAGGCCGTCGAGGCGATCAGGATGGCCGTGGCGACGGGGCCGGCAGCCCACCCACGAGCGGGAGGGGCGCTGCGGCGCGCTGGGGGGAAGTTGCGTGCTGGCATCGACTCTCCGTCGCGAACGTATCGGATCCACGAAAGTAATGGAAGGATCGCCGCGAATGGCCGCAATCCTTGCCCATTTTTTACAGTAAAATCAAATTGGCCAGACACTTGGTGCCCCGGTTTGCTCGCGCACGGCCCTCAATGCGCGCACTTCACCCAGTTTGAGCGCGCAATTCGCCCGACGACTTTGCTCACGTTTCCCATCACGAGCCCCGAGAGCAGCGATGTGGCTGACGTTCGCGTCAGCCAGGAAGGGGGGGCTCGACCAATACCTGGGAACGCGCGAGGCTATCGAGGTGCGCCTTCGCTACGCCCTTCGTGCTCCCTTTGTCCCCCTCGCGCTGATCGTGGGTCTGAGCGGCGCCTGCCAGCCCAAAGCCGAGTCTGGAGACGCTGGCGCGGCCGCGGACGAGCAGTCCAAGCAGCAGGGGGAGGCCAAAAAAGAGGAGGCCAAGGAGCCCGAGGCTGAGCCCAACCCCAATCGGGGCTCGGCCCTCCCTCCCCTGCCCGAGGTGCTCGCGACCGTCGGCGACCGGAGCATCCCCAAGGCGGACTTCCTCGCGCGCTACGAGCCCGAGGCCACCAAGCTGCTCGAGCGCCGCGACGACGGCAAGGTCCCCGACGCCTACCAGGCCATGCAGCGCGAGAAGATCATCGACGCGCTGATCTGGTCGGAGCTCATGGCCCTCGAGGCCGAGCGCTCCGGCGTGGACGTGAGCCCGGAGAAGCTCGCCGAAGAGGAGGGCAAGCAAAAGGCCCACGTCGCCGACTGGAACGCCTGGCTCGAGCGCATCGGCCAGACCCCGGAGATCCGCCAGGCCATGACCCGCGACTACCTGCGCGAGCGGGCGCTGATCGAGGCGCGCAAGGGGCCCATCGAGGCGACCGAGGAGGAGCTGCGCGCCGCCTACGACGAGTCGATCAAGGCCGGGCGCCTGACCGCCCCCCAGCCCATGGCCCGCGCCTCCCACTTCCTGATCACCTACGGCCCCCGCGAGGGCGACGAGAAGATCCAGCCCGTGCCCTTCAAGCAGCGCGAGGAGACGGATCAGGCCGTCAAGGACGAGTGGAAGGCCAAGGCCAAGGCCCGCGCCGAGGCCCTCCGCGAGCTCGCCCAACAGCCCGGCGTGGACTTCAACGAGTTTTGCCGCGAGTACTCCGAGGGCCCCGGGGCCTACCGCGGCGGCGACATGGGCCTGTTCCCCCAGACCCAGATGATCAAGGCCTACGCCGACGTCGCCTTCAGCCTGGAGATCGGGGTGCTCAGCGAGCCCGTCGAGTCCGACAAGGGCTACTACGTCATCAAGGTGTTCGGCCGCTACGAGGCCGGCGACCTGCCCTTCGAGGCCGTGCGCGCCGACTTGGTCCGCCAGGTCGAGGGGCAGAAGCTGCAAATGGGGCGCGAGGCCCTGCGCAAAGAGCTCGAGGAGCGCTTCACCGTGGTCAGCGCGCCCCTCGATGACGCCAAGGCCTTCCGCAACAAAAAGTAGGCAAGAGCCGCTCAGCGGCCCAAAGACGCGACACACACGGGAGTCCCGAGTTGGGGTATATCTTCCGCGTGTTCCACCGTAGTTTTCATCTGGGCCTGGTCTTGCTCCCAGCGTGCCTCGCCCTCGCGTGCATCGACGACGGCGGCGACGAGGCGGGCGACGACGACGTGGGCGAGAGCGACGGTGGCGGCGACGGTGAGGACACCGGCGGCGAGGGCTTTTCGATCCCCGAGTTCGGCTCGGAGCTGACGATCATCGGCACGGAGGCCGACGGCCTCAACGCGCCCCGCGACCTCGAGTTCAACCCGGCCAACGCCGGCGAGCTGTGGACCTTCAACATGCTCAGCCACGGCACGGTGATCTACTTCGAGCCGGGCACGGACGCCCAACACGCCGAGGTCCGCATCGACACCTACGGCGCCCACTTCATGGCCTTCGTCAGCTCGGGGGCGTTCGGAGACAACGGCAATTTTGCGACCTGCCACGAGTCCCGCGACGAGTGGAACGTCGGCCCCCAGGAGCCCGACGACTTCATGGGCCCGACGCTGTGGCCCGCGGACCTGAGCATCTACGCCATGGTCGGCCAGGACTACCCGCCCGGGGCCCAGGAGGGCAGCCACCTCGACATGCTCCACCAGAGCCCGCTGTGCATGGGCATCGCCCACGAGGCCGCCAACGCCTACTGGGCCTACGACGGCTTCAACGGCAACCTGGTCCGCTACGACTTCCTGACCGACCACGGCCCCGGCGGCAGCGACCACACCGACGCGACGATCCGCCGGTTCACCGACGCGAGCGTGACCCGGGTGTCCAACGTGGTCAGCCACCTCGCGTTCGATCACGACACCGGCCTGCTCTACCTCGCCGACACGGGCACCGGCCGGATCATGCGCTTCGACCCGAGCGGCGCGACCATGACCGGCACCCTGCCCAACAACTGGGACGGGGCCACGGAGTACACCGGGTGGGCGGGCGGCGACTACGAGGTCCTCGCCGAGGGCTTCGACGAGCCCTCGGGCCTCGCGCTCCACGAGGGTCGGCTGTTCGTGACCGAGCACGGCAGCGGCGACATCGTCGCCCTCGACCTCGACGGCGACGAGCTCGACCGCATGGGCACGGACGCCGTGCGCATCATGGGCATCACCGTGGGGCCCGAGGGGAAGCTGTGGTACGCGGATCCCGGTGCCAACGAGATCGTCCGGGTCGAGCCCGATTGACCCGCGGCTGGGCCACGGGAGCCCTGAGTCGTGGACGTGGGGCAGGGAGGGCGTGGCGTCGTCCACGACGGCTAAAGAAGACAGAGGGTTGGCCAAACTCGTTTTGGCCGACCCTGTGAGCCGTCCGCGCGCTCGAGCGCGCCCGTGCGCTCGTATGACCCCGAGACGGCAGGGAAAGTTCGGGGCTTCGGATTCATTCCCGGCCATTTGCCCCGGGTCCGATCGCCGCAGATCCGTGCCATCATCTGCCCGTGGTCCGCGACGACGAGGACAACGCGGCGCCCCAGGCGAGGGCAGACCGCGCTCTGAACCTCGAAGACAGCACGAGCGACTTCCCCCTCGACGACCTGTTTGGCGGGCCGCCGAGCGACGACCCGGAGGTCTCGCCCCTCGCCGCGACCTTGGCCCCCGACGCCAGCGCCGAGGCCTCTCGCCTGCGCCCCGGTGATCGCCTCGACCACTACGAGCTCATCGGCGAGCTCGGCCGCGGCGGCATGGGGGTGGTCTACGCCGCCCGCGACACCAAGCTCGGGCGCAAGGTCGCGATCAAGCAGCTCCTCATCCAGGGCCACCCGCGCCTGCAAGAGCGCTTCGTCCGGGAGGCCATGGCCATGGCCAAGCTGTCCCACCCCAACGTCGTGCCGATCCACGAGATCGGCGAGCACGAGGGCTCGGCCTACATCGTGATGGAGTACGTCGAGGGCCAGACCCTCAAGGCCTGGATGACCCAGCCGCGCAGCCTCGACGCGGTGCTCGAGGTGTTCGCGGCCGCGGGCGCGGGCCTGGTCGCGGCCCACGCCAAGGGTCTGGTCCACCGGGACTTCAAGCCCGACA
The DNA here is from genome assembly GCF_000170895.1 of Plesiocystis pacifica SIR-1. Taxonomy (GTDB): domain Bacteria; phylum Myxococcota_A; class Polyangia; order Nannocystales; family Nannocystaceae; genus Plesiocystis; species Plesiocystis pacifica. The sequence goes on along the minus strand of NZ_ABCS01000173.1, from coordinate 472 downwards.
ACATCATGCTCGGCGAGGACGGGCGGGTCCGGGTCATGGACTTTGGCCTGGCCCGGACCGGCGAGGACGAGCGCGAGCCCCCGACGGCGCTCAGCGTCACCGGCGAGACAGACGGGACAGACGGGCCGGACGAATCCGACGCCTCCCCGCGCGAGGGCGTGGCCACCTCCCTCGCCACTTCTTTCGTCTCCCCCGCGGGCAGCGGGCCCATGGACGGCCCCGAGCGCACCCAGGTCAGCTTCACCGAGGTCGAGGCCGCGGCCGCGCCCACGCCCAGCCCCGAGCGCGACGCCACCTTGGCGGGCTTCGCCGGGCTCACGCGCACCGGGGCGCTCCTGGGCACCCCCGCCTACATGTCCCCAGAGCAGCTGCGCGGCGACCCGGTGGGGCCCGCGAGCGATCAGTTCAGCTTCTGCGTCGCGCTCTACGAGGCCGTCCACGGCGTCCGCCCCTTCGACGCCGGGACCCTCGG
>NZ_ABCS01000174.1 GCF_000170895.1 Plesiocystis pacifica SIR-1 | reverse complement strand
GGTGTCCTCGTGGGGGATGGTGTAGGCGAAGCTGAACGCGAGGCTCTGGCTGCGATCGGCGACCTGGATGCACGCGGCCTCGGGCCACAGCACGGGGGTGCGGACGTGCTCGGTGTTGCCGGCGTGGGCGAGCTGGGGGGCCGAGGCGGCGGCGACGGCGAGGGCAGCGAAGGCGAAGCCGCGTCCAGAGCCTGGGACCGCTGCCATGGCCTCAGCGATCCTCGGGCTTGCGGTGGCTCCCCTGCGGGGTCGCGCCTCGACGGCCGCGGGCGCCGGCTTCGACGGCGTCAAAGAGGGTCAGCTGGTGGAGGGAGCGGGGCGCTCGGCTGCGCGCCAGGTCGCGCTTGGCCTGCTCGCGCAGCATGCTGCGGAGGATGACCCGGCAGCTCTGGCAGCCGTTGCCCGCGTCGCACGCGTCTCCGATCTCCTCGACCGTGCCCGCGCCGCCACGGATCGCGTCGAGCACTTCGGACTCGCGCACGCAGATGCACTGGCAGACGATGGGATCCTCGACGGACACGTCCGATGGTTGTACCCCCCTTGGCCCGCCCTCGCCAGGCGGTGATCCACCTGGAGGGAGGGGGACGGTGGACGCGGGAAAGCGCCGCGCCCGGGGGCCGAAGAGGAAGTGTGCCCGTGCCCTCGAAGCGCCCCTTTTTGCCCACCTGTGTCGCGTTGGCGGCGCTCTCGCTCGCGTTTGCGCTCGCCCTCGGAGGCCTGTCCCCGCCGCCACCGCCGGCAGGGCGGGCGCTGCCCTGTGCTCGCGCTCAGGTCGTCGACGGGGCCCTGCGCTGCGACGACGAGCTGCTCGAGGGCTGCGTCGGCCCGCTCGGGGGACGTCGACCCGCGTCGACCCAGAAGTTGGCCCCAGGGGATCGCGTCGATACCCGCGACTGCAGCCGCGGGCGCATGGACCCCGACGATCTCGAGCGCCTCGCCCAGCCCGTCGACCTCAACACCGCGAGCGTCGAGGAGCTGGCGAGCCTGCCCGGCGTGGGTCCAGCCCTGGCCGCGCGCATCGTCGCTGGTCGGCCCTACCGCAGCGTCGACGCGCTGATCGAGGTCCACGGCATCGGCCCGGCGCGCCTGGCCAAGCTGCGGCCGAGGGCTCGCGTGCGCGAAGGGAGCGGCGCAGGGTTCAGGGCCCCGTGACCTCGATGCCGGCCTCGCCGAGCAGGGTCGGGACGCCTTGGTCGCCGGCGAGGTGCGCCGCGCCGACGGCCACGAAGAACACCCCGGGCTCGTCGGCCATCAGCGTGGTCAGCTGCTCGACCCAGTCGCGGTTGCGGTTGACCAGCAGGGCCTCGGTCACGACCTCGCTGCCCATGCCGCCGTCGTCGCCCTCGGCGAGCGCCGTGAGGGTGGCGACGTCGCCCGTGGACCAGGCCGCGACGAGCTCGTCGAGGGCGTCGGGATCGTCGACGATGGCCTTGGACGACTGCACGAGGAAGGCGACCTGGTCGGCCTCGGGCAGGGCGGCGAAGATGCCCAGCTGCTGCTCGGCGGTCTCGAAGTAGCGCAGCTGCTTGCCGGCGGCCGCGGCCTCCTTGCCCAGCACCATCTCCACGCCGCTGTCGGCCGCGTAGCCCGACTTGACCGCGGCTTGGCTCTCGAGGGTGATGCCGACGAGCCAGGGCTTCATGGGCTCGACCATGGCCAGGGGCATGCCGAGGGCGTCGAGGGCCCCCTGCACGGCGGCGAGCTGCTCGGCGTCGAGGACCGCGCTGAGCGTGCGCCCGTCTTGGAAGGTGCCGAGCCGGGGCAGGGCGGCCATCATGCTCTGCTGGGCCTCGGGGCTGGCGACGTCGGCCTCGAAGTAGACGACCTTGGCCTCGTCGAAGGCGGCCTGGATGGCGGGCGTGCGCCACTCGAGCTCGGCGGGCAGCAGGTGGACGGTGCCGAGCATGTAGACGGTGGTGTCGGCGTCCTTGGCCACCCACATCGCCGGGCCCTGGGGGGCGTCCTCGGTGGCCGGCGCGGCGTCGGCCTGGGCGCGCTCACCCGGCTTCGCGCTCTCGCCAGACTTGTCGCAGCCGGGGGCGAGCAGCAGGGCCAAGAGGGCAGGGGAGACGATGGAGACGATGGAGGCGACGCGGAGGCGGGGGGCGAGCGTGGTCATTCGGGGGAAGATGCAGCCCGACGCCCGTTTGTCTCAACACGCTCTCCGGACATCCCCGTGACCCTTCGCACGAAGGTTCAAAGCCCCGAGCAGGCGCCCACGGCGAAGTCACGCACGGTACAGGCCGCGAAGCTGGTCGGGTTGATGCCGCTGTACTCGCCGCCGCCCTCGTCCACGCGCCCGCTGACGAAGTGCTCGTACCAGACCATCCACGGCGGGTTGTAGCCGTAGTTCCCGGCGCCGTGGACGATGAGCCCGTCGCCGCCGGGGCTGGGCATGGGCGCGCCGAGGTTGGGGTAGAAGGCCTCGCCGATGGTGTGCAGCCACTCGTGGATCCACACCCCCGGGTCGTTTTCGTGGTGCCACGCGATGGTCGAGGCGATGTCGTCGGTGTCGAACTTGATGGTCACGAAGCCGCTTTGTTTGGTCTCGCCCTGGGGACTCCAGCCCAGCCCAAAGTAGTTCCCGGGGATGGTGCAGCCCGAGCCGCGGCTCTTCCACGCCGCCACGATCACGTCGTAGTCGCCGGGCTCGACGGCGGCCCACACCTCGCCCAGATCGCCGGGGCGGAGCTCGAAGAAGTCCTCGGCGCCGCTGAGCGCGACGGGGCCGGCGAGGTCCTGGCGGACCACCTCCCAGTCGAGGGTCCCGTGGGTGTAGCGGGCGAAGTGCTCGTCGAGGCTCCACTCGAAGTCGGCGAAGGCCGCGTCGAGCTCGGCGCCGCTGGCCTGGCTGGTGCACGTCTGGCCGTCGACGGGCGCCTGGGCCTGGCCGACGCCGACCCACAGGGCGCGCCAGGTCTTGGGGCCCACGCGCTCGCCGGGGTCGAGGGTCAGCTCGCACAGGCTGTCCTCGATCACGAGGGTGCGCTCGAAGTAGTGGCCGTCGACGCCGGGGATGGCCCGCTCGGCGACGGCGATGGTGTGCTCGCTGCCGAGCGCGAGGGTCAGCGCGCCGGGGGCCTCGACGCCGGTGAAGCGATCGTCGACGTAGATGTAGCCCGGGGCGCCGACGGGGCCGGAGACCTCGAAGGTGCCCCCGCAGCTGGGCGGCGTCTCGGTGCTCTCGCCGGAGCTCGTGTCCGCGCCCGTTTCCGGTTCCGGTTCCGTCTCGCCTGCGTCCTCGGACTGCTCGTCCGCGCCCGGAGCGTCTCCGCCGTCGTCGCCCCCGCACGCGCCGAGCAGCAGGGCGCTCGAGCAGGCGAGCGCAGCCAGGGAGCGCGGACCATGCGTGAGCATCCAAACCATGGACCCAGCTTACCCCCATCCGGGGTGCGCAGTGGCCACGGACGCCGCGCCCTCTCGACGTCGAAGCTCGGGCTGCTAGGACCCGATCATGACCACGCTCCCCGAGTGGGCTCGCCGCGGACGGCTGGGCTGGACCAACACCGGTCGACGGCGCCCGAGCTTCGCGCGCGAGCCCGGACCCGACGAGGAGTCGGTGTGGGACTACCCGCGCCCGCCGGCCCTGGTCTCCGATCCCCGCCGCGTGCTCGTGCGCTTGGGCGATGCCGTCGTCGTGGACACCGAGCGCGCCTTGCGACTGCTCGAGACCTCGCACCCGCCGACCTTCTACCTGCCCCCGGAAGACGTGAACTTCGACCTCGTCGTGGCGTCGTTGGGCGCTGGCGTGTCGCGCTGCGAGTGGAAGGGGAGCGCGCGCTATTGGGACGTGGTCGTCGGCGGGCGCCGGCTGGCGCGGGTGGGCTGGAGCTACCCCGAGCCCTTCGCGGACTACGCCGCGCTCCAGGGGCACCTGGCCTTTTACGCCCGCGAGCTCGAGTGCTTCGTCGGCGGCGAGCGGGTCCGTCCCCAGCCCGGCGGGTTCTACGGCGGCTGGGTCACGAGCGAGCTCGCGGGGCCCTTCAAGGGCGAGCCCGGCACCTCGGGCTGGTGAGCTGTTCGTATCGTCGGTCGAGCTTGGGCTCGAGCGCGCGTCAGCGGTGCGCCTCGCCGATGATCGCTTCCATGGCGTCGACGCGCTTGGGCACCTTCGCGCTCAGCACCTCGTGGCCGTCCGCGGTGATCAAGATGTCGTCCTCGACGCGGATGCCCAGGCCGCAAAAGCCCTCGGGGACGTCCTCGGTGTCGGCCGCGATGTAGAGCCCCGGCTCGACGGTCAGGACGTGGCCCGGCGCGAAGGCTCGGGGCTCGCCGCCGAGGGTGTAGCGCCCCGCGTCGTGCACGTCGACGCCCAACCAGTGGCTGGTGCGGTGCATGTAGAACTTGCGGTAGAGCTTGCGCTCGCGGATGGTCTCGGCCGACTCGGGGATGAGCTTCAGGCTCGCCATGCCCTCGCACAGCACGTCGAGGCAGCGCTCGTGGATGGCGTCGATGTTGCTCCCCGGCTTGGCCAGCTCGATGCCCGCGAGGTTGGCCGCGAGCACGACCTCGTAGGCGTCGCGCTGCTCCGGGGTGAAGCGCCCGTTGACCGGCCAGCTGCGGGTGATGTCGCCGGAGTGGTAGTCCCACTCGGCGCCGGCGTCGATGAGCAGGACCTCGCCGTCGCCCAGGGGCGAGCGGTTGTCGACGTAGTGGAGGATGGTCGCGTTGTCGCCGGAGCCGACGATGCTGCCGTAGCCCGGCCCGCTGCTCCCGCGGCGCCGAAACTCGTACTCGATCAGCGCCTCGATCTGGTACTCGTGCATGCCCGGCCGAGCCGCGCGCATGGCCGCGAGGTGACCCTCGGCGGTGATGTCGACGGCCTGGCGCAAGCTGGCGAGGCTGGCCGCGTCCTTGACGATGCGCTCCTCCCCGAGCAGGTCCTCGGCGTTGCCCAGGTGCCGCGGCGGGCTCTCGCCAGTGCGGTTGTGTCGGCGCAGGGAGGTCAGCGCGCGGTGGACCGCGGCGTCCAGGGCGGGCCAGCGACCGAGGGGCAGGAAGACCGTGTCGTAGCCGTCGAGCAGCCGCGGGAGCTGGGCGTCGAGTTCGGCGAGGGGGTGGGCCTCGTCGGCGCCGAAGCGCTCGACGACCCCCTCGGGCCCGAGCCGGCGGCCCGACCACACCTCGATCTCGCGATCGCGGGGCCGGACGAAGGCGACGAAGCGGTGGCCGCCGTCGCCCTCTGGCAACAGCACGACGACGGCGCCGGGCTCTTCGAGGCCGCACAGGTAGTGGAAGTCCGAGTCGGGGCGGAAGCGGAACTCCGTGTCGTTGGCCCGAGTGCGCAGCTCTCCGCCGTAGAGGACCAGGGCCGCGTCGCGCTCGCGCAAGCTCGCCGCCACGCGGCTGCGTCGCTCGAGGTAGGCCTCGAGGGAGGGGCTCGGCCAGGGCCCGGGGCGGGGGTCGTGCGTGGCGTCAGACATCGCGGAGAGTATCGATCTTTCCCTGGAACCACGCACGCGACGCTGGCAGTGGCCGATGCGCGCCGGTGTGGAAGGCTCGCCAAGCTGGGCTCGAGGACGCCGCGCCGAGGTGCGTTGACTCGCGTGGTTGTGTCGACCATCGGCCGCAATCCCAGCTTGGCGACATGTCGGAGCTGCTCGCCCCTGACAACCTTTCCGTGAATGGCGGTGCGCATGATGAGGTCCGCGCGGCCTTGTGCCGCGGGCTAGCCCGGTGAATCGACATGCACGGTCGCGGGGCGCCGCGGGCCGTCACCGCCCGCGCGGCGAGGCGCGCGAGCAAGCTCGAGATCGCGGGCTCGCGCGGGCCCTCGCGCGGGGCTGAACCCGCTTCAAAGCGCCTTGAAAAGGTCCGAGGGTCGTCGGAACCTTGCGCCGATGTCTCCGCGCGAGCTGAGCAACCGCCGCATCCACGAAGTCCGCGAGGTCCTGGCCTCCTACTCGCCCGAGCTGGCGGGGACCGACCTCAACCAGCTAGCGAGCTTGTCGCAGGCCGTGCTCTCGTCCATCGACGTCCGCGACCTGCGGGACACGACGACGACCGAGCTCGTCGGCCAGCTGGAGTTCGTCCTCGACACGCTCAAGACCCGGCGCCACGGCGAGATCAAGACGCAAGTGCGGCTGCGCAACGGTGAGCTCGTGGTGCTCGAGAGCTGCATCGAGGACCAGCCCTTCCTGGTCTCCACCGTGCGCGCGCTGATGGCCAGCGAGGGCCTCGAGGTCCGCACCTCGCTCAACGCGGTGACCAAGCTGCGCCGCGATCGCAGCGGCCGGCTGGTCGACTTCCGGTCCGGGACACGCGAGTCGATCATCCGCGTCGAGGCCCGGTCGCCCGAGGGCTACGACCGCAGCGAAGCGGGCCTCGAGGGCCTGCGCGAGCGCCTGGACCACCGCCTGCGCATCGCCCAGGCCATGGTCCAGGACTTCTCGGCCATGAAGTCGCGGATCCGCACTCTGGCCGACGAGTACGCCTCGGCCGCGGCGATGAGCGACGCGGAGCTGAGCGTCGACCTGCGCGAGGCGGAGGGCCTGCTGCGCTGGCTGTGCGACGACAACTACGTGATCTTCTCCGTCGAGGAGTACGACTGCGACGCGGACCCCGGCAGCACCCTGGGCACCGCCGTGGTCACGCACCCGACCCGCGAGCCCGATCTGCTGCGCGCGGCGGGGGCCTCGACCGATCGCCTGGTCCGCTTCCAGCGCAGCCACGAGGAGTCGCCGGTGCACCGCGCCGGCAAGCCTGGGCACTTCGTGTTCACGGCGATCAACCGCGCGGGGGAGCCCACGGGCGTGACCGTCATCGACGGCCTGTTCACCTACAAGGCCCTGCACACCCCGCCAGAAGAGATCCCCTACCTGCGCCGGGCGCTGCGCGACCTGCTGCGCAACAACGAGGTGGGCGTCGACAGCCACCGCGGCAAGAGCATCACCAACGCCTTCAACTCCCTGCCCCTCGAGTACCTGCTGGCCGAGGACCGCGAGGCCGTGTGGGAGCTGACCGACCGCATCCTGCGGGCCGAGGAGGAGGGCGGATCCGACGTGCACATCCAGGTCGGCGACAGCAAGCGCTTCGCCTTCGTGTTCGTCGCGCTGCCCCGAGAGCACTACTCGGAGGAGCTGCGCGTGGAGCTGCAGGAGCTGATGCTCGCCGAGCTCGGGGCCAGCTACTCGGACTTCGGCGTCTACCTCGACCGCTACGAGAACGCGATCCTGCACTTCTACATCACGGCGCCCAAGGCCCTGCAGGTCATCGAGACCGACGAGCTGCGCGCGCGCATCCACGAGATGGCCAAGGGCTGGCACGAGCGCCTGCGCGAGGCGATCACCACCTACGTCAGCGAGGACCTCGTCGACGAGGCCCTCCCCGAGGCCAAGATCGACGCGCTGTTTGCGATCTACGCCGACGCGTTCAGCGAGGAGCACCGCCGCCGGGCCGGCGACGAGCGCCTCGTCGGCGACCTGCGCTGCCTCGAGCACCTGCGCGGGGGGATGCCGCTGGACTGCGACCTGTTCATCTCGCGCACCGGCGAGCACCCGGGCAGCCTCAACCTGCGCGTCTACAGCCAGCGCGCCCTGACCCTGAGCACCCAGCTCCCGGTCATCGGCAGCTTCGGCGTGGAGGTGATCGACCAGTACACCCGCGAGGTCCGCTTCCCGGACGAGGTCCGCTACGAGATGCACACCTTCCGCCTCGACGTCCGTCGGGAGCGGCACCGGGCCGTGCTCAGCCGCGCGAACGAGCTGATCCACGGCCTGCGGGCGGTCTACGCCGGCAACGCGGGGCGCGACCGCCTCAACCGCCTGGTCGGGTCGACGAGCCTGGGGATCGCCGGCGTCACCGTGCTGCGCGCCTACGTGGCCTACCTGCACCAGCTCAACGTCCCCTTCGACATGGACCTCATCAACCAGGTCCTGGTCCGCTACCCCACCGTCAGCCAGGCGCTGTTCGCCGACCTCTCGGCCCGCTTCAACCCCAACGAGTCGACCCTCGAGCCGGCGGCCGCGGCCCGGACCCTCGACGCGGAGCTCAAGGCGGTCGCCGACTACACCGACGACCGCGTGCTCCAGGCCGTGGCCGAGGTGGTCCGGGCGACGGTGCGGACCAACGCCTTCATCGTCGGCGGCGCGGACGTGGACGACGAGGCCGCGGCTAGCCAGGGCGACGCGCTCGCCTTCAAGATCGACGGCGCGAAGGTCCGCTACGGCCGCAACCCCAAGCCCTACCGCGAGATCTGGGTCTACCACCCGGACATGGAGGGCGTGCACCTGCGCGGCGGCTCCGTGGCCCGCGGCGGCCTGCGCTTCTCCGATCGGCCCGAAGACTTCCGCACGGAGATCCACGGGCTGATGGCCACGCAGATGGTCAAGAACGTGCTCATCGTGCCCATGGGCGCCAAGGGAGGCTTCATCGTCCGCAACCCGCCGGCCGATCGTCGGCGCCTGCGCAAGGTCGGCGACCACTACTACCAGGTGTTCATCAAGGCCCTGCTCTCGGTCACCGACAACGTCATCGACGGCGAGACCAAGACCCCCCTGGGCATCCTGCACACCGAGCAGCCCGACCCCTACCTGGTCGTCGCCGCCGACAAGGGCACGGCCCACCTGTCCGACACGGCCAACGCCATCTCCATGGCCAAGGGCTTTTGGATGGACGACGCCTTCGCCTCGGGCGGGTCCAACGGCTACGACCACAAGAAGACGGGGATCACCGCGCGCGGGGCCTGGGAGGTCACCAAGCGCAACTTCCGGGAGCTCGGCATCGAGCCCGAGGAGGACGTGATCACGGCCATCGGCGTCGGGGACATGAGCGGCGACGTGTTCGGCAACGGCCTGCTGCGCAGCCGGACCATCAAGCTGCTCGCGGCCTTCAACCACATGCACGTGTTCGTCGACCCCGACCCGGACCCCGAGCTCTCGTTCAAGGAGCGCCTGCGCCTGTTCGAGACCCCCGGATCGAGCTGGGCCGACTACTCGAGCGAGGCGCTCTCGGCCGGCGGCGGGGTCTACCCGCGCAAGTCCAAGGAGGTCCCGCTCTCGGCGCAGGCGCGGACCTTGCTGGGCTTCGAGCCCGACGCGGTGATCAGCGGCGACGAGCTGATCAAGGCGGTCATGCGCGTGTCCGTGGACCTGTTTTGGATGGGCGGCATCGGGACCTACGTCAAGGCCTACGACGAGACCCACGCCGAGGTCGGCGACAAGGCCAACGACGCGGTCCGGGTCGACGGCCGCGAGCTCAACTGCCGGGTGTTCGCCGAGGGGGCCAACCTCTCGATCACCGACCGCGGCCGCGTCGAGCTCTCGCGCAAGGGCTGCGCCGTGTACACGGCCTTCCTCGACAACTCGGCCGGCGTCGACACCTCGGACCACGAGGTGAACATCAAGATCCTCTTCCAGCCCCTGCTCGCCGCGGGCACGACCACCCGGGACCAGCGCAACGCCGTGCTCGAGGAGGTCGAGGACGAGGTCTGCGAGATGGTGCTCGACAACAACCGCTCGCAAAGCCGCATGGTCAGCTACGACGTGCGCCGGTCCGAGGCCGACCTGTTCCGCTACGCCCGCACCGCCGAGCTGCTCGAGGCCGACGTGCCCTTCGACCCCGAGCCCTTCGCTATGCCGAAGGAGGACGACCTGGCCAACCGCCACCGCAAGGGCAAGGGCCTGTTCAAGTGCGAGTCGGCGGTGCTCGGCTCCCACGCCAAGATGCTGGCCTACCGGGAGCTGCTCGCCGACGAGCTGTTGCCCGAGGCCATGTCCAAGGCCCTGGTCCGCGAGTACTTCCCGGCCCGGGTGCGCGAGCTCGCCGGCGACGAGGCCATCGACAACCACCTGCTGTTCCGCGAGCTAGCGACGACCATGGCGGTCAACCGCATCGTCGACAACGCCGGCTGCAGCTTCTTCACCGAGATGACCACGGTGACCGGGCGCAGCTGCCGGGACGTGGCCGTGGCCTACCTCCACGCCCACGAGCTCGGCGGCATCGGGGTGCTCCTCGACGAGCTCCACGAGCTCGAGAACAAGCACACCCAAGAGGGGGTCTACCGGGCCAAGGAGCGCCTGGGCTTCGCCCTCGAGGAGGCGACCTTCTACCTGCTCGGGCCCATCGCCGAGGGCTCGAAGCTCGACATGGACAAGGCCCGGGGCCTGCTCGCCAAGGTCGTCGACTTCCTGCCGCCCAACTCCCGGCACCGCTCGCGCTTCGATCGCCACACCCGGCGCTTGACCGACACGGGCGTGCCCGAGGCCCTGGCCAAGGCCGTCGCCCGGACCCGCTTTTTGCTCATGGTCCTCGACGCCCTGACCCTCGCGGGCATCCTCGGCCGCGCGCCGGAGGATGTGCTCGAGCTGCGCCTGGCGGTGTCCGACGCCATGCGCATGTCGGAGCTGCAGTCGGCCATCTCGCGCATGGAGCTGGCCTCGCCCTGGGACGGCCCGGCGGTCCAGTCCCTCGGGCGCCAGCTCGAGTTCCACGCCCACAAGATGACCCAGCTCGTCGAGGGCGGGGGCATCGAGGCCATCCCGGCCATGCTCGAGCGCCACGGCCTCGACAAGGTCAAAGAGCGCATCGGTCGGGACCTCGAGGGCGACGTCACCGTCGCCAGCTTGGTGATGCTCGACAGCCAGCTGCGTCGACTGTTGCCGCCGATCCGCGGCTGAGCCGTCGGCCTCCCCATCGCTTGGCCGGGGGTCTTCGCGGGCCCCTGGCGTGCTCTCTACGGCTGACGACAGTGCGTGCCGCGCGGTAAGCTGAGCCCGTGGAAGACCCGCGCGAGCGAATCGATAGCCTCGAGGCGCAGTTGCAGCGGATGCGCTCGATCTTCCGCCGGACCTCCGAGGCGCTGTTTTGCTGGGAGATGGTCCGGCCCGTGCCCATCGACGCGCCGATCGAGGCGCAGATCGAGGGTCTGGCCGACGGCGTGCTCGTCGAGTGCAACGAGGTCGCGGCGATCGGCTACGGCTACGCGAGCGCCGCGGAGATCCTCGGCAAGCACTCCAACGAGGTCTGGCAGCGGCCCCCGCCCAACCACGCCCAGCTGCTGCGGGCCTTTTGCGCCGCGAACTACGAGCTGACCGGCTTTCGCCTGTCGGTCGACTACCCCGACGGCTCGACCCGGGTGTTCGAGAACGAGGTGTTCGGCGTGGTCGAGGACGGGGCGGTGGTGCGCACCTGGGGCTCGGCGCGGGACGTGACCGATCGCCTCAACCTCGAGGCGGAGCTGATTCGGGCTCAAAAGCTCGACGCCGTCGGGCGCCTGGCCGGCGCCGTGGCCCACGACTACAACAACTTGCTCACGGCGATCCTCGGCGGCCTCGACCTGCTGCGCGAGATTCCAGGTGATGCCGAGCTCCTGGCCATGGTCACCAGCGCCGCCGAGCGCAGCGCCAAGCTGACCCGGCGCATGCTCGGGCTCAGCCGCCACGCCGTGGTCCAGCGCCGCGCCACGGCCGTGGCCGAGGTCCTCGGCGGC
>NZ_ABCS01000175.1 GCF_000170895.1 Plesiocystis pacifica SIR-1 | reverse complement strand
CGACGCTGTGGTCGACCCCACTGCGAGGAGCGGCGACACAGCCATTCGGGTTCCAGTGCCGCTCCAAACCCGGCGCGGATTCGGACACGTGGTACTAGGAGCCCGCGGGCTTCAGGCCACACCGCGCACCTCCTCGAGCTCGCGCAGGTCTCGACCTTCGCGCAGGGCCGCGAGCAGCTCGGCGAGGCGCTCGGGGTCGTCGACGCCCCAGGGCCACCACGGCACGCTCAGCCACGGCGGGCTGGGCTCGCGCTTGGCCTCGAGCCAGGCCTGGACCGTCGCGCGCTGGCTCAGCCCGGTGGCCTCGATGGCCGCGACGGTGTCCGCGAAGATCCGAAGCCCTGGGTCCGCCCCCTCGACCGCGCCCAACGCTTCGGCCCCGCCGAGCAGCGGCCGCATCTGGTTGATGACCAGGGCGTCCACGGCGATGTTCAGCTCCCCGCGCAGCGCCCCCGCGAGCTCGCCGAGCTCGGTCAGCGGCCACGACTCGGGCAGGCCCACGAGCACCGCGGCGGTCTGCTCCGGGTCCTCGAGGGCGGCGACCATGGCCACGGCCTCGCGGGTCAGCGGACCCTCGGCGACGGTGTCGACGATGGCCCGGGGCACGCCCAGGACCAGGCGCAGGTGACCCGAGGCGGGGCCGTCGAAGATCAGCGTGTCGAAGTCGCGGGCCCGACACGCGACGTGCCAGGCCTTGCCGAGGATCGCAAAGTCGTCGAGGCCGGGGATGGCCCGCATCAGCCGGCGCACGGCCTTGTTGCCGAACACCGCGTGGCTCAGGCGCGCGCGCCCGGTCACCAGGGCGCCGTACTCTTCGATGCAGGTCGCGGGCACCAGGCGCTGGATCCACAGGCCCGGGGAGACCTCCCGGGGCTGGTCTTCGAGGCGCTCGGCGCCCAGCATCCACGCGAGGCGATCGTCGTGGCCCGTGGTCGCGACCAGCACGCGTCGGCCCTGGCTGCGGCCGCGGTCCGCGAGCGCGGCGCCCAGCAAGGCCGCGACCGTGGTCCGCCCGACCCCGCCCTTGCCGCTGACGACGATCAGCCGGCGCCGCGACAGGGTCTCGGCGAGCTCGCCAAAGGCGACGCCCGACGCGGACTCGGGAGCGGGCTGAGCTCGATCCGACACGGGGCCGGGAGCGTGGCACAGCTGCGCCGGGCTGGCCAGCGCGGGGCCTCCCCCAATGCCGGGCCCGCGGGGCCCAGAACCCTCAAATTGGGCCCGAAGGTGGCTGACCTCGGGCTGGAGCGAAGGCGCGCGAGGGCTGTCCGACCCCCGCGACGCGCACGCAGAGCCACCGCGCCGATCTCCGCGCGATCTCCAGAACCCTCAAATGGACCGTTCGGGCGGGCTTTCTGGCGCCCCCAGACACCCCCTCGGCCCGCGACGGGGGTTACCCTCGATCCAGCCTTCGCCCTGAGCAACGCCATGGCCGTCGAGATCAAGACCCCCGCCGAGATCGAGAAGATGCGCGTCACGTGCCGCTTCGCGGCCTCCGTGCTCGACTTCATCGCGCCCCACGTCGTCCCCGGTGTGACCACCGCCGAGCTCGACAGGCTGTGTCACGAATTCATCGTCGACCACGGCGCCTACCCGGCGCCCCTGCACTACCGCGGCTTCCCCGGCTCGGTCTGCACCTCGGTCAACGAGGTCAGCTGCCACGGCGTCCCCGGCAAGCGCGCGCTCGAAGACGGCGACATCATCAACATCGACGTGACCACCATCGTCGACGGGTGGTTCGGCGACACCTCGGAGATGTTCGGCGTCGGCGAGCTCTCGGCCGAGTCCGCGACCCTCGTCGACGTCACCCGCCAGAGCATGTGGCTGGGCATCCGCGAGGTCGCGCCCGGCAAGACCATCGGGGACATCGGCGCGGTCATCCACGAGTTCGCCAACGGCCTGCACGGCTACGGCGTGGGCGAGGCCTACTGCGGCCACGGCATCGGCCGCGAGATGCACATGCCCCCCCAGGTGCCCCACGTCGGCAAGCGCAACACCGGCGTGCGCCTGCGCCCGGGCATGACCTTCACCATCGAGCCGATGATCAACGCGGGCAGCCCGGACTGCGACCTGCTCAGCGATCGCTGGACCGTGGTCACCCGCGACCGCAAGCGCAGCGCGCAGACCGAGCACACCGTGCTCGTGACCGAGTCGGGCTACGAGGTCCTGACCTTGCGCCCGGGCTGCTGGCTGCCCGACGACGAGCCCCGCCGGCCCGTGGGCGAGCACGGGCTGCGCCGGCGGACGGCGCCCGCCGTGGCCGCGGGTGGGGGCGCGCGGCGGTGATCACCCTCGGCGTGGACCTGGCGAGCCAGCCGGCCAAGACCGCCGCCGCGCTGATCGAGTGGAGCGCCAAGCGGGCCAAGGTCCTGCGCCTGAGCGTGAACGTGGACGACGCCGCCTTGCTCGACGAGCTCGTGCCCAAGGCCGCCTTCGTCGGCATCGACGCGCCCTTTGGCTGGCCCCTGGCCTTCGTCGAGATGGTCTCGCGCCACGGCGCCGGCGCGGCCGTGAGCGAGCCCGGCTGGTCCGACCTGCGCCGCCGAGCGCTGCGTCTGCGGACCACCGATCGCTGGGTCTTCGACGAGCTCGGCCGCCTGCCGCTGTCGGTGTCCTCGGACTGGATCGCCGTGCCCGCCATGCGCTGCGCTCACCTCCTGGGCCACCTCGGCGTCGTCGATCGCTCCGGCGGCGTCTCGGGCCGCGGCAAGTCGCGCCGGGCGATCAGCGAGGTCTACCCCGGCGCCGCCCTCCAGGCCTGGGAGCTGCCCTCGCGCAACTACAAGGGCCGCGATCGCCGAGACGCGCGCGCGGCCCTGCTCGACGCCCTGCTCGAGCGCGCGCCGTGGCTGGATCTCGCGCCGCGCCACCGGGAGCGCTGTCACGAGAGCGACGACTGCCTCGACGCCGTGGTCGCGGCCCTCGTCGCCCGCGCCCAGGCCAAGGGCGTGACCCGCCCGATCCCCGAGCTCGCGCAAGCGGCCGCGCGCATCGAGGGCTGGATCGTGCTCCCCCGCGAAGGCACCCTCCACCGCCTGGTTTGAGCGTTCGGGCGAGCAGACTCGGCCCCACGCTGCGTGCAATCGGCTGCGCGCCGCAACCATGAGCATGCTCGGCGTTCGCCTTGACCCACCGGCCTGAACGGGGTTTACTGCCGGCCAGTGGCCGACGGTTCGAAGCGGTGCGGCCAGGAAGGATCCTAGCGATGAGTCTCGAGAGTGCGACCAACACCATCAAAGAGCGCGTCGGCGACGACGCTGGCCTCGGCGCGACCCTGATGTTCGACTGCGGCGACGCCGGCGTCGTCTACATCGACGGGAAGTCGACCCCCAACACCGTCAGCAACGACAAGCGCGATGCCGAGTGCACCGTGGGCCTGACCCTCGAGGACCTCGAGGCGATGCTCGCCGGCGACCTCGCCCCGACCACCGCGTTCATGAGCGGCAAGCTCCGCGTCGAGGGCGACATGGGCGTGGCCATGAAGCTCCAGAGCCTGATGTAGCTCGGCTTCCACCGTCGTGGTCCAACCACGGCTCAGGGCTCTCGCCCGCGCGCGCGTCTTCGGTGTTCCGAGGGCGCGCGTTCTCGTTTGGCGGTACAAAGGCGGCGCCATGCCCCGCCACAACTTCGCCCGCCCCCGCGGACAGCTCGTCGAGCTCACCCTCGAGTCCAAGGCCCTCGCCGGCAACGCCCTGGGCGACCCGAGCACCCGCAGCTGCGCGGTCTACCTGCCCCCCGGCTACGACCCCGACGCGCCCGGCGGCTTCCCCCTGTTCGTGGCCCTCGCGGCCTTCGGCGGCACCGGCTTCAAGCTGCTCAACTGGCAGAGCTTCGGCGAGTCCCTGCCCCAGCGCCTCGATCGGCTGATCGAAAGCGGCGCCATGGGGCCCGTGGTGCTCGCCCTGCCCGACGGCTTCACGCGCCTGGGCGGCAACCAGTGGGTCAACTCCGCGGTCCTCGGCGACTGGGAGACCCACGTCCTCGACGAGCTCGTGCCCGCCCTCGAGGATCGCTTCAACGTCAGCGAGCAGCCCGAGGGCGGCCCCGTCCAGCGCGCGGTGTTCGGCCACAGCAGCGGCGGCTACGCGGCGCTGATCCACGCCATGCGCCACGGCGATCGCTGGGGCGCGGCCGCTTCGCACAGCGGCGACGTCGGCTTCGAGCTGGTCTACGGCCGCGAGTTCCCCGGGGCCCTCGCCGAGCTCGCCCGCTTCGACGACGCCGGCGCGTTCCTGGAAAAGTTGTGGGCCTCCGACAAGATCCGCGGGCGCCAGTTCAACACCCTCATGCTCCTGGCCATGGCGGCCACCTACGCCCCCGAGGCCGACGCCCCCTACGGCGCGCGCTTGCCCGTCGACCCCCGCACCTGCGCCCGCGATCGCGAGCGCTGGGCCCGGTGGCTCGCCCACGATCCCCTCGAGCTGGTCGAGGCCCCCGGCAGCGTCGCGTCGATGAAGCGCCTCGCCAGCCTCTACCTCGACTGTGGCTTCCGCGACGAGTACTTCATCCACTTCGGGACCCGGGCCCTCGTGGCCAAGCTCGAGGCCGCTGGCGTGCCCCACCTCTACGAGGAATTTGATGGCGGTCACTCGGGCGTGAGCCATCGACTCGATCGCTCCTTGCCGCGGATGTACCGAGCGCTGCGTCCCGGCGCCGACTCGTGAACTGGGCCGCCTGACTTTCACGCGGCATTCGGTCCTCATTTGACCGCGAGTTCCGCGTGAGTCGACCGCCTTGCCGCGCGCGGAAAGGCGTGCCTAGATTGCGCCGTGACCCCAAAACGGCTTTCCAACGCTCATCTGAAGGCTCTTAGCTTCGCCGCCTCGTTCGCAACAATTGCCGTGGTCGCTCCCGGGTGCACGGATGACGGCGGTGATGAAGGCACGGAAGTCGGCACCGACGAGGCCGAGACCGACGCCGAGACCACGGACAGCGAGACCGGCAGCGAGGACGCCGGGCCGACCGATACCGACTCCGAGTCGACCGAGGGTGAGACCACCGAGGGCGAGACCACCGAAGGCGAGACCACCGAAGGCGAGACCACCGAAGGCGAGACCACCGAGGAGGAGAGCACCGAAGAGGAGAGCTCCACCGACACGGGCAACGCCGAGGGGGCCGACTACGCCCAGCCCGGGCCCTACTCGGTCAGCGTCAGCAGCGGGAGCGAGCAGGCGGTCCAGGGCTGCACCCTCGAGTACGAGCTCTTCGAGCCGTCCGAGGACCTCGCCCCCGACACCGCCGTGTTCCTCGCCCACGGCTTCATGCGCTCCATCGACGACATGGCCCCGACCGCCGAGCACATCGCCAGCTGGGGCGTGCGCGTCTACACCGTCCCGCTGTGCACCAACTCCTTCACCATCGACCACGCCCTCAACGGCGAGGCGATGGCCGCCCTCGGCGACTCCCTCTCGCCCTCGGGCGCGGTCTACTCGGGCTTCTCGGCCGGCGGCCTCGCGGCCTACCTCGCCGCCAGCCAGGCCAACAACGCCGTCGCCTTTGTCGGCCTCGATCCCGTCGACAACGGGGGCATGGCCGCGGCCATCAGCCTCGACGTGCCTGCCCGGGCGGCCATCGCCAACCCCGGACAGTGCAACACCAACAACAACTTCACCGACGTGTTCGCCAACCTCCCGGGCGCGCCCATGCTGCGCGTGGTCGGGGCCGAGCACTTCGACTTCGAGACCGACGCGTGCGCGCCCGGAGACTTCAGCTGCGGCTTTTGTGCGCCCGCCGGCCCCGACACCCGCTCCGTCGCCCTGGGCCTGAGCACCGCCGGCGTGCTGCTCGAGACCGGGGCCGACCCCGGCGGCGCGAGCTGGTGGAGCCCCGGCGGCAGCTTCTTCGACGAGCTCGTCCAGGGCGGCAAGATCCAGCTAGTCCAGTAGCGCGACTTCTCCGGCTTTGGGCCCGCCCACCGCAGCCCGGGCGGCGCCCAGCCGGCGCACGAGCGCGGCCTCGATCTGGGCCGTCGCCGACTGGCCCGCGAGGTTGCGCGCCTCCGCCGGATCGGCCTCGAGATCGAAGAGCTCGCGCTCGCCCGGGAAGCGCTGCCTTGGGTTGAGCGCGAGGGTGTCCAGGACCGTCCCGCGGGGATCGAAGGTCTGGCACAGCTTGTAGGGCCGCCCCTCCACGCTCCCGACCAGAGCCTCGACCCCCGTCGCGCAGCCGTCGATGGGCGTGTAGTGCAGCATCGACAGGCGACGCAGCGCCGGCGCTCGCCGGGTCACGGCGGCGAGGCGCTGGTTGCCGTTGACGATCGCGTCGGCGGTCACGAAGTAGCTGTCGAGCTCGGCGCGCTCGGCCAGCAGGTCCTGCCCGGGCCAGGGGCGCGCCTTGGGGAAGCGCTCGTCCAGCTGCGTCTCCAGCCGCGCGCGCGCGGCCGTGCCCTTGCCCGCCCCCGCCAGGCCGAGGATCGTCGGCAGCAGATCCAGGTGCGAGCTGCGCTCCTCGACCCGCTGTCCGGCCCGCGCGCGCAGCTGCGGCGCGCGAACCACGAAGGGCACGCGCACCGTCTCCTCGAAGGCGTTGAACCACTTTTGATGCATGTCGTGGGCGCCGAGCAGCTCGCCGTGGTCGGCCGTCCAGATCACCGCGGTCTGCTCGGCGAAGGGCTGGGCGTCGAGGGCGTCGAGGACCGCGGCGATGTGCCGATCGACCCGCTCGATCAGCGCGTGATAGAAGCGCCGATAGGCCTCGCCGCGCAGCTCGTAGGCCGAGCGGATCAGGTCCGGGGGCCCGTAGGCGCGCAGGTATCGGTCTCGATACTGGTTCCGCACGGGAGGCTCGCGGAGCAGCTCTTTGACGCCGAGCCCCGCCGTCGGCGGCGGCGGGCTCGACGGAACCCCCGAGCCCAGCCAGCGCGGACGAAACACCGACCACTCCGGCCAGAACACGATGTCGTGGGGGTTGACGAAGTTGACCGCGAGGAAGAAGGGCTTGCGCTCGCCGCCCTCGAAGCGGCGGCCGCGTTCGCGCAGCCACTCGACGGCCTGCTCGGCGTAGAGGGGATCGCGGATCGTGCCCGAGTTGTGCATCGCCGCGCCGTGGGGCTCGGGGCCGATCCAGCCGTCGAAACCAAAGGCCGAGAGCGGGTTCGCCTCGCGGTAGCGAGCCTCGCCCGCGGGCGCTCGAACGCCCCGCCTGCCCTCGCGCCGGACCGTGGCGACGGTGCCCTGCCCGTCGCGCAGATCCGCCGCCGACAGGTGCCACTTGCCGAGGTAGGCCGCGTCGTAGTCGAGGGCGCGCAGGCAGTGCCCCAGGGTCGGCAGCTGCGTCGGCGACAGCCAGCGCATCGCCGGGTCGTCGTGGCCCTTGGCCAGGCCGTCGGTCTGCGTGACCCCGTGGACCCAGGGCGAGTGGCCCGTGAACATCGACGCCCGGCTGGGCACGCAGGCCGCCGAGGCGATGCGGTGCTGCTCGAAGCTCAGCCCCGACGCGCGCAGCCGCTCCCGCGCCGGACAGCGCAGGGCGACGCGCTCGTAGCTCGGCCGCGCCCGGTCCTGATCGGTGATGATGAGGACGACGTTGGCGGCCACGCGCGCAGCCTAGCAGTCTACTTGCGCCGAGACTTGGCGGCCGTGGTCTTCTTGGCCCGCGGAGCCTTGACGATCGTCGCGCCGATCGGCGCGTCGGCGTCGAGGGGCCGCTCGCCCTCGGGCGCCGGACGATCCAGCCCGTGCTTGGACAGCACCTCGGCCTCGATGGCCCCGAAGATGTCCTTGTTCTCGCGCAGGAAGTCCTTGGCCCGCTCGCGGCCCTGGCCGATGCGGTCGCCCTTGTAGCTCAGCCACGCGCCGGCCTTGTCGAGGACCTTGGCCTCGACGCCCAGGTCGATGAGCATGCCTTCCTTGCTCACCCCCTCGCCGAAGTTGATGTCGAACTCGACCTCGCGGAAGGGCGGCGCCATCTTGTTCTTCACCACCTTGACGCGGGTGCGGTTGCCGGTGACCTGGTCGCCCTGCTTGATCTTGCCGATGCGGCGGATGTCGAGGCGGACCGAGGAGTAGAACTTGAGCGCGTTGCCGCCGGTGGTGGTCTCGGGGCTGCCGAACATCACGCCGATCTTGGAGCGCAGCTGGTTGATGAAGATGACCAGGGTGCGCCCGCGGGACACCGAGCCCGTCAGCTTGCGCAGCGCCTGGCTCATCAGCCGGGCCTGGAGGCCGACGTGGCTGTCGCCCATCTCGCCCTCGAGCTCGGCCTTGGGCGTCAGCGCGGCGACGGAGTCGACCACGATGACGTCGATGGCCCCGGAGCGCACCAGCATGTCGCAGATCTCCAGGGCCTGCTCGCCGTAGTCGGGCTGGGAGATGAGCAGGTCCTCGGTCTTGACCCCGATCTTGCGGGCGTAGCCGACGTCGAGGGCGTGCTCGGCGTCGATGAAGGCGCACACGCCCCCCTGGCGCTGGGCCTCGGCCACGGCGTGCAGGGTCAGGGTCGTCTTGCCCGAGGACTCCGGCCCGTAGATCTCGACGATGCGGCCGCGGGGCAGCCCGCCGATGCCCAGGGCGATGTCGAGGCCCAGGCAGCCCGTGGGCACGACCGGCACGTCCTGGCTGGGCAGCTTGCCGTCGGCCGACAGCCGCATGATCGAGCCCTTGCCGAATTGCTTTTCGATGGTCGCCAGGGCCAGGTCGATGGCCGCGGAGCGCTGGTCTTGTTGCTTGTTGACGGGGACGGGCTTGGGCATGGGATGAGTCCTGTGAGTCGGTGGGGGGCTGGCGGGGAGGAGTGCGTGGACCCTAACGCCAACGCGGGCGGGGACCTTGTCCAGCACAGACAAGGTGGGAGATCAGGAGGAGGAGTCGTCGACGCGCACGCCGAGCTCGAGGTGGTCCCAGGCGAGCTTGAGGGCCCACATGACCGTCGCCTTGCGCACGGTCTCGCGCTTGCCGAGGACGCGCAGGCGCTCGTAGGTGGTACCGGCGGCCGAGGCGATCGCCACGTCGACGGTGCCCACGGGCTTGTCCTTGCTGCCGCCGCCGGGGCCGGCGATGCCGGTGGTGGAGATCCCCAGGTCGGCGCCGAGGCGCTCCCGGGCGCCCTCGGCCATGGCGCGGGCGACGGGCTCGGACACGGCCCCGTGCTCGGCGAGGGCCTCGGCCGGCACGCCGAGCTGGCCCTCCTTGACGGCGTTGGCGTAGGCGATCACGCCGCCCAGGAACACCGCGGAGCTGCCCGCGACAGACGTGATCGCCTGACCGACGCCGCCGCCGGTGCACGACTCGGCCGTGACCACGGTCAGCCCGCGGGCGCTCAGGGCCTCGACCAGCGCCTGCGCGAGCTCGGGGCCGCCGTCGCCGGGGCCGATCGAGTAGACCGCAGGCCCGATCGCCTCGCGCAGCGCGTCGTCGAGGCCGGCGAGCTCTTCGGCGGTCGCCCGGGCCCCGTCGCCGGCCTCGCCGGGGGTCCCCTCGAGCAGCAGCTGCACCTCGGGGTAGCGCGCCCGGTAGTGGACGAACATGTTGGCCAGGCCCGGCGAGCGCTCCCGGGCCGCGTCGAGCACCGGCCCGATGACCTGCTGCAGCGAGGACTCCCCGCGGCCCACGGCCCGGTAGACCCGGCGCGCGCGCGCTTGCAGCTCGAAGCGCTCGCGCAGCCGCGGCACGACCTGCTCGCGGAACATCAAGTGCAGCTCCCGGGGCACGCCGGGCATGGAGTAGAGCCGACAGCCGCCGACGCTCAGGGCGAAGCCGGGCGCCGTGCCGATGGGGTTGTCGAGCACCGTCGCGCCCACGGGTAGATCGGCCTGTTTCAGGTTGGCCTCGACCAGCTCTCGGCCGTAGCGCGAGAAGAAGGCCTCGAGGCGCGCGACGATGTCGGCGTGGCGCTCGAGCTCGACGCCCGCAGCCTTGGCCGCGGACTGCACCGTGAGGTCGTCCGTCGTCGGGCCGAGGCCGCCGGACACCAGGCACAGCTCGACCTCGTCCCCGGCCGTGCGCATCGCCGCGACGATCTCGTCTTCGCGGTCGCGCACCGTCGTCGCCCGCACCACCTCGATGCCGAGCTTTCGACACTGCTCGCCGAGCCAGGCCTTGTGGCGGTCGACGATGTCGCCCGCGAGCAGCTCGTCGCCGATCGTGAGCAGGTGGGCACGGACGCGGGGCATCGGGGTCACGCTCACCGACCACTGAGCAAATGTCAAGCCCCGCGGACGGTTGGAGATCCGACTTGGAGATTGGGCTGGCCGCGGCCTCCGATCAACCTCCGATTGGGTCTCGATTGGCCCCTCGACCCAGAAAAACCGAGTTCTGAGATCGGACCCGCGTGCAGAGATCTCCCGCCCTCAGCCAACTCCGCGCCTAGCGCGCTCCCCTTCTGGATCCGGCCGCGAAGATTTTGATGCGGCTCCGAGCGACCGGTCCCCGGGCCCACGACCCACCTGGGAACGCGACGGCTTCGGCCCGTGACCCCCGCGGTGAGATGTACAGCGCGACTCACCCAGCAGCCTCGACGAAATTCATCGCGGTGATTGGACTTTGATTTTCAGACGGCGCCGTCGTCGTCTACCATCGTCCGACCGTGCGTATCCGCTACGCAGCCAAGACCGACGTCGGGATGAAGAGGACTCACAACGAGGACTACTTCGCGCTGATCGAGGATGAACAACTCTTCATCGTCGCCGACGGCATGGGCGGCCACGCCTGTGGCGAGGTCGCGAGCAAGCTCGCAGCGGACGTCGTCGGGGAGTTCTACCAGCACTCCCGCGACGCCGACGCGACCTGGCCGTACCGCTACGATCACAACCTCAGCTACGTCGAGAACCGCCTCGTCGCGGGCATCCGGCTGTCGAACCTGCGCATCTTCCAAAAGTCCCAGTCCGAGCCCAACCTGCGCGGCATGGGGACCACGGTCGTCGGCTGCCTGATCAACGGCGACCACGCCTACGTCGCCCACGTCGGGGACTCGCGCGTCTATCGAATCCGCAAGGACGAGATCAAGCAGCTGACCCGCGACCACTCCCTGCTCGAGGACTACAAGGACGCGCGCCCGGACATGACCGAGGAGGAAGCCCGCAACTTCCCCCACAAGAACGTCATCACCCGCGCCCTCGGCATGCGCGAGAACGTGGTCGTCGACATCAGCAAGTGGGAGATTCAAGACGGCGACCGCTTCGTGCTGTGCTCCGACGGGCTCTCGGGCATGCTGTCCGACGACGAGATCCACAAGATCGTCACCGGCGCCCCGGACCTCGAGGCCGGCGTGGGTGACTTGATCGACCAGGCGAACGCCGCAGGCGGCACCGACAACATCACCGCGATGATCGTCGAGTGTCGGTATTAGCTTGATGG
>NZ_ABCS01000176.1 GCF_000170895.1 Plesiocystis pacifica SIR-1 | reverse complement strand
CCTCCGCTTTGGCCGGTGGGCAATGGCGTTCGTGCCTTCGAGAGGGCATGCGGTCGCCCCCGCGAGCGGGGGCGTCGTTTGCCGGGGATGAAGCTCGGTCTTCTAGCGCCCGTGGGGAAGTGGGGAGCGGGTAGCGACGAAGCCCCCCGGTTCCCAGGTGCCGGCGGGGGCAAAGCAGGCTCACTCGTCGGGGGGGGCGTACTTGGGCTGGATCGGCAGCTTCTCGATGGGCGCGGTCGCCAGGCGGTGCTGCGGCGCCCACGGGTAGTGGCGGCAGTCGTGGCGGCTGTAAAAGTCGATCACGTCCTCCCACTGACGAGGTTCTCCTTGATCGCGCGCGAGGTCTCGTCCGAGCCCATGTCGCACATCTCGATGTCCTCGGAGACCTCGTGGGAGGTGACGGCCATGTCGTCGTTGCCCACGGCCTTGGCCGGGAGCTGGCGGATCCAGCGGGCGCCGACCTTGGAGACCGCGAGGGTGCGCAGGTCGATGATCTCGGCGCTCTGGCGCCCGGAGCAGACCGAGACCTCCGCGGTCTCGCCCGGGTCGATGACCATGGCGTCGTAGTGGAACATGACCGGCGAGCGGCACTCGCCGACGGTCGCCTTGCGCACGCTCAGGCGGTAGGCCAGGGGCTGGTCGGTGGTGTTCTCGACCACGAGCATGGTGTGCTGGCCCTTGCTGCGGATGCCTCGGCGCTCGAGGTTGAGGGTCTCGACGCGGACCTTGAAGCTCAGCGCGCCGATGGTCTTGCGGCCGCCGGGGGCGATGACCACGGGCTTGCCGTGGGTGACGAGGTGCTCGAAGGTGTTGGGCGCGAGCAGCTCGTCGAGGCTCGGCGCGTCGACCTCGAGGGCGGTCGCGGTCGCGGTCGCGCGCTCGAGGTAGAGCGCTTGGAGCTCTTCGTCGGTGGGCATCGGCGCGGGCTCGTTGGCCTTGGCGAGGGCCTCGGCCTCGGCCTCGGCTTGGGCCTCCGCCTCCGCGCGCTCCGTCTTTACCGCGGCCTCTCGATTGCGCGCGTCGATCAGCTTCCACGCGCCGAAGCCCCCGACGACGAGGAGCAGCCCGCCAAACAGCACGGTGGCGGTGATCCCGGTCTTGCGCTCGACGGGCTGGCTGGAGGGCGCGTTTTGCCCGCCCTTTGCACCCTTCCCGCCCTTGCGTCCTCTCGGGGACTCGGCGAGCGCGACGTCGGGCGCGTTGGGATCCCAGTCGGGGTGATCGACGATGCGCGTGCTCGGGGGCAGGACAGCCCCTCCCTTGCGCTTGCCTGGCTTTTTGTTGGCGCTCTCGACCATTCCGCGTCGACTCTACCCCCGCTCGGCTAGGCGCAAAACCCTGGCACTGGGGCGAACAAAAAAACTTTGTCCGTTCTGAATGCGATCGCGGGGGGTCGATACTCCTTGGATGAGGCCCCGGAGGGCGCGAGCAACAAAGCCCGACGGAACCTCAAATGTCTTGGGACGGCGTCCCAGGGTAGCGTGGTGGCTAGAGGCCGCCGTCCATGGGGGACGGCGGCCTCGATTTTTTAATCGCGCTCTAGCAGTCGCCCACCCCGGCCGCGCCGGGACCCATGATCCACGAAAGCATCGTCCACGGACTCAGCTGGCGCTGAACCCGTGGGCGGCTGCCTTTCTCGGTAGGACATCCGAGAAGTCCTCACGACACCTCGCTTGGTCTTTTTCGCCGAGCTCTTTGTCGCCAAGACTTGCGGTGGGATCCACCACAGCGGCGTTTTGGCTCCGCGATCTCGACGAAAATCCACGGCGCGAGGAGCCGCGATGACTTCTCCGATGCCCTGCTAGCTCTAGCCGACGCACCAGGAGCAGGCTGCGCGAGTCCTCTCGGGGTGCGCGGCTGGGGCCTGAGAGGGCGCAATTCCTACCCGAGTCACCAAATGGAGAGGGGGTTCTCCGCGACGTTGGCAATCACACTGATTCCGGTCACAAATTTGATCATGACCTCGACTGCTCCCGACGCCGACTGGCAGGCCGTTTCGCTCCATTTGCAGCTCGTCAACATGGTCCGCGCGCGCATCGGCCAGCGCGCCCTCCCGCCCCGGGCGCCGGGTTACACCCCCGCGGACATCAAGGCGGACGCGGCCTTTTACGCGTCCTCGTGGAGCTGGGTGCGCCAGCGCGCTCAGGAGATGGGGCTGGGCTGATCGAGGACGATCCCGCCGACGCTCTCGCTGTTCCACTTGGCCCGCATGGCCTCGCGCACCGTCGCCATGTCGTCGAAGGCGAAGTGCCGATCGACGTGGGGGGTCAGCCGACCCTCGCGCACCCAGGCGAGGATTTGATCCAGGCGAGGCTTGCGGATGCTGGGGTCGCGGTGGGTGGCGATCGCCGTCGGGCACCCGAGCAGATCGAGGCTCTTCATCAGGATCAGGTTGGTGGGCACGACGTTGACCCGCGGGGCGCCGCGCTTGCCCTTGCCTCGGGCGACGTCGGGGGTCGCCGCCCAACCGACGATCAAGTAGCGCGCGCCGAAGCTGGCCGCGCGCATGCTGGGCACGGTGAGCGGCCCGCCGACGCCGTCGTAGACCACGTCGACGCCGCCCTTGACGATGGCCCTGACGCGATCGCGGAGGGTGTCGAGGCCCTGATCTCCCTCGCCCCCGCAGGGCAGCACGTGGTCGGCCCCCTGCGCGGCGACGGCCTCGAGCTTGGCCGGGCTGCGGCCGGTGGCGAGGACCGTGGCGCCGACGATCTTGGCGATGTGGACCGCGGCCAGGCCCGTGGCCCCGGACGCGCCGTTGATCAGCACGGTCTCGCCCGCGCGCAGCTGCCCGCGGGTGATCAGGCAGTGGTAGGCGGTCTCGTAGTTGCCCAGCAGGTTGCAGCCCTGGGCGAAGCTCCAGCCCGGGGGGAGGGGCAGGGCGGCCTCCTCGGGGGCGACGGCGTAGGAGGCGAAGCCGCCCCAGCGCTGGTAGGGCCCGAGCGAGCGGGGCCCGGCGATCAGCCCGTCGACGAGCACCGCGTCCCCGACGGCGCGCCCTCGGACCTCGGGGCCGACGGCGAGCACCTCCCCGGCGTACTCGAGCCCGGGCACGTAGGGGGGCTTGGCCATGTGCTGGTACTGGCCGGAGCTCATGATCAGATCGACCCAGCCGACCGCGCACGAGCGCACGCCGATGAGCAGGTCCTTGGGCCCGAGATCGCTCGGGTCGGGGGCGGGCTGGGGCTCGAGGACCATGTGCTCGTCGAGGGCCTCCATGGGCGACTCGCCGAAGGCTCGGACGACCACGCGCTTGCCGGTGGGCCACTGCGGGGCAGGCATCGGTGGAGCTTAGCAAGAGCGCGGGTCAGCCCGCGTCGCACACGGCCTGGGCGCAGTCGCAGATCGAGGGCGCGGGCGGATCGATGTTGATCGCGCACAGGCCGCTGCTGTCGAGCCAGCTAATGGCGAAGCCGTCCGCCGTGCAGCCCGGCGCCACGAACTCGTCGTCGTTGAACACCTCGAAGGCCGAGTAGAGGTCGGGCGCGTCGACGGGGCAGGCGCTCGCGCAGCCGATGGATCCGGGGACGACCCCGGCCATGCAGCGCATGGTCGGGGCCTCGACCGTGCAGCTGGCCTCGTCCGACACGCGGGTGACCTCGTTCCAGCCGCAGTGGACCTCGTAGCTGCCCCCGTCGAACTGGAGGGGATCCTGGGTCGGGCAGTCGGCCTCGCTGGTGAAGCTGGCGCAGGCCTCGACGAGGGCCTCGCGGCAGTCTCCAAAGTAGGGCGTGCTGACGTCGACGCACTCCGGCGGCAGCCAGCTCTCTTCACCCGTGGAGTCGGAGTCGGAGCCGGAGTCGGTATCGGAGTCGGAGTCGGAGCCGGAGTCGGAGCCGGAGTCGGAGTCGGAGTCGGTATCGGAGTCGGAGTCGGCTTTGGGATCGATGTCCGCGGTGTCGTCGGCGCATGCCGCCGTGGTCAGGGCGAGGGCGAGGAAGAGGGGGAAGGGGCGCACATGAGTGGGGTGACTTCCGTGCGGTGTTTCGATCACGAAGATCATCCTGGAGGCGGTGGAGCGGGTCCCGGCCGCCTCGGGGCGGGTTGCGAGCGCGTGCTCGCGCCGCAGCGGGCCTTGCACACGCGCAACTTCATGTGATCGCGTCCCCCCTGATAGGCTGGTCACCATGAGCTTCTCGGTGCTGGCCTGGAACGTGCGCAAATTCGGCGGCAAGCGGTCGAAGGTTCGGGTCGAGCGCGTCGCCGAGTTCATCCACAGCTTCGACGAGGGCCGCGGCCCGGACGTGTTCGGCCTGTTCGAGATTGAGCAGGGGAGGGTGGTCAACGCCCTCTACAACGACTTCCCCGACTACGACTTCTACATGACCGACGGGCCCCAGAGCCTCGAGATGGTCGTCGCGGCGCGCCACGGCGTGTTCGGCCAGGCCTCCTTCGTGGTCAAGCGCGAGTTCCGGGGCGCGCCGCACCTGCGCCCGGGGGCGATGCTCACCGTCAAGTACGGCAACTACCGCTACCCCTTGCTCTTCCTGCACATCGACAGCGGGCGCACCCCGGCGGACTTCGGCAACCGGACCGCGACCATCGCGAAGGTCTACTCCCTGGAGCGGGCGCTGACCAAGCAGGGCAACCCGCGGCTCATCGCCCTGGGCGACTTCAACACCATGGGCATGGCCTACCCCCGCGACAACCTCGACAACGAGCGGGTCAGCGAGGAGGAGGAGATCGCGATCATGGCCAAGCAGGCGCGGTCGGCCAAGATGATGCTCGCCGACAAGACCCACGCGCGGACCTGGCACAGCTCGAGCCGCTCCCAGTCGGCGGACCTCGACCACGTGCTGCACTCCAAGCACGTCGAGCTCGTCGAGCCCGTGCTCGTGCGCGGGTGGGTCGACATGCCCACGGTGGCCAAGCGCCGCCAGTGGATCGAGCGCTACTCGGACCACAGCGCGCTGTTTTTGAAGGTCAAGGGCAAGTAGCCCGAGCCTGAGTCGCCCTACTTGGTCTTGATCATCGCCAGCGGCGGCTTGATCAGCTTGACCTCGTAGCTCGAGCCCTGGACCACGTTGATCTTCCCCGCGGACTTCCAGTCGCCGCCGGGCTCGCGCAGCTGGATGGTGTAGCTGCCGACGGGCACGTTGATGACCTTCTTGGCTTTCAGGGTGGTCTTGACCTTGCCGATCTTGACCTCGACGCTGGGGTAGGCCGAGGAGACCAGGGTGACCTTGGCGCTGGGCCCGGTCTTTTTCTTCTTGGTCTTGGTCCCCGAGCCCTTGCCCCCGTTGGTGCCCTTGCGCTGGGGGCCGTTGGCGGCCTCGGCCTTGGCGGCGTCGTCGTCCTTGGACCCGCCGAGCTCGGCGACCTCTTCGTTGGGGGCGACGGCGGGCGCGACCTCGACGGGTTCTGGCGGCGCGGCCCCGTCGGCGGGGGCGTCCTCGATGATCTCGCCGGCCTCTTCGACGACCTCGGGAGGGGGCGTCTCGGCTGGCGCAGCGTCGGCCGAGCCCGCGGGCTCGTCGGGGACCTCGGCGTCGGCGGTGGCCTGGTCTTTGTCCTCGTCGTCGCCGTCGAACCACCCGAGCAGGGCCCCGGCGGCGATCAGGCCAAAGCCGAGGCCGACGAATACGAGCATGATGGGCAGGACGATGGTCAGCAGCGGGTTGCGATCGTCGTCGTCTTCGTCTGCCTCGGCCTCGCCGACGATCGGGTGGCCCTGGGAGGGGTGCCCCGACGCGGTCTGGGGGATCATCGGGTTGCTGGGATCGCGGTCGCCCATGGGCGTCTGGCCCGTGCCGGTGCGATCGTCGTGGGGGTGCCCGGCGTGCTGCTGCTGGGGCGCCCCCCAGCCGGGGGCGCCTGGGTGGCCCTGCTGCTGCTGTTGTTGTTGGCCCTCGGCCCACTGGTCGCCCCAGATCTCCGACTGGTGGAGCACCACGGTCCCGCCGAGGGGCTTGGGCTGCTCCGGCTCGGCCAGGCCCGTGCGCGGCGCCTCGGCGCCCACCGCCCAGCGCACGAGCTCCTCGAGCTCCATGCTCGCGTCGCGGTAGCGGGGGAACTTGCGCAGGCGCTGGAGGGCCCCGCGGGCGCTCGACAGGCGGTCTTCGATGCGCGCGGCGAGCAGGCCCCAGCGCAGCTGATCGAGCTCGAGCGGGATCTCGCGCGGGTCGATGGTCAGCGGCGGGTGGGTGCCCGAGAGGATCATGCCGTAGAGCTCGCCCTCGTCCGCGGCCGTCGAGCGGAACTTTTGTCCGTCGAGGAGCTCGTGGAGCACGGCCCCGACGGCGAACAGGTCGACCGTGGGCTCGCGGGAGTTGCCCTTGAGCTGCTCCGGCGGCATGTAGCGGAGCTTGCCTTTGACGAAGTGCCCGGTGGTCTGCTCCGTGGCGATGCGGGCCACGCCAAAGTCCATCAGCTTGACCTCGCCCGAGACCGACAACATCACGTTTTGCGGCGAGATGTCGCGGTGCACGATGGTCGCCCGCTGGCCTTGATGGGTGAGCTCGTGGGCGTAACGCAGGGCACGGAGGATCTCGCCGATGATGAACGAGATGACCTCGTCGGACAGGCGCTGGCCGTGCTCGCGCAGGCGCGAGGTGAGGTCGGCCAGATCGCAGCCGTCGATCCACTCCATGGCCATGTAGGCCGTGCCGTCGGCCTCTTCGCCGATGTCGAACACCTGCACGATGTTGGAGTTGGTCAGCAGCATGGACAGCCGCGCCTCCTCCATGAACATCTGCCGGTAGTCTGGCTTGCTCAGGTGGTGGGGCGCGAGCAGCTTGACGGCGACGCTCTTCGACGCGCCGCCGACGGCCACGCGTCGGCCCATCCAGACCTCGGCCATGCCGCCCGAGCCGAGCTTTTGGATGAGCTCGTAGGGTCCAACGCGCCTCACGCGCTGAGTTCACGCTCAATTGCGGCTGGTGTCAATCTGCGCGGACTACGGCAGGGTTGACTGAAGAGGCGCACAGGCGTGTTCCGGAGATCAGTCCGCTCGCCCACGACCCCCCGGCTTGGACTGGACCAGGGGATGGCGGGGCGGCTTTTGTGCGGCGGATGGCCCGAGGATTGTTGACGAGAGGCCCCTCGGGGGTCTAACCGAATCTAGACGTGTTCAAGTACGTGGCGATCTGCGCGGGCCTTCTGGGCATGGTCTCCTTCCTGCTCGTTGCCTGGTCACTGTGGTCTCGCGGGCAGAAGAAGAAGGCCCGCAAGTCGGCTCGAGGTGGCACCAACACGGGCGCGGTCCCGGTCCCCACGGGCGCCCACGCGGCCGCTTTGGCGCCCGGCCAAGGTGGCGAGGCGCGCACGATGATCGTCGACATGGGCCTGGACCCGGGCCCCGGCGAGTCGCAGCGCACGGCCTTCGTCGACATGGGCGAGATGAGCGGAGACGCCGCGGGGCCGGGAGAGTCGCAGCGCACGGCCTTCGTCGACATGAACGACTACGTCGACGAGGAGCTGGCGACGGCCTTCCTCAGCCCCGAAGACATCCCTGGCGGGGGCAGCGACGCGACGGTGGTCGACTCGGCCCCGGAGGGCTTCGACGACGAGCACGAGGGCGGGCCGACGGGCACGCTGATCCTCGATGACCTCGTCGAGGAGATGGCCGCGCCGCCGGCGAGCTCGGAGACGATGATCCTCGACGACCAGCCCGCCGGTGCGCCCGGGCCCGGGCTGCGGACGGTGGTGCGGGGATCGATGAACGCGGCGGCGGGGTCGCTTCCGAGCGCGCCCGCGATGGCGACGCCGCGGGCCCCGGCGATGGCGACACCGCGGGCTCCGGTGGCCGCGACGCCGCGGGCCCCGGCGATGGCGACACCGCGGGCTCCAGTGGCCGCGACGCCGCGGGCCCCGGCGATGGCGACACCGCGGGCTCCAGTGGCCGCGACGCCGCGGGCCCCGGCGATGGCGACACCGCGGATGCCGGCGACTCCGAAGCCGCGAGCGCCGGTGAGCCCGAAGCCGCGGATGCCGGTGGCTGCGAAGCCGAGCGCGCCGGCGACTCCAAAGCCGCGCTTGCCCGGGGTCGCAAAGCCGAGCGCCTCGGCGACTCCAAAGCCGCGGATGCCGGTGAGCCCGAAGCCGCGGATGCCCGTGGCCGCGAAGCCGAAGGCGCCCGTGGCCCCCAAGCCCTCGGGCTCGATCGTGCCCTCGATGTTCCGCGCCAAGCTGAGCGAGGGCTCAAAGCCCAAGGCCAAGCCCGGCGGCGAGCGGGTGGTCGTCCCGCCGAGCGCCGAGGCCGACCCGATCGACGACGCCGAATTCGACGCCTTCTCGGCCACGAGTGACGCCGAGGAAGACGGCTTCGACGACTACGAGGACGACATGGACGAGGACTTTGGGGCCGAGGGCGAGGACGAGTTCGACGGCCTCGACGGGGATGACGAGGACGACGACGATCCCTTCGCCGACGACGCCCCGGAGACCCTCCTGGTCCACCAGTCGGAGCTGCTCGAGGTCATGCAAAAAGCTCGGGCCGACAAAGAGGGCTCCGAGGCCGGCTGACGGTGAGGGCGGATGTTCGAGGCTGATCCCGATCTCGAGGTGCTGTACACGGCCTACCGCGAGGAGCTCGCGGCGGTGCTCGCCGAGCTCGAGCCGTGGTGGGCGACGCTGCGCGAGCGGACGCCTCGCAAGCAGCTGCGCCTGCGCTGGCCGTGCGGGCTGGCCAGCCACCCGCGGGTGCTGGGCGTCTACCAGACCCACCACCGCCGCGTCGTCGAGCACCTCGCCGGCCGTCGCCGGGGGCCGGTAGCGAGCGCGAACTTCCTCGACGACGCGGCCTGGGGGGTCGAGGCCGAGCCAGACCCGGAGACCCTCATCCCCGTGGAGCCCCACCGGCTGCTCATCGATCGCCTGCAGGTCGAGGCGCCCGAGCTCCACGCCGTGATGATCTACCTGCTGCTCTCGCCGCTGGGCGAAGAGCCCGAACCCAGCCCGGACGTGCGGAGCTTGCGGCCCGACCTCGACGACCCCCTGGGCTACCGACCTGCGCGCTTTCTCGTCGACACGATCCACGGGGTCGAGCGCGGCCGGGCGCGGCTGCTGGCGGCCCCGCGCGACCTCGAAGAGCCCGGGGCGGGGGCGGAGCCGAGCCCGACCAAGGTCAACCTGGCGACCTGCTCGGAGGTCCACGCCATGGCCCACGCCGCCTACCGCCGGGCCCTCGAGGCGGCGCTGGGCGAGGCCGAGACGTGGTGGCGGACGCAGCTGGTCGCGGCCGAGCTCAGCGGGCAGCGCAGCCCCGAGGAGGCCAAGGTCCAGTGCTTCGAGCGGCACCTGTGCGGCCCGGCGGCGAACCCCAAGCTCATCGGGGTGGTCCGGGCCTTTTGGCGGCTGTGCCTCGAGGTCAACGACATGCTGCCGAGCGACCAGGCCGTGCCCCCGGCGGAGTTCTTGCTCGGGTGGATCGACGACGAGCCGCGGGAGACCTGGGTGCAGATCCTCAGCGCGATGCCCTACTGGCCGATCACCCTCGACGCCGAAGGGGGCTGGCTGCCGTGAGCTTCCAGGCCCAGCTCGACAACCGCTCGCCCTTCGCGGCCGAGCTCCTGCCCATGCCCGACGGCGAGGGCGGCGAGCGCGTCCTGATCGTCGCCCGGGCGAGCTTCGCCTTCGCCCTCGACGGGACCCTCGAGCTCGCCGAGGAGCCCGAGCCCGTGCGCATGGCCGACGCCTTCACGGGCGCGCCGGGGCTGTCGAGCACGGCGGCCGAGCACGACCTGGCGCTGTTCAAGCCGCGCTGCGACCTGCTCGTGAACGCCGAGGCCCACGCGCCCTACGGCCAGCCGGCGACGGAGGTCGAGGTCGAGGTCCGGGTCGGCTCGCTGCTGCAAAAGCGCGCCGTGGTCCGCGGGGACCGGCGCTGGGTCGACGACCGGCCCAGCGAGGCGGCGCCCTTCGTGACGCTGCCGGTGACCTGGGAGCGGGCCTTCGGCGGCTCCGTGGGCACGGGCGAGGACCTGGTGGCCGAGCTGCGCAACCCCGTGGGCGTGGGCTTTCGAGGGGCGCGCTCGGCCGACGAGGAGGTCCCGACCTTGCTGCCCAACGTCGAGGCGCCGGGCGAGGGCCTGAGCGCCCCCCACCGCGCGAGCTCGAGCTCGACGCCGACCCCCGTGGGCTTCGGTCCGGTGGGCCGCGGCTGGCAGCCGCGCCTGCCCCTGGCGGGGACCTACGACGAGAGCTGGAAGCAGCGCCGCTGGCCGCTGCGGCCTCGGGACTACGACCCGCGCTGGGAGCAGGCCGCGCCCGAGGATCAGCAGCTCGACGACTACCCGGCGGGCGAGCGCGTGCAGCTGAGCAACCTCAGCCCCGGCGGCATCTGGATCTTCAACCTGCCCCACGTCGACCTGCCCGCGTACCTGCTCTACGACGAGATCGGCGATCTCAGGGGCGCGCGCCGATGCGAGCGCGTGGCGCTGCGCGTCGACACCGTCGAGATCGACGGCCCCGCGCGGACCCTGGGTCTGGTGGCCCGGGCGAGCGTGGCCGTGGAGCGCGGGCGCCCGCCGCTGCGCGACGTCGTCCTCGGCCATCCCACGCCGGGCTGGCTCCGGGCCAAGCGCTTCGGCAAGTGCTACCTCGACCGCGGCGGCCACGGCGGGACCGACCCCAAGCGCCCTTGTTTCTGGCTGTGATCCCATGAGCTTTCAACCCCTGGCCCTCGTCCACTCCGCCGCGCTGACCTCCGTGGGCCTCGACGCGGCCCAGAGCTGCGCGGCGATCCGGGCGGGGATCCGTCGGTTCACGGCGGTCGAGGAGCCGCTGCTGCTCGACGACGAGCCGCGCCTGGGCGCGCGCATCTCGGCCGCGCCTGGGCTGCGCCGCACCGAGGCCGAGTGGCTGCTCAACCTGAGCGCGCGGGCGGTCGCGGACTGCCTCGGGCTGCGTCCCGATCCGCGGCCGGGCGCGGGGGTGAGCGTCGAGGTGCTCGAGCGGGCCCAGGGCAGCGCGCTGCTGTGGATGGTGCCCGAGGCGCACCGGGCCCACGAGCTCAGCGCGCGCGAC
>NZ_ABCS01000177.1 GCF_000170895.1 Plesiocystis pacifica SIR-1 | reverse complement strand
CACGCGTGATTGGGACCAAGGGTCAGGTCAAATCGAGCGCTTTGGCGCAAAGCTGGGTGTTTTCGCGCTGACCCATTGCGTTGCGATCATGTCCAAAGGAACAAAAGTCATCGTGTGATCGCGCGATTTTGCATTCCGAGCGCCCAGACCAACGATTGGCGCGTTTTTTTGTTCTCTGGGGTTGCAGTCACGGGGTCAACAGTTCACGATTCAAACGTCTTTTGGACGACAGATTTTTCAGAGAGAAAAGCGCGATGAGCAACGACAAGAAGAACAACGAGTTGAAGGAGCCCGCTCCATGTCAGAGACGAGACCCCTCGCCCAACCCAGCAAACCCACGCGCTAAGGCGAGCGCATGCCCTGCCCGCGCAGCGCCCCAGCCAACCGCAGCATCCCGCCACCATCCCCAACCCGCGCGCACATCTCATAAGGCGGCAGCGGAGCGTTCTCCTCCGGCCACTCCACCCCCTC
This sequence comes from Plesiocystis pacifica SIR-1, assembly GCF_000170895.1. Classification (GTDB taxonomy): domain Bacteria; phylum Myxococcota_A; class Polyangia; order Nannocystales; family Nannocystaceae; genus Plesiocystis; species Plesiocystis pacifica. The sequence goes on along the minus strand of NZ_ABCS01000177.1, from coordinate 10,486 downwards.
GTAAGCCATGAGCTGGTCGACCGCCCGATCGTTCGTGCGAATGTCGACGGTCGCCTTCCCGAGGTAGCAGCGATGCTTGGTGAACGCGCTGAGCACCCCGATCGCGCGGGTCCGGGTCAGCCGGTCGTAGATCTCGGCTCGCTCCTCCGCGTAGCGCTCCCGGTCGGCCTGCGAGCGCTCATCGACCACCGCGACGAGGTAGCCCGCGGGGGTGTTGAACACCTCGTCGATGACGGGCTCGTCCATGTTGACCTCCCACGCGGCCAGGGTCAGCCCCGGGTTCGCGCCGATGTCGGGGATGGCCTCGCCGAACTGGAACAGCCCGGTCTCCTTGATCTCGATCTTGGGCGAGAAGTCGACGTTCTTGGCGACGGCCGGCGCCTCCGCGGGGGCACCCTCCTCGCCCTCGCCAGCGCCCTCTTCCTCGCCGGCGCCTTCGCCGAGCGGCGCGTCCTCGAGACCGCCGCCGCCGCCGAGGCCCCCGAGGGCCCCCGGCTTGCCGAGCTCCGGCGTCTTCGCGCCGAACAGATCGTCGAGATCCTTGCCGCCCTCGCGCAGCGCGAGCAGGGCCTCGTCGGCGGCCTGCTTGGCCAGCTCCCGGCCTCGGGCCGAGCGCACCGCGTCCTCGGCCAGCTCGCGCTTGGCCTGGTCCTCGGGCACGTCGCCCTCGCGGTGACCGGCGACCATGACCACGAACAGGGCCGACTCGCCCTCGATGACCTCGGACACCTGCCCGTCCTCGAGGGCCTGGGCCGCCTTGTCGACGGCGCGGTCGAGGCCGCTGCCGGTGTCGGTGACCTGCGTCCAGCCGTAGCGCCCGCCGATGCGCGCGGTGTCGATGGCCTCGGACAGCTCGCGGGCGACGGTCGAGAAGCGCTCGCCGTTGTCGACGATGCGCGTGCGCGCGAGCTCGGCCTTGGCCTTGGCCGCGGCCACGTTGGCCTCCCACATCGCCTGGACCTCCTCGCCGGCGTCGGCCGGGGGCTGCATGGGCTTGGCGACCTCGATGATGCGCAGGTCGACCTCGGCGGGGAGCTTGAGGAAGCGGGCCGCCTCGCGCTCGTACATCTCGGTCAGCTCGTCCGGGTGCTCCATCATCCAGCCATCGACCTCCGCGGCGGTGGGGTCGACGAGCTCGGCGTAGTCGTTGGGCGGGAACCGGACGTAGCGCAGCGAGAGCTGGTTGTTGCGCTTTTCGAACTCGGCCCAGACCTCGGCCTCGGGCACGACCACGGACGCGGCGATCAGGTCGCGGGTCTGGCGGGCGAGGAGCTCCTGGCGCTGGATCTCAAGGTAGCGCGGCTCGGAGACCACCAGGTAGCCACGCAGGAAGTCGTTCTTGAACCACTCGTAGTCAAACTTGGCCTCGCCGGCCCACGGGAAGCCGCGGTCGAGATCCAAGATGATGTAGAAGCCGTCGCGGGTCATCTCCTCGGCGTCGCGGGTCTCGGTCATCAGGCCGAGCTCCTCGCCGGTGCTGGCCAGGACCAGGCGCTCGACGATGGCCTCGAGCACCTCCTCGCGCACGCCGAAGGTCCGGCCCTGCTCGCCCTCGGGGAGGGGGAAGACCGTGCCCAGGGCCCGCTGCTGGTAGGCGAAGTCTTCCTTGGTCACGTTCTGACCGAAGACCCGGGCGTAGCCCGACTCGCCGACAGACAGCTGGTCGGAGGGCAGGCCAAAGGTCAGGCCGAAGGCCAGGGCCAGGACGCCAAGGATCAACCAAACGACGATGTCGCCGCCTTTTCCGCGCTCGGAGCCGAACATGGGTGCGGCACCTTAGCCCAAGGCAGCGGCCGCGATAAGTCGGAAGGCCGCGCACCCTCGAGCGCCCTGACCGATGGCGGAGGGCGAACACCTGCGCAGGGTCGACCTCGCTCGACGAGGGCGTGAGCTTCCACCCACGCCTGCGCTCACGCCCCGCGCAGACGGCTCCAGGGGATCACCGCCCGCCGCGCCGTCGCCCGCATGAACGAAGTTCGTGCCGGGCCGTGGCCCCCCCAGTGAACTTGCCCGCCGCTTGGCACCCGTGTATCTCAGGGCGGCTGCGAGACTGGACGTCGCACCCCGAGACCGCGACGCCGCTCCAACCGGGAACAGCCCCGCCTCCTCGAGCGTCCATCCCCGCTCACGACCCTGCGCATGCTCTTCGACTGGGTATACGGCCTCTTCTCCAACGACATGGCCATCGATCTCGGGACGGCCACGACCCTGACCTACGTCAAGGGCAAGGGGATCGTCGCCCACGAACCGAGCGTCGTCGCCGTGCAAAAGCAAGGCGGCGTGGTCAAGCGCGTGCTGGCCGTGGGCAAGGAGGCCAAGGAGATGCTCGGGCGCACGCCGGGCAACATCGTCGCCATTCGGCCCATGAAGGACGGCGTGATCGCCGACTTCGAGGTGACCGAGGCGATGATGCGCCACTTCATCAACCGCGCGCACAACCGCCAGACCCTGGTCAAGCCGCGGATCATCATCTGCGTGCCCTCGGGGATCACCGAGGTCGAAAAGCGCGCGGTCCGCGATTCGGCCCTGGCCGCCGGCGCCCGCGAGGTCTTCCTCATCGAGGAGCCCATGGCCGCGGCGATCGGCGCGGGCCTGCCCATCACCGAGCCCGGCGGCAACATGGTCGTCGACATCGGCGGCGGCACGGCCGAGGTCGCGGTGATCTCCCTCGCCGGCATCGTCGCTTGCAAGAGCGTGCGCGTGGGCGGGGACAAGATGGACGAGGCGATCGTCCAGCACATCAAGCGCAAGTACAACCTGCTCATCGGCGAGCGCACGGCCGAGCAGGTCAAGATCGAGATCGGCACCGCCGCGCCCACGGACGTGGTCATGACCATGGAGGTCAAGGGCCGCGATCTCGTCGCCGGCATCCCCAAGACCGTGCTGATCGACTCCGACGAGATCCGCGGCGCGCTGTCCGAGCCGGTCTCGGCCATCGTCGACGCCGTGCGCGTGGTCCTCGAGCGCGCGCCCCCGGAGCTGTGCGCCGACATCGTCGACAAGGGCATCGTGCTCACCGGCGGCGCGGCCCAGCTGCGCAACCTCGACGTGCTGCTCTCGGAGGAGACGGGCCTGCCCGTGTTCTTGTGTGACGAGCCCGACTTCGCGGTGGTCCTCGGCTCGGGCGCGGCCCTCGACGAGCTCGACATCCTCCGCGAGGTCGCGGTGGAGTAGGGCGCCGTGGCGATCTCCCTCCGCGACGTCCGCAGCGGGGCGATCATCGTCCTGCTCCTCGGCATCCCCTTGATGCTCCTGCGCAGCACCCTGCAGGACCCTCACCACATGAACGGCTTCGACCGGGCGGTGCACCGGATCGGCGCGCCCCTCGAGGCCGGCGTGACCTACTCGGCGCGCTGGGTCGGCAGCTTCTTCGAGCGGTGGATCTTCCAGGCCAGCATGCTCGACGACAAGCTGCGCCTCGAGGAGGAGAACCGCGAGCACAAGCGCGAGCTCGTCGAGCTCGCCCAGCTGCGCGAGGAGAACCGTCAGCTGCGCCGGGCCCTGCAGATGCGCGACCAGGTCCCCGAGGACCTGCTGTCGGCGGCGGTCACCGGCCGGGAGCACTCGCCCTTCTTCCGCGTGGTCAAGATCGACGTCGACCGCGGCGACGACTACGTCCGCCCGGGCATGGCCGTGCTCGCCCCCGACGGCGTCGTCGGCCGCATCAACCGGACCCACGCCGACCACTCGGACGTCATGCTGATCACCGACCCGGCGTCAAAGATCGCCGTAGAGGTCGCGCGCACCCGCTGCCCGGGCATCCTCGAGGGCCTCGGCGAAGATCAGTGCCGGGTGCGGATCATCTCGTGTGACGAACCAGTCGTAGAGGGCGACGTCATTCAGACCTCGGGCGTGGACGACCTGTTCCCCAAGGGCCACCCCGTCGGCCGCGTCGTCAGCGTGGAGCGCAAGGTCAACGCCCAGCTCGTCGACGTCATCCCGAGCATCCGCTTCGATCGCCTCGACATGGTCTGGGTGGTGCTCGCCAACGCCCCCGAGGCCGACCCTCGGGCGGGCCAGCCCCGCGCCCGCCAGCCCGCCCGCGGGCTCTCGCCGCTGCACTGAACATCGCCTGGAAACAGGGGCTCGAGCGCGGTCTCGGGCACTCAGAGGCGCGCCCTCATCCAGGTGGACGCGCGGTCGGGGGTGCTTTTGTGTTGCAACGGCCGCGTCACGGCGCCAACCTATGAGCTCACCCCGACCGGCAGCACGAACCATCTCCCGTCCAGTCCAACTCCGCTCGAGCCACGCCCTCGCCCTCGCTTTGATCGCGAGCCTGGCGACGGCGACCGGGTGCAGCCCGACACCCGCGGAGCTGTGCGACCACGTGATGGAGGTGCTCGCCGCCGACAAGGGGGTCGAGATCACCAACGAGGCCGACAAGACCGCGGCTCGGGAAGCCTGCATCGACGACGTCGAGCGCGAGAAGAGCCAGCTCGAGGGCGTGCGCGAGTACAACGCTCGCGCCAAGTGCATCATGCGAGCGGACAGCATCGCGGCGATGAGCAGCTGCGACGAAGACGAGAGCTAGCCCTCTCGTGGCCTGGACGGGCCGTAGCGACGAAATCACGGCGTTCGCGCGGCATGGGCCACGCGGAGTGATCCGGGTCGGCTTTCCGTTGTTGTGCGCCTGGGTGCCGGGCTACCATCGCCGCGTTCCCAGGGGCCGCTGCGATGCACTACGAACACGCACCCACCCGTACGCACCAGTGGGTCACCTGCCCCGAGCCCCGGCCCCAAGCCACCGTCAAGCTGCTGTGCCTGCCCCACGCCGGCGCGAGCCCGCGGAGCTTCTTCCCGTGGACGGCCGAGCTCGACGCCAACATCGAGCTGCTGCCCGTGTGCCTGGCCGGCCGCGCCAACCGCATGGACGAGCCCCTGGCCACGCGCGTCGAGGACATCACGCCCAGCCTCGCCAACGCCGTGTTGCCCCTGATGGACGACACGGTCGTGTTCTTCGGCCACAGCCTCGGGGCCCTGCTGGCCTTCGAGCTGACCCTCGAGCTGCGCCGTCGAGGCCTGCGCCAGCCTGACCTGCTCGTCGTCTCGGGCCGGACCACCCCGGGCTCCGAGCGCGCCCTGAAGCTGCACACCCTCCCCGATCGCCTGCTCGTCCGCGAGGTCCAGCGCATCTACGGCGGCATCCCCCGCGAGGTGCTGGTCGAGCCGGAGCTGCTCCAGCGGACCCTGCCGATCTTGCGCGCGGACCTGCAGATCAACGAGACCTACGACCCCGCCCTGCGCAGCCGCCCGCTGAGCTGCCCGCTCCTGGCCGTCGGCGGAACCGAGGATCCCCACGTCACCGGGACCGAGCTCGGGCTGTGGCGGCGACAGACCTCCGGCACCTTCCGCACGCAGCAGTTCCGCGGCGGGCACTTCTACATGGCGGAGGGCGAGGGCCGGGCGTGGCTGCTGGGCCAGCTCAACGCCGCGATCCGCGAGCTGAACGGCTGACTTCGCGGCTGTACATTTGGCAGCTCGGCTCGCTCGACTGGGCCGCCCGCCAAGGCGTGCCTCGCTCGCACCAACAACGCTATACTCGCGGGCCCCGATGGTCCGCGCGCTCGAGCGGCGCGAACCAGGGCAGACCCCGCGATGACCAGTGAAGACACTCGGGATCCCGAGGACACGGGGAGCGACCCAGGACGCGGCGGCGCGGGGCCTGCCGTCGGCAACGTGCTCGGCTTCTCGCTGCTGTTCCGGGCCCGGCGAGCGCTGCTGGCCGTCAGCGGCAAGAGCCTCGTCCCGGGCGTGCGCCTGCGCGAGTACGAGGCGGTCATCCCCGGCGTGCGCCTGCCCCTGCGCGGGCCGCTGAAGGCCACGAAATTTCGCAACCGTCGCTGCCGCACGGTCTACGCGTCGCTGACCATCGAAGACCGGGTGCTGCGGCCGTGGCTGCGCGAGCGCCTGCTGGGCGCGGACGTCCTCGGCGTGACCCTCGACCGGGTCGAGCTCGAGATGCGCCGCGAGCTGCCCGGGGTCGAGCGCCACCGACCCTGCTTGATGCTCGGCGGCGTCGGCCCGCGGGGCGGTCGGGTGTGGCTGCTCGCCGCCTTCGACCTCGCCCCGGTCCACCGCTTGATCGAGCTGCGTCCGCACCGGCTGTGGCTGGTCGGCGAGCTGCCCCCAAACCCCGCTCGCCGCCCCAAGGCGCGCGGCGGAGCCAGCGTCGACGCCGAGGGCCGCGATCAGAGCGCGCGGCGGCTGTGGCAGGCCATCGCGCGCCGGCTCGCGGCCGGACCCGTCGCGGGGCTGCGCGCGGGCATCGACGCCGGACCCGGCGGAGCCCTGCGCGTCGACGTCGGCCGCCTGGCCATGACCCGGGCCTTCGCCTCGGTCGGCTGGAAGGCCCCGAACCTCGAGGGCTGCGCGCTCGAGTCCCTGGCCCTGACCCGGCGCGGGCTCAAGCTCGAGCTGCGCGGGCCGATGACCGAGGCCGAGCCCGGCGAAGAGGCCGAGCACGAGGGCGACGAGCCCCCGAGCACGCCGCAGTTTCGGCCCGAGGCCAGCGAAGAGGCCCGCGCGGCCGTGGCCCCGGCCCAGGGCGAGCTCGGGCTGCTCGACGAGCCCATCGGCCGCGCCCTCGACGAAGCCCGCGGGCGCCTGCGCCTGGGCGACGCCCTCGAAGGGGAGAGCAGCGGCGGCGGCACCAACCCCGACCTCGGCCCCGCCCTCGACATCCTGCGCGCGCTCAGCCGCGAGCTCGCCGACTTCCCGGCCGCGCACCTGGCCCTGGTCCGCTGGCGCGTGAGCCTGACCCGCTTTCTGGATCGCGAGGCCTGCCTCGACGCGGTCCACGAGTGGCTCGACCTCCAGCCCAGCGCCGACGAGCCCCGGCGCCTGCTGGCGACCTTGCTGGCCGCCGAGGGTCGGGCCCAGGAGCTCGCCCGGCTGCTCGCCGCGGCCTGCCGCCAGCCCCACCCGCCGGCCACCCAGGGCCGCCTCGAGCTCGCCGTCGCCAGCTTGCTCATCGATCGCCTCGACGATCCGCGCAGCGCCCTGAGCATCGTCGGGCCGCTGACCCAGCGCCTCCGCGAAGAGCTCGCCCGGGCCCGGGACCAGGTCCGCGAGCGACGCTCCGGCGCGCGCCGGGGGGCGAGCCCCCGGAACCCGACCGAGCCCGAGCCCGAGTCCGGAGCCGGGGCCGAGGCCGACGGCGATCCCCGCCGCGCCCTCGCCCGCGAGCTCGCCGAGCTCTTGCCCGAGGCCCTCGTCGTCCTGGCCCGGGCGCGCATCGCCGAGGTCGCCCGGGAGGGCCGCTCCCTCGCCGCCGTCCCCCACGTGCTCGAGGCCCTCGAAGAGGCCCTCGAGGGCACCCCCAACCCGCGCCGCCGGGCGGACCTGCGGGCCCAGGTCGCCGACAGCTTCGCGGTCTACGGCGACGACCACGACGCGGACACCCAGGCCCTCGGCCTGCTGCGCGCGGCGATCGGCGACGCCCCCGAGGACCGCGAGCTCCTCGACCGCGCCATCGCCCTGGCCCTGCGCGCCGAGCATCGGGCCATCGCCACGGAGCTGCTGCGCAGGCGCCTCGAGCTCGCCGAACCGGAAGAGCGCCCGAGCCTGCGCAAGCGGCTGATCGCCGTCGCCGTCGAGCTCGACGACCCCGAGCACCGCGAGCTCGCCCGCGCACAGCTCGTCCTCGCCCTCGAGCGCGAGCCCGACAACGCCGTGCTGCTGCGCCGCGGCGCCCTGCTCGAGGGTCGCTTGGGCAACAGCGAGGCCGCGGCCGAGTACCTCGGGCGGCTGCTCGAGCTCGACCACGGCGGCGCCATCGAGCTCGACGACCGCGACGAGCTGCTCTTGTCCCGGGCCCGGCTGCTGCGCCGAGCCGGGCGCATCGACCCGGCCTGGGAGAGCCTGCGCCCCGCCCTCGCGCGCATCCCCGGGGGCGAGACCACGATGACCTTCGAGCTCGACGAGCGCGAGTGGATCCTCGACGTGCTCGAGCTCGGCCTCGAGCTCGCCCCGCCCACGGACCGGCCGCGCATCCTCGACCTGCTGATCACCTACGCCCGCGGCCAGCGACGCGGCGAGGCCCTGGTCGAGCGCGCGGCCCAGGCCCTGCGCATCGACGAGCGCGTCGAAGATCTATGGCTGGCCGTCGACGAGCTCGAGCGACCGGAGAAGATCCTCGGCCAGCTCGAGCAGCTCCTCGACGAGCGCGACGTCGACGGCCTCGCGCGCCTGGCCGACATCGCCGCGGAGCTCGGCGAGGCCGCGACCGAGCTCCACGCCCGCGGCCGCCTGGGCCGGGCGCTGATGGCCCGCGAGGACTTCGAGAGCCTGGCCGAGGCCGCCGACAACCTCGAGCGCGCCCTCGAGCTCGACCCCGAGCGCCTCGACCTGCGCCGCGCCCTCGCCGACGCCTACGAGGGCCTGGACCGCCCGGCCGAGGCCCTGCCCCAGCTCGAGCGCCTGCTCGACGCGAGCGCCCAGACAGACGTCAACGAGCGCGGGCGCCTGAGCCTGCGCATCGCCGCGACCTTGCGCGAGCTCGGCGACGCCCCCCAGGCCGCCGAGCTCCTCGCCGCCTGCGAGCGCGAGCTGGCCCGGCTCGAGCCCGAGGCCGTCGACGAGGCCGTCCGCGAGGCCGTCGCCGACGAGTCCTTCGCCGCCCTGCGCGAGCTCGCCGAGGACGACCGCGCCCTGACCGTCGCCCTCGAGCAGGCCGGCTCGCTGTGGGCCGCGGCCAAGGACCTGCGCACCGCCGACCCCCACCAGGCCCGCCGCCTCGGGGCCTGGCTGGCCCGCGCCGCCCGGGTCCTCGACGAGGCCGGCGTCGAAGACTCGAGCGAGCTCTCGGCGATCCTCGGCCAAGAGGTCCAGCTGCCCGAGGACCTCCCGCGCACCCGCGTCGGCCTGCTCGAGCGCGCCGTCGGCCTGCGCCCCGAGGACAGCGGCCTGGCCCGGGGCCTCGAGGACGTGCTCCGCGAGCTCGGCGACCGCGACGCCCTCGAGGCCCACCTGCGCCGCCAGACCGAGCTCAACGTCGATCCGGAGCTGCGCGCCGAGCTGCTCGAGCGGCTGATCGAGGTCGTCGAGGACAGCATCGCCGACGGCCACGCGACCACCCGCGACGCCGAGCTGGCCGAGCTGCTCGAGGACCTGCTCGTGCTCCGCCCCGAGCACACCCCGGCCCTGCTGCTCCTGGGCCGGCTGCGCTTCGACGAGGGCGACGGCGCCCAGGCCCTGCAGCTGTGGGCCGTGGCCGGCGAGCGCCTGGCCACCGACGACCCGCGCTTTTTTGTCCCCGCCCTCGAGCTCGCCCGCGACGCCATCGACGCTGGCGAGCACGCCCGCGCCCGCGAGCTGGCCGAGCGCGCCCGCCGGCTGGACCCCGAGCACGGCGAGCCCCTCGAGCTGCTCGCCGCCATCGCCGAGGCCCAGGACGACCCCGAGCTCCTGGCCCTGGCCCTCGGCGGGCTGCTGTCCCTGGAGGTCGAGCGCCACCCGGACCTCGACCGAGCCCTCGACGCGTTCGAGCGCGCGGGGGTCGACGACGAGCGCGGGGCCAGCCTCGACCGGCGCGTCGCCGAGGCCGTCCGCGTCCAGGGCCGCCTCGAGCTCGATCTGGCCAACGCCCTCGATCGCTGGCACGGCGCCGAGGCCAACGCCGGCCGGGCGCGGGCCGCCGTCGCCCACTTCGCCCGGGCCGAGCGCCTCTACCCCGCCCGCGACCGCGACCAGGATCGCAGCCGCTCGACCCGGCGGTGGCTGGCCCTCGCCGAGCAGGTCGAGGACTTCGAGCAGCAAGCCTGGGCCCGGGCCGTGCTCCGCGAGACCCTCGGCGACGAGCTCGAGCTCGACGATCACCTGGCCGAGGTCGACCTCCTCGACGGCCCCCTCGGCCGCCCCCTCGCGGCCCTCGGCCGCCTCGACGAGCTGCTCCACGGCACCCGCCGCGAGGACCCCCGCGTGCTCGACCGCCTGGCCGCCCTGCTCGACGCCCACGAGGGCCGCGAGACCCACCACGAGCTGGCCGTGCGCAGCCACCGGGTCTTGCGCTCGGCGGCGCCCCAGATGGCGCCCGGGCCCACGCGCCTGCGCGCCGTCCGGAGCCTGCTCGAGCTGGCCCAGGGCCTCGACGATCCCTCGGCCGTGGCCTTCGCCCTCGAGCTCCTCGCCGAGGATGACCCCGAGGCCCTCGAGTCTGGCGAGCTGGCGCAGCTGCGCGACTGGGCCGTGCGTCGCTTGGGCCGGGTCGGCGAGGCCGTGGCCGAGCTCGAGGCGCGGCTCGGGGCCGGCGAGCTCCCCCCCGAGCGCCTGCGCGCTGGCGTGCGCCGCCTCCTCGGCCTCCTCGACAGGGACACCGTCGCCGCCGTCGAGCGCCTGCTCGAGCTCGGCGCTCGGGCCGAGCGAGGCCCCGCCGCGGATCTGGCCGAGGCCGCCCTCGACCTCCTCGGCGAGAACCGCAGCGAACTCAGCGACGGGCCCGACGACGGACCTGACAACGGGCCTGGCAGCGCCGCCCGCTGGCGCGCCC
>NZ_ABCS01000178.1 GCF_000170895.1 Plesiocystis pacifica SIR-1 | reverse complement strand
GCAGTCAGGCGACAGCGGGGGATCCGACCCCCTTGACCCGTGCCCGCTCCCCATCAGAGACGACAACACTCGCCAAACCAACGAGAGCCCCGCTCTCCATCAGAGACGAGACTTCTACCCGACCCACGCCCCATGAAAGGTCTGAGGCACGGGATGGTCGAACCACACCTTCGCCACCGGCCCCGCCTCCATGGCATCACCATCGAGCACAGCCACGAAGCTCGCCCGCGCGAGCTCGTCGTGACACAAGCTCACGACCCAGCTGCCCTCCCCCGCGCGCGCCACGGGGATCGGCTCGCTGGGCCGCTGGTGCGCCTCGGGGATCCAGCGCTGGACCGAGACCGCGTCGCCGCTCGGATCGGCGTCGCTCCCGAGGGCGACCCGAGCCAGGCCGTAGTGGTCGGGGTCAGAGCTGGTCTGCATCCACGTCGGCCCGTGGGCCAGGCCCGAGCGGGCGGGCAAAATGCGCGGAAATTCGCAGGCGACGTCCCAGCGCGCCTCGCTGACGAAGACCCTCGAGCCCTTGCCCTGGGGGTTCACGCGGGCGCGGTGGAGGATGGGCGGGGCGATGGCCCTGCCGCTGCCGATGGCGTCGAGGGAGTCGAGGTTGGGGTAGCGGCAGTAGTCGATGACGAGCTCGCCGCGGTCCTCGAAGCCGTTGACGAAGTGCCAGACCCAAAAGCTCTCGGCGTCGAAGCGCCGGTGGGTGCTCGGGTCGTCGGCGCTGGCGAGGGGCACCACGATGATCTGCGTGCCGTCCTGGGGCCGCCACTGGAACCAGTCGGCGAAGCTGCCCATCTGCAGCAGGGCGCGGCCCATGGCCAGGCGCCCGGGGCAGACGAAGAACACCAGGTAGTTCTCGGTCGCCACGAAGTCGTGGACGAAGCCGGGCCAGGGCAGGTCGACGCAGCCGATGCGCCGGGCCGCGCCGTCCTCCGGGCGCTCGGGGAAGGCGTAGAGATCGAGGACGGTCTCCTTGCCAAAGCGCAGCCCAAAGTTGAACCAGGTGCGCAGCTTGGCCACGCGCGTGGGGTGGGCGGAGAAGCTGCGGACCACGGCGCCGTCGAGGTCGTCCTCGCGCTCGAAGGCGAGGGTCTCGGCGTCGAAGGCGATGGGCGGGGCGGTCTCGAGCAGGGCGTAGACCTGGTCGCGCCACGCCCAGATCGCCGTGTTGCCGGTGTTCTTTTGCTTTTGCTGCAGGCCGTGGATGACCCGGCGCAGCCACGGCGCGCCGCTGCTGTAGAGCATGCGCCCGGCGGCCTCTTCCTCGAGGTAGCCGGGGGTCTCGAGCACCCGCGCCGCACCCCGGGCGCCGCCCTCACCGTCGAAGCGCACGGCCGAGAGCACCGCGTCGGCCTCGAAGGGGTGCTCGAGGCGCTTGCCGAAGCGCTCGTAGAGCCCCGGACCGGTGCGGTAGAGGGTGCCCCGCAGGCCCTTGGGCAGCTCGCCCTCCACGCGCAGATCTTCGAATCCGTGGCCGCGAACGAGGTTCTCGCCGAGGGCGGCGTGGGGACGGTCGGTGCGGGGCGCCTGCATCGGATGAGCTGTACTAAAGATTGGACGGAGTGGTCAAAAATAAGCGCCGGGAGCCCTCAAAAGGTGTCCTGGGGGAGCATCATCCAGCACGTGGGATCGACGCTGAGCTCGCGCGTGAACTCCTGCGCCATGCTCGCCGCGCAGCCGCTGGCGAAGGTCACGGCGTGCCCGAGCCCGGGGAACTCGTAGAGCTCGGCGTCGCCGAGGGTCTCGGCGGCCTGCTCGGCCTGGCTCACCGGGGTCACGGGGTCGAACTCGCCGGCCAGGATCAGCGTGGGGATGTCGCTGACGACGGCCTCGGTGGCCTCGACGGGGCCGCCCTCGACGCCCCAGGTCGCGCAGTGGGGGAGGGCGAAGCCCGCGTACAAGGTCGCGTGCACGGGGTTGGCGGCGTAGGCCTCGTCGAGCTCGGCGGCGTCCAAGAGCGCGCCCCCGTCGACGCAGTCGATGGACAGCCGCGCGCCCTCGGCCAGGGCCGTGAGCAGGGGCAGGGACTGGGCCGCGAGGTCCTCGAGGAAGCCGAGGTTGCCCTGGCCGGCCTGGAAGATCAGCAGCGGGACCAGGGGGATGAGCTCGGCGTCGTAGAGGGCGTTGAACAGGCCGGCGTAGAGGTCGGAGCTGGTGATCGACAGCTCGTGGGGGACGCCCATGGTGTCGGTGACCGAGGTCGTGAACGGCTCGGCGTCGAGGTTGGCCAGGGCGTCCTCCCAGTTGGCCTCGAGCTCCGGGAAGCTCGCGGCGCAAAACTCCTCCTCGAGGCAGCCGTCGATGAGCCGATCGATGGCCGTCTCGGCGTTGCCCCGCATCCAGCCGACGCCCGCGGCCTGGGGCGGGTAGACCGAGTCGAGGACCACGGCGCGGATGCCCTCGGGGTGGCGGCGCATCACCTCCAGGGCCACGCGGGTGCCGTAGGACACGCCGAACAGGTTCCACTGCTCGTGGCCCAGGGCCAGGCGCAGGTCCTCGATGTCGTCGGCGTTGGACGCGGAGTTGAAGGCGCTGAGCTTGGTCTCGGCGGCGAGGCGATCGCGGCACGCCGCGTGGGCCGCGTCGAACACCGCGAGCTCCTCCGCCGGGCCGGCGACGGTGGTGAAGGTCTGGATCCACGCGGCCTCGACCTCGGGGCAGTCGAGGTTGGGCAAGGCCTCGCCGCCCCCGCGCTGGTCGAACACGATGAAGTCGCCGTCCTCGGCCTCGGGGTTGTCGAAGAAGGCCGCCGCGTTGTCGAAGGCGTCGCCGCCCGGGCCCCCGTGGAGGTAGAGGGTCGGGGGGCGGCTCGGCTCGCCGGCTGGGTGGAGCACGGCGACGGGCAGGGCGACGGCGCCGGCCTGGAGATCCTCGCGGTCGACGGGGACGAACAGGGTGTAGCAGTCGGCCGAGCGCCCGGGGGGCGACGAGAAGGGGCAGTTGCGGTCGCGCAGCTCGGACTCGTAGGCGGGCTCGCCCTCGGTCTCCGTGCCCGCGTCGCCGAGCTCGTCGTCCCCGACGTCTCCGTCGTCCCCGCACGCGGTGACGGCGAAGGCGGCGAAGGTGGCGAGGGCGAGGGCCGCGGTGCTCGGGACGCGCATGACCCGAGTGTAGGAGATTCGTCGTTTGCGGGCCGTGGGATTCACCGTCCTGGGTCCAGAGCGAGAGAGCTGACAGCGCCGCGATGGTGTGCGAAACCGGGACGGTGAGCGTCGACGATCGCCCGCGCTGCCGCTCGCACCGAGAGGCCGCCCTGCTCAGCCGGATGTGCGCCAAGGCCCAGGTCGAGTTCACCGAGTGGGAGTGCGCGCGCTTGCTGACCGAGTTCAAGCGCAACCTGACCGCGGCGCAGTGGAAGGCCCTGCGCGAAGACCCGAAGATCGTCGGGCCCGAGGACGCCCTCCAGGCGCTGATCGTGTTCGGCTTCGAGAACCGCCGGCTCAAGCGCATGCGCCTGCGCGGGCGGGGTCGGGACCGGATCTGGAAAGAGGAGGGGCAAAAAGCCCGGCTGCGGAGCTTGATGCGGGACGAGAGCCGCGGCGTGTCGAAGGCCGGCGGGACCGCGCGCGAGCGATCCGAGCCGTCGCGGCGCGGGTCCGCGAAGACCCGGACCCGGCGCTCGACCAAGCCGCGCTGACTATTTTAGCCGTCGTGGACGACGCCGCGCCCTCCCTGCCCCACGTCCACGACTCAGGGACCGTGAATTTTTCACAGTCCCTGTCCATTTTAGCCGTCGTGGACGACGCCACGCCCTCCCTGCCCCACGTCCACGACTCAGAGCAGCCATCACCGAAGTCGAGGCTTCGGCCTACCAAGGATGAAACCGCCCCCCCCGTGGACTACCGAGCGGTCAGTTTCGTATCAGAGACTGTCAAGGAATCCACGCCCCCGCTTGCGGGGGCGACCACCAGCCTTCTCAAAGGCACGAACCCCATTGCCCACCAAGCCAAAGCGGAGGAGCGGACAGCGACGAAGCGCCCCCGGTCCCCAAACGGCTGTGGGGGCAAAGCAGAACTCAGCTGCTCATCCACACGGTCTTGACCTCGGCCAGCCGCTGCAGGGTCAGCGGCGGCGCGGCCTGATCTGCGGACCCAACCACGACCACCCGCCGCATCACCCGGGCGGCCTGCCTTTGAGCCTCGGTGATGGCGTCGTCGTCGACGGCGCCCTCGACGAGGTAGAGGGCGTCGAGGTCGTCGTGGCGGTTGACCCACTCGAGCAAGGCGGGGACGTCGGTGGTCATCACGTTGACCACCCCGGCCGGCATGTCGCAGGTAGCGAGGGCCTCGGCCAGGCCCGCGGCCAGCTCGCCCTGGTCCGAGGGCACGAGCACGATGACGGCGTTGCCCATGACCGCGGCCGCGCACGCGGCCTCGACCATGCCGACGAGGCCCTCGGCGGGGTTGGGCACGGCCACGACCACGCCGACGGGGCGGATCATCGAGTAGTTGACGTAGGCCGCGGCGACGGGGTTGAGGGTCGAGAGCAGGGCGCTGATCTTGTCGGACCAGCCGGCGTGGTGGACGGCCCGGTCGACGGCGATCTGGGTCCGGTCGGTCTCGCCCGGGAAGGCCGAGGCGCGGCTCTCGATCATCTCGGCCAGGCGGTAGAGGATCTGGCCGCGGTTGTAGCCCGTGCGCCCGGCCCAGCCGGCCTGCGCCTTGCGGGCGATCTCCATGGCGTCCCGGAAGTCCTTGCGGCTGGCTCGGCTCACGTAAATCTCGTTGGTGCTGAAGGAAGATCGGACACGGTCGACGCGGCCGGACTCGGAGCGGATGAAGCGGCCGCCGACGTAGAGCTTGATGGTCTTCTCGACCACGAGTCGGTTGGACGTGGACATCAGCGCTGCTCCGCGAGGTAGGACCACAGACCGGCGACGCCGCCCTCGCGGCCGTAGCCGGAGTGCCGCACGCCGCCGAAGGGCGAGGCCGGGTCGAAGAGGTTGTAGCCATTGGCCCAGACCACGCCGCAGTTGAGGGCGTGGGCGACCTTGAACAGCTTGGCGGTCTTCTCGGACCAGACCCCGGCGGCCAGGCCGTAGTCGGTGTCGTTGGCCTTCTTGATCGCCTCCTCCGGGGTCCGGAAGGTCAGCACCGAGAGCACCGGGCCGAAGATCTCTTCGCGGACCACGGTGTCGCTCTGCTGCACGCCGGTGAGGATGGTGGGCAGGTGGTAGTAGCCGCGGTCGGGCACGTCGCAGGCGGCCCCGCGCCACACCGTCGCGCCCTCGTCGACGGCGATGTCGAGGTAGCGCTGGATGGTCTGGTGCTGCTCGGCCGAGTTGATCGCGCCGACGTCGGTGTTCTTGTCGAGGGGGTCGCCGATGCGCAGGGTCGCCACGCGCCGCTTGAGCCGGGCGAGGAACTCCTCGGCGATGGACTCCTCCAGCAGCAGCCGCGAGCCCGCGCAGCACACGTGGCCCTGGTTGTAGAAGATGCCGTCGACGCAGCCCTCCACGGCCTGGTCGAGGGCCGCGTCGGCGAACACGATGTTGGCCCCCTTGCCGCCGAGCTCCATGGTCGCGTGCTTGCCGCTACCGGCGATGGACTCGGTGATCTTGCGCCCGACCTCGGTGCTGCCGGTGAACGCGATCTTGTCGACGCCCGCGTGCCCGACCAGGCTCGCGCCCGTCGAGCCCGCGCCGTTGATGATGTTGACGACGCCCGCGGGCAGCTCGACCTCCTGGAGCAGGTCGCAGAACAAGGCGGCGGTCAGCGGGGTGGTCTCGGCGGGCTTGAGGACCACGGTGTTGCCCGTGGCCAGGGCCGGCGCGATCTTCCACGCCATCATCAGCAGGGGGAAGTTCCACGGGATGACCTGGGCGGCGACGCCGTGGGGGCCGTAGAAGCTGTTGCCGCCGAGGGTCGGCGGGGCGGCGTAGGGCAGCTTGTCGGCCCAGCCCGCGTAGTAAAAGAAGTGCGCCGCGGCCAGGGGCACGTCGACGTCCCGGGTCTCGCGGATGGGCTTGCCGTTGTCGACGGTCTCGAGCACGGCGAACTCGCGGGCGCGCTCTTGCAGGCGCCGGGCGATGCGGAACAGGTACTTGCCGCGCTCGAGGGCCGGGAATTTCGACCACACCTGCTGGTAGGAGCGGCTGGCCGCGGCCACGGCCAGGTCGACCTCCCTCGCGTCGGCGGTCGCGATGGACGCGAGCGCCTCGCCGGTCGCCGGGTTGATGGTGTCGAAGCGGTCCTCGTCGCGCCCCGGCTGCCACTCGCCGTCGATGAAGTGGCCGTAGGCGGGGCGGATGTCGACCGGATGCTTTTCGATGGACGGCGACAGCGGCAGCGCGTCGGCCAGGTCCAGCTTGGGAGCGTCGTCGGTGGGTTGAGTCATGGTCGCGGGGAAGGGGCGGTTCAGTCGACGGAGAAGCGCCGGGGGCTCTGGTAGTAGCCCTCGTCGCGCCACAGCAGCTGGCGGAGAAGATCGTTGGTCAGCGAGCTCGCGCCGAAGCGGAACATCGCGGGGGTCAGCCAGCCCTTGCCGAGGATCTCGGCGAGCAGGGCCAGGTAGTGGAGGGCCTGCTTGGCCTTGCGGATGCCGCCGGCGGGCTTCATGCCCACGGCGACGCCGGTGCTCAGGTAGTGCTCGCGGATGGCCTCGAGCATGACCAGGGTGACCTCGAAGGTCGCGGCGGGCTGGATCTTGCCCGTCGAGGTCTTGATGAAGTCGGCGCCCGCGGCCATGGCCAGGCGCGAGGCCGCGGCCACGTTGTCGAGGGTCCCGAGCTCGCCGGTCTCGAGGATGACCTTGAGGTGGGCCTCGCCGCACGCCTCCTTGGTCGCCACGATCTCGTCGAAGACCTCGGCGTCGCGGCCCGCGAGGAAGGCCCCGCGGTTGATGACCATGTCGATCTCGTCGGCGCCTGCGGCCACGGTCTGGCGGACCTCCTCGAGCTTGAGCGCCAGGGGCAGCTGGCCCGAGGGGAAGGCCGTGGCCACGGCGGCGAGCTTGATGGGGCCGTCGCGCTCGCCCAGGACCTCGCGGGCCGTCGGGACCATGTTCGGGTAGACGCACACGGCGGCGCAGCTCGGGAGGGGACGCTCGTCGCCGAGGGTGCCCACGTAGGGGTGCCTGGCCTTGCGGCACAGGCCGCGCACGCGCTCGGGGCTGTCGGCGCCCTCGAGCGTGGTCAGGTCGACCATGGACAGGGCCAGGCGCAGCAGCTCGACCTTGGACTCGGTCTTGATGCTGCGCTTGCGGACGCGGGCGACTCGTTTGGCGACGCTGACGTCGTCGACCCTGGCCGCGCGCCAGCGTCGAATGTCGGACTCGGTGCAGGTCAATGCCATGGCTTGCCCTGGTCAACCTACACCGAAAAGGTGGTCCTGGGATCACCAGGACTTGATCTCGTCTGGCCTTGGGTGCGAATCATTTTGCCATGTTCACCGCTAGACGACACCGAACCGCAGCTGTTGCCGGCTTCGCCCTCGCCCTGGCCGCTTCGGTCACGGGCTGCAGCGAGGCGCCCAACGAGGCGCCCTTCATCGAGCGCATCCAGGTTTGGGGCGGGAACCTGGTCGAAGGGGAGGTTGCTCCGGTCCACGTCACGGTCCTCGACGCCGACGGCCTCGACGACATCGTGGGCGTGCGCTTGCTCTACGCCCCGGACCAGTTTTGGCTGACCTCGTTCACGGCGGCCAGTGACGGTTTGTTCACGCTCGGCATCACCTGGACCGAGCTCGCCGATCACGGCGTGTTCGACGGCCGCGACGGGCAGAGCGTCGTGTCCGTGGACCTGATGGTCGAGGCCATGGACAACGGGGGGAACGTCGATCGGCTGACCTTCGAGCTGATCGCCGCGTGTCCCTCGGACACCGAGCTGTGCGACGGGACCTGCATCCCGGACTTCGAGCCCTGTTGAAGTCGAGATGCCCCGCCGCGTGGGTGGGGGGGGCGGGGGCGGTTCAGCTTGGGCCGCCCGAGAGCACCACGTAGGCGATGGGCACGGCAGCACCGATCAGCACGAGCACCCAGCCGCGGCCGCGCATGCCCTTCTTGCCCGGGATCATCAGCATCCCCGAGGTCGCCAGGAACAACAGGATGATCGCGTAGCCGTCGGCGACGACGGTCCACGCCTTCTTGCCGCGGTTGAGGTGCAGCCAGTTGGCCAGGCGCAGGCCGGGGCGGGCGCGCTGGCCCCGGTCGAGGATGGTCATGGTCTCGCCGTTGGCGTAGAGGGTGCGGCCGTCGAGCTGGATCTCGAGCTCCTGCTCGTACAGAAATTTGTCCGTGGGCTCCTCGTCGATGCCGAGCTGGTCGAGGACCTGGCGCACGGCGGCGTCTTCGTCCTCGGGCAGCGGGGCCGCCAGGGCGTGCTCGGCCTCGAAGGCCACGAAATTGGGGTCCCAGTCCTCGATGTGGTTCACGGCCAGGCCGGACATCGCGTAGACGAGGGTCAGCCCGACGACGAGGTAGCCCAGATCGCGGTGCAGCGCCCGGACGGCCGGTCGCCAGCGGCGGCGCTTTTTCTTGGGCTTGGGCGGCGCGGAGGGCTGGGGGGAGTCGGGGGTCTCGGTCATGGGCAGGGTGGGGTCAACCGTAGCGCTCTTCGAGCCAGGGGTCGCCGCGATCGTGGTAGCCGCGGACCTCCCAGTAGCCGGAGGTGTTGCGGTCGCTAAAGCGCACGCCGGTCAGCCACTTGGCGCTCTTCCAAAAGTACAGCGAGGGGATCACGGCGCGGACCGGGGCGCCGTTGCGCCCGGCCAGGGGCTCGCCCTCGAAGCGGTGGGCGACAAGGGCCTTGGGGTCGAGGACGTGCTCGATGCCGACGTTGGCGGTGTAGCCGTGGGCGGCCTCGAGGATGACGTAGCGGGCCGTGGGCTTGGGCCGGGCGACGGCGGCGATGTCGGCCAGGCGCACGCCCTCCCAGCGCGCGCCGAGGCGGGACCAGCCGGTGACGCAGTGCACGTCGAGCTCGAGCTCGCGCTGGGGCATGGTCATCAGGCCCTGGAAGTCGACCTCGAAGGGGTTGTCGACCTCGCCATGGACCTTCAGGCGAAAGCGAGACTTGCTCGGGTTGCCCGCGACGCCGCCCATGGGCTTGAGGTAGTTGATGACCCGCTGGCCCGGGGGCAGGCGGGGGCGGCCGTCGGACAGCTGCTCGCGCTTGGCGGCCTTGGTCTGCTCGTCGTCGGCGAACAGGTACCAGCCGCCGAGGGCGGCGAAGGCCGTGCCGATGCCGGCGAGCCGCACGAAGCGGCGGCGGGTCTCGAGGCGCTCCATGGCGCGTTGCTGCTCGCGGTAGTTCATGTGGCTTCACCCTGGGCTACGGGCCCGAGCGGGCCCCGGTTACTGGCCCGGTCACCGGTGAGCTTGGCAGCTCGAGGGCGCGACGCGAGCGATTCGCCCGTCTGTGAGTTCTGGAGCCCCTCAATCGGGGGCGAGGTCGCCCTCGGCGATGGTCCAGTGTGCGCGCAGCTCACGGGCGCCGACGACGATCAGCTCCTCGCGGCCGGGGATGGCGGGGACGCGCATGCCGTGGACGCCGAGGCCGTGGCGGGCGCTGGTGCGGGGGGCGAGGTCCTCGAGGGTCCGGACGAGCTCGCGGGTCTCGGCGTCGAAGACGTAGACCCGGCCGACCTCGGCCTTGCCGCCCACGCGGGCCCCCGGCGCGCCCACGGCGAGGACGTGGGGGTGGTCCGTGGCGCCGAGGGTGACGGCGTCGAGGCTGGCGCCAAACTCCAAGCCAGCCTCGGCGTCGTCGCCGATCTCGAACACCTCGGGGTCGCTGGGCAGGGCCTCGCCGGGCTCGCTGCGATAGAGCCACAGCGCGGCGCTGGCCGGGGCCCCGACGGCGAGGTCCTGGTCGCCGTCGCCGTCGACGTCGGCGACCAGGAGGGTCGCGCCTGATCCAGGGAGCTCGAGCTCCCCGAGCGCGCAGGCGTAGCGCGGGGCGCCGACGAGCGTGGACGCGTCTTCGCCAGGCTCGCGGCCCACGAACACGATCCGGGTGTCGAGCAAGAGCGCGGCGAGGCGGGCGGTCTCGCCGGTCCCGGGCAGGGGCAGGGCGCCGCCTGCGATGGCCGAGGCCGGCAGCCCCGGACACAGGGTCAGGCCAAAGCCCTCGCTGGGGTCCGCGTCGAACACCGTGGGGTCGGCGGCCAGCAGCGCCTCGCGGGCGCCGAGGTAGTCCGCCCGCGCGCTGCCCAGGCCGTCCCAGATGACCAGCTCGCCGCTCGCCGTCACGGCCAGGGCCTCGGGCAGGGCGCTCTCGGGGCCGTCGAGCTCGAGGGCCCCGAGGCCGCCGACGAAGCTGGGGCTCAGCGCGGGCGTGGCCTCGAGCACCCAGGGGTAGAGCTGCATGTCGTCCTCGGCCTCGGCGGGGCGGGAGAAGTCGAGGACGCGAAAGCGGACGAGGCGGTCGGGGAGCGCGGGCAGGCCGAGGGCCTCGGCGGGGGCGTGCACGCGCAGCAGGCCCTCGGGGATGTTGGTGTCCGCGACGGCGGCGAGG
>NZ_ABCS01000179.1 GCF_000170895.1 Plesiocystis pacifica SIR-1 | reverse complement strand
GGGCGCGCTGGGGTCGGACCACGCGATGGGCTTGCCGGCCGCGCTGGGCTGGGCCCAGCCGACCCCGCCGCTGTCCTTGGGCAGGAAGGTCGTGCGCCCTTCCTCGAGCCGCTTGAGCAGCTCGACCCCGCTCGCGCCGGCGACGGGGCCGTCGACGACCACGCCCTGGAGGCGGTCGCCGAGCATGGCCGAGACCGCCGCCTCGAGGTGCGCGGGGGCGTTGATGTAGTCGGCCATGATGCCGTGGATCTGGGTCGCGGGCTTGGGCGCGTCGCCCAGATCGGCGCCGGGGCTCGGCATGAAGCTCGCCCCTGCCCCGCCGCTCGCCGAGCCGCCCAGGCCCGCCGCGGCCGACAGCTCGGCCCCGATCTCGGCCAGCTGCTCGCGCTGCTCCATGACCACCTGCACGCCGCCGTGGCAGGCCTGGTAGCGCGACTGGATCTCCTCGAGGGACTGGAGCCGGGAGCGGGCCCGGAGCAGCTCCTTGCGGGCCGTCTCGACCTCGACCTCGGCCGAGCGCAGCTGCTCGCGCAGCTCGGAGCGCTCGCGGTCGAGGAGCACCCGACGCTCGCGCAGCTCGCCCACGCGCTCGCCGGCCTCGGTGAGGGTGCGCTGGGCCTCTTGCAGGCGGTTGTCGTCGCTGTCGTCGCTGGCCTCGAGCTCGCCCAGCTCGGCGCCCATGGTCTCGACGCGCTCGCGCAGCTCCTCGATGGACTCGGCCCGGGACAGCAAGGTGGCCTCGAGGGAGGCGCTGCGCGAGGACACCCGGCCGCGCTCGCCCCGGGTCCGCTCGAGGGCCTCGCGCTCGTGGCGAAGGCGCAGGGCCAGGTCGTTGAGCTCGGCCTCGAGGGTCTCGCAGCGGGCCTCGAGCCCCTCGCCGCCCTCGTCGTCGGCCCCGAGCTCGGCGCGCTGGGCCTCGACCTCTTTGTGCTCGGCCTCGAGGCTCTCGAGGGAGCGCTCGACGGCTTCTTTTTCGGCCCGGCTCTGCTCCGCCGAGCGGCGCAGCCCGTCCTGCTCCTGGAGCTTGAAGCGGCGGTCCTGCTCGATGAGCTGGATGCGGTTCTCGAGGTCGTAGAGCCGCTGCTGCTCGTGCTGCAGCTTGGACTCGGCCTCGCGCAGGGCGACGCGCTCGGCCTCGTGGCGGGCCTCCCGGGTCGCCGACTCGTTGCGCAGATCCTCGACCTGCTCCTCGAGCTCCGAGCGGCGCCGCTCGAGCACCCGCGCCGTCGCGCGCAGCTCGAGCAGCTTGTGGCTCGCGTGCCACAGCTCGAGGTCGCGCAGCTCCGTGCGGTAGCGCTTGTAGCGCTCGGCCTTTTGGGCCTGGCGCTTGAGCGAGCCCAGCCGGCCCTCGAGCTCGCCGATGACGTCGGTGACGCGCAGCAGGTTCTGGCGGGTCTGGTCGATCTTGCGGGTCGCCTGGACCTTTTGCTGCTTGAACTTGGTGATGCCCGCGGCCTCGTCGATGACCTTGCGGCGGGTCTCGGGCTTGGAGGTGACCAGCTCGCCGACGCGGCCCTGCTCGATGATCGAGTAGCCGCTCTTGGCGGAGATGCCCGTGCCCGCGAGCATGTCGTTGATGTCGCGCAGGCGGCACGGGACCTTGTTGATCAGGTATTCGCTGGTCCCGTCGCGGTACAAGCGCCGACTCACGGCGATCTCCGCGAATTGATGGAAGGCCGAGGGCCCGTCCCCCTCGCTCTCGAAGGTGATGGTCACCTCGGCCATGCCGGCCGGGCCGCGAGTGCTCGAGCCCGCGAAGATCACGTCGGCCATGCCGCCGCCGCGCAGGTGCTTGGCCCGCTGCTCGCCCAGGCACCAGCGGATCGCGTCGACGATGTTCGACTTGCCGCAGCCGTTGGGCCCGATCACGGCCGTGACGTGGTCGTCGAGGACCACGACCTCGCGATCGGCGAAGGACTTGAAGCCGATGACCTCGATCTTCTTGATTCGCATGGGTGCATGCCCCGAGGTGGGGCGCTCTCGGATAGCAGAGTCGGGCCGGAGCGGGGAAGTGCTCCCGGCCGATCTCGGGGCCGATCTCCGTTGTGGAGATCTTGGCAGATCTCAGGGGATCTGGGGCGATCTCGGCCTCATCCTGGTGACGCCCGCGCAACGAAAGCCCGCTGGGATCGGCGAGATGAGATCTCAAAAGACGCGATCTCCGACGCGATCCCCCGATTGAGGGCCCCAACCCCCGCGCCGTTGACGGGGGGTCCCGCGGGTGGCCTACTCCGCCCGAGGACGCGATGGACCCGATCATCTACTTCGTCGTCATTGCCGTGGCCGTGGCCGCGGTCCTGGCCGTGGTCCTACGGCCCAAGAAAGAGCTTCCGCCGGCCAAGGAGGCCGAGCCCCTGCCGCCCAAGGCGCGGGAGCCCAAGCCGGACGCCGACGCGCCCGCGGACGACGCCAAGGCCGAGCCCGACGCGCCCGCGGACGGCGCGGAGGCCAAGCCCGACGCCGACGCTTCCGAGGACCAAGCGCCCGCCAAGGACGCGCCGGAGGCCGAGGAAGACCCGGCCAAGGCCGACGAGGACGGACCCGACGAGGACGCCGCCAGCGACGCGCCGGCCGAGGAGGGTCCCAGCGACGACGCGGCCAAGCCCGCCGACGCCGACGCCGACGAGGCCAAGGCCGACGAGGCTGGCGACGAGGCTCCCACCGAGGAGGCCAAGCCCGCTGAGCCCGAGAAAAAGCCGGCCTTCCCGCGCTTTGCTCCACCACCCACCTTCGCGCCGCCGCCTACCTTCAAGAAGCCCGGCCTCGGCAAGCTGACGCCCCCCAGCGTCGCCAAGCCTGCCAAGAAGCCCGAGCCCGAGAAGGCGCCCGAGCCCGAGAAGGCGCCCGAGCCCGAGAAGGCGCCCGAGCCCGAGAAGGCGCCCGAGCCCGAGAAGGCGCCCGAGCCCGAGAAAGCGCCCGAGCCCGAGAAGGCGCCCGAGCCCGAGCAGGTCCCGGAGCCCGAAGAGGAGCCCCAGGCCAAGTCGCCGACTCCGGTCCCGATGCCGGTCGACAAGCCCAAGGTCCCGACCCGCGAAGAGCGCGAGGCCGCGGCCCTGGACGCCAAGAAGAAGCAGCGCGAGCGCTACCGGGCGGGCCTGGCCAAGACCAAGCGGGGCTTCATCGCCAAGCTCGCCCGCCTGTTCAAGGGCAAGCCCAAGGTCAGCGACGACCTCAAGGACGACATCGAAGAGGTGCTGTTCACCGCCGACATCGGCGCGCGCACGGCCGAGACCCTGCTCGAGTCGGTCACCTCGGAGCTGGATAAAAAAGAGGTCGCCGACCCCGACGCCGTCTGGGAGGTCATCCGCCGCAAGGCCCTCGACATCCTCGACATCGACGCCCCGGAGATCGACTACACCCCCGACCCCGGCCCCTACGTGCTGCTGATGATCGGGGTCAACGGCGTCGGCAAGACCACGACCCTCGGCAAGCTCGCCGCGCGTCACGTCGAGGCCGGACGCAAGACCCTGCTCGTCGCGGGCGACACCTTCCGGGCCGCCGCGGGCGAGCAGCTCGAGGTCTGGGCGCGCCGCGTCGGCTGCGACATCCACCTGGGCAAGGAGAACGCCGACCCGAGCTCGGTGCTCTTCGACGGCATCACCCGGGGCCGCGACGAGGGCTACGACATCGTCCTGTGCGACACCGCCGGCCGCCTCCACACCCGCAAGGAGCTCATGGCCGAGCTGGCCAAAATGGGCCGCGCCGCGACCAAGGCCCTGTCCAAGGGCCGCGACGAGGTCGAGCCCCACGACATCTTCCTGGTCCTCGACGCGACCATCGGACAAAACGCCCTCGCCCAGGCCCAGATGTTCAAGGAGACCATGGCCTTCTCGGGCCTGGTGCTCACCAAGCTCGACGGTACGGCCAAGGGCGGCGTGGTCCTCGGTGTCGTCGACGAGCTGAAGATCCCGATCCGCTACATCGGCGTCGGCGAGGCAGTCGATGACCTCCGACGCTTCGATCCCGAGGCCTACTGCGAGGTCCTGTTCGAGAACGAGCAGGACGACGAGCAAGGCGAAAATTGAGCGCGGCGCGGAGCTTCGTTCCTCCCATGGTCGATCCCGCACTCCCGCCCGCGAGTCTTGGCCCTTCGACCAAGCTGCCGCCATCCCCGCGACCGGGAGGCGGTGTGAGCGCAATTCTCGTAGTTTTGCCCTCGAATTGGACGCAAGGGCGAGATCGGCCCTGGCGCCAACGCCCCACTTCTCGCGCGAGCTGTCTTACATGGGGCGCGACCGCGCATGGCCACAACATACCTGCAAACCCAATGATTTCATTGACTTGGACGGCTCTTGACACTCGACAACCCGCTGCTAACAGCGGTTGTGAGAGCGCTTACCCTATGATACCGTCCGCGCCGAAATAGAAGGACGGACTTGCCGCCGACCGGCCTGTTCCCCCTTCTGAGTGCACCCCCACAAAGCAGTGCGATTCACGCACGAGGCTTTCGACCACCCGCACCAAATTCCAGCGAGTTGTCTCCAGAGGTGAGCATGCGACGAATTCTGATTGGCGTCACCGCGTTCGCGGCCTGCGCCTACTCTCTCCCGGCACTGGCCGCCCAGCCGCCGGAAGAGGGCGAGGTCATCGAAGACGATGAGGACCTCGTTCTCGATGACGAAGACGAAATGGACGCGGTGCCCGAGGCGCCCGCGGACGGAGCTCCCACCGACACGAGCTTCCTCGACGACCCAGGCGGCGATGCCGACGCTGCGGGCGCCGAGGTTGGTGGTGCCGGGGGTGAAGTAGGGGCTGCCAGCGCGGAGGTCTCTTCGCTGAGCGAGGATGAGCAACGGGAGATCGACGAAAAAGAGATCACCGTCATCCAGCCGCAGGCCTTCCTCAACGTCTACACCGACTCGAACACCAACAAGCTCAAGCGGCGCATCGAGCTGATGCCCCAGGTGGGTTTGACCATCAACGACCCCTACGTCCGTCACTGGGCCGTGGGCGCCGAGGTCAACATCTGGCTGAGCAACCGCATGGCGATCGGCCTCAACGGCACGGCCTTCTTCGGCGCTCGCACGCCACAGTACGACCGCATCCGCTTCCAGGAAGGTCTGCTGCTCACGGCGAACCGCACCCTGTGGCAGGCCAGCGTCGACTACCTGTACGAGCCCTTCTACGGGAAGATCGCGCTGTTCAACCAGCTGCTGCTCCACTGGGAGTTCTACACCCAGATCGGCGGCGGAGCGATCCACACCCAGAACATCCCCCGGTTCCAGGCGGTCCACCCGACCCCCTTCAACCACATCACGGGGCAGCTGAACCTGGGCTTCGGCGTTCGCTACTACATCCAGAACCTCGACTTCTTCTCGGTCAACCTGGGTGTCCGCACCTTCGGTTACTTCGAAGCCTACGAGCCCCTGGATCGCGGCGTCAGCACGGACCCCAACGCGGGCAGTGACTTCATCGACGACCCGAACATCAGCATCGGCGACGATCCGACGGCGGCCTACGAGAAGGCCAAGACGCAGCCGCTCGGTGAACGCCTCGCGTTCAACGTGATGTTCTACCTCGGGGCCTCGTTCTACCTGCCTCCGACCTTCGAGTACTCCTACCGCCGGTGAGTGACCAGTGACCGCGAAGAACAAGACCAAGTTCAACCGGAGCCGGGGCCTCGCAGGAAAGGCCTCGCTGTTGGCCGCTGGCGGCCTCGCCTGCGGGCTCTTCCTCCACGCTGGGGAGGCTCAGGCCAAGAAGCCTGGCGTCCTCGAGGGCAAGCCCGTCGTCGTCGACCGACTCGAGCTCCGCAAGCTCCGCTTCCAGATCACGCCGCAGATCGGCATGAGCCTGTCGCAGCCCTTCGTCCACAAGGGCATGGTGGGCGCCAAGCTGCGCTTCGACTTCACCGACTGGCTCGGTGTCCGGGCCAGCTTCATGTACGGCGTGCTCGACATCGACTCGAGCCTGCTCACCGCCCTCAACGAAGGCGGCCTGCCCGTCGGCACCGCCGACTCCTCGGGCACGCTGACCGCCGACGAGGCTGGCCAGGGGCCCTACCGCCCCAACGGCCAGCTCGACAACCCGGCGCCGCTCCTCCACGACTTCCAAGCAGGCCTGACCAAGGTCCAGTTCTCCGGCAGCGTCGACCTCGCGTTCACGCCCTTCTCCGGTAAGCTGGGTCTGTTCTCGGCCATCTTCACCGAGTACGACATCTACATCTTCGGTGGTCTGGGCTTCGTGAACTGGGCGCGGCATTACCCCGACGTGCAGTCGACCTCCGAGACCTTGCAGCTCGAGACCAACCCCGACGCCGTGGGCTTTTGTCAAGACCCGGGCAACGGCAACCAGACCAACTCGGACTGTTTGCTCCACCCGGTCACCGCCGACGACGGCTTCCGTCTCGGTGGCAGCTTCGGCGCAGGCGTCCACCTGTTCATCACGGACTGGATGAGCCTCAACCCCGAGATTCACGACATCGTCGTGGGCCACAACGACGCCGGTCAAAACGCGACCATCGACGACGTGCCCCCGCAGGTCGAGAACTCTGCTGGCCGCGACCGCGTGGCTCGCCACAACGTCACCTTCAACCTCGGGCTGACCTTCTACGTCCCGCCCAAGGCCAAGCGCAGCCGCCTCGAGCAAAAGCTCCGCAAGAAGTAGCCCTCGGCTACCCCGAAACGAACAACCCGCTGGTCGCCCAGCGGGTTGTTTCGTTTTTGAGCCCGAAGCTCGAACCAGCGCCCCCTTCTAGGGGGCGACCACATGCCCCCTAGCACCCACGAGCGACCCTGCCCGACGAGCGAAGCGAAGAGAGGACCTGCGCGAGCAGGTCCGCTGCAGCCCCAGTCCCCCAGCCCATGCGGGGGTCAAAACCAACCCTCAACAGCCGACGGTCCACTTTTCGAGGCACAGGCACGCGCCCATCTCGTCGGGCGCCGAGCAGTCCGGATCGCCGCAGGCCTCTTCCCCCTCGCGCAGCTCGACCTTGTAGTCGATGACCGATGACTCCTGCCCGTCGACCCCGTCGACGAACCAGGTCTCGAGGCAGTTGTCCTCGATGTCGACCAGCACGTCGTAGAAGTTGTAGACGGGGCCCTCGGTGAGCACGAAGTAGCCGCGGCTGGTGCCCTTCTCGAACAGGAAGGCCTGGGTGCCCTCGCCCGAGAAGCCGTCGGGTACGACGCCCTCGATGTCGATGGTCAGCAGGACCTCGTCGGCGAAGCTCGGCGGCGGCAGGGGGATGGTGATACCGCGCAGCGTGGGCGCGGGGACCAAGAGCGCATGCTCGACGCAGGCCGTGGTCACCAGCAGCCCGCCCAGCCCGAGGGCCGTCAGCGCGGCCGCGATCGCTCGCCGGCCCCGCCGGGGTGCCTGCCCATCTCGTCCTCGTCCTCGTCGCTCGCAGTCCGCCATGACTCGCCTATTCTCTTTCAAAGCAAGAATCGCTCCCAAATCGGGCTCAGTGATTTCGGTGGGTTGAGGGCCTCGACCAGCGTAGCGCGACAACGCCGATGGCACAGCCGCGACGTCGCTGGCAACTCCATTGGCAGAGCCGCAGCTGGCGCCTTCCCGGCTCACTCGCTCTCCTCGAAGCGCTTGAGCTTCTTTTGCAGGCCGTAGCGGCTCAGGCCCAGGAGCTTGGCCGCCTGGGTCTGGTTGTTGTTGGTCCGCTTCATGGCTCGGTCGATGAGCTCTCGCTCCAGGCGCTCGATCCGCGGGCGCAGCTCGAGGTCATCGGGATCGTCGACGCCCACGGCCGAGCCCTCGATGGCCGCCGAGAGATCCTCGACGACGACCTTGTCCTCGCACAGGGCCAGCCAGCGCTGGACCTCGTTCTCGAGCTCGCGGACGTTGCCCGGCCACGGGTAGGCGCTGAGCTTGCGCAGGGCGCTGGCGGTGACCTGCAGGGGCAGCTCGCCGTCGGCCGCCTCGCCTCGCCGCGCCCGCACCCGCTCGCCGTGACGCACGAGGAAGTGCTCGATGAGCGCGGGGATGTCCTCTCGACGCTCGCGCAGCGCCGGGAGCTCGAGCTTGACCACGTTGATCCGGTAGTAGAGGTCCTGGCGGAAGGTCCCCGCGGCGACCATCGCCTCGAGGTCGCGGTTGCTGGCCGCGATGACCCGGACGTCGACCTTGCGCGAGCGGTTCTCGCCCAGGCGGCGGACCTCGCCCTCTTGGAGCACGCGCAGCAGCTTGGTCTGCATGGCCGCGCTCGTCTCCCCGATCTCGTCGAGGAAGATGGTCCCGCCGTTGGCCGCCTCGAACAATCCAGGGCGCGTGCCCTGGGCCCCGGTGAAGGCCCCGCGGGCGTGGCCAAAGAGCACGCTCTCGAGCAGCGTCTCGGGGATGGCCCCGCAGTTCTCGGCGATGAAGGCCTCGCCGGCGCGGATGCCCGCGTCGTGGATCGCCCGGGCGACGAGCTCCTTGCCCGTGCCGCTCTCGCCGTAGATGACCACCGGGACCTCGGAGCTGGCCAGGCGGTCGATGAGGCGAAACACCCGCTGCATCGCCTTGGAGCTCCCGACCATGCCCCGGTACTCGCGGCGCTCGGGGGCCGAGCGCACGACCTCGCGGAGGTTGACGACCTCGGCCTCGCGGCTGGCGAGGAGCTCGGTCAGCTCGCTGCGCTGGCGCTCGAGGGTCGCCGCCTGCTCGCGGACCTCGGCCAGGGCGCGGGCCTGGGCCACGGCCAGGGCCGCGAGGTCCGCGAAGTCCTCCATGTGCGCGAGGTCCTCGGCGTCGAAGTTGCCCCGGCGCAGGCGGTGGTCGACGTAGGCCGCCCCCAGCCGCTCGCCCCGGAAGATCAGCGGCACGGCGAGGACCGAGCGGAGGTTGAGGTGGCTGATCGAGCGCGAGCCGTCGAAGCGATCGTCGCTGGCCGCGTCGACGCTGAGCACGGGCTCGCCGGAGGCCAGGACCTGCTCGATGACCGAGCGCGAGAAGCCGACGGAGCTCCCCTCGCCCGCGCTCGCCTGCTCCCCCTTCTGGGGCCCCTCCCAGGCCATCTCGCGGGCGACCTCCATGCGCGCGGGGCCGCGGCCGACACAGACCACGCCGCGCTCGGCGTCGGTCAGCTCCATCATCGCCTCGACGATCTGCTCGAGCAGGCGCTCGAGCTGGTCCTCCCGGGACAGGCGACGGAACACGCGCAGCAGGTGCGAGAGGCGATCGGCGCCGGGGCGGCGCGCCGTGGACCCGCGCGGCGTCGCGGCGCCCGAGGGCGCGACCTCCCCCTCCCCCGTCGCCTCCGCGGAAGGCTCAGACGGCGCCTCGGGCTCTGCGGCGGCGGGCGTCGAGGCCTCGGCGGCCTCGAGCTCGCGCACGAGCTCGCGCAGGGGCTGGGCTTCGCCGGCTTCGGACAACAGAGACTGGCGCAGGCTGCGACGATCGAGCTTCGA
This sequence comes from Plesiocystis pacifica SIR-1, assembly GCF_000170895.1. Classification (GTDB taxonomy): domain Bacteria; phylum Myxococcota_A; class Polyangia; order Nannocystales; family Nannocystaceae; genus Plesiocystis; species Plesiocystis pacifica. Next base: position 1,036 of record NZ_ABCS01000179.1, on the reverse strand, counting down.
GGCGTGGTTCATGAAGGACTCCAGGTGGTTCAGGAGGCGGCCGGCCACCGACCCCGACAAGGCGTCGCCGACGTGGCCAAAGCGGTGCAGGGCGCCGAGCAGGGCGCGGTCGTAGATCCAGGCGAGCTGGGCCTGGCCGGCGTCGACCAGGGCCGTCGGCGAGGGCAGCTCGGCGAGCTCGCGGCGGGTCTCGACCAGGGCCGCGATCGAAGGCGCGAGCGCGAGGGACTCCACGGCCACGCCGACGCGCACGGCCAGCTCGCCCGCCCCCCCGGCGTCCTCGGTCAGCCGGCGCGCCGCGTCGAGGGCTCGTCGCGCGCCGTCGAGGTGGGCCCCCGCGTGCTCGCTCGAGGCCGCCGAGCGGCCCGCGGCGCGGAGCATGCAAGTCGCCCGCAGGTGGGCGTCGGCGGCCTCGCCCGCGACCCCGGCCGCCTCGAGGCTCGCGGCGCAGCGGGCGTAGCGTGCCCCCAGCTCGACGCGCCAGCCCTGGCGGGCCTGGGCGGTCGGGGGCGGGCGCGCGGCGTCGAGGTCGATGGCGACGCGCTCGAGCCGGGCCTGGTTGAGGGCCGAGACCTCCCCCGCCGCCGCGCACAGCTCCATGCTCGCCCGCCACAGCCGGCGGCCCTCGTCGACGGCGCCCACGGCCGCGAGGGCGCGGACGAGGTTGAACAGCGCGGCGGGCAAGGTCTGGACCTGAGCCCGGGCGAGGAAGCCCCGCAGCGAGCGGCGACCCAGGCTGAGCGCCTCGCCCAGATCGCCGGCTTCGAAGGCCAGGCTCGACAGGCTGCCCTCGACGAGGATGCGGCCGAGGCCCTCGCCGGCCCGGGCGAAGTCCTCGGCGGCGGCCCGGTAGCGACCCCGCGCCTCGACCCCCTCGCCCGCGAGGTGAGCCAGGTTGCCCTCGAGCTGGAGCACCCGCGCCCGGACCCCCGCGACCAGGGGCGTCGTGCTCGGGCCGTGCTCGCCCACGCACTCGTCGAGGGCCCGGCGCAGCCACGGGCTCGCGTCGGCGCCGACGTAGATCCGGGCCAGGGCC
>NZ_ABCS01000180.1 GCF_000170895.1 Plesiocystis pacifica SIR-1 | reverse complement strand
ACTCGACGGCGCGGGTCGACACGGGGGCGTTGGCCTGGAGGTAGTCGAAGGGCTCGGCCGTGCAGCTCGGGGTCAGACCGAAGAGCGCGAGGCTCCAGGCGCGTCGGCGCGCGGGCGAGGGTCGGGGGAGTGTCATGGCGAACTCAAAAGCGCAGCCGCGCGCCCAGGCCGACGCCCAGGCCCGAGCCCAGGGGCGACACGAGGGGCGCGACCCCGTCGAGCTGCACGGCCAGGTTGCGCCGGCGCTTGTCGGCGCGCGAGGCCTCGCCGGGCTGGTGCAGCAGGTAGTAGAGGGTCAGGGCGGTCAGCCCCGCGGTCGCGCCCCACATGGCGATGCCGACGTTGAGGTCGCGGCGGCCGTTCTCGAAGCGCGGGTCGTCGCGGTCGTACTGCCCGAAGCCGTCGAGGTCGGCCGCGAGGCTGCGCTGGGCCTGGACGCCGAGGGTGGTGAAGGTGACGCCCGCGACCAGGGTGGTCAGCCCGAGGGCCCCGGTGAGCACCGCGGGCGCCCGCGAGGTCGAGGGCTGGAGGCGGACGTCGAGGGTGACCTCGTCGGCCTGGTTCATGCGCAGGGGGAAGTCGAGGGGCTTGTGCCGGCGCTTGCGGACGGCCACGCGGTGCTTGCCCGGCTCGACGCGCTCGCGGCAGGGCAGGCCGCACAGCAGCTCGCCGTCGAGGCTGACCTCGGCCCCCTCGCTGGCTTCGTTGGCCGCGCGCAGCTCGAGCCACGCGTCCTCGATGAGCTCGGGCTCGACCTCGAGGGTCAGGGGCTCGCCGGCGACGATGGTGACGTCGAGGGACCAGGGCTGGTAGCCGGCGCTCTCGGTGCGCAGGCGCCAGCGCCCGGCGGGCAGGGAGGCGTGGACCGGCAGGGGCCCGAGCTCGACGGTGCTCGGTCCGCCCGTGTCGTCGTCGAGGGACTCGGCGACCAGCCGGGCGCCGTGGGCGGTGCTCTCGACGTGCAGGGCACCCGAGGTCGGGCGGGGCGCGGGCGCTCGGATGGGCACGGGCTCGATCGCGTCGTCGGCGACGGGCGGAGCCTCATCACGCGAGGCCGGCGGCTGCCCGGCGCGGGCCGGCTGGGCGAGGGCGAGCACCACCATGGGAGCGCTCACGCAGGTGAAGCTCCATCGACGATCTGGCCCGCGGCGGCGCACGGCGGCAGTATAGCCGGAATGTGACGGGCTCTTGACACCAGCGACGCGAGCGGGGAGGGTCCGCAGGTCTAGCGAGACCCACCATGACCGAGTCCCTCGAAAGCATCGCAAACGCCCTCGTCGCCCCCGGAAAAGGCATCTTGGCGGCCGACGAGAGCTTCCCGACCATCGCCAAGCGCTTCGCCTCCATCGGCGTCGAGAGCTCCGAGGAGCTGCGCCGGAGCTACCGCGGGATGCTGTTCATGGCCGACGGCGCGAGCGAGTTCATCTCGGGCGTGATCATGTTCGACGAGACCGTCAGCCAAAAGACGGACGCCGGCGAGACCTACCCCGAGGCCCTGAAGGAGCTGGGGATCATCACCGGCATCAAGGTGGACACGGGCGCCAAGGCCCTCGCCGGCCACGCGGGCGAGAAGGTCACCGAGGGCCTCGACGGCCTCCGCGACCGGCTGGCCGCCTACTACGACAAGGGCGCTCGCTTCGCCAAGTGGCGCGCCGTCATCACCATCGGCGACGGCATCCCCAGCAACGCCTGCGTCCGCGCCAACGCCCACGCCCTGGCCCGCTACGCCGCGCTGTGCCAGGAGGCCAACATCGTGCCCATGGTCGAGCCGGAGGTCCTCATGGACGGCGACCACGACATCGACCGCTGCGACGCGGTGACCTCGTGGGCGCTCCAGGAGGTGTTCACGGCGCTGCGCGAGCAGGGCGTGGCCCTCGAGGGCATGCTGCTCAAGCCCAACATGGTCATCTCGGGCAAGGGCGACGCCAACCGTGCCGACGTCCAGACCGTCGCCGCGCGCACCGTCGCGTGCCTGCGCCGCAACGTCCCCGCCGCCGTGCCGGGCATCGTGTTCCTGTCCGGCGGCCAGTCGGACGTCGAAGCCACCGCGCACCTCGACGCCATGAACAAGCTCGGGGCCGAGCAGGGCGGGCTGCCCTGGCAGCTGAGCTTCTCCTACGGCCGCGCGCTGCAGGCCGCCGCGCTGAAGGCCTGGGGCGGCAAGGCCGACAACTACGCGGCTGGCCAGGCGGCCTTCCTCGAGCGGGCCAAGGCCAACTCGGCCGCCCGCAACGGCCGCTGGGACACCAGCTTCGAAGGTTGAGCGGAGCGCTCTCTGCTCGCAAGCAAGGGGAGCCTCGGGGCTCCCCTTTTGCGTTGTCGCAGGTACGGCAGCGCTGTTAGCGTGGAGGCATGGGAGCGGCGGCGCGGAGCTTCGTCATTTGGGCCCTGAGCCTGGGGCTCGGCGGCGGGGCGCTCGTCGCTTGCGGACCTCCGTCGGCAGATGGTCCCACGGAAGACATCGACTTCGAGGCCTTGCGCGAGGAGGCCTGCGCCGCCGCGTGCTCGACCATGGATGCGTGCGAGCCCGATCGCTTCGAGGGCCAGGAGCCCGAGGACTGTTTCACCCGCTGCACGAGCTTGCTGCCGCTGCTCCACGAAGAGAACCAGTGCGGGAGCCGACAGATCATCTGGCTGGAGTGTCTGGGCGAGCTCAGCTGCGAAGCCTACGCGGCCTACGACGCGAACGAGAAGCTGCCTCGAACCGATCATGACTACTCGATCCCGTGCATTGCCGAGGATGACTGGAAGTTTCCCTGTGATGAAGACGCGCCCTTCGACCTCGAAGAGCCCGTCTCGACGCCGTGAGCAAGCATGATGGATGCTCCCGCTCCAAGAGTCTTCGTGCGCTACATGCTAGCGGCGCCGGTGTTGGTTTGCTTCGCCTGCCCGTTGGCGGACGAGGGCATCGTTGTCGAAGTCGAGAACGAGTGCGGGGAGGAGTGGGTTGCTCAGACTGTCGGGGCTCACGGCTACAACGGCATTGGGGGCAAGGAAGCCATCGTCACGGATGCGGATGAGTGGCTCAGCAAGACCTACTGCGTCTCTCAGTCCGAGCACGAAGACCTCTCGGATATCGAGAGCGAGCTCGCGGCCGAGTTTGTGAGCGCGGCGATCGAGCGGTGCAAGGCGCGGGCGCTCGAGTTGGGGCTGGCTGACAGCGACGACACCTGTACGAGCACGGCGAACCTCGGGTGGGTTGGCCCTTGCGCCTACCCTCATGGGTGCAGCGAGCCTGCAGGGACGGACGACGAGGCGGATGACGGCGGGAGCGAAGACGAGGCCGAGGGGGGAACGGACGAGAGCGAGACTGGAAGCGAGAGCGAGACCGACTCGGGTGAAGAGATGACGTCGGAGACCGACGCACTCGGACTACCGCCTGAGGCTGGTTAGCCATCGCTGCATGAGCGGCGGCGAAGTCCGAAGTGGGCGAGGCCTGCGAGGCCGAGCAGGAGCAGGCCGCTCCACTTCGTCGCGCCTTCGGGGGTCGAGCAGTGGGCGCAGCCATCGGCCTCGGCCGGGGCAGGGGCCGTGTCGTCGATGGCGTCCGGTGGGTCGGGGTCGGGGTCCGAGCCGAGGGCCGCGCTCTCGAGTTGGGGCTCCGGAGTGGGTTCGGGCTCCGGGACAGGTTCGGGCTCGGGCGCCGGCGTCGGCGCCGGCACCGGATCAGAAGGAACGGGCGGCGGCACGATCGACGCGTCGCCCTTGGACAGCAGCTCCACGTCGAGGCGGCCCTCGTCTTTTTGACGCACGTAGTTGTCGAGCTTCAGCTTGCGGTTGACGAAGGCCAGGTCCTGGGCGAGCTCCGAGGCCCCGCCGCCGCGGCCCACCTTGCTGTCGACCCCCGGCCACGGCCCGCCCCAGCGGCGCCGCCGGGGGTTTTGGCAGCTGACCTCGCCCTTCCAGTAGTGCCGGATGATGTAGCGGGCCTGGAAGTTGTTGTTGCGGTCAGGCACGGCGCCGCGCTCGAGCCGGCCCTGGTCGTCGACGACGCGCTCGCGGCCGCCGACGATGGGCGGCGCGACCTGGAACACCAGGTCGTTGCCCAGGCTGCGCTTGCCGTAGCGGGCGTGCAGCCGGGTCAGGGTGATGTTCGGGCTGACCTGCTGGGGCAGGACGTCGCCGCCGAGGGTGATGAGCTCGTTGGTGCTCAGGGGCCGGTCCGGGCAGGGGTCGCAGGTGCGGGCCATCCACGAGTACTCGGTGACCACGGCCCCGGGGTGCTCGCGCAGCGTCGCGTCGAAGAGCGCGGCGTAGAAGCTGCCGAAGCGCTTGCGGACCCCGTTCTTGACCTCGATGTTGGTCGGGATGGCGACGTTGGGGTAGTTGGCGACCTCGTAGCGATCGTCGGCGAGGATGTGGACGATGAGGTCCTGGGACTTGCCGGCGTTGATCAGGCCCAGGCGGATCGGCAGGCTGAAGGTGTCCGAGTCGTAGTGCACGCGCAGGGGCGAGAGGGACACGCGCCCGTCGACGAACTTGACCTTGCTGGCGTCGACCTTGGCGACGAAAAATTTGTGGCCCTGCTGGACGTAGGGGCGCAGCAACGCCTCGGCCTTGGCCGGGATGGCGTAGTTCTCGTGGCGCAGCCACGCGTCGAGGCCGGTGGAGTCCTGGGCCGAGAGCACGACGACCTCGTACTCGCCGACCTCGAACTCGGACTCGACGCGCACGCCGAAGTCGGCCGGGGCCCCGCCGGGCACGCCCCCAGCAACTCCGTCGGCCATGGCCTTGTTGGGCGAGCGCTTGCGCTTGTGCTTTTTGTAGGCGCAGGGGTCTTGCTCCCAGTACTCGACCAGGCGCGGGGAGGCGAGGCGATCGACGCGATCGAAGATCGACCTGGGCAGGATCTTCACGTCCTCCTCCTCGAGCACGACGGGCACGGGCACGACCATGGCGAAGTCCTCCGGCGGCCCCGCGTAGGTGTTTTGCATCGACAGCACCGTGCGCCGACCCTGGCGCATGAGCACGACCATGGTCGCGTCGTTGAACATCTTGGTGTCCGCGCCGGCGACGTAGAAGCCGCAAAAGGCCTCCGCGGGCGTCGGCGCGAACAACAAGACGATCAGCGAGAGGAGGGCGAGAGCGAAGGAAGAGCGCACTGCGCAATCTTCGCATCCTTGGCGGCGGTCGAGCGTGAAAATGCCGCGCGGGTCACCAGCCGCGCGCGTCCAGCCACGCCCGCAGCGCCCCGGCGCAGGCCTCGGCGCCCTCGGTCAGCAGTTGGGCGTGGTCGGCCTCGCAGGGGGCGATGTCGAGGTCGGCGATCCGCGGGCCCCACTGCGTCGCGGGATCGGTCGCCACGTCCACGCCCCAGCCGGGGTGCCGCATGCCGCGGGTGCACGCGAGGTGGAGCGTGGGCGTGGCGGTGATGGGCCGGTCGCGCCACTGCTCGAGCAGCGCGGCGATGCTGTGCTGCATGGTCGTGAGCTCGTGGATGAAGGCGTCGTCGTCGCCGTGGGTCTGGAGGTGGAGCGCGATGGCGTCGTGCACGAACATCTGCGTGAGGTTGCTGGTGTCCCACTCGAAGGGGTGGGGGGTGTCGAGGAGGACCAGGCCGGGCGCGGGGCGACCCTGGGCCTCGAGCCTCGCGGCCAGCATGGCGCTGAACCATCCGCCGCTCGAGTAGCCGACGAGCACCGGGGCCCGACCGGTGCGCTCGGCGATCGCGGCGTGGGCCTGGGCGTGGTAGTCGCAGACGCCTTCGAGGTCCGCCGGGAGGGCGTCCCCGAGCTCGTAGCCCGGGTTGGCCGCGGACCACAGCGAGGCTCGATCGCCCAGGAGCTTGGCGACGCGGAGGAACTGCAGGGGCGAGGAGGGCAGGGCGAGGGAGGGGACGCAGTACAGCGGCACGCCCGTATTGGAGGCACCTTCAGACAGGCGCACCGGGGCGGCCTCGGGCGCTCGGTGGCCAGCGTCGAGCATGCGCCGCATGGCCAGCAAGGTGGTGCAGGTGGACGCAAAGGACTCCCGGTCGCCGCCCTCGATGCAGCTGCGCAGCAGCGAGACGACGCGGTAGCTGGAGCCCTTCGTCGGGCGCGGCTGGGGCTGCTCGTCGGGCTCGCGCTGGGCGAGCAGGTAGTCGCGCACGCCGGGCATGGCTGCTGGCTTCGGAGCAGGCTCCGGAGCAGGCTCCAGTTCGGACAAGCTCGCCTCGATGCGCGCGCCGAGGCTGTCCACCGTCGCGCCGTCGAACAGCGCCGTCGCGGGGAGCTGCACGCCGCTGCGCCGCCGCAGCTGGTTGCGCAGCTCGATGGCCATGAGCGAGTCGAGGCCCAGGGCGCCGAGCTCGACACCGGGGACGAGGCGCTCGGCGAGCGCTTCGGGGGTCGAGCCGAGGACGGCCGCGAGCTCCTCGCGGACGAGGGCCTGGACGGCGAGTTGGCGGGCTTCGACGCTCCCGCGGCTCAGGCGGGGGTCGAGGCTGTCCGGGGCGTCCGCCGCCACGTCGGCGCGCTGGCGGAGCGCCGCGCGGGCGAGGGGGAGCCCGCCTCCCCGCCGGGAGCCCGCGTGGGTGAGGTGGATGGGCACGCTCAGGGCGTCGGGGTCTCGGCTCGCGCGGCGCAGGGCGAGGCCCAAGAGCGCGAGGCCCTCGCGGACGGCGAAGGGGCGCGCGCCCTCGCTGCGCATGCGCGAGCGCGTCGAGGCGGACGCGCGGGCGGCCATGCCGACCTCGGCCCAGGGGCCCCAGGCGAGGGACAGCCCGGCCAGGCCGCGGGCGCGCCGATCGGCCGCGAGCGCGTCGAGGGTGGCGTTGGCGGCCGCGTAGTTGGCCTGCCCCGCGGCCCCGAACACCCCGGCGGCGGAGGAGAAGAGCACGAAGTGATCGAGCTCGAGGTCCAGCTCGACGCTCAGCGCGTCGAGCTGGCGGGCCGCGTCGACCTTGGGCCCGAACACGGCCGCGACCTCCCTCGGCGTGAGCGCGAGGCCGAGCTTGTCGGCGAGCACGCCCGCGGCGTGGAAGATGGCGCGCACGGGTGGCGTGGCCGTCAACGCTTCGCGCAACACCGCGGGCTGGCTCGCGTCCCCGGCGAGGACGCGGACCTGGGCGCCGGCGGCCTCGAGCTCGGCCCGCAGCGCGTCAACGCCGGGGGCCTGCTCGCCGCTGCGGGACAGCAGGGTCAGGTGGCGCGCGCCGTGGGCGGTGGCGAGGTGCCGGGCGAGGCGGCCTCCGATCGCTCCCGTGCCGCCGGTGATCAACACCGTACCCGCGAGCGCGTCTGAGCCGGGGGGGAGCTCGGGCAAGGGCTCGCTGCGCGCGAGCCGGGGGACCAAGAGCGCGCCGCGGCGCAGGGCGACCTGAGTCTCTTTGCGGGCCTCGGCGAGGGCCAGGGCGGCGCTCAGCGTGGCGGCGGACTTGGGGTCGGCGTCGGTGTCGACGAGGGCCAGGGTGCGCTCGGGGTGCTCGCTCTGGAGCGCGCGGAGCAAGCCCCAAACGGGCGCGTGGGGGAGGTCGAGGCCCTCGCGCTCGGCCCCGCAGGCGACGGCTCGCCGGGTCAGGGCGACGAGCGCGGTCGCCTCGAGGCGCGGATCGCCGAGCAGGGTCTGGGCGAGGGCGAGGGCCTCGACGCAGGCCTCCCGCGGCGTCGCGTGGGCGCCTGGGGAGAAGCTGGCGATCACGCGCGCAGGGGCGGGAGCTCCCGCGTCCAGGCGCGCGAGCAGGGCCGCGCGGTCGGGGAGGCGCTCGAAGGCGTCGAGCTCGGGCGCGTCCCCGAGGACGAGGGTCTGGCCGGGGTTCGGGCTGACGGAGGCGGCCTCGACGGGCTGCCAGCGCACGCGGTGCAGGTGCGCCCCGATCGCGTGGTCGTCGAGCAGCCGCGTCCGCGGAGCCCGGTGGGTGGTGAAGCCCTCGAGCCGGGCGACGGCCCGACCCTCGGCGTCGTAGTAGGTCAGCTCGGAGGTGGTCGAGTCGGCGGTCGCCTCGACCAGGCGGAGCGTCGCGTGCACGGGCGGGCGCCGCTCGCCGAACCACACCAGGCGCTCGGCGAGGATCGGCAGCTGCGGCGTGTCCTCGACCTCGCCGACAGCCCGCGGTCGCGCCCAGGCCTGGAGCGCGAAGCTGTTGTCGATGAAGCCGCCGGGCAGGGGCGCGTCGTCGATGGTGAGGCCCTCGGGGGCCGCGAAGCGACCGCGGGCGTGGCCCTCGGCGGTGCGCTCGGCCCCGCGGATCCACCACCACCTCGGGCCCCAGGTGATCTGCACGCGGTCGAGGAGGGCGTCGAGGAGGGGGCGCTCGAAGTCGCCGGTGCGGGTCGTTTCGACCAGGGGCTCGGGCGGCGCGTCGTCTCGGCTGGGCGCGAGCACCCCCCGGGCGAGCTCGACGCGCGCGCCCGCTTCGAGGATGAAGGCGCTGGCCTCGAAGCCCTCCGCGTTTGCGAGGGGCGAGAGCTCGACGTGCAAGGTGGTGTGGAAGGCCTCGGAGTCGTAGTGGAGCGCGCGGACGAATTGCACCTCGCGCAGCTCCACGGCCTTGCCGGGCCAGCGCGACTCGGCGATGGCCAGGAGCACGGCCATGTGGAAGGAGCCGGGGACGACCAGGCGATCGTAGACGCGGTGGTCGCCGAGGTAGGGCTGAAGCGGCGGGCCGATCTCGAGGGTGTGCAGGCTGTGGCCGGTCGACAGATCGACGCGGTGGCCGGCGAGGGCCATGGGGTCGGCGGCGCTCGGGGGCAGCGCGGGCGGGGCTTCGGCGGCGCTCGGGAGCCAGTGGTGGCGGCGCTCGAAGGGGTAGGCGGGCAGGGGGACGGGTCGGAGCGCCCAGGGGGCGAAGGCCCGCGCCCAGTCGACGGCGAAGCCCCGACAGTGGAGGGCGCCGAGGGCCGCGATCAGGCTGTCGAGCTCGCCCTGCTCGCTGCGCATGCTGGCCAGCAGCGTGGGCGCGTCGACACCGTCTCGCTCGGCGAAGGTCGCCGCGACCAGGGGCGTGAGCACGGCCCGGGGCCCGAGCTCGAGCACGGTCGTGACCCCGCGGCGGGCGAGGGCCTCGACGCCAGCGGCGAAGCGCACGGGCGCGCGGACCTGCTCGATCCAGTAGGCCGGGCGGCTCATGGCTTCGAGGGACGCTCCGGCGACGGTGGGGATCACGGGGACGCGCGCCGGGTGGAAGGTGAGCGACTCGGCGAGCTCGGCGAAGGCCTCGAGCATGGGCTCGACCCGCGGGGTGTGGAAGGCCGTCGAGACCTGCAGGCGCCGGACCTTGCGACCGCGGGCCTCGAAGCGAGCGGCGAGCTCGGCCACGGCCTGGGCCTCGCCGGACACGACCGTCGAGTGCGGGCCGTTGAGGCCGGCGATCCACACTTCGGTCTCACCCAGCGCTGCCTCGACCTCGTCGGCGCTGGCTTGCAGCGAGGCCATGGCGCCCGGCGGGAGGGCCTGCATCAGGCGACCGCGGGCGGCGACGAGGCGGCAGGCGTCGTCGAGGCCGAAGATGCCCGCGACGTGGGCGGCGGCGAGCTCTCCGATGGAATGGCCGAGCAGCACCGTGGGGCGCAGGCCGAGGTGCTCGAGGGTCCGGGCGAGGGCGACCTCGAGGGCGAACAGGGCCGGCTGGGTGTAGTCGGTGCGGTCGAGGAGGGCGGCCGCTTCGGAGCCCGGGTCCGCGAACACGACGGACTTCAGGGGGCGCTCGAGGTGGGCGTCGAAGCGGGAGCACAGCGCGTCGAAGGCGTCCCGGAACGCGGGCAGGTGGGCGCGCAGGGTCTGGCCCATGCCCAGGCGCTGGGCGCCCTGACCGGAGAACACCAGCGCGAGCTCGCGGCCTTGGCCGCGCGCGCGCGGATCGTGGGTGCGCACGGACGCCCGGGCGCTGGACGGGAGCGCGTGGCCGTGCTCGGCGAGCTGAGCCAGCGCGGCGAGCTCGTGGACGCAGGCGCGGTGCTCGAAGTGCTCGGCGCGCGTGGCCAGGCTCGCGGCGAGCTCGAGCTGGGCGCGGGCGTCGAGGGCAGGCCGAGCGCCGAGCAGGGCGTGGAGCTGCGCCGCGCGGGCGCGGAGGCTGGCCTCGCTGCGCGCCGAGAGCAGCAGGGGGGGCCGCAGCGGCGGTGCGGGGGGAGTCGAGGGGGCGTCGAGGGTCGGCGCCTGCTCGAGGATCACGTGGGCGTTGGTGCCCGAGAGGCCGAAGCCCGAGACGCCCGCGCGCCGGGGGGCGCCCGCGGGGCTCGGCCACTCGCGCAGGCCGTCGACGACCTCGACCGGGAGCGCGGCCCAGTCGATGTGCGGGTTGCGGGGCGAGCTGTGCAGCGAGGCCGGGACGGCGCCGTGGGCCATGGCCGCGAGCACCTTGGCGACGCCGATGAGCCCCGCGGCGGACTCGAGGTGGCCGAGGGTTGGACTTGACGGTGCCGA
>NZ_ABCS01000181.1 GCF_000170895.1 Plesiocystis pacifica SIR-1 | reverse complement strand
CAGCAGCCCTGCCGGCCCTCCCAAGCCCCGTCCCAAGCCCTGGACGCTCACCGAACGCCCCGCTTTGGCCGGGTTTTTTCCCGTATCCGCCATCGCCCTCTGCCGACCTCATGAACGTAGCAGAGCTGTGCTCAAAGCCCAAGTTGGTTTAGTAACAGTGCAACATTACACTGCGCCAAACGCTACCTGGGGCATTGCGGGACAGGATTCGACGACAATTACAGTAGGCATTCAATTTGTGGGTACAGCAACGATTCGAATCGCTGTACCAAAGAACACGACGCGGACCTCGGGCCGCGCCGTGCTCGCAGCTTCGCTCCCGCGGCGCACGCGGCCCCACCCGTTGAGACAGCCAAACCCCGACGCTCGGACGGGCGTGACCTCGGCCCCGCGGATCGCCCCCCACTCGGTGAGGACGCCAGGTCAGACCAAGCAGAGCAACCAGCCCGATCAAACCAGAGACAGCAGCAAGTCGACCAGGCGGCGCGGCTCGATCAGCGGGGCGGTCGCCTCGGACACCAGCGCCGTGTCGATGACCTCGACCCCGTGGGCCTCGATGGCGTCGACGTCCAGCCCCCCGACGTACTCCCCGCGATCGCTGTCGACGAGCACGAAGTGCAAGAGCAGCTCCGTGGGCGTGTCCTCCCCGGCGTCGCGGCGCAGCTGCTCGAGGATCAGCCGGACCTGGTCGTGGGGTGCCAGCCCGGCCTCCTCCGGGTCCTCGCCGCAGTTGGGCACGTAGACCTTGGGGCAGCCCGCCCGCGCCACGGCACGGCCCACGCCGGCGGGCAGCAGGCAGGCCATGACCGAGGTGAAGAAGCTGCCGATCGGGAAGCAGATCAGCTCGGCCTCGTCGATGAGCTCGGCGGTGCGCTCGTCGATGTGGGCCTCGGCCAGGCCCTCGGAGCCGTCGGCGGCCTCCGTCAAGCGCAGCTCGCGGATCGGCGCGGACAGGGGGCTCTCGGGGCGCGTGATCTGGTGCTGGCCCACGACCACGGTGCCGTCGGCCAGCTCCGCCGACAAGTGCAGGTTGCTGTCGACCACGGGCCGGACCACGCCGCGCACCGCGACCAGCTTGGAGAACAGGAAGATGACCGCGTCGATGTCGCGGTTGTTGTTGAGGTAGCCGCCCGCGAGGATCAGGTTGCCCACGCTCGCCCCGCGCAGGTCGAAGGTCAGCGGCATGCGCTCGATGAAGAAGCCCAGGTGGTTGCGGATCAGCGTGCGCAGCGGCTCGGGCACGGCCGCGACCAGGGGGTCGACGCCTGCGGCCATGGTCGAGAGCAGCCGGCGCAGCTCGGTCTGGCTCTCGTCCTTGGCGAAGCGGGTGTTGAACAGGCGGTAGACCTCGGGGTTGCCGAGCAGGGCCGTGTCCGCCAGGGCCATCAGCCGGTTGCGCAGGTCGCCGACGGAGATCATCGGGAAGGCCTCGCGCAGCTTGGCCGAGCTCCCGCCCGAGTCGAAGGGCGTGATCAGGTGGACCGAGTTGTGGGTGTACTCGGTCAGCACCCGGCTGGTCTTGCGCAGCGCCGAGCCGCCCGAGAAGAACAGCACGGTCGGCCCGATCTCCGGCGCCCGCAGGTAGCGGGCCAGGCGGATGGGGTCCGGCACCACCCGGCTCTGGGTCAAGGTGATGCGGCACTGGCGGTCAGCCGGGATGTCGACGGTGCGGGAGTCGGGCATGGTGGGGCGGGTCTCGGCTCGGGCCGACCGGCCCAAGATCCCTAGATCATAGGATACTAGAGGCCCAGGAGCTCGAGGGCGGCGTTGCGGCCCCGCTCGAAGTCGATGCCGCCAGCCAGCTCGAGCACCGGGACCCCGGCCAGGGCCTCGATGTAGGCGTCCTGCTCGCGGCTCGGCGCCTGTCCTGGGCTCTCCAGGTAGAAGGCACCGGGCGCCTTCATGAGCGCGGGCAGCAGGTCGCGGCGCTCGGCCACGTCGACGCGCTGGGGCCGGGTCGGGCTGCCGTCGCGGCGCCAGTTGAGCAGGACCACGCCCGCGAGCTCGCCGTGCAGCCAAAAGCGCTGGCCCGGGAAGCACTGGGGGATGCAGCCGTCGAACTTGTGCTCGAGCTGCCACAGCTCGTCGATGGGCAGGGCCGAGAAGCGCTGGCGCTCCTCCTGGGTCAGGATCGGCCCGAGCGCGGCGTTGTTGAGGATCGTGCCCGGGTTGATGCGCGGGTGCTTGGGCACGCCCTCGATGACCGGCGCGACGCCGGCGGCCCGCTGCTCGGCGGTCCGCGGCCGAATCATGATCCGGTCGTTGCTGAGGAAGTCCAGGCGCCGATCGTTCATCAGGTTGAGGGCGAGGGTCGACTTGCCCATGCCCGAGAAGGCCGCGATCGCGATCACCCGCGGCCACGCGCCCTCGGCCGCGCTCGGGTCGCGCAAGGCCACGGCCGAGGCGTGCCCGAGCAGCGATCCGCCAGCCAGGGACCACTGGATCATCCGGTTGTTGATGAAATTGATGACCTGGTTGGGGTTGGCCAGGCACGGCCCGATGGCCAGGTGCTCGGCGCCAAACAGGAACCACATCCCGGTCCGCAGCTTGTGGACCACGCGGCCGTCGTCGAGGTCGATGGACGCCTCCTTGGGGCCCTTGACGCTGGGCTTGTACTCGCCGATGCGCATCATCGCCTCGGCCCCGAGGTTGGGCGGGACGGCCTCGATGGCGGTGATCCGCGTGGCCTCGGCGTCGTCGAGGGCCGCGCCCTCGAGGGTCCGGAAGCCCTCGAAGTAGCCCTGCAGCTCGGTGATCAGCGCCGGCGCGTTGGTGTCGAGGACGACCTTGAAGCCGTCGAAGTCCCAGCCCGCGCGGTGCGGACGGGCGAACTCCCCGCGCAGCTCGGCGATGGTCGCCGCGATGGACTGGACGCGCCGCGGCCCCGAGGTCGGGTGGGTCACCAGCTCCTCGCCGGGCGCCCGCTCGCCGGCCCGATCGACGTGCTCGGGCCCGCTCACTGGACACCTCCCGCGCGCGCGGCCTGGATGGTGGCGATAGCGTAGTCGGCGTACTTGGCCGCCGCGTCGAGCTTGCAGGCCTCGAGCAGGCCCCGGAAGCCGCCGAAGGCCGAGACCTCGAAGACCTTGGGGCCGTCCGCGGTCTCGACCACGTCGACGCAGGTGAAGTCGAGGTCGTAGAGGGCCTGGGCCTTGCGCGCGAGCTCGATGATCTCGGCGCTGGGCTCGTGGGCCTCGTACTTGCCGCCCTGGCTGGTCGAGGTGATGCCCGAGCCGCTGCGCGACACCCGGGCGTAGGTCGCCAGGTACTCCCCGCCGAGGAACACGACCCCGAGGTCGCGGCCGGGGATGTCGACGAGCTGCTGCAGGTACATGACCGGGTTGGCGGCCTTGAACTGCTCGAGCTTGGCGCGCAGCTCGGGATCCTCGGCCCGCATCACCTCCATGCCGCGGGCCTTGGAGGTGTACAGCGGCTTGCCCATCACCGCGCCCAGGCGCCGGACCGCGGCCTCGCCCTCGTCGAGGCTCTCGGTGACCACCGTGGGCGGCATGGGGATGCCGCCCTGGCGCAGCCTGACCGTGCCCGAGAGGCGGTCGATGAGGGCGTACATCGACTCGGGCCGGGAGAACACCCGCACCCCGCTGCCCTCGAGGGCGCGGATCAGCTCGACGCGGTCGAGGGCGTCGGGGCTGTACTCCTTGGCGATCTTCTTGACGACCACGCCGTCGAGCTCGCTCAGGTCGAAGCCCTCGTGGACCAGGCGGCCGTGCTCGAAGTCGAAGGCCACGTCCTGCATCTCGATCAGCCGACGAAAGCCCGTGCGCTGCTCGAGCGCGTCGAGCATGCGCTCGGTGGACCAGCCGTCGGCGATGCCGATGACGCCAATGCGGAGCTGTACTTGGTTCATGGGGGTTCCTGGGAGGTTCCTGGGAGAGAGGTGCTCGGGGCGGGGAGCTCAGGGGACGAGGGTGGACTCGTCGAGGTGGAAGTCGGCCCAGCGCTCGGGCGTCAGGGGGCCCTCGCCGAGGCCGGCCTTGGCCCGGACTTCGGCGCGGTAGCCCAGCAGGCGCTCGAGCAGGTAGCGCGAGCGCAGCATCATCGACGCCGAGAACTCGGGGTCCATGACGAAGCGGGTCGAGGTCAGCAGCGAGCGGGCCAGGCCCAGGGCCAGCCGGGCCTCGAAGCTCGCGTCGCCGTGGGCCCGGGCGAAGCCCTGGGCGAAGCGGAAGAAGGCCTTGCTGACCGCGTCGAGGCGGCGGCGCGGGCCGGCGTCGAACACGTTGAGCCGGTAGTTGGACACGATGAACACCGACACGTCCTGGAGGTAGTCGAAGGGCCGCGAGCGGTGCAGATCGATGAGGTGGACCCGCCGCTGGGGCAGGTTGAGGATCAAGTTGTCGGTGTTGAAGTCGCCGTGGATGAGCACCCTAAAGGGCGCGACGAGCTCGGCGTCGAGGCCCCGAGCCTCGCGCAGCAGATCCTCGAAGGGCGCGATGTGCAGGTCGTCGATGCGCGTCGCCGGGCTGCGGAACTCGGGGTGGACCTTGAACACGTCGGGCAGGCGGCTGGACACCTGGCGCATGAAGTTGGGCCGGCAGGGCACGGCCTCGAGGGTCCGCGTCCACACCCGCTCGATGGTCTTCGTGACCATGTTGAAGGCCGTCCCGCACACCCGCGCGTCGGTGTCGAGCATGATCCGCTGGAAGGTGTCGCCGCGCAGGAACTCGAGCAGCAGCGAGGCCTTGGGCCCGTGGTCGTGGAAGCCGAAGATGCGCGGGGGCAGGCCGGGCTCGAGCTGCTCCCAGCGCTCGAGCGCCTCCTTCTCCTCGACCACCTTCTTGGTCCGCCCCTCCTTGAACACCACGGAGCGGCCGCCCTTTTGAGGGTGGACCATGCCGATGCGGCTGCCCGAGCGCGTCTCCCAGATGCCCTCGAAGTCGACCTCGCTCAGGTCGAGCTCGACCTCGGAGTTGGCCAGGGTCTCCTCGAGGGCCTGGAACTCGCTGACCTTGAGCTTCTCGCCGACGGTGGCGAAGATCGCCGCCTCGCCGATGTTGAGCAGCGAGTCGCCGGTGCGCTCGAGGTAGCGGTAGATGAACAGGGTCGTGACCAGGTCCTCGGGCGTGTCGCCGTGGCGCAGGTCGTCCATGATCCGCTTGAACACCGCGGCGTAGAGCTCGTCGACCTCGAGCTCGGCGCGGCAGATCTGCAGGGCCTTGGACATGTCCCGGCGAAACAGCGCCGCCTCGACCATGCGCAGCGCCTCGAAGATCGTGGCGAAGAAGGGGTCGGGGTCGAAGCCGTGCAGGACCTCGAGCTCGGCGAGGTAGCCGAGCTGACCGACGATGTTGACCCCGAAGTCGGCGATGCGCTCGAGGTTGTTGGTCGCCGTGTTGATCGCGCGGATCAGGTCGACGGTGCCCACGTCGAGCTCCTCGTTGGTCAGCAGCCGAAAACACTTGTTCTCGATCATGCTCTTGAGGTTGTCGACGTAGTCGTCGCGGGCGGCGATCTTGGCGATGACCTCGGGGCGAGGATCGACGAGCACCCGCTGCGTGTCCTCGAGCAGCTTGGTGACCTCGAGGATCAGGAACTTGAAATTTTCGCGCACGCCGGTGACGGCGATGGCTTCGCTGCTGGTGGTCATGGCGAAGGCTCCGCTCGTCAGTCGACCTTGATGGTCAGGGCGTCGGCGTCGGCCTCGTCGCGCTCGCGCCAACCAACCTTGATGGCCAGCTTGACCTTGCCGCCCTTGCGCTTGGCCCGGACCTGGAGCTCGAGCATGCCCTCGGGCTCGAGGCTCAGCAGGTGGTCCGCCGCGCCGAGCTCGATGTGACCCTTCTCGATCCCCGCGGTCACGGCCCGCAGGTACTTGACGATGGATTCCCGGTCTTGGACCGATTCGTGGCGAAAGTCGTCGTCTGCAGCCATGGCGTACCCGACCCGCGTCTAGCAGACCCGAGGTCCGGTGCGCCAGGGGGCGCACCCGACGCGAAGTGTCGTGCACGGTCCTCCCTGCCCCCCAATTGTCCCGCTGCGCCCCGGCTGGTGTTTGGCGCAGAACCAGCTTGTAATGGCGCGGATGTCCTCGGACGACTCGCGCCGCGAACCGCCGCCCCCTCCCCCAAAGATCACGCGCCACGTGCAGCCTCTCGGCCCGCGGGTGCTCGTGCGCATCATCAAGGACCCCGACCGCCTCGAGTCCGGGCTCTTCCTGCCCGAGGGCGCCAAGGAGAACACCCGTCAGGCCCTGCTCGGGGAGGTCGTGGAGGTCGCGCGGACCATGCCCAAGGTCAACTACGAGCTCGACGATGACGACGACGACGACGACGACGCGCCGACCGGCACCCTCGGCGAGAACGTCAGCGGCGTGCCCCTGGGCGCCAAGGTGTTGTTCGCCAAGACCCGCGGGCTGACCGTGCCCTGGGACGAGAGCCTGCGCATCGTCGACGTGCGACATTTGCTGGCGATCGTCGACGAGATCCCCGAGGAGGCGATGCAGTGACCGCTCTGTTCCATCATCCACGCAAGTTCGTGACGGGCCTGGCGGGCCTCGCCCTCGCGCTGAGTTTGCCGGCGACGGCCGCGGCCGCCGATCCCGTGGCCCAGCACCGCGAGCTCGGCGACGGCGTCGACCGGCCCATCCACGACCTGTCCGGCGAGGGCGACTCGAGCAGCCTCGAGCTCAACCCCGCACAGCTCAACTCCGTCGAGGGCTTCGACCTGACCCTGCTGGGCTACCAGACCGTCTACGACTTCGCCCGCGGCACGGGCTTCGGCGCCTTCGCGTCCCTCAACCTCGGCCTGGGCCTGGCCCTCGGCTTCGGCGTCCAGGCCCTCGAGCCCGGCTTCGGCGGCGAGCAGTTCGACGCCGACGGGGCCCACAACCGGCCCATGACCAAGGTCAGCTTCGGCCTGGCCGCTGGCGACGGCGAGTGGGGCAGCGTCGGCGTCGGCGTGCACGGGGTGCGCCGCGACGGCCAGCGCCTGCGCGTACCTCAGCTCGACCTGGGCGCGACCTTGCGCATGACCAACTACGCCAGCTTCGGCGCCGTCGCCCGCCTCGGGCCCACGGACCTGCGCGACGCGACCTACCGCCCGGTCCTCGACCTCGGCGGCGAGCTGGCGATCCGCCCCCTGGGCACGCGCTGGCTCGAGCTCGCCGGCGGCGTGATGACCCGCACCGACCAGAGCCAGGGCCGCGGCTTCTCCAACTTCGACGCCGACCACGACCTGCTGCCCTACGGCCGCCTCGCCGTGCGCTACCAGGGCCTCGAGATCGCCGGCGAGGTCCAGCGCGTCCAGGTCGACATCCTCGACGAGAACAGCCTGGCGATCCTCGACGAGACCGCGGCCCTGCGCGGCGGCGTGTCCATGGCCCTGGCCTGGGACTACGGCTCGGTCGGCGTCGGCGTGCACTCGGGCCTGGGCTCGGGGGTCGACGGCGTGGCCTACCGCGCCCGCTTCTCGACCAAGCGCCAGGGCCGGGCCGTGTGGGTCCGCCCCGTCGACGCCGAGGCCATCGAGCTGAAGAGCATCGGCAACCAGCGCACGCTGATCGCGACCTTGCGCCGGCTCGAGCGGGCCGAGGCCGCAGGCGAGCGGAGCATCTTGCTGATCAAGGCCGACGGCTTCGGCATGGGCTGGGCCGCGGGCCAGGAGCTGCGCGACGCCCTGCGCCGGGTCCGGGACGCCGGCGGCCACGTCTACGCCTACGCCGAGCAGCCCAACACCCGCGACTACTGGATCGCCAGCGTCGCCGAGAAGGTCTACGTCCACCCGGCCGGCCGCTTTGCCACGGTCGGCCTGGGCGCGCGGCGGCTGTTCTACAAGGACGCCCTCGCCAAGATCGGCGTCCAGGTTCAGTCCGTCCACATCGACGAGTACAAGAGCGCCCACGAGTCCTTCACCCGCTCGAGCCGCAGCGACTACGACCGAGAGCAGCGCACCGCCCTGCTCGACGACACCTGGGACACCGTGCTCTACGACATCGCCCAGGCCCGGGGCATGTCGATCAGCGCCGTCGCGGACACCATCTTCGAGTCGCCCCTGGGGCCCCAGGAAGCCGTCGACGCCGGCTTCGCCGACGCCATCACCCACCGCGACGAGGTCCTCGAGACCCTCGGCGAGCAGCTCGACGAGAGCGGCGGCGTGGTCGTGAGCCTGCGCCGCTTCGCGCCCACCACCCCCGAGCGCGAGACCTGGAGCGAGTCCCCCTACTACGCCGTCGTCCTGCTCGAGGGCACGATCATCGGCGGCAAGAGCCGGACCATCCCCATCCTCGACATCAAGTTCACCGGGGGCGACACCGTCGCCGACACGATCCGCGCGCTCCGGGGGGACTCGGCGTGCAAGGGCATCGTGCTCCGGGTCGACAGCGGCGGCGGCTCGGCCTTCGCCAGCGAGGTGATGTGGCGCGAGGTCGCGCTCACCCGCGAGGCCTGGGAGAAGGACAAAAAGGGCTCCCCGCCCATCGTCGTGTCCATGTCGGACGTCGCCGCGAGCGGCGGCTACTACGTGCCCGTGGGCGCCGACACCATCTTCGCCGAGCCCCTGACCATCACCGGCTCGATCGGCGTGGTCTACATGCACTACGACGTGTCCGGCCTCCTCGACATGCTCGGCGTGAACGTCGACCGGATCGAGCGCGGCAGCCCGGCGATCGACGCCAACGCCATCTGGCAGCCCTGGTCACCCGAACAGCTCGAGCGCCAGCAAAAGGGCATCGAGCAGACCTACGACCTGTTCCTGAGCCGCGTGTCCGGTGGTCGGGGCATGACCAAGGAGGCCATCAACGAGGTCGGGCGCGGCCACGTGTGGTCGGGCAAGCGGGCCAAGGACATCGGCCTCATCGACGAGTTTGGCGGGCTCCGCGAGGCCCTCGACGAGGTCCGCGAGCGCAGCGGCGAGCCCACCTACAAGGCCAAGGACTATCCCCTGCGTCTGCTCCCGAGCCGACCCAGCCTCGTGCAGCTCCTGGTCAAGGGAGCAGGATCACTCGTGGCCATCCCCGTCGAGAAGGCGGCCGCGGCCCGAGAGGCCGAAGCGGCCGAGCAGCTCCCCTTCGCCCTCCGCGACGCGATCACCCGCTTGTCTCTATCTTTGCTGTTCTTGCCGCAGGACGAGGCCAACCTGATCATGGAGGGGACCCTCGAGATCGAGTGAGCCCCTCGCCCGCCTCGCCCGAGACGGTGAAGAAGATGGACAGGGGCGTCGCTATGGCCGAAAGTCCCTAACGGAAGCTGCGGAACAGGACCATGAACTTGCAAAACACTACGCTACTCAGCCTGAGCCTCGCCCTGATCTGCCTCGGCCCCGTGGGCTGCGGTGACGACCTCGTCGAGTCCAACGACGAGGTCGGAGAGGACACGGACACCGAGACCGAGTCCACGGAGGAGTCGACCGAGTCCACGGAGGAGTCGACCGAGTCCACGGAGGAGTCGACCGAGTCCACGGAGTCCGAGACGGACACGACCGAGACCGAGACCGACACCACCGAGACCGACACCACCGAGACCGACACCACCACCGAGGAGACCGACACCGGCGAGACCGACACCACCGGCGAGACGGGCACCGAGGACACCACCGAGGACACGACCGAGGAGTCCACGGAGACCGGCCCCTTTGAGCCCTGCACCGGCCAGTGCGGCACCCCGGGCTGCGGTACCTGCCCGGACACCGCGGTCGTCGACATCGCCGGCATCCACGGCATCGACGCGACCGAGGCCACCGTCGACGACTACAGCCTGTTCCTCGACGTCGAGTTCGACATGCTCGGCTTCCTCGCCCCCGAGTGCTTTTGGAAGGTCGGCACCCCCGAGGAGTTCGAGCCCGAGATCTGGGACGACCAGCTCCAGGGCAGCGGCCAAAACCCCGTCACCGGCGTCGACTGGTGCGACGCCGAGGCCTACTGCCGCTGGCAGGGCAAGCACCTGTGCGGCCTCGACGGCGGCGAAGCGGGCACCATCGAAGACTCGACCGCCAGCAACAACGAGTGGTACCGGGCCTGCTCCAACGGCGGCGTGTTCACCTACCCCTACGGCGACACCTACAGCGGCACGGCCTGCAACGGCGAGGACCTCGCCCTGGGCGCCGTCAGCGAGGTCGGCAGCCTCAGCGGCTGCGAGGGCGGCGTCGCGGACATCTTCGACATGAGCGGCAACGTCTGGGAGTGGACCGCCGCCTGCGCCATGGAGCCGATGACCGAGGACTTCGAGCAGCAGTGCCAGCGCCGCGGCGGGTCGTGGTTCAGCAACTCGTTCACGATGCGCTGCGCGATCGAGTCCGAGCGCGTGCGGACCTTCCGGGCCGCCAACACCGGCATCCGCTGCTG
>NZ_ABCS01000182.1 GCF_000170895.1 Plesiocystis pacifica SIR-1 | reverse complement strand
CGAGGGCTGGAGAACAGGTGTCAGCGCGGCCAGGCAAGAGGCGGTTGGAGGACGGCGTCGTTCGAGCGTCCGGGGGAGTGTCCAGCGTGTGAGCGGCGAGATTCGGCGAGGTCTCGGCGGTGTTCGGGACTTGCTCACGATTCTCCGTGGAGTCACGGACTGTGCGGATTCGCGAGGTCGAAGAGCCGCGCATATCCCTGGCCCAGGCTGGCGCGTGCGTACGTAGGCAACTCTAGCTGTATCGTTGAGTAGCCACACCTGGGGGTGAGCATGTATCGTCAGTGAGACGATCAGGACTCCACACTGCGCTAATTCCGATTTGCACAGTGTACCGATCAAAGCGCGAGCGGGTCAGCATCTGGTGTCAGTTCTCGGCCAGCAGGCGCCGCGCAGGGCCCGCGTGGCGTGTCTGGAGCTCGCGATCTCGAGAATGGCGCGCGCACTCGACTGAATTGGGAGCGAGCATTTTTCTCACTGTTGGCACACCCTCGCGATCTCGCGGGTTGATTTTGGACCGCAATATCCAAACGCTTCCGGTTGGCACGCAAACCCATCCGCCGGCTTGTTGTCATCGCGGAGCGCTTCCGGTAAGCACCCGTCAGCTTTCTTTCTCCCATCGCAAAGGAGACCCCACATGTCGCAGACCAACGGCGGAGGGCGTGTCCAGGGGACCATTCGTGCCTGGCTGCGGGAGCAGCTCGCGCGAGTGTGTGACCTGGAGCCCGAGGCGATCGATATCAATGAGCGATTTAGCCGCTACGGGCTGACCTCGATGGAGGCTGGCCGCTTTACCCGTGCGCTCTCCGAGTGGCTGGAACGCGATCTGCCGGCGACTTTGGTCTGGGAGTACCCGACTTGTGACTCGCTCGCGGCCTTCCTCGCGGGCGCGGATGAGGGAGGGGCGGAAACAAGCGAGGAGCTCGGCGCCGTCGAAGGTCGGGACGAGCCCATCGCCATCGTCGGGATGGCCTGCCGCCTGCCTGGGGCCGCGGATCTGCCCAGCTTCTGGCGCCTGCTCGTCGGTGGGGTGGACGCCGTCGTCGACACGCCGGCCGAGCGCTGGGACGTACAGGCGCACTTCGACGCAGACCGTCTCACCCCCGGCCGCATGAGCACCCGCTGGGGTGGCTTCCTCGACCACGTCGACCGCTTCGACCCGGGCTTTTTTGGCATCTCGCCCCGGGAGGCCGAGCAGATCGATCCGCAGCAGCGGCTGGTCCTCGAGCTCGCTTGGGAGGCGCTGAGCAACGGCGGGATCGCGCCCACGGGCCTGCGCGCGAGCGACACGGGCGTGTTCGTGGGGGCGATGTGGTCGGACTACGCCCGCCAGGCCCGGCCCGGGCTCGACGCGGTCACGCCGCACTCGGCCACGGCGCAGGACCTGAGCGTGATCGCGGCCCGGGTGTCCTACACCTTCGGCCTCCAGGGCCCCTGCATGGTCGTCAACACGGCCTGCTCCTCGGCCCTCGTGGCCGTCCACCTGGCCTGCCAGGCCCTGCGCCTGGGCGAGAGCCAGATCGCGCTGGCGGGCGGGGTGAACCTGCTGCTCCACCCCGAGAGCTCGGTGATGATGTCGAAGTTCGGGGCCATGGCGCCGGACGGGCGCTCGAAGGCCTTCGACGCCCGCGCCAACGGCTACGTGCGCGGCGAGGGGGGCGGGGTGGTCGTGCTCAAGCGCCTGTCCCAGGCCCTGCTCGACGGCGACCGGGTCTACTGCGTGATCCGAGGCAGCGCGGTCAACAACGACGGCATGAGCAACGGCC
The DNA here is from genome assembly GCF_000170895.1 of Plesiocystis pacifica SIR-1. Taxonomy (GTDB): domain Bacteria; phylum Myxococcota_A; class Polyangia; order Nannocystales; family Nannocystaceae; genus Plesiocystis; species Plesiocystis pacifica. Next base: position 8,509 of record NZ_ABCS01000182.1, on the reverse strand, counting down.
TGACCGCGCCCAGCCCCAAGGCCCAGGTCGAGGTGCTGCGCAAGGCCTACGCGGCGGCGGGCGTGCACCCGAGCCGGGTGCAGGTCGTCGAGACCCACGGCACGGGGACCCTGCTCGGCGACCCCATCGAGGCCGGGGCGCTGGGAACGGTGCTGGGCAAGGGGCGCGCCCCCGAGGCCGCCCTGGCCATCGGCTCGGTCAAGACCAACCTCGGCCACCTCGAGGCGGCCGCGGGCGCGGCTGGGCTGATCAAGACGGCGCTGGCCCTGCACATGCGCCGCTTGCCGCCGAGCCTGCACTTCGAGACCCCCAACCCGCACATCGACTTCGAGGGCCTGGGCCTGCGGGTGCCCACGCGCGTGGAGGACTGGCCCGAGGACGGCGGCCAGGCCCTCGCGGGGGTCAGCTCCTTTGGCTTCGGCGGGACCAATGCCCACGTCGTGCTCGCGGGCGTTCCGGCGCGCAGCGTGGGTCTGCTGCCCCTCGCCGGGCGGGACCAGGCGGCGCTCGAGGGCGCCGCGCAGGCGCTGATCCAAGCCGCGCGCGAGCCCGGGGCCGACCTGCCCAGCTCGTGTCGTCAGGCCGCGGCTGCGCTGCCCTCGGATGACCTGGGCCGGGCCCGCCGCGTCGCGTTGACTCTGCGCGGCGTCGAGGGGCTCGAGGGCGCCCTCGCGCAGGCGCTGTCGGCCGAGGCGGCTCCGGGCGTGGCCGTGGGCGATGGCGTGGAGCGAGCGCCCAAGCTGGCCTTCGTGTTTGGCGGTCAGGGCTCGCAGTGGCCGGCCATGGGTCGGGAGCTGCTCGAGCACGAGCCCGTGTTCCGGGCGGCCCTCGAGCGCTGCGAGGTGGCCATGGCCGCCCACGTCGACTGGTCCCTGCGCGAGGTGCTGATCGACGAGGACCCCGAGTGGCTGACGCGCAGCGACGTCGCGCAGCCGTGCATCTTCGCCATGCAGGTCGCCCTCGCGGCGCTGTGGCGCAGCTACGGGGTCGAGCCCGACGTGGTCGTGGGCCAGAGCATGGGCGAGGTCGCGGCCGCGCACGTGGCCGGCGCGCTGAGCCTCGAGGACGCGGCGCGGGTCATCTGCGAGCGCAGCCGGATCGTCTCGCAGGTGCGCGGGAGCGGGGGCATGGCCCTCGTCGAGCTCGGCCTCGAGCGCGCCCGGGAGGCCATCGAGCCCTACGCCGGGCGGCTGTCCGTGGCCGTCAACAGCGGGCCGCAGGCGACGGTGCTCGCCGGAGACGTCGACGCCCTCGACGCGCTCGAGCGCGCCCTCGAGCAAGACACGAGCGAGGGGGCGCCGAGGCTGCGCCGCATCCAGGTCGACTACGCCTCCCACAGCGCGCACATGGATCCTCTGCGGGAAGAGCTGGCGGCGACCCTCGACGGCCTGCGCCCGCGCCCGACGACGATCCCGCTGCGCTCGACGGTGACCGCCGCGCCCATCGACGGTCGGACCCTGGGCGCCGACTACTGGGTCCGGAACTTGCGCGAGCCCGTGCTCTTCGCCACGGCCTGCGCGGGTCTGCTGGACGAGGGCGTCGAGCTCTTCGTCGACCTCAACCCCCACCCGGTGCTCCGCCACAGCCTCGATCAGATCATCGCGGCTCACGACGGCGAGGCCGCTCGGACCGCGGTGAGCCTCGCCTCCATGCGCCGCTCCGAGCTGGGCCGGGCGGTGCTGTGCGACTCCCTGGGCGTCGCCTTTGCCCGCGGCGTGGAGCTGGACTGGTCGACGGTCAACCCCGCGCCGGAGCTGCGCGCGGGGGCGGGCGTCGCCGTGGCCGAGCAGGCGCGCGCCGAGCTGTGCCCGATCAGCGCGCACAGCCCTGCGGCGCTCAGCGAGCGCGCGCGCAGCTGGGCGAGCTGGCTGGCAACGCGCCCGGACCTGAGCCTGCGCGACGTGGCCTTCAACGCGGGCGCGCGCGAGGCTCACCACGGTCTGCGCGCGGCCCTGGTGGCGCGCTCGAGCGCCGAGCTGCGCGCCGAGCTCGAGGCCCTCGCCGAGCGCGTCGAGGGCCAGCGAGAGCCCCTCGCCGAGGTCCGCGGGCGGCCCAAGCTCGCCTTCGTGTTCCCGGGTCAGGGCTCGCAGTGGGCCGGCATGGGTCGGCGGCTCATGGACACCGAGCCCGCGTTTCGCCGCGCCGTCGAGGCCTGCGAGGCGGCGCTGTCGAAGCACGTCGACTGGCGCCTGAGCGAGGTCCTGATCGCCGACGAGGACCTCGCGCGCCTGGGCGAGCTCGACGTGGTGCAGCCGGCGCTGTGGGCCATGGAGGTCGCCCTCGCGGCGCTGTGGCGCGCCTACGGGGTCACGCCCGACGCGGTCGTCGGGCACAGCATGGGCGAGGTCGCGGCGGCCCACGTGGCCGGGGCGCTGAGCCTCGAGGACGCCGCCCAGATCATCGCCCTGCGCAGCCAGCTCGTGCGCGCGCGGGCGAGCGGGCGCGGGGCCATGGCCGTCGTCGAGCTGGGCGAGGCCGAGGCCGAGGCCGCGATCGCGGCCAAGCCCGAGCGCGCCCAGGCCCTCGCCGTGGCTGTCGTCAACGGACCCCGGGCCAGCGTGCTCTCGGGGGAGACCGCGGCCCTCGAGGCCCTGCTCGCCGAGCTCGAGGCGCGCGGCGTGTTCTGTCGCCGGGTCAAGGTCGACTACGCGTCGCACAGCCCGCAGATGGATCCGCTCTTGCCCGAGTTGATCGCGGCCCTCGACGGCCTCGCGCCCACGCCCATCGCCGTGCCCATGTGGTCCACGGTCACCGGCGGGTGGCTCGAGCCCGGCGCCTTGCTCGACGCCGAGTACTGGGCCCAAAACCTGCGCGCGCCGGTGCGCTTCGCCGAGGCCGTGCGCGGCCTGGTCGAGGCCCGCCACGCGCTCTTCCTCGAGCTCAGCCCGCACCCGGTCCTGCGCCTCGCCGTCGAAGATGGCCTGCGCGCCGAGGGCTCCGAGGGTCTGGCGCTGGCGTCCATGCGCCGCCGCGAGGACCCCCGGGAGCACCTCCTGCGCGCCGCCGGGGCCCTCCACGTCCGCGGCCTGTCCCCGGATTTTTGCGCCCTGAGCGGGAGCGGTCGAGCCCGGACCCTGCCGACCTTCCCCTTCCAGCGTACGCGCCTGTGGCTCGAGCCGGAGCCTTCGCAGGCCGAGCCGGTTCGTGCTCGGCGCGGTCTGCTGGGCGAGGGGCGCCAGGACGCCGGGGCGCCGGAGCGCTGGACCTGGGAGGGCCTCGTCGGTCCGGACGCGCCGGCCTACCTGGCGGATCACCGCGTGGGCGGCCAGAGCGTCCTGCCCGGGGCCGCCTTTGTCGAGTTGATCTTCGCCGCCGCGGCCGAGCGCTGGCCCGAGGGAGCTGCGCGCGTCGACGGCCTGGAGCTCCGGGCTGCGCTGGTGTTCGAGGACGCCGAGCCTCGCCGGGTTCAGGTCGTGCTCGAACATGGACGCGCGCGGGTCTACAGCGCGGGCTCCGAGACGTCGACGTGGACGCTGCACGCGAGCGCGACAGTGCGTCCAGCGGACGCCCAGGAGTTCGCCGACGTCGACCCGGCCAGCCTCGCAGCGGGCGAGGCCGTGGACCTGGATCGCCTCTACGCGGAGCTGTCTGCCGTGGGCATCGACTATGGCCCGCGCTTTCGCGGCCTCGAGCAGGCCTGGCGCGTGCCGGGGACGTCCGAAGTGCGGGCGCGCCTGCGCGGAGGGGCCGTCGAGGCGGGCTTTGGCCTGGCGCACCCGGCCGTGCTCGACGCGTGCTTCCAGCTCGCCTACGCGACCGCTCAGGGACGGGTGGGCGCCGAGGCGGGGGCGCTGGTCCCCGTTGGCTGCGGCTCGATCCGTCCGCTCGTCCGCGGCGCGCTGCGCCCGAGCTGGGTGCGGGCGCGCGGCCGCGAGGACGGGGAGGGGCTCCGGGTCGACCTCCAGCTCTTCGACGCCGACGGCCGTCACCTCGCGGAGATTTCGGATCTCGCGTTCACGCGGACCCTCACGCTCGCCGGACGATCCATCGCGCCGGCGGCAGGAATTAACCCGAGCGAACCCCCGACCATGATCGACGCGGCGACTGTGACCTCCGACCTCACGCTCTGGCGGCACCGCTGGGTCCCCGCGCAGCTCGCGGCCGCGCCCGCGGGGCAGGGGGGGCGGATCGTCCTCGTTGCGAGCCGACCCGACCCGCGGGTGGTGCCGCTCGCCCTCGAGCTCGACCGGCGCGGCGAGGCCGTGACGGTGATCGCCGCGGGCTCGCTCCTCACCCAGCTCTCGGGCCAGGCTTCCGGGCAGCTGCGGGCGATCGAGTGGTCTCCCGCGCGCGCGCCCGCCGAGCTGCTCGCCCAGGCCCCCGCCCCGCGGGCGGTGCTGCTGTTCGCGGGGGGCCCCTCGCAGGCGGGCGAGCGCGAGCTCGACGCGCAGCGCAGCGTCGCCGCCACCGTCGACGCGCTGGGGTGGATCCAGGCCGTGATCGCCCAGGGCGGCGCGCCCAAGCTGTGGCTGATCACCGAGCGGGCCCGGGCGGCGCGGCCGGGCGAGGCCCTCGCCGTGGGCCAGGCGCCCGCGTGGGGCCTGGCGCAGACCCTGCTCTACGAGCACCGAGAGCTGCGCACGACGGCCCTCGACCTCGACTCGGACACGAACGCAGCGCAGCTCGCCGAGCTGATCGTCGCGGCCCCCGAGGAGCAGCACCTCGCCCTGCGGGGCGGCCAGCTGCTCGCGGGTCGGATCGCCGCCCAGGCGCCCGGCAGCCCGAGCGCGCCGGCGCGGCTGCGCGACGGCACGTACTTGATCACTGGTGGTCTCGGCGGTCTGGGCCTGGCCACGGGGCGCTGGCTCGTCGAGCGAGGCGTCCGCAGCCTGGCCCTGCTCGGGCGCAGCGGCGCGACCAGCCCGGCTCAGCGCGAGGCCATCGAGGACCTCGAAGAGCGGGGCGTCGACGTCCTGGTCCTGCGCGCCGACGTCAGCCGTCGGGGGGAGCTCGCCGCGGCGCTGCGCCAGGTCGAGCGGGGCATGGATCCCCTGCGCGGGATCATCCACGCCGCGGGCGTGCTCGAGGACGGCCTCGTCGCGAATCTCGACGCCGAGCGGACCGCCCGGGTGCTCGCGCCCAAGGTCCTCGGCGCGGCCCACCTCGACGCGCTGTCGCGGGAGCTGAGCTTGGACCACTTCGTGCTCTTTTCCTCGGCGGCGGCGTTGATCGGGAGCCCGGGTCAGGCCAACTACGCGGCCGGCAACGCCATGCTCGACAGCCTGGCCGAGGATCGGCGCGCGCGCGGGCTGCCCGCGGTGTCCGTGGCTTGGGGGCCCTTCGGCGACGTGGGCCTGGCGGCGGGCGACGAGCTACGCAGCGAGCGGTTGGCGGCGCGGGGCATGGGCGCGCTGCGGGTGCGCGAGGCCTTCGCGCTGCTCGACGCGATCTTTGGCGCCGACGCCCCGGCGCACGTGGGCGTCCTGGCGCTGGATCTGCCGCGGTGGTCGGCGAGCTATCCGGGGCTGGCGGGCGCGGCCGTGCTCGGCGGCGACGGGCTCGCGGAGGCCGTGATTGCGCCGGCTTCCACTCCGATCTCCACTCCGATCTCCACTCCGATCTCCACGCCGGCTTCGGTCTCGACTCCAGCCCCAGCTCCGGTCTCGACCCCGGCTCCGACCCATGGCTGGACCAAGGCCAAGCTCGTCGCCCTGCTGCGCGACGAGGCCGTGTCCGTGCTGCGCGTGCAGCCGGGGCAGGTCAGCGAGGGCACGGACCTGCTGACCCTGGGCCTGGACTCGCTCTTGGGTCTCGAGCTGCGCAACAGCCTCGAGGCGGCGCTCGACCTGCGCTTGCCGGCGAGCTTGTTCTGGGAGTCGCCGCGGGTTGGGGAGCTCGCCGAGCAGCTGCTCGAGCGCCTGGGCGGCGCGGCTTCGGCTTCGACGCCCGCGCCCGCGCCGGCCCCCGTCGCGGCCCCGCCGGTCGAGCGCCGCGTCGCGCCTGCGCCCGCTCCCGTGGTCGAGCCCCCGAGGCAGCCGGCCGCGTCGACGGTGGGCTGGTCCGCCGCGCCCACCCGCGGCGTGGACGAGCCCATCGCGATCATCGGCGTCACCGGCCGCTACCCCAAGGCGCCGAGCCTCGACGAGCTGTGGGCGCGCCTCGAGGCCGGTGAGGACTTCATCGAGGCGGCGCCGCGCGAGCGCTGGGCTGGCCTCGGTGGTTCGCTCGGCGACGAAGAGCGCTTCGGCGGCTTCCTGACCGGCGTCGAGGACTTCGACCCCGTGCTCTTCCAGCTGTCCCCCCGGGAGGCTTTGGCCATGGATCCCGCCGAGCGCCTCGTGCTCGAGGCGGCCTGGCGGGCGCTCGAGGACGGCGGCTACGGCCAGCGCGGAGAGGGGCGCTCGCGGGAGCGGGGCGTGGGCGTGTTCGTGGGGGCGATGTACGGGCAGTACGCCTGGCTCGCCGACGAGCAGCTGCGCGAGAGCACGGTGTTCAACAACTCCTACTTCGCCCTCGCCAACCGCGTCTCGCACTTCTTCGACTTCCACGGCCCGAGCATCGCCGTCGACACGGCCTGCTCCTCGTCCACCGTCGCGCTGCACATGGCCTGCCAGGCCCTGCGCGCGGGGGAGTGCGCCATGGCCCTCGCCGGCGGCGTCAACCTGACCCTGCACCCCGACAAGTTCACGGCCCTGGCCGCCTACGGGATGCTGGCCAGCGGCGCGGTCAACCGGGGCCTGGGCCAGGGCGACGGCTTCCTGCCCGGAGAGGGCGTGGGCATGGTCTTGCTCAAGCCGCTGTCGGCGGCCCTGCGCGACGGCGACCGCGTCGAGGCGCTCGTGCGCGGGAGCGCGGTCAACCACAACGGCCGCGGCATGGGCTACACGGCGCCCAGCCCCCGGGCGCAGGGGCAGCTGATCGAGCGGGCCCTCGAGCGCGCGGGCCTGGGCGCGGGGGACCTCGACTACGTCGAGCTCGCGGCCAACGGCTCGCCCCTGGGCGACGAGGGCGAGCTGACGGCCCTGGGCGCGGTGTTCCGCCGCGCGGGCGTGCGCGGGCCCGTCCCCGTGGGCACGGTCAAGAACAACCTCGGTCACCTCGAGGCGGCCTCGGGCATGTCGCAGCTGGCCAAGGTGCTGCTCCAGCTGCGCCACCGTCGGCTCGCGCCGGCGATCCACACCCAGCCCGCCAACCCGCACCTGAACCTCGACGGTCGGGACAGCCCCTTCGTCGTGCAGGCCCGGGCGGAGCCCTGGCGGGCGCGCTCGGGTCCGCGGCGCGTGCTGATCAACTCCTTCGGGGGCGGGGGCGCGGCGGCCTGCGTGGTCGTCGAGGAGGCGCCCGCGTCGGCCCCGAGGTCGCGGGAGCAGGGCGCGCGGCTGTTCGTGCTCTCGGCCCCCGACGCGCCGCGCCTGGCCGGGCTGGTCGAGGCCCTCGAGGCCCACGTGCTCGAGGCGGGCCCGGAGCTCTCCCTGCGCGACCTGGCCTTCACCCTCGCCCAGGGCCGGGCGAGCTTCGAGCACCGCCTGGCCTTCCTGGCCGGTGACTACGCCGAGCTGCGCGAGCGCCTGGCGGCGGCGCGCATGGGCGACGAGGCGGGGCTGTTCCGCGGCGAGCTGAGCCCGGGGCAGCGCCCCCTGGCGCTGTTCGAGGACGACGAGGACCTGCGCGAGACGGTCGCGCGGTGGCTGGCCAAGGGCCGGCTGGACCGCCTGGCGCAGCTGTGGGTGGCGGGCGTGGAGCTCGACTGGAGCGCCCTGCCCGAGAGCCTCCGCGGCCGCCCCGTGCGGGCGCCGGGCGTCGCCTTCGCGCGCATGCGGCTGTGGCCGGAGGCGATCGGGGGTCGGCCGAAGGCGGCCGCGCCCGTGAAGCCAGCGGTGCCGGCGAAGGCGTCGGAGCCGGCTCCGGCTCCGACCCCGACTCCGACTCCGACTCCGACTCCGACTCCGGACTCGGGGGATGCCCTGAGCCGGGTGCTCGAGGCCGTCGCCGAGCTCTTGCAGTTCCCCGACCCCTCGATGGTCCACCCCGACGAGCAGCTGCGCCGCTACGGCTTCGACTCCCTGGCCGCGGCGCGCCTGGTCAATCGGGTCTCGCCGGGCCTCGACGCGGCCGCGGCCAGGCGCACCTTCCTGGGCCTGCGCACGGCCCGAGAGTGGGCTCGGGCCCTCGACGCTCTGCCCACGGCGAAGCCCACCCCCAGCGCGGAGCCTCAGCCGGCCCCGGCTCCGGACCCCCAATCATCCGCCGACGACGCGCGCGCGCGTCTCGAGGCCTTGCTGACCGACGTCGCGGCGGGTCGGCGCAGCCCCGAGGACGCCCTGCGCGAGGCCGAGGCCAACTGAAAGACGCGACATCCCCATGGACGCCATCAATCGTGAGCTGATCTTCCGCCGAGTCGCCGAGGGCGAGCTGTCCGTGGACGCGGCCATGGCCCTGTTGGCCCCGTCCAAGGCGGCCGAGCCGTCCGAGCCTGCGGTCCGATCCAGGCAACCGGTCGAGCCGGACGGGCCCTTCCCGCTGTCCGTCGCCCAGCGGGCGGTGTGGAGCTACCACGAGCTGCACCCGG
>NZ_ABCS01000183.1 GCF_000170895.1 Plesiocystis pacifica SIR-1 | reverse complement strand
GCGTCGCGGCCCCCGGCGGCTTTCGGCTCGAGCGCGAGGCCCTGGGTCCGCTGAGCGAGGCGGGGGTCGTCGAGCGCCTGCGCGCCGAGGCCCGCCGCCCCCTCGACCTCGAGCAGGGGCCGAGCTGGCGGGCGCTCGTGCTCGAGCCCGAGGGCGCGGCCCCGGTGCTCTTGCTGGTCTTTCACCACCTCTTCTTCGACGGCCTGTGCATCCCCCTGGTGCTCGGCGAGCTCGCCCGGCTGCACGCCGCGGCCCGAGCCGGAGACAGCCTCGACGCGGCCCTCCCCGCGCCTGCGGGCACGAGCTTCGACGCCTTCGTCCGGTGGCAGCGCGAGCGCCTCGACGGCGAGGGCGGCGAGGAGCTGCGCCGCTTTTGGGCCGAGCGCTTCCCCGACGCGCCGCCCACGGTGGACTTGCGCGCGGCCGAGACCAGCCTCGACGCGCGCCGCCGCGGCCTCGAGGGCGCCCACCTGCGCCTGGATCTGCCCGCCGAGGTCGTCGCGGGTGTCGAGGCCCTCGCGGCCGAGCTGGGCACCACGCCCTTCGTGCTGACCCTCGCGGTCTGGCTGGTGCTGCTGCGCGGCTACGGCCGTAGCGACGAGCTGTGCGTGGGCGTGCCGGCCATGAGCCGGCCCTCGTCGGCCTTCGAGGCCCTGGTCGGTTACTTCTCCAACGTCGTGGTGATCCGCCAGCGCCTCGACGCCGGGCGGCCGTTCTCCGAGCTCGTCGAGGCCGTCCACGACGCGGCCCTCGACGCCGTGGCTCACGGCGACTACCCCCTCGCCGAGCTGATCCGCGAGAACGATCTGCGCGGCAAGGCGGACTTCTTCCAGGCGGCCTTTTACTTCCAAAACTGGTTCGAGATCGAGCGCGCGGCCGCGGCCACGACCCCGCTGTGGACCGAGTACCTGGGCGACGTCGCCCAGGAGGGGGAGTTCGAGCTCGTCCTCGAGATCCACCGCTTCAGCGAGCGCTGGCGCCTGTTCTTCAAGTACGACCCCGCGGTCCACGACGCCGGCTCCATCGCGCGCATGGCCGGGCGCTACCGCAACCTCCTCGACCAGGTCCTCGCCGACGCGCGGCGCCCCGTGGACCAGCTGCAGCTGCCGACGCCCAGCGAGCGCGCGCGCGTGCTCGGAGCGTGGAGTCGCCCCGAGTCCGAGCCCGCGCCGGTGCCCGCGTGGACCGTGCCCGAGCGCTTCGCGGAGCTGGCTGGGGATCCCGTCCAGGGCGCCCGCGTGGCGCTGCGCTGCGCGGGCGAGGTCATGAGCTACGCCGAGCTGCACGCCCGGGCGAGCGCCGTGGCCGTCGGCCTGCGTCGTCGCGGCGTGGGCCGAGGCAGCGTCGTGGGCGTGATGCTCGAGCGCTCGAGCGAGCTCGTCGTCGGGCTCTTGGGCGTGCTCATGGCCGGCGCGGCCTACCTGCCGCTGGATCCGATCTACCCCGAGGCGCGGCTGCGGACCATGCTCGAGGACAGCGGGGCCGCGCTGCTCCTGGTCGACGCGTTTGGCATCTCGAAGCCGCTGGCTTGGCCCGGGAGCAGCTGGAGGGCGGTCGAGCTGGGCGCGTGCGTGCTCTCGGGGGAGCGCGCCAGCGACAGCGCCCTGCCGGCGCCGACGGGGGAAGACCTGGCCTACCTCATCTACACCTCGGGCTCGACCGGGCGCCCCAAGGGCGTGCCGATCCGCCACGAGAGCCTGGCCAACCTCCTGGCTCAGGTCGCGACGCGCCCGGGCTTTGGCCCCGACGATCGCATGCTCGCCGCGACCACGGTGTGCTTCGACATCGCCATGCTCGAGCTCTTCTTGCCCCTGACGCAGGGCGGCGAGCTGGTGCTGATGACCAGCGCCGAGGCGCGGGACGGGCAGGCCCTGGTCGCGCAGCTCGAGTCGGGGGCGGTCAGCGTGGCCCAGGCGACGCCGGCGACCTGGCGCATGGCCCTGGCCGCGGGCTGGCGCGAGCGGGCGCCGGTCCGGATCTTGTGCGGCGGGGAGGCGCTCCCGGCTGATCTGGCCCAGGCCCTGCTGAGCCGCTGCGACGCGCTGTGGAACATGTACGGCCCGACCGAGGCGACCATCTGGGCGAGCTGCGACCGCGTCCGCGCGACGGGGCCGGTGACCATCGGTCGGCCCCTGGGCCACTACCGCCTGTACATCCTCGACGACGAGCTGGCCCCCGTCGCGCCCGGGCTGCCCGGGGATCTGTACATCGGCGGCGTCGCCCTCTCGCCGGGCTACCACGGTCGGCCCGAGCTCGACGCGAAGACCTTCGTGGCCAACCCCCACGACCCCGAGGACGCGCCTCGCCTGTACCGCACCGGCGACGTCGCGCGCTTTTTGTCGGACGGCCGCGTCGAGTGGCTGCGCCGCGCCGACGACCAGGTCAAGATCCTGGGCTACCGGGTGGAGCTCGGGGAGATCGACGCCGCCCTGCGTGCCTTGCCGGGCATCGCCGACGCCGCGGCGGTGATCCGCGAGGACAGCCCCGGCGTGCCGCGCATCGTCGCCTACGTCGTGCGCAGCGGCTCGGGCGATGAGGCGAGCTGGCGCGCGGCCCTGGGCGAGCGCTTGCCCAGCTACATGATCCCCCGGCAGTTCGTGGCCATCGAGGCCCTGCCGCTGAGCCACAACCTCAAGGTCGACCGCAAGCGCCTGGCCCAAGAGCCCCTGGACAGCCTCGCGCCCGAGAAGGCCCCCACGGCACCCGCACCCGCACCCGCGAAGTCGAGCCTCGTCGAGGCGCTGGGCCAGCTGTGCGCCGAGCTCATGGGCATCCCGGGGCAGCGCCTCGACCCCGAGCGCTCGCTGTTCAGCTACGGCTTCAACTCGATCACGGCCACGCAGCTGCGCGTCGAGATCGCCCGGCGTTGGGGCAGGGAGCTCGAGCTCGTCGCCCTCGCCGAGGGGCCGAGCGTGGCCTCCGTGGCGGCGATGATCGGCGCGGGCAAAGACGCCGCGGCCCCGGCGGTCCAGGACGTGACCGCGGTGGGCAGCGCGGGCCCGGCCGACGCTCCCTTCGCCCTGACCCCGATCCAGGAGGCCTACCTCGCCGGTCGGCTGCTCGCCGAGGAGGGCCGGGAGGTCGGCTGCCACATCTACGTCGAGCTCGACGCCACAGGCTTCACCCCTGCGGCCCTCGGCGCCGGCTGGCAGGCGCTGATCGACGGTCACCAGGCCCTGCGCACGGTCATCCTGCCCTCGGGGCGGGAGCAGGCCGTGCTGCCCGGGCCGCGGCGCTACACCCCCGAGCATCTGGTCCTCGACGGCCTCGACCAAGGGGCGCGAGAGAGCCGGGTCGAGGCCCTGCGCGCGCGCATGGAGGCCCGGCTCTACGACCCCCAGCGCTGGCCGCTGTTCGAGGTCGCGATCGTCACCGAGGGCCCGCGCACGCGGGTGCACCTGAGCATCGACAACCTCTTCGTCGACGGGGCGAGCCTGGTCAACCTGCTGGCCCAGTGGTCGCGCCTGGCCCGGGGCGAGTCCGTGGCGAGCCTCGGCCTGCCGAGCTTGAGCTTCCGCGACTACTGCGTGGCGCTCGAGCGCGGCCGGAGCTCCGGCGCCCTGGCCGAGCGCCGCGCCCGGGACCTCGACTACTGGGTCGAGCGCCTGCGGCAGCAGCCCGAGGGCCCCCGGCTGCCCTACCTGCCCCAGCTTCGTCGCCGCGAGCCCCGGGGTCGTCGGCGCTACCGCGGCGAGCTCGAGCCCGCCCGCTTCGCGGCCCTCGAGGCCTTGGCGCGGGGTCGCGGGGTCACGCCCACGGCCGTGCTGCTCGCGGCCTTCCAGCTCGTGCTCCGGGCGTGGAGCGAGGACCCGAACTTCAGCCTGATCCTCACCCTGTTCCAGCGCGCGCCCTTGCACCCCGAGGTCGACGCGGTCGTCGGCAGCTTCACCTCGACCTCGATCTTCCACGTCGAGGCCCCCGCCGTCGGCTCGAGCCTGGCCGAGCAAGCCCGCGCCGTGCACCGCCAGCTGTGGACGGACCTGAGCCACGACGCGGCCTCGGGCGTGGACGCGACCCGGGAGTACCACCGCCGCCACCGCAGCGCGCCGAGCTCGATCCCCGTGGTGTTCACGAGCCTGGTCGGCCACGTCGGCCACGAGCGCGACCCGGCGCTCGCGGGCTGGATCCGCGCCGTGGCGGGGGAGCACGCCCGCACCCAGACCCCCGACGTCGCCCTCGACCACCAGGTCTTCGACGTCGACGGGCGCCTGCACTACTTTTGGGACGTCGACGAGGACCGCTTCGTCGCCGACGTGCCCGCGCTCTTGTTCCGCGACTACGAGGCCGTCCTCGACGCGCTCTTGGCCGAGCCCGAGGCGTTCACCGAGCAGCCCACGCAGGCCCTGCTGCCGCGCACCCTCGACGCCCTGTTCCTGCGTCAGGCCGCGCGCACGCCCGCGGCGGTGGCGGTGATCGCCGCGGACCGTCGCCTGAGCTACGCGCAGCTGCGCGGCCGCGTCGTCGAGCTCGCCCACCGCCTCGTCGCCCTGGGCGTGGCCCGGGGAGACCGCGTGGCCGTGGTCGCGCGCAAGGGCTGGGAGCAGGTCGTCGCGGCCCTGGCCGTGAACGTGGCGGGTGCCGCCTACGTGCCCATCGACCCGACCATGCCGGCGGCGCGCCTGGGCCACATCGTCGAATTCACCGAGGCCCGCGTGGCCCTGACCCAAAGCAGCCTCGACGCCAGCCTGAGCTGGCCCGTAGGGCTGGTCCGGGTGTGCGTCGACGCCATGGGAGACGGCCGCGCCTTCGTCGAGCGCGAGCTCCCGCAGCTCGAGCGCCAGCCCACGGATCTGGCCTACGTGATCTTCACCTCCGGATCCACGGGCACGCCCAAGGGCGTGATGTTGGACCACCGCGGGCCGGTCAACACCATCCTCGACGTCAACGCGCGCTTCGAGATCGGTCCGGCTGACCGGACCCTGGCCGTGTCCTCTCTGGGCTTCGACCTCTCGGTCTACGACCTGTTCGGCCTGCTCGCGGTCGGGGGCGCCGTCGTCGTGCCCGAGCCCGAGGACCTGCGCGACCCCCTGCGCCTCGCCGAGCTCGTCGAGGCCCACGCCGTGACGATCTGGAACACGGTCCCGGCCTACGCCGATCTCCTCGAGGAGGCCGCCCGCGGCTCGGCGCAGCTGCGCTCGCTTCGGGTCGTGATGATGAGCGGCGACTGGATCCCCGTGGGCCTGCCCGATCGCCTGCGGGCGCAGTGCCCCGCGGCGGCGATCACCAGCCTGGGCGGGGCCACGGAGGCGTCGATCTGGTCGATCCTCTACCCGATCGATGCCGTCGATCCGAGCTGGAAGAGCATCCCCTACGGCGCGGCCATGGTCGCTCAGCCCTGGTGCCTGATCGACGAGGACGGCCAGGTCGTCGACGCCGTCGGCGTGCCGGCGCAGCTGCACATCGGCGGCGTGGGCGTGGCCCTGGGCTACTGGCGCAACCCGGACAAGACCGGGGCGGCCTTCATCGCGCACCCGGAGACGGGGGAGCGCATCTACGCCACGGGCGACCGCGGGCAGCTGCGCGCCGATGGAAATTACGAGTTCCTCGGGCGCATCGATCGCCAGGTCAAGCTCAACGGCTACCGCATCGAGCTGGGCGAGATCGAGGCCACGCTGCAGCGCTGCGAGGGCGTGGCCCGGGCGCTGGTCTTGGTCCTCGGCGACGGGCAGGCTCGCCACCTCGGGGCCTTCGTCGAGGCCGAGGCCGGCGCGGGCGCGGGGCCGAGCGAGGCCGAGCTGGTCGCGCTGGCCAAGCAGTGGCTGCCGACCTACATGCAGCCCAAGACCTACGCCTGCGTGCGGCGCTTGCAGCTGACGGCCAACGGCAAGGTCGACCGGCGCGTCTCACCCGAGCAGCTCGAGGCCGAGCGCGTGCCCTTTGAAGGCGCAACGTCGAGCCCTGCGCCCTCGGCTCTCGCGCCCGCTCCGGCCACGCCGAGCGCCTCGCCCGAGTCCGTGTTCGCCGAGCTCGCTGCTGTCGCGGCCGAGCTCCTCGGCGCCGCCGTCGAGGGCCCGCAGGTCGATCTGTTCGAGCTGGGCGCGACCTCGCTGACGATCATGCGCCTGGTCCAGCGGGTCCGCGAGCGCTTCGGCGTGCGCGTCCCGGCGGGCAGGCTGTTCGAGTCCCCGCGCCTCGAGACCCTGGTCCAAGCCGTCGTCGCGGCCCAGCCCAAGCCGGCCGCGGCCAAGGCCGAGCCGAGCCCCGAGGCCGAGACTGAGGCCGAGACTGAGGCCGAGCCTGAAGCCGAGCCTTCGCTGCTGCTGACCCACGCCCGGCGCGAGGCCTTCAAGGCTCGCCAGCTCCACTTGCGGACGCTGAGGGCGGAGCAGCGGGTCGAGCTCAGCCCCGCTCGCCTCGACGCGCCGGCCCTCGCCGCGCGCAACCAAACACGCCGGAGCGTGCGTCGCTTTGGGGCCGGGCCCGTGTCCCAAGGCGCCCTCTCGAGCCTGCTCGAGGCCGCGCGGGTCAGCGTCGCCGAGGACGGCTCGGGCTCGACCAAGGCCGCCTACCCCTCGGCGGGTCACCTCTACGCCGTGCAGATCTACGTCGAGGTCAAGGCGGGCCGCGTCGAGGGCCTGGCCGGCGGCGTCTACTACTACCACCCCGTCGAGCACGCCCTCGCCCGCCTCAGCGAGGCCGCGCTGCCGAGCACGGCCCACGTCGCCCACAACCGCGAGATCCACCGCAGCGGGGCCTTCGTCCTCCACCTGATCGCGGCCATGGACGCCGTCGAGCCCCTCTACGGCGAGGCCTCCGAGACCCTCGTGACCCTCGACGCGGGCTACCTGGGCCAGCACTTCTACGCCGCCGCCGGCCCGCTGGGTCTGGGCCTGTGCGCGATCGGGACCCTCGACTTCGAGGCCCTGCGCGCGCACTTCGAGCTGGACGCGACGCACCGCCACGTGCACGCCCTCGTCGGCGGCGTGGATCCCCGGGGCGCGAGCGCGTCGCCGGGCTCGCGGGGCGAGGCCACGGCCACAGCCAAGGTCGAGGTCATCCCCGAGGCGCAGGCTTCGAGCGCGCGCGCGCCGGCGCAGGCCGAGCCCATCGCGATCGTCGGCCTCGCCGGGCGCTACCCCGGCGTCGAGGGCCTCGACGGGCCCGAAGGGCTGTGGAGCTTGATCGAGTCCGGAGGCCACCGCGTCGGCGCGCCGCCGGCCGCTCGCGGGTGGTCCGAGGCCGACAGCCGCGGGGTGCGGGCGGGCTTCCTCGACGACATCGCCCGCTTCGAGCCGCTCTTTTTCCGCATCTCGCCCCGGGAGGCGGCGACCATGGATCCCCAAGAGCGCCTGTTCCTCGAGGTCGCGTGGCAGGCCCTCGAAGACGCGGGCTACACCCCCGAGTCCCTGCGCGCGCGCCTGGGCGGAGAGGCCCCCGTGGGCGTCTACGCCGGGGTCATGTCGCACCAGTACGCCCTGTGCGGGGACGCGGTCCCGGCCTTCCACCACGCCATCGCCAACCGCGTGTCGTGGTGCTTCGACCTCGACGGCCCCAGCCTCGCCGTCGACACGGCCTGCTCGGCCTCGCTCAGCGCGATCCACCTCGCGGTCCAGGCGATCCGCGCGGGCGAGTGTCGCTGGGCCCTGGCCGGCGGGGTCAACCTCTCCCTGCACCCGAGCAAGTTCCGCTACATGCAGCGCATGCGCCTGAGCTCGCCCTCGGGCCGGTGCAGCACCTTCGGGGCCGGGGCCGACGGCATCGTCACCGGGGAGGGCGCGGGGGTCATCGTGCTCAAGCCCCTGTCGGCGGCCCTCGCCGACGGCGATCACGTGCACGCGCTGATCCGCGGCACGGCGCTCAACCACACCGGCAAGACCCGGGCCTTCACCGTGCCCGACTCGGCGGCCCAGGGCGCGCTGATCCGCCAGGCCATCGAGGACGCGGGCGTCGACCCGAGCAGCATCTCCCACGTCGAGACCCACGGCACGGGCACGGCGCTCGGCGATCCCATCGAGATCCGCGGGCTCAACAAGGCCTGGGAAGAGGTCGAGGCGCCGCCCACCGGCGTGGTCCTCGGCTCGCTCAAGCCCAACCTCGGGCACCTCGAGTCCGCGGCCGGCGTGGCCTCGCTGACGAGGGTGCTGTTGCAGATGCGCCACCGCACCCTCGCGCCGACGCCCAGCGCGGCCGAGCCCAACCCCGAGCTCGAGCTCGAGGGCTCGCCCTTCGTGCTGCCGACGCGGGCGCGGGCCTGGGCGCCCCGGGACGCCGCGGGGCGGGAGCTGCCCTTGCGCGCGGGGCTGAGCTCCTTTGGGGCCGGTGGCGCGAACGCCCACCTGGTGCTCGAAGCCTTTGACGCAAAGGCGGAGGCGGGAGACAGCGACGCGAACACCCTCCTCGAGGGTCCGTGGATCCTGCCGCTCTCGGCCGGGACCCCCGAGCAGCGCCAGCGCCTCGCCGAGCGCACCCGCGAACACCTCGCTCAGGGCTGCTGGGACGCGCGGGCGCTGCGGGACCTGTGCTTCACCCTGCAGGTCGGTCGCCGTCACCACGGCCACCGCGGGGTCGTGATCGGGTCTTCGGTGGTGGAGTTCGACGCGGGCCTCGAGCTCCTGGCGCAGGGCGAGATCGGGCCGCAGGCGTGGGTGCGCACCCTCGGGTCGGGCCACGAGCGAGCCGACGCCGAGGCTGCGCCTTCGATGGGCGCCGACGCCGAGACCCACGCCCGGGCGTGGCTCACGGGCGCGGCGTTGGACTGGGCAGCGCTGCCCGTCAACCGCGGCGCCCGTCGCCGGCCCGCGCCGGTCTACCCCTTCGCGGGCGCGCGCCACTGGGTCGAGGCTCCGGCCGCCACGGAGGCCCCCGCCCCCGCCCCCGCCCCCGCCCCCGCCCTCGTCGCGCGGGACTCCGAGCCGAGCGCTCTCGCGGCGTCGGTCGAGATCGAGGTCGAGGTCGAGGCCGGGGCTGAGCCCGTCTGCTTCGAGCCGGCCTTCGAAGCCGCGGACGCGCGCCCCGAAGGCCCCGCGCCGAGCCGCGTGCTGCTCGTCGACCCTCGCGTCGCGCGGGCCGATCGCTGGCGCCTTCAGCTGCCCGTGATCCACGTCCGCCCGGTGATGGGCGGCGCGTGGGAAGAGGACGAGGACGGGCGCTTTCGCGTGGACCCGACGCGACCCGGCGCGCTCGAGCGCCTGCTCGAAGAGCTCGGCGAGCCCGACACCATCGTCTGGGTGCACGACGAGCGAAACCCCGGGCGGGAGCAGGGCCTGCGGGCCTTGCTGCGCACCCTGGGCGCCCGCCGTCCCCGCCCCGCGCGGGTGATGATCCTCGCCCCGGCGGCGTCCCTGGGCGAGGCCGAGGGTCTCGACGGGCTCGTGGCCACGGCCGCCGCCGAGTGGCCAGAGGTGTGCGTCAAGCTCGTCGCCCTCGAGGCCTCCGCGCCCGCGGAGATCGTCGACCCGGCGCTCCTCGACGAGCTGCGCGATCCCACCCGCGTCGTCGGCTTCGACGACCGAGGGCACCGCCAGGCCCGGAGCTGGCGCCAGGCCGCGCCCAGCGAGGCGCCCTCGGTGCGCGAGCTCGTCGCGCGCTGGCCCGCCGACGCGGGCGTGGTGATCGCCGGGGGCATGGGCGGCTTCGGCCGGACCCTGGCGCTGCACCTCGCGCAGGCGGGCGTGGCTCGGCTGGTGCTCCTGGGGCGCTCGGCCCTCGACGAGGACGGCCGCCGCCACCTCGACGCCCTCGAGGCGGCGGGCGCCCGGGCG
Organism: Plesiocystis pacifica SIR-1; assembly: GCF_000170895.1. GTDB lineage: Bacteria > Myxococcota_A > Polyangia > Nannocystales > Nannocystaceae > Plesiocystis > Plesiocystis pacifica. The sequence continues at coordinate 446 of NZ_ABCS01000183.1, read as the reverse complement.
CTCTACCTCCCGGTGGACATCGCCGACGCCTCGGCCCTGCTCGGCCTGCGCGGGATCCTCGAGCGCGCCTGCCCGCAGCTGCGCGGGGTGATCCACTGCGCCACGACCCACTACGACGCGCCCCTCGGGGCCGCGGACCTCGATCGCTGGGCGCAGCTGGAGGCGACCAAGCTCGCCGGCGCCGAGCACCTCGACGCGCTCACGGCCGGGGCCGAGCTGGACTTCTTCGTGGTCTGCAGCTCGCTCATCGGCCTGGTCGGCAACCGCGGGCAGGGGGCCTACGCCCGCGCCAACGGCCAGCTCAACGACTTCGCCCACGCGCGGGCGCGGGCCGTGGCTCGGGGCGAGCGGCGGGGGGCGAGCGCGTCCTTGTGCCTGCCCCTGCTCGCCGGCGGCGGCATGCGTCCCACCGCCCAGACCCTGGCGGCCATGGCCAAGGCGGGGCT
>NZ_ABCS01000184.1 GCF_000170895.1 Plesiocystis pacifica SIR-1 | reverse complement strand
CGTAGGGATCGCTGTCCGCTCCGTCGACCGTCAGGAAGTAGACGCTCGGGTTGATGAACAAGCTGGTCCCGGGGACCGCGTGAAAGCGCAGCAAGTCGCCTTCGATGGCGACCCCGCCGGCTCCGAGCCAACGATCGATGCACGCCTGGGACACGAACACGCGGACCATTGGCGAGAGGGTACCCCTGGCGCTGGGCACGGCGCAATCGGCCTGGACGTGCTAACAACGGGGACGATGAGCGGGGACAAGCCCAGCAAGGGCGCGACCGTGCGCGCCGCCGCGACCGTCGTCGTGCTCCGGCCCCAGGCCCCGAGGCCCGAGGCCGGCGAGGGCGAGGCGGCCCCGGAGCTCTACATGCTCCGCCGATCGAGCAAGAGCGCGTTCATGCCCGACGCCCTCGTGTTCCCCGGCGGCGGGGTCGATCCCGAGGACATCCCCGAAGGCGGGGACCGGATGGACGACGCAGCCTTTGCGCAAGCAGCGCGGCGCGAGTGCATGGAAGAGGCGAACCTCGCCGTCGAGCCTGAACAACTGCGCCACTTCGACACCTGGAAGACCCCCTCGGGCGAGTCCCCCCGGCGCTTCCTCGCGCGCTTCTTCGTCACCCAGATCCCCGCCGACGCCGGCCACGAAGCCGAGGCCGACGGCAGCGAGACCTCCGCCGGGCGCTGGGCCACGGCCGCGGCGATCCTCGCGGCCTGGGAGCGCGAGGAGGTCGACCTGCCCCCGCCCACGGTCAGCATCCTGCTGCGCCTGCGCGCCGGGGACTGGCGCGAGTGGCTGACCCGCGCCCCCGAGCTCGCCCGCGCGCCCATCGTGCCCAAGGTGCGCCCGAGCGGCGGCGAGCTGCACATCCTCATGCCTCGGGATCCCGAGTACGCCGAGACACCGGGCGACGCCGGGTCCGAGGTGGCCCGCGCGGCCGTCTACCCCCGTCGCTTCGTCCGCGTGGGCAAGCGCTGGATCCCCCACTTCGACTGACGGATCGCCCATGTCGTCCCGCCTCACTGCCACTGCCCTCCCCCTCGCCGGCGTCCTCGCCTGCCTCGCCCTCGCCTGCAACACCCCGCCCAAGTCCGACGCCGATCCCAAGGCGAAGGCCGGGGCCAAAGACGGCGGGGACCAGGCCGAGGGCGAGGCCGGCGACGCCAAGGCCGAAGCCGGCGAGGCCGCCGAAGCCGAACAAAAGTCCCCGGAGATCGACCGCTTCGTCGCCTGGCTGCCCAAGGACGTGCTCGCGGCCAGCTACGACCGGCTCAGCGAGCGCTTCGACCCGGACACCGTCGCCGTCGTGTTTGGCGTGCCGCCCAAGGCCGCCGATCTCCTCGACGAGCGCAAGGTCCTCGACGAGAGCCTCGAGATCGTCCTCAGCGAGGAGGCCCTCGCCGCCGACTGGCTCGCCGACAGCAGCATGGCCTTCACCACGCCGCTGTCGAACACGCCCTACTTCCTGCGCTCGCTGAACAAGGCCCCCGCCGAGGTCGAGCCCCTGCTCGAGGGCAGCGGCTTCACCAAGCACACCGGCGAGGAGACGGGCGCCGACCGGGACGTGTGGCTGCCCTCGGGCGCCTTCCCCTGGCGGATCGTGCTCCTCGACGAGCACAGCGTGGCCTTCATCCCCGCCGACATCCCGGGGACCGGCCTCGAGCCCCTGCTGTCCGCCCAGGGCCAGGCCAACTCGCAGATCGAAGACGAGATGACCAAGGCCCTCGGCGAGGACCCGGGCATTCGCCTGGTCCTGCTGTCCGGCGGCCCGCTGATCTCCTACGACCTGCACGCGAGCATCGCTCAGGTCCAGCTCGTGCTGCGCAAGTCCCCCGACGAGGGCCTCGCCGGGCAGATCGTCCTCGCCCCGACCGGCGACCTGTCCGAGGCCATCAACGAGCTCAACGAGCGCGACCACCCCGAAGAGAACGCCCAGGTCCAGGCGCTGCTCAAGGGCGTGGCCTTCCAGCCCCTCGAGGGCATGGCCGTGGGCCAGCTGGTGCTCAGCCGCGACCAGCTCAAGCACCTGCGCGACTGAGGCCGACCGTGTCCCGCCCGAGCACGCCCCGCCCGACGACGCGCCCGCTCGCGCTCGTGCTCGGGGCCGCGATGGCCGTCGCGTGCCCGAGCCCCGAGACGACCCCGCCCCCGGACGCGGGAGCGCCCGAGGCCAAAGCGCCCGCTCAGACCGGCTGCGGCAGCCCGGGGCTGCGCTTCGACGGCTTCGCCTGGGTCCCCGCCGACGCCCGCATGCTGACCCTCGTCGACCGCCGCGACCCCGGCCGGGCCGACGCCCTCGCCCACCTCGCGGCCCTGGCCAGCGCGAGCGACAGCGGCCTCCCGGCGCTCGCGGCCATGGACTACCGCAACCTCGCCATGCAGCTGTCGGTGTTCGAGATGCTGCTGACCCGCATGGGCTTCGACCCGGCGGAGCTGGCCCTCCTGCAAGGACCCGCGGGCCAACCCGCGTGGGCCTGGGCCAGCGACTGCCCCATGCCCACGGCCTCGGCCAAGCTGCTCTCGAACTGGGGCCTGATGGTCAAGGCCGAGCTCGAACACCCCGGGATCCGCGTGGGCCTCGGCGACGCGACGGACCCCGAGGGCTTCCCCTTCGACATCCTGTTCATCGGTGAGCGCCGCGTGCTCGTGACCCAAGCCGGCGCGGGGCGGTCGACCCTCGACTGGCTGCTGCGCGCGGGCCCGGGCGATCCGGACACCCCCGCCGCCGTGGCCCTCGACGCCCTCGCGCCCGCGCCCTTGCGCTCGGTGTTGCTCGGGGAGTGGATCGGCAGCGAGGCCAACGCGCAGACCCACTCGGGGGCGGGCTCCCGCCCCGTCCGCAGCGTCCGCGCGACGGCGACAGCCATCGAGCTCGATGGTAGTGGTTGGGTCCCTCCGAGCTCAGACCCATGACCGAGACCCACGCTCCCGACCAGCACCTGCGCGAGCTCCTCGCTCCCATCCTCGCCCGCGTCGCCGCCCTCGAGCCCCAGGCCCAGACCAGCCCCGAGCAGGTCCAGGCCCTCGAGGCCGCCCTCGAGGCCGACTTCCCCTACGCCGGCGAGCACGTCCAGGCCCTCGGGCGGGCCATCCAGGCGGGCATCGACGCGGGCTGGCTCGCCAACCGCGGAGACGCCGACGCGCGCTTTAGCCGGGTCGCCAAGGCCAGCGCCGACACGCACGATCTCTCCATCGACGTGGTCAGCATGATCGGCGGCGCCGTCGAGCACACGCACCTCGAGGGCGAGGTGACCGTGGGCTTCCCCGCTCAGGGCACACAAAGCTGCCAATTCGAGGGCCGCGATCCCGCCTGGGTGTTCCTGCCTCCTGGTAGCCGCCACGTCCCCACGGTCACTGGCGGACGCATGAACCTGATTTATTTTCTGCCCAATGGCGCCGTCGAGTGGCACTTCCCCAAGAGCTGAGCGCGCGCGCAGAAAAAATCATCCAGCTCTCGAACCCGCCAAAGCTGCGCCTGCACTGCCTCTAGCGTGCTTTGGAGCCAACTCGCCGCCCTTTCGGGGGTGTAGAGCCCACCTCGGGGAGCGGCGTTTCCACCCCGTCGCCGCCAAAACCGCGGCGAGCGCGATCCGCCCGTACCGGCGCCGGGAAGCTCGCGTCTTGAAGTTCGCCCCCCAACCTGGCAAGAATGCGCCGACTCAGGAGCCCCACCGTGATCCGCACCGCTTTCATCAGTTCGTTGGCCCTCTCTCTTTGCCTCGTCGCCGGTTGCGACAAGGAGCCCGCTGGCACCACGCCCCCCAAGGACGGCGAGACCGCTGACGCCGGCAAGGGCGGCAAGGGTGGAAAGGGAGATAAGGGCAACAAGGGAGACAAGGGCGACAAGGGCGACAAGGGCAGCGAGGAGCCCGTCGACGAGAACGACCCGACCAAGAAGGTCTGCCCTGCCGAGGTCGGCGAGTACCCGGCCCCCTACTTCGGCGACACCGTCCTGCTCCGCCTCCCCAAGGGCGTGACCGAGGACAACTTCGTCGAGATGCAGCCCGGCTTCGTCCGCGCCTCGCCCGAGATCGAGTCCGTGTCCTGCATCGAGGGCATCCCCGGCGGCGTCATCTCGTTCATGGCCCTGTCCAGCTTCATGGAGGAGAAGGACAAGACCATGGCCGTCTACAAGGACGAGACCCTCGAGGCCTTCGGCTACCTCGGCGTCAAGATCTCCGAGGAGCAGATCGACGAGGGCAAGCGCTTTTACCAGGCCGTCCTCGACGTGCCCCCCGCCCCCGACCAGGGCAAGCCCGAGCCCGCCCGCGCCCTGTTCAAGATGCAGGCCGCCAACGACATGGTCTACGCCATCGTCTACGAGACCCACCCCAACGCGTGGAACGCCCTGAAGGAGACCTTCATGGAGTCCGCGAACCGCATGTCCTTCCTCGCGCCTCAGTGAGGCGGAGTCGCGCGGCTCCGTGAGCGAGGTCTACTCGCCGCGGGCCGCTCGGGGGTTGATTCGAGTGCATCAGACTCTTGCGAGGAGCCGCCCTCGCGGGTACAACCCCCATCCCTAGCGACCCCTTCGTCCAGAGGCCTAGGACACCGGCCTTTCACGCCGGCGACACGGGTTCGAATCCCGTAGGGGTCATTCAACTCCGGGCTCGTAGCTCAGTTGGTAGAGCAGCGGACTTTTAATCCGCTGGCCGTAGGTTCGAGTCCTACCGGGCTCATCAGCAAAAACTCGAAGGAAGAGCCCGCCAGCGACAGCTGACGGGCTTTTTCCTGTCCTGGGGGCTTCGAGAAGGCGAGGCAGGCTCGGCGGCTACTCGGCCGCGCCCGCGTGGACCGGCAGGTGCACGCGGGCACACCCCTCGGCCGCCTCGCGGGCGGCTTCGGCCGCCTCGATCTCGCGCAAGCGCGCGTTGAAGCGGAACACGCCGACGTCGGAGTGGGTGCCGAGCATGGGGAAGCTCGGGTCGAGGTCGATCATCCGCTGCTGGGCCTCGACCATCTCCTTGTCCTCGGTGAAGGCTCGGTAGGCGAGGGCCATCATCTGCTCGGCGAGCTCCGGCGTCCCGCAGTCGCGCCGCGGGCCCCACGAGAAGAAGTAGCGGGTGCTGCGGTCGCTCATCGGCGTGATCGCCTGATTGGTGAAGGTGATGTTCATGCCGGGCAGCGAGGGATCGGGCGCCCCGAGGTCGAGGGCGCGGGCCGTGCCCAGGGGGTAGGCCCCCGTGGCCATCGTGATGATCCCCGGCGCCCGGAAGCTGTAGTTCGACCACTGATCCACGAGCATGGAATTGCCCGGCATCAGCTCCTGGTTCTCGAGCCAGCGCTGGTACTGCAGGCCGTCGGGGAGCTCGACGATGCGCGGCGGGACCTTGGCGTAGGCGTCGCCGAGGGCGAAGCTGTCGGCGTGCAGGTAGGAGATGTGGCTGAAGTCGAGCAGGTTGTCGCGGACCAGCTGGGCGTCAGCGGCGAAGTCCAGGGTGCCCGCGCCGAGGTAGTAGTTCTCGTCGTCCAGGCCGACCATGGCGGGGATGCGATCGGGGTCGGCCCGGGCGGGGTCGCCCATCCAGATCCAGATCCAGCTGTGCCGCTCGAGCACGGGGTAGGCCCGCGCCCGCGCCCGCGCTGGGATCTCATCCTGGCCGGGAATCTCCACGACCTCGCCCCCCGGCGCGAACACCATGCCGTGGTAGCGGCAGCGCAGGTTCGCGCCCTCGCAGCGGCCCCGGGACAGGGGCGCCAAGCGGTGCACGCAGCGATCGTCGAGGGCCGAGACCTCCCCCTTTGGACCGCGCCAGAGCACGAGCGGGCGGCCGAGGACCTGCATGGCGAGGGGCTCCCCCACGGCGAGGTCCTTGGACCAGGAGGCGACGTACCAGTTGTTCGGCGAAGTGTTCATGGCTCGCCGAATTCGTTGTCGTCGAGGCGCTGGAATCTGACGCCCCGGTCCACCTGAGCCCACCGGGCACTTGGCGCTCGTCGACGCTGACGTCGAGCCCGCCGCCCGAGCCCTCCTCAGTCGCGGCTCAACAAGCGCCTGCACGCCTCGAGCCCGTCCTCGAGGCTTCGCCGCGTGGGGATGTCGCCAAGCTCCGCGTCGAGATCGACGAAGGCCCGGGCCATCTGCGGGCTGACGCCGGTGATGATGCAGCGCGCGCCCAGGAGCGCCGCGGACCCCCTTCGGGACCTCTCGCGGCTCTTCCCCCTATCATCGGGCCATGGCGCCCTCGAGCTCCCCGTCGACTGCCCCCGAGTGGGCGCGCGCCCACCGAGCCACCGTCGACCTCCTCCACGCCATCGGTGACGTGGCCACCGAGCAGGGCCGGCTCGCGCGAGCCCGCCCTCGAGACTCGGCGCGGGTGGCCATCGAGCTCCGAGAGTCGCGGCGACGACTGCAGAGCTGGGACGCCCCCGAGCGCCTCGACGCTCTCGGGGCGGCGATGCCTCGGCGGGTGGCCGACCTCGCCCCGGAGCTGTGCCGCGAGCTGGCCCAGTTCGCGTTCGCGCTCTTGGACCGCGACCCTGCCCGTCGCCCCCTGCCCGAGGACCTCGACGCCCTGCCCCCCAGCTCGCGCCGAGACTGGCTGCGGGTGGCCATCGCCGGGGCCATCGACCCCGAGGCGCGCGCGCGATGGATCGAGCCCATCCCCGAGCTGGAGCTCCTGCGCGCCCTCGAGGGCGAGCCTTGCCTCGCCCCCCACCTGCTCGAGCCCGCCATCCTCCTCGAGCACCTCGCCGGCGCCTCGGACCCGCGCCTACGCTCTATCGCCCTCGACTGGCTCCCCGCCGCCGTCCACGACCTCGCCCTGAGCACGGGTGAGGGCCTGCGCCTGCTCGAGCCCCTGTGCGCCGACCCGGACATCCGCCTGCGCCGCCGCGCCCACGGCCTGGTCACGAGCCTGACCTTCGCCGTGCGCGACGCCGCGGGCGAGGCCACCTTCGAGGCCATCTTGCGCGCGGGCCTCGAGCAGCTCGAGGACGAGCCGATCCGCGAGACCTGCGTCCGTGCGGCCGTTGGGGGCGACGGCCACCACGCCGTGCTGCTCCTCGAGATCGCCCTCGAAGAGTCCTTCCCCGCCCCCGTCCGCGCCAGCGCCTTCGCGGGCCTGGGCGAGGTCCCAGGGCTCGGTGCCGTGCTGTCCGGCGCCGCCAGGCCGCGCCCACACGAGAGCGAGGCCGAGCCCGCCCTCGATCTGCTCGCCCTCGTCGTCGAGCTCGGCGCCGAGCAGCCGCTGGACTTTGGCGCCTGCGCGCGCCGCCACGTCCTCGCCGCCCACCGCCACGGCAGCTTCCTGCGCGCGGCTCAGATCCCAGCTCTCCTGAGCGCCTTCGACCACCACGCGCAGTGGAGCGCCGAGGAGCTCGTGCGGGTCAGCTACATCGCCCGCAAGGCGTTGATCGCCGCCCTCGGGCAGCTGCCCGCCGACGATCCTCGCTGGCGGCGGCGCGCGGCCATCCTCGCGGCCAGCTCCGGCACCTCGGCCCACCAGCTCCTGGCGCGACTCCTGCGCGAGGTCAGCCGCCCGGAGCTCGCCCGCGCCTTCGTCGAGGCCGCCGGACGCTCCCCGGAGTTCGACGACGAACAGGCGCTCTTGGCCTGGCTCCCCGCCATCCCAGCCGCGCTGATCCCCGTGCTGAAGGTCAAGGGCGGCCCAGCCTCGGCCGAGGCGCTCTTGGAGCTGGCGCTGTCCTCCGGGCCTCCCAAAACGCCTCGAGGCCCTGACACCCCGCTCAGCCCGGCTCCCCTGGAGCCCGTCTTCCCCGCCCTCCTGGACGCTTTGTGGGCCCTCCACGATGACCGCGACGCCCTGCTCGAGCGGCTGTGCGGCGAGCTCGGCCCCCACGTGGGCGGGCTCTTCGACGAGCGCTGGCGCAGCGCCCGGGACGACCGCGCCGCGGCGGTGCTCGTCGCCGCCCCGTGGGCCACGAGCCGGGTCGACGAGGAGGGGAAGCCCCGCGACTGCATCGAGGCCGAGCAGGCGCTGCGCGTGCTGTGCGAGTCCGGCCGTCGGCGCTTCCTGCCCGCGATCCGGACCCGCTACCGCGAGGTCTTTCGCGCCCACGTTCTCGCCGCTCTCGCGGGGGACTTCGCCGCCAAGCGTCAGCGCATGCCGGCCCTCGAGCAGCAGCTCTACCGCTACGGCCGGCACCTGCTCGCGGACGGGCGCCCGGTCCGACGGTGGATCGAGGACAGCCCCGACACCGGGCGCGAGCTCGTCTTGGCCCTCACCCTCGACTGGCTCGAGGAGCAGCCCCAGCCCGACGTGCCCACCCGCGTGGCGCTGTTCGAGACCCTTGCGAGGCAGCAGCCCACCGGCCACTCCCTGCGCCGGCTGATCCCGCACTGGCGCGACCCCAACCCCAAGATCCAGCGGGCCGCCATCGAGGCCATCGTCGCTGGCGGCGAGGAGGCCCGCGACCTCGAGCTCACCCTCGGGCGCCTGTGCTCGGCGGAGGATCCTCGGGTGCTTCGCCAAGCCCTCGCCGCGGTCGCCAGCCTCGGCGCGACGTGGGCCGAGGACCGGGTCCTCGCCGCCCTCGAGCGGCCCGAGATGGGCGTCAAGCAAGAGGCCGCGGCCGCGCTCTCCACCCTCGCCTCCGCCCGGAGCCTCCCGGCGCTCATCGGCTGGCTCGCCCGCCACGACAACGCCAGCTTGCGGGTCAAGCTGTCCGCCGCCCTCGACACGGCCGCGGGGCCAGCCTGTACCCGTCACCTCGTCGACGCCCACGCCCTCGCTCCCGACGAGCGCAGCCGCGAGCTGCTTCGAGAGGCCCTCGGCGGCCGCTTGAGCGTCCGCGCGCTGGTTCGTCTGGCTCGTTCGGCCCGCCCCGCAGACCTCGCCCTCGTCGAGGCCGCCCTCGACGGGACCCTCTCCCTGCGCGAGGGTAGCTCCAGGCGAGCCCTGTCCGCGGCGCTGCACCGCGTCCGGCTCCGCGCCGCGAGCCCTGCCGACGAGGCGGTCCCAGGTCGTGACGGTCCGCTCTCCCAGATCGAGCTCGACGGCTTCTGTCCCGAGCGCGCCGCGGCGCTGCTCGCAGAGTTTCACCGCGCCCAACACCCCCGAGACCTCGAGGCGTCCCGCGAAAGCGACGACGCGCGACCCCGGCCGCCCCTGCCCCGCTCGGCGGTCGTCGAGGCCATGCGCTGGGACTTCCCCAGCTGGCTGCGCTGGCTCGAGGCCGCGCCCGACACCACCCGGGAAGACAACCTCTCGCTCCTCCTCGAGGCCGCGCCCCGTCCCCTCCACGACGTCCACCGCGAGCGCTTGCTGAGCACCTTGGAACGCAGCGCCGCCGTCGAGAAGGACGCCGCCCTCGCCCGCCCCGTGTTCGACTTCGTCGAGCGGGTCGCCGACACGCCCGAGCTGCGCGCTCGGGGTCGGGCCCTGATCCGCGCGACCTGCCCCGCGGCCACCGTCCCGGGCCTCCGCCGTCTACGCCTGCTTCGCGCCCTCGGAGCCGTGCTCGAGCGCGCAGACCTCGACGCCGCCCTGGCCGCCTGCCGACTGGGCCCCGAGCTCGGGTCGACGAGCGTCGCGCTGTTGATCGACGCCCTCGCCCTGCCCCCGCTCGTCGCCGAGCCTCCGACCCCGGGGCCCACGGACTCCCCAGGCGCCCGCCCCAAAGAGCGCGCGCGCTTCGGCCCGACCCAAGCCCAAGCCCTCGCCGCGGCTCGGGATGCCGTGCACCGCTGGCACCGCGAAGGCCCCGAGCGCGCCGCCCAGACCCTCGACGCGCTCCTCGAGGCGCACCCCCTCGGCGTCCCGGCCCTCGCCCCGTGGACCTCGCCTGCGATCGAGGCTGCCCGTCCTCCCGCCCGAGGTCGAGCGCGCTTCGAGGCCCTGTGCGCCCAGGCCTTCGACCCCGCCTCGACCGAGCTCGACCGCTCCCAGCGAGCGCGCGCTGCCCGGGCGCTCCTGGCCTGGCCCGAGGTCGCCACCTTCGAAGACTGCTGGTCTCGGCTGCTGGCCCTCTACCTCCGCGGCGAGCTCCTCACCCCGCCCCAGCCTTCGGACGCCAAGGCGCTCGCGCGCGCGCTGTCCTGGGCGCCCTGGCCGTGGCCCGAGGACGAGGCGACCCGGGCCCGCGTCCGCGCCCTCGTCCCCGCCTGCGACACGCTCACCCTGCGCCGCGAGCTCCCCCGAT
>NZ_ABCS01000185.1 GCF_000170895.1 Plesiocystis pacifica SIR-1 | reverse complement strand
CGTCCCCGCCTGGAAGGCCGCTGGGGTGTGCCGGAGCTGGATCACACGCACGCAGGCGAACGATCCGGGTGGGCTGGAGTCGCGTGTCACCGTCCTCGTCGGATTCGACGACGGCGAGAATCATGACCTGTAGGCCAAGGTGGACCAGGGCGCAAGGCCCCCCGGCCACATTCTCGAGGCCAAGGCGCGCGCGCATGGTGGGGTGGAGCGGGAGCCGCTGGCCGTGGAGCAGGCGCTCGACCAGCTTCGCGCGCTCCTCCGCGGCCTCGCTCGCGTCCGCGTCGAGCATGACCGCCGGCATCGGCAGGTCCCGCCAGGGGGCACGCAGGCGCGACTCGAGCCACTCGCGCGCCCGCGCCCGGCGGGCATCGTTGTCCGTCACCGGCGGATCCGCCGGGGGGAGCTCGACCCGCCAACGCGGCGGCGCCCCCTCCCGCGGCGGCAGCTCCTGGGCGATCAGGCCGCCCACGGCCCCGGGGTCGTCGACCGTGAGCGGGCCGCAGGCGAGGCGGCGGAGCCTGGCCATGTGCGCAGGGCAACCCAGGCGGCGCCCGAGCTCCTCGGCGAGGGAGCGGATGTACGTACCCTTGGCGACGCGCAGCTCGAGCTCGATCCAGCCCTGCTCGCCCTCGTCTTCGCCGGTGGCGGCGGCCGGCTCGAGGCCCGCGCCGAGCACGGTCAACGCGTGCACGGCCATGGGGCGCTTGGGCAGCTCGACGAGCTCACCGGCGCGGGCGAGGGCGTGGGCGCGCTTGCCGTCGACCTTGACCGCCGAGTAAGCCGGCGGCGGCAGCTCGAGGGGGCCGCGCAACGCCTCGACGAGTTCGCGCGCCCGCTCGAGCATGGCGGCGTCCACGGGCGCCGTGGTGAGGGTCTCCCCTGCCCCGTCGGCCGTGGTCGTCGAGCGACCGATCACCAGCCGGGTCCAGTAGCGCTTGTCGACGGAGGTCAGCGCGTCGACGAGCTTGGTGCCCTCGCCGACGCACACGACCAAGAGCCCGCTCGCCGGCGGATCGAGGGTGCCGCAGTGGCCCACGCTGCGCTCGCCGAGGGCCCAGCGGACCCAGCCGACGACGTCGTGAGAGGTCGGCCCCTCGGGCTTGTCCACGAGCAGAACCCCGGTGTACCGGGACTCGGCCTTGCGCTTCCTGCCCATGGCCTCAGGCCTCAGAGCTCGGGGCCGGCGTCGGAGGGCTCGGCCTCGGCCTTCGCCGCGTCGAGCTCGGCCTTGGCGGCGCCTGCTTTCGCGTCCGCCTTGGCTTCGGGATCGAGCTCCCCCGCGTCGCGCAGCTCGGTCAAGATGGCCTCGACCCGGTTGCCGCGCTCGATGCTGTCGTCGTGGTGGAAGCGCAGCTCGGGCGTACGCCGCAGCTGCACCCGCTCGCCGAGCTTGCGCCGGATGGCCCCGCCGCCCGCGCGCAAGGCCGCGAGCACGCTCTCGAGGCGCAGGGCCTCGGTCAGCACGTCGACGTAGATCGTCGCCACGCTGAGGTCCGGGCTCACGCTCACGCCGGTCACGCTCACGGCGCTGGCCGGCTGCAGGCGCGGGTCCCGGAGCTCCCCGCGCAGGAGCATCTGCGCCATCTCCCGGCGCAGCAGCTCCTCGACTCGTTGGCGACGCCGGCTCATGGCCTATTCGAGCTCCGGACGGATGGTCTCGAGCTCGAAGGCCTCGAGCTGGTCCTCGGGCTCCACCTCACTGAAGCCCTCGACGACGATGCCGCACTCCATGCCCTCCTTGACCTCCTTGACGTCGTCCTTGAACACGCGCAGCGATCCGATGCGGCCCTCGTAGATGACCCGGCCAGCCCGGCGCACGCGGACGTGGCTCGAGCGGGTGACCTTGCCCTTGATGATGCGGCAACCGGCGACGGTGCCGAGGCGCGGGATGGGGAACAGGGCGCGGACGTCCGCGGTGCCCAGCGGGACCTCGCGGTACTCGGGCTCGAGCAGGTCGATCATCCGCTCGCGGACGCGGTCGGAGGCCTCGTAGATGACCGAGAAGGTCTCGACGGGCACCTTCTCGTGCTCGGCGAGCTTCGAGGCCTTGCCCACGGCCTTGACGTTGAAGCCGATGATCAGCGGGTTCTCGGCCGCCATCGCCAGCTTGACGTCGGTCTCGTTGATGCCGCCGACGCCAGCGTGGATGACCTCCACGCGGACCTTCGACGCGGACAGATCCTCGAGGGTGTGCTTGAGCGCCTCGGCCGAGCCCTGGACGTCGGCCTTGAGCACGATCTTGAGGATCGGGACCTTCTTGCTCTTGATCCGCTCGAGCAGCGAGGGACCCGACAGCACGCTCTCCTTGCGCCGCCGCTTCTCGCGGCGGTGCGCGACGAGCTGACGAGCGTCGCGCTCGGACTCGACCACGTGGAAGCGCATGCCGGCCGGCGGCGCGCCGTCGAGGCCGAGGACCTCGACCGGGGTCGAGGGCGTCGCCGACTTGAGGCGCTTGTTCTTGACGCCCGGCTGGAGCAGGTTGCGGACCTTGCCGCTGAACTCGTTGGCGACGACGATGTCGCCCTTTTTGAGCTCACCAGCTTGGACCAGCACGGTGGCCACGGTGCCCCGGCCCTTGTCGACGCGCGACTCGATGACCGTGCCCGCCGCCGGACCCTTGACGGGCGCGACGAGCTCGAGGACCTCGGCCTGGACGCCGAGCAGGTCGAGCAGCTCGTCGACGCCCTCGCCGGTCTTGGCCGAGATGTGGCTGATGACGGTCTCGCCGCCGTAGTCCTCGCCGACCAGCCCTTCCTTCATGAGCATCTGCTCGACGCGGCCGACGTTGGCCTCGGGCTTGTCGATCTTGTTGACCGCGACGATGATCGGCACGTCCGACTTGCGGGCGTGGTCGATGGCCTCTTGGGTCGTCGGCATGACGCCGTCGTCGGCGGCGACGATCAGCACGACGATGTCCGTGACCGCGGCGCCGCGGGAGCGCATGGCCGTGAACGCCTCGTGACCGGGGGTGTCGATGAACACGACCGGGCCCTGGTTGGTGTCGACGCGGTAGGCCCCGATGTGCTGGGTGATGCCGCCGGCCTCACCGTCGGCGACCTTGGCCTTGCGGATGTAGTCGAGCAGGGTCGTCTTGCCGTGGTCGACGTGGCCCATGATGGTGACCACGGGCGCCCGGAGCTCGCCCTCGTCGTCGTAGCTGGCGAGGATCTCGTCTTCCTGGAAGGAGACGTTCTCGATCGTGTAGCCGAACTCCGCCGCGACGTACTCCGCAGTCTCCACGTCGATGGAGCTGTTGATGGTCACGTTGCGCATGCCCTGCTGCCACAGGGTGCGGATCAGCCGGGCCGCCTTGACGCCCATCTGGTGGGCCATGTCCGAGATCTGGATGACCTCGTCGACGCGGATGCGCTTTTTGGCCTCGCTCATCTCGACGGTCGAGACTTGCTTGGGCCCGCTCGGACCCCGGCGGAAGCGCGAGGGACGACGACGGCCGCGGGCCTGGGCCTTCTCCTCGCGCCGCTTGCGGGCGGTCGCGCGGCCCTCGGTGCGGCCCTTGTTCGCCTCGGTGATGATCACCTCGCGGCGACGGGGCGGCGTCTGGAGCGGGATGAAGCCGAGGATCGTGGGCTCCGAGCGGCGAGACGCCGCCGCGACGATGACACCGTCCTCGTTGCGGACGACGTTGCGGGCGTTCGGGTTGACGGGGACAGCAGCCGCAGCCTTCTCCGCCGCGCGCTTCTTCGCGGCAGCCTCGGCAGCTTGAGCTCGCGCCTCGGCCTCGGCCTTGCGCGCGGCCTCGAGGGCATCTTGGCGCCGCCGCTCTTCGACCTCTTCGCGCCGCTCGATCTTCGCGGCGAGGCCGTCGCGGAAGCGACGCGTGCCCCGGGGCAGCTCGATGCGATCACCGACCTTGGGGGCGATGCGCGTATCAGCGGCCTCCCCACTGGGCTCGGCGCCCTGACCCCCAGGGCTGGCTTGCGCGGCGGCTCGACGCTGCGCGCCCTCGCCGGCTCGAGCCCCGCTACCGCTGGGGGCGCGGGCGGGCTGGCGAGCAGAACCGTCGCGGCGCTCCGGCGAGCGCGAGGCTTCGGGGCTCTGGCCGCGGCGGCGCACCTCCGACCGACGCACGGCCGGCGCCGGGGACGGCTGGGCGGCCACGCGGGCGGCCTCTTCCTGCTCGCGCTCCTTCTCCTTCTCGCGCTCACGATCGGCGGGGCGCTGGCGTTGCGAGCGACGACGTATGACCTTGGGCTTGGCGTTGCGGTCCGGGTGACGGCCACCGTCGCCACCACTGTCGCCGCTGGCGCTGCCACCAGACGAGCCGGAGCTGTGGCGACGACGGACGCGGTTGGCCTCGTCGTCACTCAGCGTGCTCATGACGCCCTTGATCGGGATACCAAGGCTCTTGACCTCAGCGACCAAGTCCTTGTTGTTTTTGATCCCGAGTTCGCGGGCGAGTTCGTAAATGCGGATCTTAGCCATGATGGGCCTCTCCCTTCGGCGCGTCTTGGCGACTCGCTGCGGTTTCGTGGGAGGCCGGAGTCGTACCGGTGCTTCGCTCTGGCACGGCCTCGCGGGGGGCTGCGGGCTGGGATGATAGTTCAAACAAGAGTTGTTCGAGTCCTCGGCGTCGGGGGTGCCGTGTCGGGATCCGCTCGACGGCGCCGCGCAGGTCGCGGAGGGTCACGGACCACAGCCGCGCCCAGACGTCGTCGTTGCGGGGATCGAGGTGGATGGCGCCGCTCTTCGCGAAGGAACGCGAGAACGCGCGGCGCTTGCGGGCCTGCTGGAAGCACGCGTAGCTGGGGCACAAGTAGGCGCTGCGGCCCACGGAGGTGCGCGCAGAGGTGGCTGGGACGATGTAGCCGTCGACGCTCCGCCGAAAGCGGAGCAGCCCCCCAGGGTCGCGCGTCACGCGACAGCCGATGCAGGTCCGCTCAGGCATTCAGTCGCCGCCTCCTTGGGGCTCTTCTTCCTCGTCGTCGGCGGCGTAGACCACCTCGAGCTGGATGTTGCCCGAGGCTGCCTCGTTGGCCGTGTCGATGATCGCGTCGGCCGCGTCGAGATCGCCCCCGATGACGGAGGCGAGCTCCTCCATGTTTGCAACGGCGAGGTCACGCAGAGTGCGCCAGCCCAGGTCGAAGAGCTGCGCGGCGAGCTCGTGGCCCACGCCGGGGATGGCCGCAATCTCGGCCTGGCTGCGCCGCTCCATCTGCCGGATCTTGCTGCGCGAGTGGATGTCGATGCGCCAGCCGGTGAGCCGCGAGGCCAGGCGCACGTTCTGCCCGCGCTTGCCGATGGCCAGGCTCAGCTTGTCGTCGGGCACGACGAGCTCCATGGTGTGGCGCTCGGCGTCGATGAGCACGCGCGAGACCTGGGCCGGCTGGATGGCGTTGCACACGAAGCGCGCCGGGTCCTCGTCGAAGGGCACGATGTCGATCTTCTCGCCGCGCAGCTCCTGCACGACGGCCTGGACCCGGCTACCGCGCATGCCGACGCAGGCGCCCACGGGGTCGACGTCGCGGTCGCGGCTGGACACGGCGATCTTCGAGCGCGCCCCGGGCTCGCGGGCGCACGCCTCGATGCGGACGATCCCTTCGAAGATCTCGGGGACCTCGTGCTCGAACAGCTTCTCGACCAGGCCCTTGTGGGTGCGCGAGAGGATGATCTGCGGGCCGCGGGCCGACTTGTCGACGTCCTTGACGAAGGCGACGATGCGATCACCGGGGCGCAGGGACTCCCGGGGCACCTGGTCGCGCGAGGGCAAGATGGCCTCGGCCCGGCCGTTGTCGACCTCGACGACGATCGAGCCCCGCTCGAAGCGACGCACGATGCCGGTCATCAGCTCGCCCTTTTTGTCCTTGTAGCGGTCGTAGAGGTTCTCCCGCTCGGCCTCGCGGACGCGCTGGATGATGACCTGCTTGGCGGTCTGGGCGGCGATGCGCCCGAACGCGGTGTTGACCTTCTGGAGCGCGGGGATCTCGGGGTACTGCTTGGCCTGGTCCTCGGCCTGCTTGCGGTCGTCCTCGAGGTAGAAGATCTGGAACAGCAGCTCGTCGCCGATCTCGGCCTCGAGGCCCGAGCGGCGCGCCTGGTCGATGCTCATCTCGCGCATCGGCAGCTCGACGGTCTCGACCACGTAGAGCACCTGGAACAAGTTGACGTTGCCCGTCTCGAGGTCGAAGCTGGCCTCGATCTCGCGGTCGGCGAACACCCGCTTGGCCGCCGTGGCGACGGCCTGCTCGACGGTGTCGACCAAGACGTCGCGGGAGATGTTCTTCTCCTGGCAGACCGCGTCGATGACCGTGCTGAGGTTGACGTTCTCTTCCATGTGTTTCTCTCGAGCTCAGCCCTCCCAGACCAGGTTGGCCCGGCGGATGAGGGGCAAGGGGATGGGGATGGTGCGATCGCGCTCGGGGTCGTGGACGACCACGGTGCCCCGGCGCTGATCTTCGGGGGCCGCGTCGTCGTCGTGGACCGCGACCAGGCGCCCGTTGAAGGAGCGCTCGTCTGCGTCCGCCGCGGCGGGCGACTCCCAGGTCTTGAGCTTGACGCGCCCGCCGACCTGAGCGGTGAAGTGGCGCTTCTTGGCGAGGGGCCGGTCGACCCCGGGAGACGAAACCTCGAGGGTGTAGCCCGGGGCCAGCAAGGCCGCCAGGGCCGGGTTGCCCTCGCCGGCCTCGACCGCGGCCTCGGCCGCGTCGAGGCTGTTGCCGATCAGCCGACCCATGCGGGTGCAGTCCGCGATGGTCACGCCCTTGGGCGAGTCGAGGAAGACCCGCAGCACCCGGCGCTGGCCCGACCCGGACCACTCGATGAGCAGAGCCTCGTAGCCCATGTCGGCGCACACCGGCTCGATCGCAGCCTCCAACAGGGCCGTCGCCGCGCCGTGGCGGTGCCCCTTCGCAGCCGGAGCTGCGGTCTTGGAGGTTGTTTCTTGGCTTTGGGTCATGAACGATTTTCCCAGCCCGGCGTCATCTGCGTCCGGCAGCATCCAGCCGGTCGAGACAAAAAGAGAGCGGAGGAAGACCCCCGCTCTCCACCGAGTTCGGAGTTGTTGCGGCATCGGTAGCATAGCCGTCACGACGTCGCAAGCCGGATTGGCGGCCGCGAATCGGCCAAAGGGGACGGAGCCTGGGACGGCCAGGAGCCAGATTGAGATCCCTCCCCAGGCAGGTGTGGGGACATCTCCCAGGGCGGCTCGGGCCTGCCCGCGATGAAAATCACATTTCGAAGGTCGCCCGAGGGCCCCGAGGCTCCGGGTTGCGGCCTCGCGAACAGGCGTGCGAAACATCGACTTGGGAGCTCCCGTTGGCGACGGGTCGGGCCGAGTTGAATCAGCGCGCAGACATGGTTGGCCTGTACGAACTGATGGATCGCTACGGCGACGGCGATCCACGGGCCTTCGGCGCGCTCCATCGGCGTCTCGGCCCGCGCCTGCGCGGCTTCTTGATGAAGCTCGTCCGAGACGAGGCGACCGTGGACGACCTGCTCCAGCTCACCTTCCTCAAGGCCCACCTGGCCCGAGAGCGCTTTCAGTTGCAAGGCGGGGATCCCGACGGCGCGGTCCAGGGCTGGTACTTCGCGATTGCTCGAAATGTCGCTCTCGACCACCTGCGCCAGCGCGGACGCCGGGACAAGCGGCAGGTCAACCTGCACCGAAACGAAGACGGGTCGACCCACGAACTCCCCGACGGGATGGACTCGCTCGAGGACATGATCACCAGCCAAGAGCGCGCCGACGAGATCGTCGAGCAGGTCCGCTCCGCGATCGCGCGCCTGCCCCCGGGCCAGCGCGAGGTCGTCGAGATGCACAAGCTGCGCGGCATGTCCATGGCCGAGGTCGCCGAGCGCCTCGACATCCGCGAGGGGGCCGCGCGGGTCCGGGCCCACCGCGGCTACAAAGCCCTCGCCCGCATGCTCGGCTCGAGCGCGCCCGTCGCCTTGCTCGCACAGTTGCGGCCCGAGGATCTCGACGTCAATTTGATCTCCAGTCCAAAGATGCGGGTCGCGGAAGTCATCGAAGCCATGCTGCGGGGGATCGGACAATGAGCGCCGAGTCACCCGAGGAGCGCCTGGACGCTGCGGCGCTGATCATCGGCGACCTCCAGAACTTGCAGCGAGAGCGCCGGCGCCACTTCCTGCCCGCCCTGCTCGTCGCCGTCATCGCCGTCGGCGGCGGCATGGTGATGATGGGCCTGCGCACGGACCTGTTGCACCAGCCGTGGTGGCAGCTCGGGGTCCAGTGCGTGCTGTGGCTGCTGTGCCTGATCATCTTCCCGGCCATCGGCCTGGGCCTGCTCTTTCCCAGCCGCGGCGCCCGCATCGGGCTGGCGGCCTCGGCCGTGGGCCTCACGCTCCTGGCCACCCTGGGCGTCCCCCACGAGCACGGCGCGCTGTTCGACGATCCGCACTTCGGCGCCGGCTGCGGGATGATGATCGCCATCTACGCGACCATGGTCTTGCTGCTCGGGCTGCTCAGCGGGGCCTTCATCCAGCGGCGCAAGACCTCGGCGGTCTACTGGATCTCTGCGGGCATCTCGCTCACGGCCCTGACGGCGATCACCTGGCAGTGCCCGATGACCGGGGCCGCCCACGTGCTCCCCAGCCACCTCGGCGTGGCCGCCTCGCTGATGATCGGGACCTCCCTCATCGGCATCCTCGTCCACCGGCGCAACGTCGCGCCGGGGAGCGAGGGCGACAGCTCGGGGCCCACGCTGACGAGCTCGGGCACCCAGCCCGGCAGCCCGGACAGCGACAGCCAGGCCTGAACCCGCGACGACGGGGGCGCCCCGCCTACTTGCGGCGCCGCTCTTCCCGGGCCTGGGCTCGCCGGACGCGGCGCGCGAGCACGGCGTAGATCCGCGTCGCCCCGTTCCAGTGCACCGGGCACAGGTCGTAGACTGCGCCGTCGTCGAGCTCGATGAGGAAGACCTCGCCCCGGGGCGGCGGGCGCAGCTCGACCTCGACGGCCGTGACCGCCGTGGTCCGCACGAGCACCCGCCGGCCGCGGTGGGGAAACCACAGCCGTCGACCGTAGAGCACGACCGCCCCCGGGACCAGGGAGAAGGCCACGGCCCGGACCCAGCCGAGCAGGTAGATCATCACCAGCCCGAGGACCGCCCGGGTCAGCACCTCGAAGCCAAAGCCGATCACCAGCCACGAGCTCGGGATCCGCCCGATGGTCACGGCCAAGAGCGCGATGAAGTACACGGGGATCAGCCCCAGGCGCGCGAGGTTGCCGGTCCAGTCGTCCGGGCGGGCGACTCGCAGCCAGGGGCGGAACACCGTCGCAGTCTACCCGGGGTGCCCACCCGAGGCGAGCCGAGGGCCCCCCAGGCGAGCTCCGCCCAGTTGATCTAGTCTGCGGCCATGCCCTCCCCTGCTCGCCTCCCTCGCCCGTCCCTCGGTCTTCGGGCCGTCCTCGCGGCCCTGCTCATGGCCGGAGCGCTCGGCGGCTGCGGAGGCTCCGAGTGCACGGAGATCGGCTGCGACTCCACCCTCGAGGTCGACTACGGCTCGGTCGTCGTCAACGAGCCCTACCTGCTGACCATCGACCCCGACGGCGACGAGCTCACCGTCACCTGCCTGCCCGACAGCCCCGACGCCGAGCCCCTCCCCGACTGGCTCGAGTGCGACGCCGACGGCTTCATCGTCACGGGCGAGCGCGCCGACACGACCACGAGCATCCGGGTCACCGTCGTCCCCATCGAGACCGAGGACGCCGCCATCAACGAGCTCGTGACCCTCAACGTCCAGGAAATCCTCGAGCCCAACGGCCCCGACTGCGACCCCAAGTGCGTCGTCCGCCGCGGCGTGGTGCCCTAGTTTAGCCCCCACAGGCGCCTCGGACCGGGGGCGCTTCGTCGCTGTCCGCTCCTCCGCTTTGGCTTGGTGGGCAATGATGTTCGTGCCTTCGAGAGGGTGTGTGGTCGCCCCCGCACGCGGGGGCGTGGTTTGGCGGGGATGAAGATCCACTCGTCACTGTCGAGCGCCACCATTCTCGAGGCGCTTGGGTCTGGCGAGTCGGTCCAGCCGCTTCAGCGAAGACTCCCTCATGCTTCGACGAAGACCCTCTCACGCTCCAACGAAGCCCGTCTCTCCGACGAAG
>NZ_ABCS01000186.1 GCF_000170895.1 Plesiocystis pacifica SIR-1 | reverse complement strand
TAGTCCTCGTCGAAGGTCTCGGGGCCTCCGGCGTCGTCGAGCAGGGCCCGCAGCATGGCGCCGAGGTGGGCGCGGCGAGCCGGGGGAAGCGAGAGCGCGTCGTCGACGGGGTCGACGAACCAGTCCCAGGAGAGCGTGCCGTTTTGTTCGAGCAGCCCGAGCAGCTTGGCGAGCTCGAGCAGGGCTTGGCGTGTCTGCGGCATCACCGACCTCCCCTGGCGAGCTCGACCGCGAGCTCGCGTCCGTCACAGGTGAACCCGACGACCGTGGGCGCGGGCGTTGGGCGTCGCTTGGTGGCGAAGGCGACCGCCCCCTCGAGCAGGTCGAGCACGCCGTCCCAGACCACGCGCACCAAGTCGGCGCCCCAGCGGTCGGCGATCGCCGTGGCCTCCGGGGTCGTCGCGCGGGTCGTCGCGGACGCGCGCGCGCCCTCCCCCGCCCCCTCGCGCCCGAGGAAGACCACCACCTCGAGGCGCTGGGCTCCGCCGCTCGCGGCCGTCACGGGCAGCGCGACGATCAACCATCCGGGCTTGGTGTGCACGCGCAGGGCCGCGAGATCGAGGGCGAGCTCGTCGTCCCCATCGCGCCACACGACCCCCTTGCTGCCGGGCTCACCGCCCGCGATCCGGTAGCGGATCCGTTCATCCAGGTCCTCGACTGCGATCGACAAGCGTTCGGACATCACGACGCCTCCTTCCACACGGGCGACGGTAACAAGAACGCGCATCGCATCGGCGACCATGATCGCCGGTGACTTTGCTACGTTCTCGACAGCGCTCGAACACAGCGAGGATTCAAAGCGGGCGTTCTCGAACCGGTGGGCTTCAAAGCCCGCCCAATGGCCTGCCAGGAACGACCCCGACCGCCCGAGTCATTCGCAATCGTTAGAAGGCGTAGCGTCGAATCCACCGCTCGACGACGGGCCAATCCCCATACTCGTCGCTCTGGACCGCCGTCCCCTCCGCCCCGCCAACCACGTAGATGGCCCCGTCCTCGCCGATCGCCACGTCCGAGGCCTCGCCGAGCATGGCCACGCGGTCGGTCCACAGCGCGTTGCCGTCGGCGTCGGTGGCGATGATCTGCGGCTCGCTGGTGTACCAGTAGCCGAGGGTCTCGAAGTTGACGATCGGGACCGAGCCCACGGCGACGAGCTCCCCGCTCTCGGTCCCGGCCACGGCGAGGGCACGCTCGAAGTTGCCGGCGCGGTCGTAGCCCTGCAGCCAGCGCTCGGTCCCAAAGGTCGAGTAGCGGCCCACGGAGAAGTCGGCGTTGGAGACCGTGACCACGAAGTCTTCGCCGACGTTGTTCCCGGCCTGGATGTTGCCCGTGCTCGGGGTCAGGTTGCCGAACACCCCGCCGTCCTCGGCCGAGAGCAGGACCCCCGCGAACAGCACCTGCCCCCCGGGCGTGACCGCGAAGTCGGTGGAGAACAAGCTGGGGTTGCCCTTGCGCAGCACCACCTCGCCCATGGGGTTCACCCGCAGCAGCGTCGACTGGAAGAAGCCCTGGGCGCCCTCGTCCTCGCAAGCGATCATCAGGTCCTCGCCGAGGCGCTCGATCCCCCACACCCGGGCGGAGGGGCTGTTGAAGGCCACCTCGACCGCGCCCAGGGCGTTGCCGTCGCCGTCGTAGCGATCGAAGCCGGTGCTGTCGTCCTCCCAGCTCCAGTAGGCCGCCAGGATCGTCCCCTCGGGCTCGACCGCGAGGGCCACCCTGCCCGCGGACTCGAGGCCGGCCGAGCTCGACCACAGCAGCTCGCCGGCGCCGTCGAAGCGCGCGAACACGTTGTTGGTCAAGACGACCGCGCCCCCGCCGGGGTAGGCCTCGACCTTCATGTCCACGAAGCCCTCGGGCGACTGGCCGACGTGGGCCGTCCACTCGGGCTCGCGCGCTGGCGCGTCCGTGGCCCAGCCGCTCGAGCATTGCCCGAAGCCCTCGCTGGCCCCGGGCGAGACCTCGACGACGCGGCCCTCGAGCGCCGCCCCGGGATCCGAGCCAGCCTCGGAGCAGCTGGTGTCCCCCCCAGTCGTCCCATCCTCGCCGTCCGCGACCTCGTCGGCCCCCTCGTCCCCGTCCTCGGTGCACGCAGAGGCGAAGGTCACGGTCACGGCCAAAACCGCGGGCAATATCGATCCGAGAGTGCGAGGAAAGGGTCGAGCGCAAGTCATGGCCCGATCCTATCACCGCCCCGCGATCGACGCGCGTGGCCTTCGAGGGGAGCGGACCGGGAGGTCCTCCAACCTCCCGAGCAGCGCCCCTCGACGGCGATCTCGAAGCTCAGCCTAGGTCCCGGCCGGGAACTTCTCGCTCTTCTCGTCGAGCTTGATCTTCAGCAGGCTGACCGGCGCGTCGTCTCCAGCCCCAAAGCCAAAGTTCGTCACATAGATGGAGCGCCTGTCCACGCCCTTGACCTGACCAAAGGCCGCGGTCGCCGGGAACACCAGGCCATCGTCGCCGTCGGCGATGACCTCCAAATCACCCCAGTAGCGATCGACCCGCAAGAGCGTGGAATTGAAGTTCGAGACCACGTAGACGTCGCCGCTCTTGCCCAGCGACAGGCCGTCGGCGCCGCGCAGGTCCTCGCCGGCCGCGATCACGCTGAGCACCCCCGCGGTCCCGCAGTTGTCCTCGATCTCGATGATCGCCGGGACCTGCGAGTTGGCGACGATCACGGCGTCGTTCTTTTCGTCGTAGACGATGCCGTTGGCGCCAATCGGGAAAGGCACTGGGGATACCTCGACGTCACCGACCAGGAGGTCGTCCTGGACCCACAGCTCCGCGACGTTCGAGCCCTCTTCGACGCGGTAGACGGCGCCCCCGATGGACTCGGTGACGTACATGTTGCCCCACTTGTCGAAGGTCAGATCGTTGGGGAAGCCCTGCAGATCGACGACTCGCGCCGCCGCGCCGGTCTCCGTGTCGATCTGCCAGACACCAGAGGTCTCGGGCACGAATGAGGCCAACGCGACGTAGAGGTCATCATCGTCAAATGCCATTCCCAGCAGGAAGCCCCCGCCCGGATCGATGGTGGTCAAGGTCTCACCGACCCCGGTCTCGGGGTCGATTTTGCGCACTTCACCCGTGGGCGCGAGGGTCACGAAGATGTCGCCATTGGGTGCAACCGCCACGCCCTCGGGCAGCTCGCCCATCGCGGCATCGTAACTTTCGACCGTGGTGACGGTTCCGACCGGGACGCACGGCTTGTTCTTGTTCTTCTTCGCCGTGGCCTGACCCATACCAAGGGCCAATACCGGCAGACTGAGGGCAATGGGAATTAGAACTTTTTTCATCGTCGTCTCCTGACCGCGAGCCAAACCTCTCCCAGGACAGCGTTCTCCCCGCGCTGCCTTGGTGACCACGGGCGGTGCGGCTGCCGTCCCGGGTGCAGGATTACAGTATACCCGGAACTGCTCATTTACCACCATTAAATCGAACGTCTGTGTAGTCATGTGCCCACTTTTCAAGATACACGCGAAAATGCGCACATTTTCGAGCGTCATTTCACGCAAACCCCGTAGATTTTGACGCTGCGAAGAATGCACACTGATCCAAGGCTCATGCGTCTCCGTATGTAAATATCTCAGATTTGTGTGCATGTAATTAAAAAACCGACAGCTCCACAGCTGTCGGTTTCGTCGTCCGAGGCCTTCGCGCAGCCCGGCTCGGCGAACGCCGGCCAAGGCCTGCGCATCATTCGTAGTAGGCGACGTAGGTCGAGAACAGGATGCGGCCGCGGTTCCCTGTCACCGGCTGCCCGCCGAACAGGCCGCGGTAGTCGAGGGTGTTGACCTGGCCGAGGGTGACCTCGTCGGTGATGTCGACGCGCCAGGGCTGCACGGGCTGACCGGGGCACCAGCCCGCGCGACCAGGGGTCCAGTTGCCCCACTGCCCGGGGACCACGCCCTCGTCGACCGCCTCGGCGCAGCGCTGGGCCGTGACCTCGCCGGGGAACTCGCGAAGGTGCACGTCAGTGCCATTAATCGTGAACTCGTGCTGATGGTTGCACCACTCGGCGCAGTTGCCCTCGTCCTGGCCGTGCCCCGAGATGATGGCCACGAGCTCGACCTTGGTGGCCGAGGCCGGGGGCGTGAACTCGACGGTCTCCCATTCGTTATAGGTGTCGTTGAAGCCCTTGTTGGCCCGGTAGGCGCGCACGGTCTCCACGGGGCGCGAGCCCTGGCCGGTGTCGCGCAGCCGAAAGCGCATGTCCCACACGGAGGGGTTCATGTTCCAGCGCATGCCGAAGCGGAAGAACTGCTCGCCGCCGTCTTGGATCAGGCCGAGCATGGGGGTCGCGTCGAACACCCACTTGCGCTCGCCGATGCGCGCGTAGGGGGTGATCCAGCGGAACACCTCGGTGGTCTCGCCCTCGCAGGCCTGGTCGGGGCACAGCTCGACCCAGGCCTCGTAGTCCCAGTGGCCGCAGTCGTCGTCGCCGTAGGGGCCGCAGGTGCCGGTGACCACGACCTCCATGGTGTCGAACTCGGCCAAGCTCGCGGCGTCCGGGAAGTTCGCCGGCCACACGTTGTGGTTGTACGTGTTGGCGAAGGGGCCGTCGTTGCCGGCCGGCCCGTCCGGCGGGAAGTAGACGTTGTCGAGGAGCGCGACCTCGGTGAAGCCTGGCTCGCGGGTCTGGGCCTCGAGCTCGAGCTCCTGGGCGTGGTACCAGTTGTACCAACGCGGGGTGTAGGCCAGCACGGCGCCGGTCTGGGCGAAGCTGCCGCCGCCGGTGTCGCTGGTCGAGTTGGGGAAGTCCCAGCGCTGGAAGCGATCGATGGCCGCGACCATCACGTTGGGGTTTTGGGCGAAGAACCAGCCCACGCTGCCGGTGATGTCGGCCGGCGCGTCCTCGACGAAGTGGACGTGGTCGATCCAGTACTTTTGCTCCTCGTCGGTCAGCGGCGCGAGGGTCTGGCCGATCTTGGTCTGCCACGCGATGGCGCCCGCGGCCGGGTCGGCGTCATTGTTGAGGAAGAAGTAGTGGACGTTGTCGGGCGAGCGGGTGAACAGGTCGGCCGTGAAGCTGCTGCGCAGCTGGTCGCTGGTCCCGTTGGCGAGGTGGTTGACGAACACGTAGGTGTCGCAGCCGGTGAAATTCGCGGCCAGGTTCCACTCGCCGAAGGTCGTCTCGACGGTGAAGTCACCCGCAATTTCTCCAAAGTCACCGCCGGTGCCCTCCATCAGCGGAGCGACGGGCAGGTCTCGCTCGACGCAGAAGTCCGAGGGGCTCTCGCCCTCGTCGGTGGTGTCCGCCGTCTCGCCGACCTCGTCCTCGGAGCTGCTGTCGCTCTCACCAGCGGTGTCGGTGCCGGCGTCCCCGGCCTCCTCGCCCGAGGGCTCCGGTTCGGGCTTGGTGCAGGCAGCGACGAGCAGCAGGGAGCTGGCGAACAAGGCTGTAGTGCGGGTCATGAAGGCGCTTATACCCCACGAGTCGCTGGGGTTACGCCCGCTGCGAGGATTTCGACGCTAAAGTGGCGGAGGGCCAGTCCCGTGGTCCAAGCACGCAAAGAGGGAGGCCCTGGAGCCTCCCTCGTTGCGGACATGCGCCGTCGCCGACGCAGCCCTGGCGCGCGATGACGCGCTCAGCCCTCGGCTGGAGCCGGGGCGCCGGCCTCGAAGGACCAGGTGAAGGTCGCCATCCCGTCGCGGGCGTCGGCGGGATCGAGCTGCAGGTTCTCGATGGCCGAGACCACGCACTTGGTGAGGTTCTCGGGGGCCGTGGTCGCGCTCGAGTCCGGAGCGACGTTGATGATCTTGCCGGTCTTTTGCTCGACCTGGAAGTTCACCGTCACGCGGCCGCCGACCTTCTCGTCGGTCTGAAGCGCGACGTCGTAGCACTCCTTGATGTCGGCGTTGCGGGTCTCGACGAGCTCGCGGGTGACCGAGCGATAGTCCTCGGGGCTGCGGGCGTAGAAGGCACAGCCGACGCTGGCGACCAGCGGCGTCACGAGCAGGAGCTTGGTGAAGTTGCGGGCGTTCATTTGTCACCTCCGGCGGAGTCGACCTTGGCAGGCGCGGCGACGGCCTTGGCGGCCGAGGGCTTGGCCCGGGCCGAGCTGGGCTTCTTGGCGTCCGAGGGCTTGGTCTCGACGACGCGCTCTTCCCCGGTCTCGGGATCGATCTCGACCACGTTGGTCATCTCGTCCTGCTCGAGGATGATGAACTCGACGCGGCGGTTCTTCTCCTTGCCCTCGTCGGTGTCGTTGTCGGCGATGGGCTTCTCCTCGCCGTGGCCGACGGCCTCCAGGCGCTCTTGGGCGACGCCGTGCTCGACGAGGTAGGCCATCACCGAGTCCGCCCGCTTTTGGGACAGCTTCTTGTTGTAGCGCGAGGAGCCGTCGGAGTCGGTGTGGCCCTCGACGGACACCTTCTTGATGCGCGGGTTGTCGATGAAGACCTTGGTGATCTCGTCCATCAGGCTGAAGGACTCCGAGCGAATCTCGGCCTTGTCGACCTCGAACAGAATCTTCTCGTTGATGACGATGGCGGACGCCGTGACCTCGACGCGCTTGGGCGGCTCGGGCTCGGGCTCGGGCTCGGGCGGCGGGGGCGGAGGCGGAGGCGGCTCACCGACGACGGTGAGGGCGTCGGCGTCTGCGAAGATCGTCGGGCCGCAAGCGACCATGGGAAGGCACAGCAGTGCGGCCATCCAGGCTTTGCCCGCGGTGGGCTTGTTCATGCGTGATTCGGTCATGGGGAGACTCCCTCGTCGGGCTCATATCAGCGCCCTTCGGCGCTCTTGGCAACCCTGACCCTTGGACCGCAAGGCGCATTCAGTTCGTCCTGGGGCCAGGTCGAAGGCAGTTTTGGCTCAACCATCCTCGCGCTGCCAAAAGCGTGAGCGACCACTCCCGAGCAACACCGACTACGCGAAATCATAGCTATTTCGTGGGACCTACGGCCAAGTTGGTGGGCGGACTCGCCCGACTGGCAGTTCGGGAGTAGCCTATCTGCCATGCCCTCGACGCCTGCCCTCCTCGCGCTCGTCATCGCCACTGCCCCTCCGGCCGGTGATGACACCCCAGGAGAGGCCCCGGCGACGCAGACAGACCCGAGTGATCCCTCCCCGCTCGATCCTCCCGAGGTCCAGCGGCCCTCGGAGGCACCCAAAGCCGAGGCCGAGGCCCAACCCGAGGCTGCTCCCGACACCGAGGCTCCCGCGGAACCTGCCGAGGCTCCCGCGGAGCCTGCCGAGGCTCCCGCGGACGAGCCCGAAGCCAAAGCTGAGCCCGCGGCCGAGCAGCCGGCCCTGCCCGAGTCCTCCGACATGTCCAACCTGCTCGAGAGCGACGAGGCCGAAGCTCGGCGGGTCCGCGTGCGGGTCGACGACTCGGCGCGCGAGGGCGTGGACCACCGCGAGCGCATGCGCAGCTACTACGCCCGCATCTACCGGCCCGAGCACAACCCCTCGCGCCTGTACTTCGCCGCGCGGGCGGCCTACGGGCTCTCGGACACCCGCGACGGCGCGGGCGGACGGGGAGCCTTCGCCAACGTCGAGTTTGGCCAGACCTGGAACCACATCAGCTACGCCGTCGGCCCCACCTTGTTCGCGGGCGCCGTCGACATCGGCGGCACGGACGACGACCGCTACAGCCCGCTGCTCGTCGGCGGCGGCCCGAGCCTGGGCCTGGGCCGGCTGAGCCTCATGGGCCGGGGCTTCGTCGACTTCCGCCTGGGCTACAACTTCTTCTACGCGGCGATGGCCAACGCCGACCCGACCCAGCCCACGCCCGCCGCCGCGGCCCCCCACGGGCCCAAGGCGCAGCTCGACATGGGCCTGTTGTTCCACGGCAGCGAGCGCCGACGCTTCCGCCACGGCCTCGGCGCGACCATGGGCTGGCAGATGCTGGTCCACTCGCTCGCCGGGGACTTCCCCGTGTTCAACAACTTCACGATCGGCGCGACCTACTTCTTCGGCTAGCCCGAAGCCCGAGAGCGCGCGCTCTCAAGATCCCAGGCGCGTCGCGGCGTCCTCGAGCACCGAACGGTAGACCGCCGGGACCAGGTCGATCTGCTGGCGCACGTAGGGCGCCAGGTCGTTGTTCGACAGCTCGGCGATGGCCGTGGTCACGTAGCCGACCACGCGCTCGTCGCCCTCGCGCAGGCGATCGCACAAAAAGTCCAGGGCCTCGACGGTGTTGATCTTGCCGATCGCCCGGATCGCCGAGATGCGGGCCGAGGCGGCGTCGGGGAGGTCGCGGGCCTCGAAGATGCGGCGCAGGCGGTCGAAGGCGTGGGGGAAGTAGAGGTTGGTCAGGGCCTTGGCGGCCTGGCGGCGGACCTCCTCGTGATCCGAGCGCAGCGCCCGGCTCAACGTCGAGAAGCTGCGCTTGAAGCGGAGCGCCCCGAGGGCCCGAGCGACGGCCGAGCGCTCCTCGGCGCCGCCCCGCTGGTACATGCGCTCGAGGGCCGCGATGACCGGGTAGGCGCGGATCTCCTGCAGGCGCGTGATGACCTCGAGGCCCTCGAGCTCGGAGTCCTGGCCGCGGCTGCGCGCGTGGGCGTGGCGGCCGAGCTCGAGCACGAGCAGCAAGGCGTGGCGGCGCACGTAGTCGGGGAAGCGGCGATCGGCCATGACCCCGGCGGCGATGAGACCCGCGTCGCCGTCGAGCTCCCACTCGGCCAGGTCGACGTACCAGACCTCCTCGTAGTCGGGCAGGCGCTTGAGGAACTCGGGCACGGGCACGGGCCGCGGGGCGTCCTCGGGGTTGGGGCCGAGGCGCTGGAGCAGCCGGCGGTAGCGCTCGCGGCCCTTGATCTCGAGCTTGGACACGCGCCGGTAGACCTCGGCGGCCTGTCGAAAGGCGCGCACGGACACGTAGGACTCGGCGGCGGCGAGGTAGGCGTTCTCGACGATCTGCGCCGGGCGGCCGTGCTCGGCCGCGTCCTCGGCCGCCTTGAGCCAGGCCTCGCCGGCGCGCAGGCGCAGGTCGTCGCCGTAGGGCAGGCCGGCCCGGGCGCAGTAGTCCGCGGCCTCGCGCAGGATGCCGGCGACGGCGTGGAACTCCTTAGCCCGCCGGGCCAGGGTCACGAAGGCTTCATACAGGCGCAGAGCGTCGAGCTTGAGCGCGTCGTCGCGGAGAATGCGGACGCTGTTGAGGTAGCCCTCGGCGACGTTCTCGAACGCGCCGGTCTCGAGGCCGATGCGCGCGAGCAGCTGGTAGCAGTCGAAGGCGCGCTCGCGCAGGCCCTCGGTCTCGAACTGATCGGCGACCTCCTCGACGGCCGTGGTCGCCTCGGCGAGGGCCTGGCGGGCGCGGTCCGAGCCCAGCCGATGCAGGCACAGGCCGTAGTTGATGCGCGCCAGGGCCTGCTCGTAGGGGCGCTCGGCGAGCAGGTCGGAGCTCCGCCCTGCCCCGCCGCCGACGCCAGTGTTGCCGATCAGCGCCGCCCACAGCTCGGCCGCGGCGGCGTCCTGGCCGGCGCGCTCGAGCTCGATGGCGCGGTGGATGGGCATGCGCGCGACCTCGAACCACTGCGCGGCGTGGGCGTGCCAGCGGCGGGCGTCCTCGGGCTTGCTCAACCGCGACTGCTCGTCGTGCTTGCCGGCCCGGGACAGGTAGACGCCGAACAAGCGCACGCCCTGGAGGGCGTCCTCGTCGCCCTTTTCGATGCGCCCGGCGAGGGCCTCGAGGGCCTCGCCCTCGGGCACGCTGGTCGCCCCGAGGTAGGCCTCGCAGGCGGCCGCGTCGCGGAACAGGCCCAGGCGCTTGAAGGTCTCGGCGAGGGCCCGCAGCCACTCGTCGTACTCGAAGTCGATGCGGTCGACGACGGCGGCGAGCTGACGCAGGTAGCCCAGCGCGTCCTGCCAGCGACCCGAGCGCATCGCCGCCTCGGCCCGCACCCACAGCACGGCCGTGTCCATCATCGCGCCGGACCTCCGCGGCCGTGGCCGCCGCCCCGGCCGCCCGAGCTCGCCCCGAAGCGGCCCGACAAGCCCGCGTGGCTGCCCCCGGGGTCGAGGTCGCTCTCGACCTGCGAGATGATCTGCCGCGCCCGGCTGGCCCGGTGCCCGTGGGCGATGGCCTCGTC
>NZ_ABCS01000187.1 GCF_000170895.1 Plesiocystis pacifica SIR-1 | reverse complement strand
TTGCCCCTTTTGTGCCCGTCTTGGTGCGGAGATTGGTGGCTCCGACTCGAGTGGGGGGAGGGCCTTTGCGAGTTCGAGGGGGGCCGGGTTAGCAGTTTTTCAGGAGCTTGGCGGCGAGCCGGATCGTGTCGGAGTTGGGTCGCTCGCGCTCGAGGATGGGCAGGGCGTGCTCGAGGAGCTTGCGGGCCGAGTCGCGGCTGCGTTGGCCGGCGGGGCGGGCCGCGAGCAGGAGCCTGGCCTTGCGGACCTCGGTCTCGGCGACGGCGACGTGCTCGAGGGTGCCGTAGACCTGATCTTGGAGGGACAGGACCTGGTCGTGGGCTTGGATGGCGCCCGCGCGGTCGCCCCCGGCTTCGATGAGCTGGGCGCGGCGCTGGGTCGGCTCGAGCATGGCGGCGAGCATGGCCGGGTCTTCGGACATCAGGTAGGTGGAGAAGAGCTCGGCGAGGGTGGCGTCCAAGGTGGCGATGCCCAGGTCGAGCTCGCCGCGCTCGGCCTGGACGACGGCGAGGGCCTCGCGCAAGGCGGTGAGCTCGAGGATGGAGGTGGTCACGGCGCTGCGCTCGATGGCCTGGCGGAGCAGGGCCTCGGCTTCGTCGAGGCGACCCTGGTGTCGCCGAACCTCGGCGAGCTCGGACAGGGCGTTGCGCTCGACCTCGAGCAGGTCCTGGGCCCGAGCCTGGGCGAGCAGGGTCTCGAACACCGCGGCCGCGCCGTCGAAGTCCTCGGCCTGCAGGCGGGCGCGGCCGAGCTCGTGCTGGACGACGGGCTGGACCTGGGCGCCGAGCAGATCGCGGGCGCGCTCGAGCTCGCGGACCAGCTCCTCGACGGGGGCCCCGAGCTCGCGGTGGAGCTGGGCGCGGAGCAGCAGGGCGCCGCCGAGGGCCTCGCCCGTGGGCCCGGCGGCGAGCAGGCCCTCGACCCACTCGAGGGCCTCGTCGAAGCGCCGCTCCTCCTTGAGGCGCATGAGCGCCCGCAGGCCGATGCTCCAGCTCAGGTCCGCTCGGCCCTCGCTGACGCCGGCGGCCTGGGCGGCGAAGAGCGCGACCTCGAGGGGGATGAGCGAGCCCTCGCCGCGCTTCCAGGCGCCGAGGGCGTCGCGCAGCACGGCCTGGGCGCGCTCGAGCAGGTCCGGGGTCTGGGCCCGGGTCTGGCTCTCGTTGGTGACCTCGAGGATCGAGCGCAGCCAGTCCACGGCCGCGATCTCGTCGGGGCTGCCGGTCCAGCCGCGCCCGTCGAGCTGCGCCTGGGTCACGAGCACCCAGCGGCAAAAGTCGAGCCTGTGTCCGTCCTGGGCCTCGAAGGGCTGCTCGTCAAAGCCCTCGCTGGCGAGCCGGCGGGAGCGCCTGGGCAGGTGCCAGCGCACGGGCTTGTCCTCGATCAGGTCGACCAGGCCGCCGCGCAGGAGCTCGTCGAGGTAGCCGTCGGCGGCCTCGAGCTCGAGTCGTCCGACGGCGGCGGCGGCCTCGGTGGTGAAGGTGGCGGTGAACAGGCTCAGGCACTCCCACAGCGTCCGGGCCTTGGGGGAGCCGGCCGCGACCACGTCGGTGATCAGGCCGCTGATGGTCTCGCCGGGGGAGGGGGAGGGGGCGCGGCCGAGGGCGACGAGGCGGCCCGCCTGGCTCAGCGAGCGCGGCCGGCCGGCGAAGCGCTGGACCAGGCGCCGGGCCTGGGCCTCGTCCTCGACGCCGCGGCTGCGCAGCAGCTCGACCCCGGCCTGGTTGCCGAGGCCCGCCAGGTTGAGGGTCTGATCGAAGTCGCCGTGCGGGCGCAGGCTCCGGGTCGCGACGACCACCGAGGACTTGCCCCCGGGCATGAGCCACTGGACCAGCTCCTGGGACTCGACGTCGTCGAATACGAACAGCAGCCGGCGCCGGGAGGTCGCGGCGAACCACCGCGGGTAGACGTCGAGGAGCTCGAGGCCCTCGGTGTCGCCCGCGGCGAGCTCGGCCCACAGCGTGCGCAGGATGTGCTCGGCCCGGTCGATGGGCGCGTCGGGGTGGGGCAGCTCGTCGACCGGGATCCACCACACGCCCTCGTAGCGCCCGGCGACCTGGGGGAGCACGCGGCGGATCAGCGAGGTCTTGCCCGCGCCCCGGGCCCCGCGCACGAGCACCCGCGCGCCGGGGGACTCGAGCGCCGCCGTCAGCGAACGCAGCTCGGCGTCCCGGCCGTAGAGGGCCAGGCGCTTGGTGGCCACGCGCGGCTCCTGGACGCGCCAACCCGACGCGCGCCCGCGCAGGAAATGGGTCGAGCCCGGGCCCATGTGCAGGCCGTGGGTGGGCCCGATGATCGAGCCCACGGCCCCGTCGGCGTGGGACACCGCGGCGTCGTCCATGGACAGCAGGCCGGGGTCGGTGTCGAGGTCTCGGCGCGCGGCGGAGAAGCGGAACACGGCCTGGTGGATGCTCCAAAAGTCGGGCGCGTGGCGGCGAAAGCGGGCCCAGTCGAGGCGGTGCATGGCCACGGCCACGGGCGCGTCGGCGAGCCGGGTCAGCACGTCGCGCTTTTGGTTGAGCAAGAAAAACAGGTTCTCGAGGGCCTCGCCGGTGTCGGCCGTGGGGAGCCAGAACCACCGCGGGTGCGGGGTCTCGCGGAACAGCTCGGACAGGGCCGAGAGCTCGGTGTCGCGGCGCAGCTCGAGGCTGCCGACGGTGTGCGGCGCCTCGGCCCCGGCGTCGTCGCAGGACTCGGCCGCGGCGGCCTCGATGAGCGCGCGCAGGTGCGTGCCGGCCAGCGCGTCGCCGATCTGGACCACGAACAGCTGGAAGCCCTCGCCGAGCTCGAGGGCCGTCAGCAGGCGCTCCGCCTCGGCCCGGTTGTCGCCGTAGCCCAGCCAGGTCTCGCGGGCGCGCTCGCCAGGGTTGGTCTCGACCACGGGCTGCGACTGTAGCAGTCGCGTCGTGTATGGTCAGGCCATGGCGAGCGAGCGCGTGCGTGGACGACGAGGGGTCATCGCGGGAGCCGTGGCGGTGGCGGCCCTGGGCTGCTCGGGGTCGAAGACCGAAGCTGGAGACGAAGCGGCCGGGAGCGGGAGCTGCCCGGTGGCGGCGCTCGTGTGCGAGGACTTCGAGGGGCAACCGCTGGGTCAGGCGCCGGGGGCCCCGTGGACGCCCGAGGGCGAGGGCACGGCGCTCGTCGACGACCAGCGAGCCTTCGGCGGGAGGCACTCCCTGCGCCTCGAGACGACGGCGGGCTGGGACGGGCGCGCGCTCTTGGGCCTGAGCGACGCGGCCCTGTTCCCGACCACGCACCTGTTCGGGCGCGCGCGCCTGTACCTGACCGAGGCCTCCCCCGACGGCGTGCACTGGACCATGGTCCAGGCCTCGGGCCCCACGGAGGCCGAGGGTGTGTGGGACGGCCCGTTCACGGCGGAGCTGCGCTACGGCGGCCAGCACCAGCAGCGGCTCATGGCCAACTACGACACGCCGGGCACCTACGACACGCCGCCCGCGGGCCCGGCGAGCGACTGCTGGCAGCACTCCCAGACCGTCATGCCCCAGGGCCAGTGGACCTGCATGGAGTGGGAGTTCGACGCGGAGACCGACACCATGCGGCTGTGGTTCGACGGGGCGGCCATCGAGGACCTCACCGTCGGGACCATGGGCGAGGGCTGCGTGAACCCGGGCACGGCCGAGGTCTGGTACTACCCGGACAGCTTCGAGGCCATGCACATCGGCTGGGTCGACTACCAGAACACGGGCGGCTCGCGGGAGCTGTGGATCGACGACGTGGCCCTCGGGACCGAGCGCATGGGCTGCGATTGAGAGCCCGGATCAGCTCAGAGCTCGCTGAAGGACACGCCCAGTAGGCCCGCCGCGACCTCGCGGGACAGCTCGGCGGCGGCCCGGCTGCGCGGCATGGCGGAGGTCGCCTCGGGCAACAGCACGCGCACGCTGGTCTCGCCTCCGAGGATGTCTGGGAGTACGGGCTCGAGGTCCGCGCCCGGGGAGATGCTGCGCGTGAGCTCGGAGTAGGGGAGCAGGGCGATGCCCCGGCCCGCGCTGGCGATCAGCCGGAGCATGAACGCGTCCGAGCTCGACACGTGGGGCTCGACGGCGACCGAGCCGCCCTCGCGCAGGGGCCAGGTCGTCGCTTCGCTGCCGGGGTAGAGCCAGGATGCGAGGGCGTGCTCGGCCAGATCCTCGGCGCGTTCGGGGCGGCCGTGGGCGTCGAGGTAGGCGGGGCTGGCCAGGGCGCGCAGGGGCAGGTGGGTGAGCACGAAGGTCCGGTAGGGGCCCGAGGACACGCCCTCGCCGAAGTGGATGATCAGGTCGTAGGGCTCGTGGGTGACGGACAGGGGGTCCTCGCACAGGTCGATGCGCAGGCGCAGCTCGGGGTGGCGCTCGCGGGCCTGGGCGACGAAGCGGGCGTTCATGGCCGAGGGCAGGCCGATGGGCAGCAGGGCGCGCAGCTCCCCGCGCACGGTGCCGGTCTCGGACTCGGCGAAGTGGGCGAGGCTGTCCGCGTCGCGCAGCAGGACGCGGGCGCGGGTGGCGAAGCGCTGCCCCGCCTCCGTGGCCTTCGTCCCTCGCTTGCTGCGGACGAGCAGCTGCATGCCGAGCTCCTCCTCGAGGGCCTCGAGCTTCGCGCGCAGGGTGGCCCGAGACACGCCGAGGGCCTGGCTGGCGGTCACGAAGGAGCCGCGATCGACGACCGAGACGAGCGCGCGGAGCTGATCGAGGTCCACGCCCAAACGGTACCAGTTGGCGGGGCGCTGACCATGCGGTGGCGGGACAACGCCCATCCAGAGCCCCTCGGGTTGGCTATTTCATGGCTACGGCGACATCGGAGAGCCCATGAAACGACGGACAGTACTCAAAGTGATCTCGGGTAGCGTGGCTTTGATCGGGTGCAGGCCCGGGGAGGAGGCCGGGGAGTGCGGCGACGCCCTCGGCTTCGTGCCGGGGGAGGCGCCCGTGGTCCGCAAGGGGGCCTCGCAGATGCGCGCGGACGAGATTGAGCGCTTCACCCAGGCCTGGCAGCTGCTCGTCGAAAACGGCGAGCTCGACCAGCTGGCCATCGGGCACGCGGACATCGACAACCAGCGCCACCACGGCACGCAGATCCGCGGCGACTACACGGGCTTCGTCAACCCCGACAACTACGCGCACCGCTTTTTGTGTTGGCACCGGGCTTACGTGACGGACCTCGAGCAGGCCATGCGCAAGGCCTTGGTCGCCGACTACGCCGCCCGGGGCCTCGACTGCGCCCTCGCGGATACGGTGTTCGTGCCCTACCTCGACGGCGAGGGCTACCCGCAGTGGGTGCGGGACTGGATGCCCACGGGGACGCCCACGGGGGTGTTCGTTCAGCACATCGATCCGACCATCGACCCGGACAACGGGCACGAGAGCAACGGCCTCGAGCTCGGCGACACCTACGAGGTCGTGGTCCGGGCCTACCACGGCCAGAGCCACACCTGCTCGACGGTGCCGCCCTCGGCCCGGGTGATCCAGGAGTGCTTGGCCCACGAGAGCTTCGTCGACATGTCCGTCGCGCTCGAGTCCACCCCCGGGCTGATCCACGACGTGCCCGACCCCGACCTGGCCAACACCGTGCGCATGGTCGCGGACACCATCGTCGACAAGGACGGGCAAAACGCGATGGTGTTCATGAGCTTTTTGTTCATCGCCGACATCATCGAGACGGGGGGCTGGCCCGACCCCGAGCAGAAGGTGTTCGTGATGCCGGCGATCACGGCCCTCGACCGCGGCCGGGCCTTCGACGAGTACGGGATCCAGGGCTGGAGCGACGAGCAATTCTTTGGGGTGCTCGAGGCCGTCAACGCCTACGTGCAGCGCTCGCCCCACGCGATCTTGCACTTCTACAGCGCGGGCGAGAGCACCGAGGCGGGCGTGCGCGGGCTCTACGGCAGCTCGGCCTACTTCCAGGACGCCGGGGCCGACCCCCACTTCTACATGCTGCACTGCGAGCTCGACCGCTACTTCGAGACCTGGCTGCAGTCCAACTCGGACACGCCGCCGCTCGAGGGCGAGGACCGCCTGTTCAAGACCTGGCCGGGGGCGAGGGAGTGGACGGTGGAGCAGCTCATGGACGCGAGCGCGCTGCCCTTTGTCTACGACGAGCTGTGGTCCCCGGGGTAGTACCGCGTGTTCGAAGCCCGCGCCGGGTTTGGGGCGGCACTGGAACCCGAATGGCTGTGTCGCCGCTCCTCGCAGTGGGTCCACCACAGCGTCGTCGCGGCTCCTTGCCCTCGGGTCCCAGCTCCACCGCTCCTCGGCGGCGTCGATGTCGAGGGCGACGGCGGCGAAGGGGATGTCGAGCTGCTCGAAGCGGGTGCGCTCGATGAGCCCGGTGAGGTAGGTGTGCGCGCGCTTGCCCGAGAGCACCCCCGAGGTCACGACGGGAGGGATCGACGAGCTTCATCCAGTCGACGGGGCGGCGCATGAGCTCGACCCGGCGGCGCAGCTCGGTCGCGCCGAGGCCGAGGTAGGCCGCCCCCACGACGGCGCCCATGCTGGTCCCGTGGATGAAGTCGACCTCGACGCCCATACGCTCGAGGGCCTCGAGCACGCCGACGTGGGCGAAGCCGAGGGCCGCGCCTCCCCCGAGGGCCAGGCCGACGCTCTGGCGCAGCAGGCTGCGCACGACCCGGGGGGCGACGCGCTCGACGGGGGCGCCGGCGCGGGTCTTGATGCGGTCGCGGGTCGGGAGGCCCTCGCGGGCGATGACGATCCGCCGGCTTCAACCCTCGGCGAGGCGCGCAGCGGCGCGGGGCTGAGGTCGCGCGTCGACCTTCGCCCGCGTCAACATTCGCTGCGCCTCCCCGGGCAACCGCCCCCGCCCGTCCAGGCGATACATCGCCGCCGAGGCGGGCCCGGTCAGCAGCCGCCAACCCTGGACCGGCCGAGTCAGCAGACGCCCGAGCACCCGCGGGCGGCAGCCAATGTTCGCCGCCAGCGAGTCGAGGTAGCCCAGGTAGTGCACCCGGGGGATCGGCGAGTCGACCCACGGCTCCGGGCTGGCCGTGCGCGCGAACGCGGCCTGGTCGTGGCGGTGCCAGGGCTTGGCGACCTCGGCCTCGAGCCCGGCGCTGGGCCGCGACCACGAGGCCGCGATCCACCGCGCCTGCATCTCCATGACCGGGAACACCGGACCGGTCACCTGCACGTGGCCGATGAAGGCCAGGCTGGGGTAGCGCGGGGAGACCATGTGCCGGAGCAGGCCCACGTGGCCCTCGGGGCTGGCGCTCGGGCGGGCCGAGGCGTGCAGCCAGGGCAGAGGGTCCGGGTCGTAGCCGGTGCAGCACAGCACGCGGTCGACCTCGAGGCGGGAGCCGTCGAAGAAGGTCGCGATGAGGCCCGCGGCGCTGGTCTCGATGGTGCGCAGGGAGGGGCGCACGCCGACGCGGCCCTCGACGATGGCCTCGCGCAGGCGCGTCGACTGGACCACGCGGGTCTGGTCGACGCGGGCGCGCGGGGTGGGCAGGCCGTGCTTGGCGAGGGCGGCCTGCTCGCGCCCGAGCAGGCGCCGGGCGACGCGCTCGCGCAGGAAGGCCGGCAACAGGTAATTGAGGCGGGTGAGCGCGTGGTCGCGGGGGCGCCCGGCGGCGTCGAAGCGATCGAGCAGCCAAAAGGGCGAGCGCACGGCCAGGGTCACGGACGCGGCGGCGTGGCTGAGCTCGGCCGCGATGTCGCAGCCGCTCGCCGAGGAGCCGACCACGAGGACCCGCTCGCCGGCGAAGGGCTCGGGCGCGCGGTAGTCCTTGGCGTGGAGGATGCGCTCGCGCAAGCTGGGCTGCTCGGCGAGCTGGGCGACGGTCGGGCTCGGCCAGCGCGGCGTGGCGTAGGCCCCCGTGCACACCAGCGCGGCGTCGAAGTACTCGTCGATGAGCCCCCCGTCATGGCGGTGGCGGGCCCGCAGTCGCCACCGGGTCAGGCGGCTGTTGGGGCTCGTGGGCGTGAGCGACTCGATCTCGTAGCCGAGCCGGGCGACGCGCTCGACCCCGTGGTGGGCGGCGTAGGCCCGGAGGTAGGCGAGGATCTGCGCGCGGGAGGGGAACTGGGGCAGGGCCGCGTCCATGGGGAAGTCGCTGAACGCGAGCAGCTCCTTGGACACGTTGGCGGTCAGCGAGTCGTGGCACAGGCCGTGCTCGCCCCGGCTCCAGCGGCCGCCGAGGGCGGTCTGGCGATCGAAGAGGGCGCAGTCGATCCCGGCGGCGAGCAGCTCTCGGGCCGCGCTCAGCCCCGCCGGGCCCCCTCCAATGATCGCGACTCGCATGCTGGCTGATCGGCTCCCACTGCGGGAGTCACTCAGGTCCCGATCTTCATTCACGCGACGATCGCCGCAGGCTCACATCGCGAACTTGGCCGTTCCGCCATGGCTCTTCGATGGATCCGCCCTGAGAGTCGAGATGTGGTTCATCGCGTGCGCGGCTGACGGCCATCTTGGCTATGCTCCAGCCCTCGTGTTCGCCTTCCTCCAGCGCACTCTCGAGCACCCCGTCTCTCGCGTCATCCTCAGCGCGGCGATCGTCATCAGCCTGGTCCCGCACCAGTGGATGCACACCAGCGACGCCTGGTTCCTGGTGCTGTTCGGGCCCGAGGTGCTGGTCCGCTCGGTGCTGGTGTTCCGCAAGGAGTCCCTGCCCCTCGAGGGCGGCCAGCGCATGCAGACCGGCTGGCGGCGGGCGACGGGCATGGAGGTCTTCCTGCTGGTCCTCGACGTCGCGGCGCTGTTGTCCTTCTTGCCAGCGGCGGCCTCGGGTCTGCTCGGGGCTCGCTGGCTGCGGCTGTTCCGGCTGACCCGGACGATCCTGCTGCTGCGCTACTGGGCCCCGGTGGTCCGCGATCTGTGGACCGTGAGCTGGCGGCCGGAGCGACGTCGGCAGCTGATGTTCGTGTTCGGCTCGCTGATCTTGATCTGCTTCGCGGGCGCGGTGCTCCTCGACCACGTGACCACGACGGTGGGCGACGACTTCGACGGCGACGGCGTGGTCGGCGATCCCCACGATCACGAGTTCTTCGTGCGCATGTGGTGGGCCTTTAGGCAGATGGAGGACCCCGGCAACCTGCTGGCGAGCCCCCACGACACGGGCACGGTGGTCGTCAGCGTGTTCCTGACCCTGGCCGGATTGTTCGTGGTCAGCTTCATCATCGGCATCGGCTCGGACGTGGTCGTGGACCTGGCCAAGCTCGGCCGGCTCCGCGCCCCCGGGCTCGCCCGCCACACCGTGATCATCAACGGGCAGCGGACGGGCAAGCGGCTGCTCCACGAGCTCTTGCACGAGGAGTACAAGGTGCTCCCCGCGGGCGGAGGCTTCGTCGGCGTGCGCTGGTTCGTGCAGCTGTGGCGCAACCTCAGGCGGCGCCACGCGATCGTGATGGTCGGGCCGGGGGCCGAGCGGCCCGACTTTTTGAGCGAGCCGGGCTACGGCGCGGTGATCTACCGGGCCTGGGACGACGACGACGACGACACCCTGCTGGCCCGGGCCGACGTGCTCCGGGCCCGGCGCGTGGTCCTGCTCGCCCGGGAAGGCGACGAGCAGTCCGACGACGCGACGGTCCGCACCTTGCTCACGGTGGTCGAGCAGCTGCGCGACGCGGGGGACCAGGATCCGCGCCGGCTGCTCGTGGAGATCATCAATCAAGACAACCTGCCGGCGGCGCGGCGGGCCGCGAGCCGGGCCGAGGCGCCCCTGGAGACGATGGTGGTCCCGACCGAGGTGCTCATCGCCCGGTGCGTGGCGGCGGTGTGTCGGCGCCAGGGCCTCGCTGGCCTGCTGACCCAGCTGCTGCGCAGCGAGGGCCGGGAGATCTACACCTGGGAGCGGGCGCCGGGCTCGGCGGTGGGCTTCACGGCTTGCGGCGGCGCGGCGCCCCTCGAGGCCCTGGCGCAGGCCGGGGGCGTCGGCCTGGGCGAGCGCGGGGTGGTGCCCCTGG
>NZ_ABCS01000188.1 GCF_000170895.1 Plesiocystis pacifica SIR-1 | reverse complement strand
GTCGTGGTCGAGCGCGCGAAGCGAAGCCCAAAGCCGGCGAGGCCGGGGCGGGCATCGAGATCCTCGGCGTCGGGGCGGGCATCGAGGACGAGGCGGTGCTCGAGGGCGGAGCGTCCGTGGGTGACGGCCTGGTCTTCGCCTTCTCGGCGGCCCTCGCCAGCTCGGCTCTGAAGGAAGCCGAGCTCGGCGAGGCTGACCTCGACTTCGTCGCGGGCAACTTCAACGGTGAGCACTACGACGCCTGGGAAAGTGCGCACTCCCGCTCGCGATGCTTTCGAAGCCGTCGAGAGCGACTGCCCACTCTCTGGCCGGCCGCGTCCACGGGCGAGGTCGGAGCCGCTGGGGGCGTGCTGGCGCTGATCGCCGCAGCCGACGCGATTGCGGAGGGCTACGCTCCTGGCAAAATGTGCGCCCTGGAGCTGCGATCCGAGGGGAGGGCGCGCAGCGTCGTGGTCCTCGGCCGCCCGCCGCGAGGTCGAGCCTGACCGCGCGGCCATGACGACGCGGGGGCGAGGCCGCGGCCGAAGCGGGGGGCGATTGACGATAGTGTAGCTTTCTATATGCGCACAGTGATGGGCGTATTTGAGAGGCGTTATCCACGTACGGTGCGCGGCGATGGGCTAGGATGATTCTGCGTGTCGCGGTTGAGCACTGAGGACGAGCGCGGCCTCGCGGCGGCGCTCGGGAGGGCCATGTACGACGGCGGCCTGGTGGTCGCGGACGGTCGCGTGCGCTACGCCAACACCACGGCGGAGGCTTTGTTTGGCGCGGCCCCGGGCGAGCTCGAGGGCGCCCAGGCGGGCACCTTGGTGGCCGAGCTCGAGGCCCTCGCGGGCGCGGCCGAGCTCGACGAGCTGGCGTCGGCGTGGCTGTCCGAGCGCGTCGACGAGGAGGGCGAGGACGACCTCGTGCGCCTCGACGGCGAGCGCTTCCCCGCGCGCCTGTGCGTGACCGTGCTCGACGAGGAGGCCGCGGCGCCGCACTTCGCCGTCACCGTCCAGGACGTCAGCGAGCGCCGGGCCCTCGCCGCGGCCATGGACGCCGAGCTGGTCGCCTTCGAGGAGCGCCGGCTCGCGGCCCTGGCCGCCAACGCCGAGGTCATCCGCGAGCTCTCGCTGCCGGTGATGAGCGTGTGGGAGGGGGTGTTGTCGGTGCCGCTGATCGGCTCCCTCGACCGCGCCCGCGCCGAGGACACGACCGCGCGGCTGCTGGAGGCCGTGGCCCGGGAGTCGGCCCGGGTGGTGATCATCGATCTGACCGGGCTCTCGGCCGTCGACGCGGCCTCCGTGGACCTGCTCGCCAGCATCGCCCGGGTGCTGGGGCTGATCGGGACCCAGTGCGCCATCGCGGGCATCGGCCCGCAGCTGGCCATGGCCATGGTCGAGCGCGATGTGGACCTGGCGGGCAGCCCCTGCTTCGCCACGCAAAAAGAGGCCCTGACCTTCGCCCTCGGGCGCCTGGGTTGGGCCCTCAGCAAAGGAGGTGTGGATTGAGCCAGGGATTCTCCAGTCTGATCGAGGTCCGCGACGCGCTGCGCCTGCGCATCGGCGACCCCGATCGGTTCAAGTTCATTGCGATCCGCGTGATGTTGCGGACGGGAGTCGACATTGAAGCGCCCAGCGATCGCCACCGCGAGCACGGCCGGACCATCCGGCGCGTGGTCGCGGCCTTGGTGGCGATGGGCTTCGAACTCGAGGAGTCGAGCACATGAGCGAGAAGGAACTCGGCGGAGGGGTCGCAGCGACGGCCCACTCGCGCGCCACGCAGGCGCAGATCATCGTCGGCGAGCTGTGCGAGCAGTTCGCCGCCAGGGGCGAAGACGATCCAGCGGCGATCGTGTTCTTTTGCGGTCACACCCTCGACGGTGCGGCCATCGCCGCGGGCTTGCGCGAGCGCTTGCCGAACACCGAGGTGGTCGGCTGCACGAGCGCTGGCGAGTACACCGACGGGCACTACGGTCGGGGCGGCACGGCGGCGATGGCCCTGTCGCGGGCCAAGGTCGGGCGCTGCGCGGCCGCGCTGGCCCAGCTGGGCGAGGGGGTCGACGCGGGGGTGCGGGCCGCGTGCGCGTCGCTCTCGGCGCGCCTGGGCGACGTGCGCGAGCTCGACGCCGACAGGCACGTCGGCCTGGCCCTGATCGACGGCGCCCACGAGCGCGAGGAGGAGGTCAACGAGGCCCTCGGCAACGTCGCCCCCTTCCTGTCCTTCGTGGGCGGATCCGCCGGGGACGACATCGCCTTCGAGCGCACGCAGGTGTTTTGCAACGGCGAGCGCAGCGAGGACGGGGCCGCCTTGCTGGTGCTCGAGATGGCCCCGGGCGTGCCCTTTCGCGTGGTCAAGACCTCCCACTTCGCGCCCACGGAGACCGCCGTCGAGGTCACCAAGGTCGGCGGCACGGGCCGGCTGGTGCTCGAGCTCGACGGGCGCCCCGCGCGGGAGGTCTACGCGGAGCTGATCGGCGTCGAGCCCGACGCGATGACCAACGGGGACTGCTTCCCGCACCCGCTGGGTCTGATGATCGGCGGCAAGGCCTGGCTGCGGAGCGTGCTCGCGCTGCCGCCGGACCAGCCCGGGGCGCTGCTGTTCGCGTGTCGGATGCTCGAGGGCGCGACCTTGCAGCTCATGCGCCCCCTCGATCTGGTCGAGGACACCGTCGCGGCCCTCGACGAAGCCGCGGAGGCCATGGGCGCGCCGATCGTTGGGGCGATCCAGTTTGACTGCGCCTACCGACGCCTCGAGATCGAGGCCCGCGACATCGCGGTGGACTACCACCGAGCCATCGCTCGGCAGAGCCTCGTGGGCCTGCACACCCACGGCGAGAGCTGGCTCGGGCACATGAACCAGACGCTGACCTGCCTGGTGTTTGGCTAGGGTTTCTGCGGGCGAAAAAGAAAAATCTTCGCCGCGCGCAATCCCTCCGCGGCCTCGATGGCACAGCTCGGCGAAGGCCAAGCCATGAAGACCATCGAGACCCTACTCATCACCGCCAGTGTGTTCCTCGCGCCGGCGATCGCCAACGCCGCGGTCTGCCAGGTTGACCCCTCGGGCAGCTTCGGCATGCCCCACGCGACCATCGACGACGCCATCGCCTTTGGTGGTTGCGACGCCGCGAACTCGATCATCGAGGTCTACTGCCCGGCGGGGGGCTGCACGCACCCGAGCGCGACGATCTCCGGCCTCAGCGACATCACCGTGGTGTCGGCGGAGCTGTGGGGCCACGGGCCGGTGCAGATGACCAACTCCTACTCGGCCAACGCCCTGTCCATCGACGCCAGCACCGGGATCGTGATCGAGGGCTTCGACCTCATCACGGCCAACGATCGCGCCATCGAGATCGTCGACTCGGAGGTCGTGGTCCTCGGGCTGCCGGGGCTGGGCCGCTACACCCAGACCAGCGGGACCACCGGCGTCTACGTCGAGGGCAACTCGCAGGTCGAGCTGCTCTACGTGGGCATGACCTTCAGCGGCACCGGGCTCGAGGTCCTGACCGGAGGCAGCGCCATGGCCCCGCAGGTCGCGGCGACGGGGATGGTCGCCATGAACAACGATCGCGCCGCCGTCGTCGACGGCTCGCCGGGGCCCGTGCTCGACATCCGCAGCGACTACGGCCTCGCGGTCCACAACTACGTGATGCGCAACGACGAGGGGATCTACGCCGGCGGCGAGTCCGACGTGACCATCGATCACACCCTGTTCGCCGCCAACTTGCGGCTGTGGCCCGGCTCGCCCTTGGCCCCGGTGCTGCTCGAGGTCGATGGCCACGCCGACATGACCCTGCGCAACGTGCTGATCTACGACAACGACGCCAAGCCCAACCCCGGCGTCCAGGTCCCGTGGTCGATGTTCCGGTGGCCGTGGTCCTGCGGCGGTTCGCCGTGCCTCAACACCCCCGGGAAGATCCTCGAGCACGGCAGCAGCGGCATGGT
Source organism: Plesiocystis pacifica SIR-1 (assembly GCF_000170895.1). Classification (GTDB taxonomy): domain Bacteria; phylum Myxococcota_A; class Polyangia; order Nannocystales; family Nannocystaceae; genus Plesiocystis; species Plesiocystis pacifica. The sequence goes on along the minus strand of NZ_ABCS01000188.1, from coordinate 5,753 downwards.
CGAGATCGTCGCCAGCACCGTCATCGACAACCAGACCGACCTGGTGTTCAACATCTCCGGCAGCGGCTCGGGCCAGATGATCGTCGACCACACGATCCTCGCCCACAACTGGGGGAAGGTGTTCTCGATGAGCAGCTTCAGCGGGTGCCCGCCGGTCCAGGGCGTCGCCTCCTACTTTTGGGACAACCGCGTCAACGCGGCCCCGGTCGGGTGCCCGCCGCCCGGGATCGGGATCTGGGACCCCGCGCCGATCTCCGCCGGGTTCACGCCCGACGACGTGCCCGGCTTCCCGTCGATCCCGGCGCCCTTCGGCGATCTCTACTGGGTGACCTCGTACGAGCCGATGGCGCCCTACGCCCTGCCCGCAGGGCTGTACGCGGGCCCATCGTGGGCCGTGGACGGGAGCACCATCGACGGCGATCCCCTCGACGTCGGCTACCACAACCCGCTGTAGCGAGCTGCGCTGCGCCCTTCCCATCGACCGACCGGAGGCAAGTGACTTGTCTCCGGTCGAGGACCTCCGCGCCCGCGATCCCGGCGCGGGGGTCGTGGCACTGCTGGGGCGGATGCTGCGAAGCGAGGGAGACACGAGGATGAAGATCAATGCGTATACGGTAGTTGCGGCCCTGGTTTTGGCTGGTTGCGGGGAGCTCGAGGACGAGTTCGAGACGCCGATGGAGGCCTTCGATGGGCCTGGTGGGCCCGGTGAGCTCGCTGGGATGGGCGCCGGGCCGCACTCGGGTTCGTCGCCCACCTTGCCGGTGGGCTCGCCGGCGGTGACCTGCCCCGGGGCGCGGCTGATCGGGCTGCTCGACAGCCCGAACGCGAGCTGCAATCTCGGCGGAACGCTGCCCTTCAACTGGGACGGCTACCCCATGTTCAGCGAGGGCTCGCCCGGCTTGTTGGCGCTGGGGGCCCCGGTCCCGGGCGAGCTCGGGCGCTACTGCGTGTTCGAGCGGGAGGCGCCGCCGATGGATCCCCAAGACTACGTCGAGATGTTCCAGGCCATCGAGCTCGCGACCACCATCGAGCTGACCGAGGTGGCCGTCGACTGCATGGGCGAGTTCCCGCAGGCGGACCTCAACGACGCCGCCGTGGTCGAGGGCATGGAGACGGCCTTCGACCTCAACGTCGACCGCGTCGACGACCTGATGGGCACGGACTGGAAGCGCAGCAACATCGACGTGACCCTGCTCGACACGGTGCCGCTGGGCGCGGCGAACCCCGTCAACAAGCACGGGCTGCAGCTCGCGGCGGTGATCGATCGCATCGCCTGCCCGGTCTACGACCCGGGCTGCTCGGGGGCGATCCGCAACCTGCTGGCGATGCCGCGCGAGAACTGGGTCGACGAGCCGGACTGGAGCAGGGGGGGACACCACGGGACGCAGGGCGACATCGCCATGGCGGTCTACCAGGCCGTGGGGGAGTGGGAGGCTCGGCTCGGCTCGCCCTCCGCCTCGGACCGGCTGATCCTCAACCTCAGCCTCGGCTGGGATCGGGACGCGCAGGGAGCCTTCAACACCGGGCGCGCGGCGACCATGGCGTTGATCTCGGCGCTGGAGTACGCGCGCTGCAAGGGCGCGCTGGTGTTCACGGCCGCGGGCAACAACGCCGACGAGGCCTGCCCCGGCAGCCACACCGGGCCGCTGGCGCCGGCGATGTTCGAGGAGCACCCGGCCCTCGACGCGCTGGCCTGCGCGAGCGAGGGCTACTCCGGCGGGGGCTCGGGCTTGCCGGTGTTCGGGACGAGCAGCTACACGCCGCTGGTCTACGCCGTCGGGGCCGTCGACGGCCTCGACCAGCCGCTGGTCAACTCGCGCGCTGGCGGGCAGCCGCGCCTGGTCGCGACGGGGATCAACGGCGTGAACGCGAGCTCGGGGTTCAAGGCGCTGAGCGGGACCTCGGTGGCGTCGGCCGTGGCGTCGGCGACCGCGGCGTTGATCTGGTCCTACGACGAGACCCGCACCCCCGACGAGGTCGCCGAGCTGCTCCACAGCACGGGCTGGGCCACGGGGGCGACCGCCGACTTCTCGCTCGCGGGGACCCCCGCGCCCATGGACGTGCGCCGGATCTCCGTGTGCGCGGCGCTGGACCAGGCCTGCGCTGGCGAGCCGCCCTTTTTGTGCCCGCAGCCCGGGTGCGCGGCCGAGGCACCGCTGAGCGACGCGGGCCTCGGGGACTTCTCGACGCAGGTCGACCTGGTCTTGGCCACGGCCACGGTCGACGCCTACACCGGCGCGGTGACCGAGGTGCCGATCTGCCTGCCGGGGCCGTGGACCAACCTCGCCGACCCGCAGCCCGAGGTGCCGGTCTGTCCCTACTGCAACATCGACATCCCGCCGGAGGATGACTCGGTCGATCCCGACGACGTCCTGAGCATGTCGCTCCACGCCGAGTACGCGACGGAGACCATCCTCGGCGTGACCCTGACGACCTACGACAGCGCCCGGACGGCGACGGTGCACCGCTTCGCCACCGAGGTGATCGACAGCCTCAACGACGGGAGCTCCGGGGTCACGACGGTGACCCTCGACGTGCCCGACGCCACGGTCGCGTCGCTGGAGTTCACGATCGAGTCGGCGAGCGGCGACGTCTACAGCCAGGCCAACGCCATCACCGTCAACGCGCGCTGAGTGCTACTTTGCCCCCACAGTCGTTTGGGATCGGGGGCGCTTCGTCGCTGTCCGCTCCTCCGCTTTGGCTTGGTGGGCAATGGAGTTCGTGCCTTTGAGGGGGCATGTGGTCGCCCCCGCGAGCGGGGGCGTGGATTCGTGTTTGTTGGGACCGGGGGCGCTTCGTCGCTGTCCGCTCCTCCGCTTTGGCTTGGTGGGCAATGGAGTTCGTGCCTTTGAGGGGGCATGTGGTCGCCCCCGCGAGCGGGGGCGTGGATTCGTGTTTGCAGTCCTCGAGTCGTGGACGTGGGGCAGGCGTCGTTCACGACGGCTAAATCGACAGAGACTGTGAATCAGTCACGGTCTCTGAGGCGAGCCGCGAGCTCGCGCGCGCAGGTCGCGTGCGCGGCCTCGGCCTCGGCCTCGGCCTCGCCGAGCTCGCGCACGCGCTGGTCGACGCTCAGGCAGGTGAGCGCCGCGGCCCACAAGCGCTCGGCGAGGATCTCTGGGTCTCGGCTGAGCATGGCCAGGGACCAGATCCGGGCGTGGCCGTCGGGCGACGCGGACACGGCCCAGCGCCCCTCGGGGCCGAGGGCGACCGCGGTGACCGCGTTGCCGTGGCCCGAGAGCACGATCGGCGGGCCGTCTTCGCGCAGGCTCCACAGGCGCAGGCTGTTGTCGTCGGCGTGGGTGAGCACGTGGTCGTCGTCGGTGAAGGCGGCGCCCCACAGGGCCTCGGCGTGGCCCCGGAGGGTCAGGAGCGTGCCCCCGCTGTCGGCGTCCCAGACCCGCGCGGTGCCGTCGGCGGAGGCGGTGACCACCCGCGCCCCGCGACGATCGAAGGCGACCGAGGTGAGCTTTTGGGCGTGGCCGCGGAGCACGATGGCCGACCCGGGAGCGCGGGTCGGCGTCGGCCACAGGCGGGCGTCGTGGTCGTCGGACGCGGTCGCCAGCCCGCGGTCCGCAGGGCCGATGGCGAAGGCCCGGACCGCGGCCTGGTGGCCGCGGAGTACGGCCAGGGCCTCGCCGCTGCGGGCGTCCCACAGCCGCACCGTGGCGTCGGCGGACGCGGAGATCAGGCGCTCGCCGCCAGCGTCGAACTCGACCTGGAACACGACGCCCTCGTGGCCGCGGAGCACGGCCAGGCGCTCGCCGGTGTCCGTGGCCCAGACCCAGACGCTGCCGTCGGAGCAGGCCGAGGCCAGCCGGTCTCCCGCCGGCGCGAACGCGAGGTCCATGACGCCGAGCTCGTGCTTGTGGTCGCGGCGAGCCTGGGTCGCGGTGTTCCACAGCGTCATCAGGCCGTCGTTGTGACCGGTGGCGACGAACTGGCCGTCGGGGCTGAAGACCGCGACGTTGAGGGCGTGGGCGCCGCGCAGGACGGCGAGCTCGGAGCCGTCGCGGGCGTCCCAGATCCGCGCGCTGGCGTCGCTCGAGGCTGTCAGCACGCGCTCGCCCGCGGCGTCGATCTCGACGTGTTGGAGCGGTCCGCGGTGGCCGATCAGCGGGAGCTCGAGGTCGGGGCGCTCGAGGTCCCACACGCGCACGTCCGTGTCCCACGAGCCCGTCGCCAGCCAGCGACCCGAGCGCGACAGGGCCAGGCGCAAGACGGGCTCGCGGTGCCCCCGGAGCACTCGGGCGGGCCCTCGGCCGTCGGCGCGGACGACCCGCGCGGTGCCGTCGAAGGAGGCGGTGACCAGGCGCTGGCCGTCGGGGGTGAAGGCCAGCGCCCAGACGCCTTCGCGGTGGCCGTCGATCGACACGGATTGATCGGGCGCGGCGATCGAGGTCACGCGGACGGTGCCGTCGACGGCCGCGGACGCGACGCGCTCGCCGGTGACGTCGAGGGCCGAGATGGCGACCCGGTGGTCGACTTCGAAGCTGGGCTCGATCTTGGGGGCGGGGACGTCGGTGCCGAGCTCCCAGCCGCGCACCGTGCCGTCGTCGGAGCCCGTCACCACCCAGTCGTCGCCGACGAAGCGGGCGTGGAACACGTCCCGCTGGTGGCCCTCGAGCACGGCGAGGGGGGCCCCGTCGGCGACGCGCCAGACCCGGGCCTCATTGTCGCTCGATCCGGTGACCAGCCGCGCGCCTGCGTCGTCGAAGCTCGCCGCGAGCACGGCCTTGCCGTGGCCCTCGAGGACCGTGGTCAGGCGGCTGTCGAGCTCGATGAGCCGCGCGGTGGTGTCCCGCGAGGTCGACGCGAGCACCCGCGCGCTGGGGTCGAGGGCCAGCGAGGTCACGCCTGCGTCGTGGCGCGTGAGCACCTGCGCCTCGCCGCCTCCGGTCGGCCACAGGCGCACGGTGCCGTCCTCCGAGGCCGAGATCAGCGCGCGCCCGTCGGGGAGCATGATCAAGCTGGTGACCGCCGCTTCGTGGGCGAAGAGGGGCTCGCCTGGGCCGCCGTCGAGGGTCCAGCGGCGGACCTCGCCGTTGGCCGCGGCCGAGTACAGGGTGTCGTCGGGGCCGAAGGCGAGGGCGAAGATCGTGTCGTCGTGCCCGGACGAGATCGCGTGGCTCAGGGGCCTGCCGAGGGTCAGGTTGGCGGCCGAGATCCAGTCCGAGCTCGCGCGCCCTGGGGCCTCGATCTCGCGGAGCAGCACCGCGGCGACGCTCGGATCGGTGTGCTCGGTGACGCCGACCTTCGTCCGGTAGTTGCGGTACACGCTCATCTTGGTCGCGTCGCGGGCCCGCGCGGCGTCGTCCTTGGCCTGGCGCAGTCCCCGAGTCCGCTCGATCTCGAGGTGCTGCTCGGTCAGCACGTTCCAGTAGTGCTGGCGGATGTTGTGGCGCAGCTGCGTCGCGGCCAGCCAGGCGAGCCCGAGCACCGTCACCAAGGTCGCGCTCAGCCCCGCCGCGGCCCGCAGTCGACGGCGACGGCGCGCGAGGGGATCGTCGGCGAGCGCTGCCAACAACGCGCGCATGTCGGGCCAGCGCGCGGCGGGGTCTTGGGCGAGGCCGCGCTCGAGGAGGGCGCGCAGCCACGCGGGCACCTCTGGGGCCGCGGCCGCGTCGCGCTCGAGCCGGCCGCTGCTGATGGCCGCGGCCAGGGCCGCGAGGGTCCGGCCGGCGAAGGGGCGATGACCGTAGAGCGCCTCCCACAGCGCGACGCAGAAGCTGAACTGGTCGCTGCGCGCGTCG
>NZ_ABCS01000189.1 GCF_000170895.1 Plesiocystis pacifica SIR-1 | reverse complement strand
CCCGAGGCCGACCAGGCCCTGCGCACGGGCATCCTCCAGATCCTCGACGGGACCCTCGAGCCCACCCACCTCGCGCCCCTCGAGCCGGCCTGGTTCGTCGACCGCGAGCGCCTGCGCGAGCTCGGTGCGCCCGCCGGCGCCCGGGTGCCCGAGCCGCTCATGGCCGAGCTCGCGGACAAGCGGGGCTGCGAGCAGATCCTCCACGGGCGCATCGCGGCCGCCGGCGAGGCGGGCTACACCCTGAACCTCGAGCTCGACCGCCGGGTCCCGCGGGGCGAGGCCGAGGACGCACCCCCGAGCCCCCCGGCCGCGGTCGAGCTCGGCCCCGCGCCCTTGCTCGACGCCATCGACGACGCCTCCGAGTGGCTCGGCCGCGAGCTCTCCCCGGGCCGACGACAGCCCACCCGGACCCTCGTCCGCGACCGCTACACCGCCGACGAGGAGGCCCTGCGCCTGTACTTCGCCGCCCGCGAGCCCTTCGCCGAGGACGATCCGCAGCGCAAGTTCGACCTGGCCCACGCCGCCTTCGAGCGCGACCCGACCTTCGTCCGCGCCGGCTGGCTCGCCGCCCGGCACTCGCGCCTGGTCAACGCCAACGCCCGCACCCTCGAGCTCATGGGCCGGGCGATCGACCACGACTACCGCCTCGACGACGCCGAGCGCCTCGACGCCCGCGCCTTCCTGCTCGAGCTCGAGGGCAAGCGCGCGCTGGCCGAGCAGGCCTACCAAGACGCCCTCGTCTACGCCCCCGGCGACGTCGACATCCTCATGAGCCTCGCCGAGCTCCGCATGGGCCGCAACGACCGAGACGGCGCGCGCGAGGTCCTCGAGCAGGTGGTCAGCGTCGACGCCACCCACATCGCCGCCCTCCGGGGCATGTGGATCTTGTCCCTCAACGACCCCGAGCGCTACCAGCTGTCGCGCCAGTTCGCCGAGACCCTCGTCGAGCTCCGCCCCGAGGACGCCAAGTACCACCTCATGCTCGGCAACAGCTGGCTGCGCCTGCGCGAGCTCGACAAGGCCAAGATCGAGCTCGGCCGGGCCTACGCCCTCGAGCCCGACAACCCGATCTACGCCAGCGGCGACGCAGACCTGGAGATCATCGCCGGCAACCACGAAAAGGGCCTGAAGCTCCACGTCGACCCGGTCCAAAAGGCCCTCGAGCAGTTCGAGGCCAACCCCCGCGACCGCGAGGCCCGGGACACCTACCACGCCATCGCCGGCAAGTACGCCCGGCGCCTGCTGATGTTCGGCCGCACCCGCGAGGCCTACGCGGCCATCGAGGCCGTCCCGCGCTGGCTCATCGAGCACTCCGAGCTGCCCCCCGCCCAGCTGCTGTTCACCCTCAACAACCAAGACGAGAACTACCTGCTCGCCTACGGCTACGCCGGGCACGAGGAGGAGGCCTACGCCCTCCTCGATCGCCTCGACGCCGGCGAGGCCGAGACCGCCCAGCTGATGTTGTTGGGCACCAAGCTCGACGTGGCGATCGCGGCCGACGACCGGGCCCGGGCCGAGACCTTCCACGACGAGATCGAGACCATCCTCGCCCGCGAGCCGATCCTCCGCGACGCCGTGGGGGTGATCTTCACCCTGCGCTGGCACATCTACAACGAGGACTGGGCCGCCGCCACGGCGCTGTGGGACGCCCACCGGGAGACCGCGGCGGACGACCCCTTCATGCAGCAGATCGTCGTCGAGGCCCTCGCCGGGACCGAGCGCTGGGACGAGCTCGAGGTCATCGTCGAGGACCTGCTCGAGTACATCCCCAACTACGCGCACATGCACGTATTTCGCGCGCAGGTTCAGTGGAGCCGAGGCGAACGCGAGGCCGCCCGGGCGAGCCTCGACGAGGCCCTGCGGCTGTGGGCCCACGCCGAGCCGGACTTCGCCCCCTACGTCGACGCCAAGGCCCTGCGCGCGCGCTACATGGACGCCGGTTGAGCCTGGGTCGACGATTTTTTTTGAAATGCTGAGACAGATTCGGGGCGAGCGGCACTGGTAGATGTAGCCGGAAGGAACCGGCAAAGAGCCGACCCATGACCGCCATCATCACCCTCGCCACCCTCACCGTCGTCACCGTTGCCCTCGCCCCCGGGCTGGCCGAGCTCGCCCGCATGCGCGAAGAGCAGACCAACCCGATCCGCCAGCTCCGCGTGCCCACGCGTCGCAGCCAGGCCGAGGCCCTCCACCCCAGCGCCAGCTTCCACGGCGCCTGAGTCGTGGACGTGGGGCAGGGAGGGCGTGGCGTCGTCCACGACGGCTAAAATAGACAGAGGGGCGGACAGGACTTGTTCTGGCCGACCCTCTGACCCCGACAACCCCACAGCCGAGTCGCCCCGAGAGGGGCGATTCGCTCGTTGGCGCTCGACACCGCAGCCTGCGCTATGATCGGCGCATGGCCGCCCCCGAGACCACCGACGAGGAGCTCTACGCCGCGTGGGCCGCGGGCGATGAGCGGGCCGGGGAGCAGCTCATGCGCCGCCGCATGCCGGGCGTGCGCCGAGTCGTCCAGAGCCTGCTGACGGGCGCCGAGGCCCAGGACGCCGTGCAAGAGGTGTTCGAGCGCCTGGCCAAGCGGGCCCGCTCGGGCGCGGCGATCGAGCGCGTCAAGGCCTACATCGGCGGCGTCGCCCGCAACGTCGTCCACGAGCAGCTCCGCGGCCGTCGCAAGGCCGGCGTCGACCTGGGCGAGCGCAGCCTCGTCGACCTGCGCCCCAACCAGAGCATCGAGATGCAGCGCCGCGAGGACAACCACCTGCTCCTCAAGGCGCTGCACCGCATGCCCGTCGACGACCAGCTGATCATCGCCCTGCGCTACTGGGAGCGCCTGCGCACCCGCGAGCTCGCCGAGGCCCTCGAGCTCAACCCGAGCACCGCCCGGACCAGGCTGCAGCGCGCCGAGGAGCGCCTGCGCAAGCTCGTCACCCAGCTCGCCGAGTCGCCCGAGGCCCTCGAGACCACCATGGGCTCGCTGGGCGGCTGGGCCCGCGAGCACCGGGCCAAGATCGAGCGCTGAGCAAACCGACTTGGCGAGGCCGAGCTGGCGCTCGGACAGGGCCCACGGGCGGGCGAGGCCAGCGTCGCCTTCCGACCAGGCTCTCAGCGCGGCTCGCCCTTGAGTCGCGCCCTCATTGCCCGCACAATCCCGCGGTGAGCCGCGCTCCCTTCTCGCGCCGGGTCTGGCTGGGCGCCAGCCTCACCGCCCTCTCGGCGGCCTGCGCCCGACCCCGCCCGACCCAGCTGCCCGCTGGCGGACCCGAGGGGACCCGCGCGCTGAGCAAGCGGGGCGCCCTCAACCTGCTCGCCCTCGCCGAGCTCGCCGGGACCATCCGTTGGCTGCACCCGAGCGCCGCCGTGACCGGGGCCGGCTTCGAGAGCCTCGTGCTCACGGGCATCCGCGGGCTCGAGGGCGCGGAGGACAGCGCGACCTTGCGCGCCGGGCTCGAGGGCTTGTTCGCCGAGGTCGCGCCGACGGTCCGCGTGTGGCAGGCCGAGGCCCCGCCCGCCCTCGACGAGCCGGACGCGCCGCAGTGTCCCAAGGAAGAGGAACAAGAGCAGGTCGAGGATCGGGCGCGCGAGGAGGTCACCGCCCACAAAGCCGAGCGACCGCCCACGCCCGCGCGCACGACCCGGGGCAAGGCGCCGACGGAGACCGAGGACGAGGCCGAAGACGAGACCGAGACCGACGACGACGCGGCGGACGACGACGGATCGGAGACAGAGACCGAAGACGGCGAGTCCGACGAGTCGGAGACCGAAGAGAGCGAAGCGCCCGAGACCGAAGCCGAGGGGTCCGAGACCGAGGACACCAAGGACGACGCGAAAGACGACGCGGAGCCCGAGCCCGAGTCCAAGGCGCGGCCCAACCACGGCGAGTCCGACCCAAAGCCCGAGCCCGCCAAGGGCGACGCCCCGAAGACCCCCGAGGCCGAGGACGAGCCTGAGCTCCCCGCCGCCCTCCTCGACCCCCGCGAGGACCTGAACCTGGTCCAGTGGCGCCGCAGCGGCCTGTCCGAGGGGCTCCCCGGCCAACCCGGCTGCGCCATCCGCCTGGCCCACGGCCCGCGGGCACGCTGCGAGCTCCCCTCGACGCCCCCTCGCCGTCGCCGACCCCACCCGCCCTGTGCCCAGTGCGGCGAGCACGACGACATCGACGTCCTCGTGCCCAGCCAGCCGGCGCGCGTCGAGCTCGGCATGGGCCTGCGCGCCCTCGTCCCCCTCGCGCTGTGGGACGAGACGAGCGAGAGCCAGGCCCCCGACCCCGCCCTCGCCTTCGACGAAGCGGCGGCCTTCGACTACGACCCCAGCGACCGGAGCACGCGCCTGCTCGTGCTGCTGCGCGCGTGGGCGGCCCTGCGCCACTTCCACCCCCGGGCGGCCGCGCTGAGCCCCAAAGAGTTGACCGAGGCCCTGTGCGCGACGGCGGAGTCGGCCGATCCCAAGGTCCTCCGCGACGCCCTCGAGGGCTGGCTGGTCGCCCTCGACGACGGGCAGGGCGCGATCGAGACCCACGGCTCCGAGCGGCCGAGCAAGCGCTGGGCCCCGCCCTTCGAGCTCGCCTGGGTCGAAGAGCGCGTGGTCCTCGGGCCCGTCCCCGGCGAGCCCGCCTCGCGCCTCGACGGCCTGCGCCCCGGCGACGTGATCACGGCCATCGACGGCGAACCCATCGAGGCCGCCCTCGCGACCGCTTTGGCGCGCACCCCCGCGGCCACGGCGAGCGCCCAGGTCCACCGCGCCGTCGCGGGCCTGCTCGACCGTCCCGAGCGCGGCGCCCTGGTGGCCCTCGAGCTCTCGCGCACCGACGAGGCCGGCGAGGAGCGACGCCTGCAGCTCGACGCCCCCGCCCTCGCGCGCCGCGACCGTCGCCGCCTCTCGGGCGTCGACCTCCGACCCGAGCGCGCCTTCGTCGAGCTCGAGGACGGCATCGTCTACGCCGACGCGACGCGCCTGCCCTCCCTCGACGGCCTCGCCCGGCGGCTGCGCCTCGCCCGAGGGCTGCGCGGGCTGATCCTCGATCTGCGCGGGGAGCTGCGCGACGCCGACGGCTCCCTGATCCCCCACCTCGCCCCGGACATCGACGCTGCGGGGCCCATCGCCAAGGTCCGCAGCGGTCCCTCGGCCGCGGGCGCCCTCGAGCTCCGCCCCCTCTCTGGGTGGAGCCCTCCGGGGTCGGGCGCCAAGCGAGGACGACCCCTCGACATCCCAACCGACGCCGTGATGGCCCTGATCGACGCGCGCACCAGCGGCCAGGCCGAGCTCGAGGCCGCCGGCCTCGACGACCTGGGCGTCGCGTGCGTCGGCCGAAGCACCGCCGGCGACGCCCACCCAGGCCCGAGCGCGTGGCTGTGGCTGCCCGGAGGCTGGCGCCTGCGCCTGTCCTCGGGCGTCCTGTTCCGCGCCGACGGCAGCGCGCTCACGCACGCGGGCGTGCGCCCGTCCGTCCCCGTGGCCCCAAGCCTCGCAGGCACGCGCCGCGGCGAGGATGAGGTCCTGGCAGCCGCCGTCGCCGAGCTCTCCGGCCGCTGATCTGATAGCGTCGAGGCCGGGAGGCTCGACGCCAATGGGTGACCGCAAACAAAAGCTCTCACACGAAGCCAAGCTCACGCGCGAGGAGGTCGTCAGCCTGTTCGAGGATCTGCTCGCGGGTCTACGCAGCGGCGCGATCACCCTCAACCACTCCAAGCCGGGCAGCGAGCCAGGCAAGACCGACGCGCCCGGCGAGGCCCTCACCCTCCAGCCCAGCGACACCCTCGAGCTCGAGCTCGAGGCCAAGGTCAAGGGCCTGCGCGAGTCCCTGTCCGTCGAGCTGAGCTGGAAGCGCCCCAAGCCCAAGAAGGTCGAGCGCGCGCCCACGCTGCGCATCGGTGACGCCGAGGACGAGGGCAGCGATCCTCAGCCCATCGAGGCCAAGGCGCCGGCCAATACCAGCGCCTCCCTGCTCCGCCGCCGCGCCCCAGAGCCGGCTCCCGCTCCCAAAGCGACCGTCGAGGCCCCCGCTCCCGAAGCCTCCGCGCCGGCCGAGGCCCCCGAGCTCGCGCCCCAGGATCTGCTGCGCCTGTCCAAAGAGCGGCTCTACGCCCTCGCCCAGGCCCTCGGCGTCCCCGGGCGCTCGAGCCTGCCCAAGGTCGCCCTCGCCCGGACCCTCCTCGACCACCCTGGCCTCCCCGAGCGCCTCGACGCCGACGACTACGCGCGCATCGAGGGCTGAGCGGCCATGGACGGTCAGGAGCTGCTCGCGGCGATCGTCGCCAACCCCGAAGACGACGCGCGCCGCCTGGTCTACGCCGACTGGCTGCTCCGCTCGGGTGACCGCCTGGGCGAGCTGATCGTCGCCCAGCTCGAGCAGGCCGCGAGCCCCGACAACGTCGCCCTCAAGCGGCGCGTGGCCCAGCTCATCAGCGCCCTCCGGACCCAGCTCGTCGGCGACCTGCCCCTGTCCCAGCCGGTGTTTCGCCGGGGCTTCATCGTCGCCGCCGAGATCACCGCTGCCGAGCTCCTCGAGCTCGGCGAGCGCCTGTTCGAGCGCCTGCCCCTGCTGGTCGAGCTGATCATCTGGCTCGAGCGCCACGAGGCCTCGACCAAGGTGTGCGCCTCGCCCCTGCTCGGGCACCTGCGCGAGCTGGAGTTTCGCTACGCCCGCGGCATCGACCCCCAGGCCCTCGCCGCCAACCCGCACCTCGCCAAGCTCGAGCGCCTCGGGCTGACCAGCTGCGAGCTGAAAACGGCCGAATTCGCCACCCTCGCCGCCAGCTCGACCCTCGGCTCGCTGCGCACCCTGGCGATCGGCTCGAACCCCGTCGAGGCCGCCTCCGTGGCCGCCCTCGCCAAAGCCGAGTTCGCGCCCTCGCTCACGGGTCTGCGCCTGTGGAAGGCACAACTGAGCGTCGATGCAGTCCGAGCCCTGCGCGCCTTCGAGGGCCTGCGCGCCCTCGATCTGAGCTTCAACAAGCTCGGCCTCCCCAGCCTCGGGCTGCTCGGCGAGCTCAGCCCGAGCCTGCGCTCCCTGACCCTCCGAGGCGTGCGTTTTCCAGGCCCCGAGGGCGTCTCGGCCCTCGCCCCCCTGACCCTCGGGGCGCTCGAGCTCGAGGGCGCGCTGATCGGAGACGCGGGCGTGGCCCGGCTCGACCAGCTCGATCTGAGCGAGCTCGAGACCCTCGACCTGTCCGGCAACCGCTTGACCCGCCGCGGCCTCGCGCACCTCCTCGCCCTCCCCCTGCCCAAGCTCCGCCGGCTGAACCTGCGGAGCAACGAGTTTGGCCGATCCGCCAAGTCCTTCGCTCGCAAACTGACCCACACACGGGTCGAACTCGATGAGATAGTGCTGCCTGCGGGGCGTTGAAGTAGCACCAGCGACGAGCGAGTGACGATGGCGAAGACAAAGAAGAAGACTGCCAAGAAGAAAGCTACGGCCAAGAAGAAGGCCACCAAGAAGAAGACTGCGGCCAAGAAGAAGGCCACCAAGAAGAAGGCCACCAAGAAGAAGGCCACCAAGAAGAAGGCCACCAAGAAGAAGGCCACCAAGAAGAAGGCCACCAAGAAGAAGGCCACCAAGAAGAAGGCCACCAAGAAGAAGGCCACCAAGAAGAAGGCCACCAAGAAGAAGGCCACCAAGAAGAAGGCCACCAAGAAGAAGGCCACCAAGAAGAAGGCCACCAAGAAGAAGACTGCGGCCAAGAAGAAGACTGCGGCCAAGAAGAAGACCGCGGCCAAGAAAAAGACCGCGGCCAAGAAAAAGACCGCGGCCAAGAAGAAGACCGCGGCCAAGAAGAAGACCGCGGCCAAGAAGAAGACCGCGGCCAAGAAAAAGACCGTGGCCAAGAAAAAGACCGCGGCCAAGAAAAAGACCGCGGCCAAGAAGAAGACCGCGGCCAAGAAAAAGACCGCGGCCAAGAAAAAGACCGCGGCCAAGAAGCCCGCTGCCAAGAAAAAGCCCGCTGCCAAGAAAAAGCCCGCTGCCAAGAAAAAGCCCGCTGCCAAGAAGCCCGCGGCCAAGAAGCCCGCGGCCAAGAAACCCGCGGCCAAGAAGCCCGCGGCCAAGAAGCCCGCGGCCAAGAAGCCCGCGGCCAAGGAGCAGCCTGCCGCCAACCAGAGCCCAACGATCGACGTCAACGGAAAGACCGTGGTCGTCACGGGCAAGCTCGCCAAGATCAAGCGCGCCGAGGCCGAAGCTCGCCTGAACGCCCTCGGGGCCAAGGTCTCGGGCTCGGTGTCCAAGAGCACCGACCTGCTCTTCGTCGGTGAAAAGCCCGGATCCAAGCTCGCCAAGGCCAACAAGCTCGGCATCCCCGTCCACGACGAGGCCGCGCTGATGCAGCTCGTGGCCAACGTCGACGCCAAGCCCACGGTCAAGGCGGCCCCCAAGGTCGAGACCAAGGCGGTCGCGGCGCTAAAGGGCAAGAAGATCGCGGTCACCGGCAAGCTCTCGCTGATGACCCGGGCCGAGGCCAAGGCGCACATCCTCGCGGCCGGGGCCAAGCCGACGAGCTCGGTGTCGGGCGCGACGGACCTGCTCATCCTCGGTAAGGACGCCGGCTCGAAGCAGCGCCTGGCCATCCAGCTGGGCGTCGAGACCGTCAACGAGGACCAGTTCCTGCGGATGATCGGGGACGAGCGCGCCCCGGAGGAGGTCGAGCTGCTCGGCGCGCTCGCGGACTTCCTGCCCCGCTACCGCGCGATGCTCCAAGAGCTCCAGGCCTCCTCGGAGGTCCGCCTGCTCATCAACCACATCTCGCCGCCCGCGAGCGAGGCCGACATCAACGCCGTGTCCGAGCACCTCGGCGAGGAGCTCGAGGCCTCGATCCTCAACTTCTACCGGCAGTGCGACGGCCTCCAGCTGATGTGGGCGACGACGGACAACGCCAACGCCCAGGGCCCAGGGGTCAACACCTCGTTCTACGACTATCACCCCGGCGACGGGGCCATCAACATCCTCTCCCTGCGCGAGACCTTCATCGACGCCGACTGGCACGGCCAGCACTACTTCGACTTCATGAAGGATCACGAGAACGACGAGGAGTTCGCGGGCGAGAGCTACCCGCTGTGGGACTTCTCCCGCTCGATCCGGGTGTTCGACAACTTCAACATCTACAACATGGCGGGCTTCGTGATGATCGCGGCCAAGGGCTCGCCGCTGAGCCCTCCGATCAGCATCGGCGATGATCACGGCGCGTGCTGGACCGACGCCCGGATCACGGACTTCGAGAGCTACATGGAGATCCTGCTCGCGACCCGTGGGTCGATCGCCGCGCGCCGGGAGCTCTTGCTGACCTACGCCGGCCACCGCAGCAAGCCGCTGCGCATGGACAAGGCCCACTGGGACAAGAACCCGCGCACCCTCGCGGAGGTCTTGAAACAAGCCCGCGACCGGCAGAGCTAGCTCGCCTCTCCCGGGCTGGTTGGTGGCTCCGCCGACCGGCCTGGGGTCGTGGTTTGACGAGGGGCTCGACTCCGATGGAG
>NZ_ABCS01000190.1 GCF_000170895.1 Plesiocystis pacifica SIR-1 | reverse complement strand
CCGGCGAAGCCGTCACGGGTCCTCCTCCCGGCGGTCGGGCTGACGCCCTCCTGTCCTCCTCGACTCAGGGAGGCTATCCCTGCTCAGGGGGCCAGCTGGCGGGCGGACCGCGCTCGCCAGATCGTCTATTCTCCGCCGACCATGGCCGAGATCGACGACGCCACCCGCACCGCCATCGAGGCGGCGACCTTTCGCCGCCTCGTCGAGCACCTCCAGGGCCGCACCGACGTCCAAAACATCGAGCTGATGGAGCTCGCCGGCTTTTGCCGCAACTGCTTGTCCAAGTGGTACCGGGCGGCCGCGGCCGAGCGCGGCGTCGAGCTCGAGCTCGACGAGGTCCGCGAGGACGTCTACGGCATGCCCTACGCCGACTGGAAGGCCAAGTTCCAGACGGGCCCGAAGATCGACCTTCCGCCCAAGGACGCCTAGACCGGCGATGCAGACCTGGTCCAAGACCTTGACCGTGGCCACCCCGGGCCGCGGGACCACGGACATCTCGGCTCGCGTCCAGGCGGTGGTCGAGCGCTCGGGCGTGCAGCAGGGGCTGTGCAATGTGTTCATTCACCACACCAGCGCATCGCTGATCGTGTGTGAGAACGCGGACCCGCAGGTGCGCGAGGACCTCGAGCGCTTCATGGCCCGGCTCATCCCCGACGGCGATCCGATCCTCGGCCACGTCGACGAGGGCCCCGACGACATGCCCAGCCACGTGCGCTCGGTGTTGACCGCGACCACGCTGACCTTCCCCGTCAGCCGCGGGCGCGTGCCCCTGGGGACCTGGCAGGGCATCTACCTGTGGGAGCACCGCCGCGCTGGACACGGCCGCAAGGTCACGGTCACGGTCCAGGGCGAGACACGGATGGCCCGGTGAAGCGCGCGCCCAAATCTCCCAAGGTCACGGCGCGGCTGCGTCGCGCGCTCGGCAAGACCATCGCCGACTACGGGCTGATCCACGAGGGCGACCACGTCATGGTCGCGGTCTCGGGGGGCAAGGACAGCTACACCCTCCTCGACCTGCTGGTCCTCGCCCGGTCCCGGGCGCCCATCGACTTTCAGATCACGGCCGTGCACCTCGACCAGGTCCAGCCGGGCTACGACGGCTCGCCGCTGCGGACCTGGCTCGAGGACTTCCGCGGGCGCACGAAGGTCGACTTCGAGATCGCCCAGGAGGACACCTACACGACGGTGGTCGACCTGACCCCGCCGGGCAAGGCCTACTGCGCCGTGTGTTCGCGGCTGCGCCGGGGCGTGCTCTACAACGTCGCTGAGCGCCTGGGCTGCAACAAGATCGCCCTGGGTCATCACCGCGACGACGCCCTCGAGACCCTTTTGATGAACCTCTTTTACGCCGGCAAGCTCCAGGCCATGCCGGCGAAGTACACCACCGACGACGTGCGCTTCGAGGTCATCCGCCCGCTCATCGAGTGCGCCGAGGCGGACATCATCGAGCACGCGAGCTGGGCGAAGTACCCGATCTTGCCCTGCAACCTGTGCGGCTCCCAGGACAACCTGCGCCGCGAGAAGATGCGCCGGCTCATCGACGACATGGCCACGGACAACCCCCACGTCCGCGCCGTGATGCTCAACGCCGTGCGCAACGTCCACCCGAGCCACCTGCTGGACCGCGAGGTCGCGCGGGTGTGGCTGGGGCGGGACCGTGGTGAGGTCGAGGTCGAGGTCGAGGCCGAGGCCGCCGGCGAGGGCCTCGTGCAGCTCCGGCTCGAGCGCTGATCTGCTAGAACGGCTTGGCCATGGCCGCCGCCGAGCCCAGCCCGACACCGTGGGGCACCTTCGACCTCGGGGAGTGTTTCGCCGGACCCTCGCGGCGCTGATTGGGGGACGAGGATGATCGGACTGCTCTTGACCCGCTTCGACGTCCGCGCGCTCGTGTCCGGGGCGCTCGAGTGGCTGCGCGCCGAGGGTCGCCCCGAGCTCGTTGTCGCCGTGGCCATCGCCCCCATAGGCTGGCCTCACCAGCGCGCGACCATCCACGCTGACCACCGATAGCGGGACGCCATGGAGCCGGACGGACGACCCACCAACCTGATCGCCCTGCGCGACGCCAAGCAGCGCGGCGAGCAGCTGATCTCGCAGCGCTACGCCGAGGACCTCATCGACGGCGACGAGCTCGAGCGGCGCCTCGAGGCCCTGGGGGCCGCGGACACCCTCGCGGCCGTCGACGCCCTGACCGTGGACCTGCTCGATCCGAGCAGCGACGCCGCCGGGGTCGCGAGCATGGTGCTGGCGGAGTCGGCGAGGGCGCAGGCGCTGGCGGTGCCCGCGAAAGCTGCGAGCGTGACCAGCCTGGTCCCCGCCGACGCCGTCGAGCCCGAGCGTCGGCGGGTCGCCGTGTTGTCGGCGATGAAGGAAGAGGGCGCGTGGACGCCCGCGCGCACCAACCGGGTGGTCAACGTGCTCGGCGAGTCCAAGCTCGATCTTCGCGAGGCTCGCCTCGCCCCGGGCGAGCTGGTGTTCGAGGTCCGCTGCGTGCTCGGCTCGATCAAGCTGCTCGTGCCGCCGGGGTTGGCCGTGCGCGTGGAGGTCAGCAACGTGCTCAGCGAGGTCACCCGCGACCCCGGGGTGGTCGACCAGCCGGACAGCGCGGACGCGCCGGTGATCGTGGTCCGCGGCACCCTGGTCCTGTCGGAGCTCGAGGTCCGCGAGCGCTTGCCGGGCGAGGGCGGCTGGCGAGCGTTTTGGCGCAAGCGACGAGAACGACGGGCGCTTCGTCGACGCCAGCGCGCCGCCCTGCCGCCGGCCGACTGAGGGGGTCGTCCCGGAGGTCGGGGACGAGGAGGGGCGAAGCCCCGAGACGGCCGCCCCTGGTGTCGGAGGGCGTGCGTCGGTTGATCCGAGGGGGCGCGCTCGCGGGCGTCAAAAGCGGGCGACGGGCCCGATGGCGGCGAGCACGTCGTGGAATACGAGCTCCCGGTTCGCGGCCACGGCGTAGTCGATGTCGAAGTCGATGCCCCAGCGCTCCGAGAACCACGCGTAGAAGCCGAGGGTCAGGCAGGCGCCCCCGAGCACCAGGGGGCCGTCGGGCTGAAAGATGACGTCGAGGTGCGGCCCGCCGCCGAAGTAGGGGGTGATCCACGGCGCGGGGTGGAAGGGCTTTTTGAAGTAGAGATCGACGGGCATGGCGAGCTCTCGCGCGCCGAAGGCCCCGGCCACGGTCAGCTCGATCTCCAGCCAGTTGTGGATCACCGAGCGCTCGTAGAACAGGCCCGCGTAGCCGAGGGGGACGTGCTCGTACTCGCCTTCGTGGGGGGCGAACAGGGAGATGTAGCCGAACTTGGCCCCGAACAGGTTCGGGTGCATGGCGTGTCGGCGGCCGTGGCCCATGTCGTCGTGCTCGTCGTGCTCGTCGTGCTCGTCATGCTCGTCATGGGCGTGCTCGTCGTGCTCCCCGTCATCGGCCCAGGCCGCGGTGGGCCACGAGAGCAACGCTGCGACGAGCACCCCAGACGCGCGCTTCATGCCCTGGGGGACGGATGGCCGGGCTGCGTTGTTACCGGGCCCCGTCTTGCTCGTTCGTGAGCTAGTTGATGGTGAACTCGACCTCGCCGAGCACGGCCCCGTCGGCGCTCTTGATGGTCGCCTTCCACTTGCCCTTGCGGGCCTCGGTGATGGGCAGCCAGCCGCGGGTCAGGTAGGCGGGGATCTTGCTGACCTTGACCTTGCTGCGCTGGTTGAGCTTGCCGTCGCGCTCCCAGTAGATGGTCAGCTCCTCGGGCTCGCCGCGGGGGTGGATGACTCGCATGCACACGTTGACGCGCTCGTCGGAGCCGACGGTGAAGGTGTCGCCGACGAGGTCGCAGCGGCTCTGGTGCCAGCCGCGGCCGATCTCGAGCATGTCGAGGTGGATGCCGTTGACGCCCGCGCCGCCGACGGGGGGCAAGCTGGTCTTGGTCACGGGCAGGCGCGAGAAGGCCTTTTTGTTGGCGGCGGGGGTGTCCGGCGGGAGGTGGGCCGGGTCGCGGGGGTCGGTGGGCTTGGCGGCCTCGGGAGCGGCGGCTTCGGCAGCACCCGCTTCGGCAGCGGCGGGCTCGGTGCCGCCCGTGCCGTCTGCCACCTCGGCGGGGGCGTCGGCATTCTCTGTCGGGGCGGCGCTCGGCTCGGGTTCGGGCTCGGCCGGCTCGGGGGCCTCGGGCTTGGCGTCGGTCTCAGCCTCGGCCGGACGCTTGCTGGGCGCCTTCTCGGCAGCTGCGTCGGCCTTGGCCTGGCCCGATGAGGGCTGGGAGGGCGGGGAGCCGGAGTCGCAGGCAGGGGCGAAGGCGAGCATGAGGGCGGAGCTCGCAGCGAAGAGGAGGGGAGCGCGGCGGTGCATCGTCAACACAGTGAGAGCACGAAGGCTGACTCGCAATGCCTTCCCAGCAATGCGAGGCAGCCCTCGCCAAAGCTCTATCGATGACGCTACGCTAGGGCTCGAAGATGCGCGCGCGTGGATTGGTCCTGGCTTTCTTGTTCATCGTCGTCGTCGGGGTGTTGGCCTGGCTGACCGGCGATCGCAGCCCCTTGGCCAAGGGGCCCGAGAGCCTCGACAGCGCCAGCGAGTGACGCAGCCCCAAGATTGATTGGACTCGCCATGAACCAAGAAGCCCTCGACGTCTACCTGCTGTGCACCACCGCCTTGGTGCTCAACCTCTTCTTCCTCGTCGGGGTGATCGGCGCTCGCCGATCGAAGGCCAAGACCTTCGTGAACCCCGAGGACGCCGACACCTTCAAGGGCAACCTCGCGGAGGCGGAGGACCCCAAGGCCGCGCGCGCCCTCGCGGCTCACCGCAACGCCCTCGAGAACATCCCGCTGTTCCTGATCCTCGGCTACCTCCACGTCGCGACCGGGGCGAGCCAGACCAGCGCCATCGCCTACTTCGTGACCTTCACCGTCGCGCGCTGGCTGCACTCGATCGTCTACCTCCGCGGCCTCCAGCCGTGGCGCACCGCGCTGTTCTCGATCAGCTTCCTCGCCATGCTGGGCATCGCCGTGCGCCTGGCGATCGTCGCCTTGACCTGACCTGAGCATGGTTCGCAGGGCGCTCCGGCTCGAGAGAGGGATTATGCTCGTTCCCATGCGGCGGATCGAGTGCGTGGCGGCGGTGAGCTTGGCCTTGGCCTGCGTCGAGCCCAAGTCCGCGGGCATGATGGAGACGGGCGCGGGCTCGGACGAGGCGGCGGACGGTTCGTCGGACTCGAGCGACACCGGCAACGCCGAGGGCACGTCGACGGAGTCGAGCACGGGCTCGACGGGTGAGACGGGCACCGAAGAGAGCACCACCGCCGACGACAGCTCGGCCTACGAGACCGGCGACGACTGCACCGAGGTCGCGCCCTGCGAGGTGATCTGGGCCGACGCCGAGGGCAAGTACCCGACCTATCCGTCCTGGCCCAACGGGCACTACACCGTGCCGCCCAACGATCTCGACTGTCCGCCCGGGACCGTGGAGTTCGACAGCTACTGCTCGTTCACCGTCGCGCCTTGTGCCTGCCACTTCGTGTGCCCCGAAGCTTGCGGCCCGCGGGAGGTCTGCGTGCCCGTCGAAAAGCAAGACGGGACCGGGAGCGTGGGCGATCACTGCGAGTGCCACGGGGCCTTTGAGGGCGAGCCCGGGGCCTGCGAGTGGAGCGACGACAACTTCCTCGAGAACCCGGACTTCGTCGACTGCGAGGGCTGGAAGTTCTTCGGCGACGACGGCACGGCGCCCTATCCCGTGAAGGTCGAGCTCCTCGACGAGCAGCTGCACCTCGAGGCGGGGCGCTGCCAGGAGGCGCGGGCCGTCGCCCGGGCGCGGATCCCCGACGCGGCCGCCTTCCCCGAGGGCGCGGCGCTGGTGTTCCGCTACCGCTTCGAGGCCGCCGAGGTCCTGGGCCAGTCGACGGTGAGCTTTGGGCTGTGGCCGCTCGCGGGTCAGAGCCTCGAGGAGACCGGGCCCGAGATGGTCGAGCACCGCGTGTGCCTGGACCTCAACGAGATCGGGATCATCGGCTCGCTGCGCTTCGAGATGGAGGGGCTGGGGCTGTGCGCTTCGCCGCTGACCATGGACCTGACCGTCGACGACATTCGGCTCGAGGCCGACCCCGCGTGCGGCTGAGGGCGGCGGTTCAGCGCAGCGGCTCGAGGCGCACGACCAGGCGGTTTTCGCCGGGCGTGAGCACGTAGCTCTGCTCCATAGCGACGTAGCCCGCGGCGCGGAAGCTCAGCCGGACCCGGCGCGAGACCTCCCCGCGCGCGATGGACACGGGCGGGAGCTTGGTCGCGGGGAGCGGGCCGAAGCTGCAGCCGTCGACGCACTCGACCGCGAGCAGCTCGAGCTCGGCGGTGCTGATGAGCTCGAGCTTCGCGGGCTTGGGCCCATGTCGGTCGCGCGTGCGGGGCAGATGGTCTCGTCAGCCATGGCCGAAGCGGAGTCGTGGACGTGGGGCAGGGAGGGCGCAGTGTCGTCCACGACGGCCAAAACAGACAGGGACCGTGGATTCATTCACAGTCCCGGAGTATCACCCGCGCTCGATGGTGTCGAAGCGCAGGCCCGAGCCGCGCTCGCCTCGTCCGGGTCGCTTGCGTCGGCCGATCCACAGGTGCAGGCGGCCGTCGCTGCCGCGGGCGAGCTGCCAGTGGCGCGAGACCGAGACGCCGCCCCGGGGGAGCTCGTCTTCGTGCAGGCGCAGCGGGCGGGTCGGGTCGAGGACCTCGCCCAGGGGACCCACGGCCCAGTCGGGCAGGTTGGCCCAGCCCTGCATTCGAGCCCGGCGCAGGCGGACCTGCTCGCTGTCGGGGAGGCGCTCGGGGATGAAGGGGATCCAGTGGGGCGGGACCTCGCTCTCGAGGCTGTAGCGCCAGGTCTGGCGGCCGTCTCGCTCGCCGGCGGCGGTCGGCTCGTCGGCGCCTTCGCTGGCCTCGCCGACGGCCAGGCTGGTCCGCAGGCGTCGCTGCTGGGGCTTGCCGGTGCTCGTCTCGATGCGCTCCTCCACGGCCCAGGCCAGGTTCGCGGCCTCGTCGCGGACGAAGGCGACGCGCTCGAGGGCCTCGCCCTCGATGGAGCTGGCGAGGGGGCGGGGCAGGAGCAGCCAGGGCGTGCGCCCGCGGGCCACGGAGTCGTCGCCGCTGAGCTCGAAGCCGGCGAAGGCCCGGGCCTGGCCCTCGCCGATGCGCTGCTGATCTTCGACGGCCGTCGAGCGCACCCGGTGGCTCCCGCCGAAGCTGTCGACGACGTCGATCCAGCCCACGCGGACCAGGGCGCTGGCCGGCAGGCGCAGGGGCAGGAGGAACCAGTCGTCGGAGTAGAGCGTGGCGAACTCGGCGACGATCAGCCGGCCGAGGTCCGCGGGCCCGGCCTGGATGCCGCCGAAGTAGACCTTGCCCTCCTCGAACTCCCACCAGCGGCTCGCGGGCATGCCCGGGAAGCTCAGGGGCACGGGCAGGACCGTGGGCTGGACCTTGGTGGTGCCGCCGGTGCCCGCCTTCAGGCCGTGGCTCGCGGCTGGATCGGCGTCGACGGTGAAGCTGTACCAGTCGAGGTGGCCGCCGACGTACTCGCGCGCGCCGAGGATGACCTCGCCCTGGCCCGCGGCCACGCCGAGGCTGAAGCTGTACTCGAGGCGCTCGTCGGCCCAGGTGTCGCCGGACTCGCCGGGCAGGCAAAAGCGGGCGCGGTACTCCGTCAGCCAGCGCTTGGTGGGCCGGTCGAGGGCCGCGATGGTCGCGGCGTCGGCCTTGGGGTCGAGCTCGAGGGCGGCGACGAAGCTCCCCTTGCTGATCGCGGGGGCGAGCTTGCGGGCGTCGACGCTGCGCCGGGCGAGCAGGCGCAGGGCCTGGGCCTCCTTGGCCGCGAGCCCGTGCAGGCACCAGTCGGGGAGCTCGAGGGGGAAGGCCGCGCGGACCTTGGCGCGCAGCGAGGCCAGGCCCGCGGCGTCGAGGCGACGCAGGAGCTGGAGCCCGGCCTCACCGGCGAGCTGAACCCGCGCGGGGCCGGCGAGGAAGTTCTCGGCTTCGACCCGAGCCTCGAGGGGGCGGGCGGCGAAGGCCCCGGCGTCGAAGGGCTCGACGGCGGCTTTGTTTTTACCCTCGCCCTCACCCGCGTCGTTGCGGAAGGTGTTGATGGGGTTGATCCACGCGCTGATCTGCGCCGAGATCGGCGAGGCCGCGTCCTCGCCCCGGAACTCGCCGACTTGCCACTGGCGGGCCAGCGACCACAGCGGGTCGGCGATCCGGGCCTGGAGGCCCTGGTCGAGGTCCGTGCTCCGGGTGTGGGGTTCGAGTCGATCCCAGTCCGCAGCCATCAGCCCTGCCCTCCTTCGTCGTCGTCCGTTGGTGTCTGGGGCCCGGCGTCGACCCGGCGCGGGTAGATGGCCGGGACGTGGTGGCCGTAGCCGGTGAGCGCGTCGGGGTCGACGGCGCGGAGCTTGGCGAGCTCCAGGGTCTGCTGGAGGGTGTCGAGGACCAGGTCGAAGTCGTAGGTCTGACCGGCGGGCGGGGTGATCAGCAGCATGGTCTGGGGCGGGCGCGAGCTCGGGGCGTCGAAGTGCATGGCGACGCCGGTGAGCACCTCGTCGCTGGGGATCTGCTCGGTGAAGCTGTCGACGACCAGGCCCGTGAAGGTCTTCCCGGCGCGCGCCCGGGCGAGGCCGCCGTGGTCGAGGGCCCACAGGCACAGCCGGCCCTCGCGGGCGCCGTCGCGGAGCTTGGGCGCGGCCACGGCCGCCCACGGGTCGTCGGCGACCACGGGCAGCTGGGCCACGGCGAGGCTGGGGCTGCGGTCCGCGATCAGCTCCGCGTGGGTGGTCAGGGCGTCGAGCTTGGCGGCGTCGGGGCGGACCTTGGCGATCTGCCCGAGCCAGCCCGTGGCCTTGGCCGGGTCGCCGTCGAGGAGGGCGTCGGAGCGGGCGAAGGCCGACTCGACCGCGCCCGCGTCGGCGACCACGCAGCGCGGCAGCAAGGGCAGGGGGAACTCGAGCAAGCTGGCGAGGCGCTCTTCGGCGAGCTCGCGCCGGGCCTCGAGCTCGCCCGCGCGCGCGGCCAGGCCTTCGTCGAGGCTCGCGGACGCGTGGGCGGCGAGGCGCTCGCGGGCCTCGT
>NZ_ABCS01000191.1 GCF_000170895.1 Plesiocystis pacifica SIR-1 | reverse complement strand
TCCGTGCTCCAGGGCCACGGCGATCGCGTCGTCGCCCTCGAGTGGCACCCCTCCGGGCGCTGGCTGGCCTCGGCCGGCTTCGACGGTCGGGCGCTGCTGTGGGCCCTCGACGAGGACGGCCGCTCCCTCGCCCCGCCCCTCGAGCTGCCCCACGCCGACAAGGTCTACACCGCCGTGTTCAGCCCCGACGGGCGCTGGGTCCTGACCGCGTCGCGCGACCACAGCGTGCGGCTGTGGCCGGTCCCCGACGCGGTCCCGAGCGGGGCCGAAGACGAGCCGGCGGCGCTGCGCTCCATCGAGCTGCGCGGCAACGAGGACCTGGTGTGGACCGCGGTCTTCTCTCCCGACGGCCGCCGCGTGGCCTCGGCCGGGCGCGACGGCAAGGCCCGCGTGTGGGACCTGCCCGAGGACCTCGAGGCTCACCTGGAAGGCGATGCCCTCGAGCCCAGCTCGACCGCCTCCATGGGCCACAACATCGTGTGGGAGGTCGACTTCTCCCCCGACGGGACGCGCCTGGTCGCCGCCAACGAGGACGGCACCGCGGTGCTGTGGCGCGTCGACGACCCCCGGGAGCTGGTCGTCCTGCTCGGCGCCGAGCGACGCGGACGCATCGCCGCGGCCCGCTTCTCCCCCGACGGTCGCTTCGTCTACACCGGCGGCGTGCAGGGCTCGCTGCGCATCTACCCGGCGCTCCTCGAGCCGCTCCCAGAGCCAGAGCCAGAGCCCCCGGCCCCGCTCCCCGATCTCGACGCGCCCCCGCCCGAGCCGAGCGAGCCCGAGTCGGCGGACCCCGACGCGCCGATGCTGCGCGAGCTCATGCCCGAGCGCACCATCCCCCTGCGCAGCAGCACCATCAACCGCTTGCGCTTCTCCGCGGACGGCCGCTCCCTCGCCGTCGCCACCCGCCTGGGCGCGGCCATGCTGTTCGAGATCGGCGAGGACGGCCTGCCCGTGCGCGGCTCCCGGCGGACCTTCCCCAGCGACGCCGGCGAGATGTGGACCGTCGACCTCAGCCCCGACGGGCGCTGGCTGGCGACGGGCTCGCGCGGGACCCAGGGCCTGGTCTGGCCCCTCGACGGCGGCCCGCCGGTGGTCCTCGTCGGCCACGGCAACGACGTGTTCCGGACCCGCTTCTCCCCCGCCGGCACCTTGCTCGCCACCGCCAGCAACGACGGCTCCGTGCGCATCTGGCCCACGCAGTGGGGCGGGCTGAGCCGCCGGCTGGTCCCGACCCCGAGCGGCTCTCGGGGGCGCAGCGAAGACCCCAAGCCGCCCAGCACCTTCGCCCAAGACCACAGCCGCGGCCTGCTGCTCGCTGGCTACAACGACGGCCGCGCCTACCTCTTCCCCGTCGCCGCCGACGCGCCCGCGCGTCCCCTGGTCGCCTTCGAGGGCGGACCCCAGGGCGTGTTCGAGGTCGCGCTCCACGAGTCGGGCTGGCTCGCGACCGCCCTCGCAGACGGCACCATCGAGGTCCACGCCACGGACGCCCTGCTCGCCCGGGCGGGCGCGGAGACTCCCCCCGGCTCCGGCGGTGAGCTCGAGCCGCTGCGCCGCCCCAAGCCCCTCGCCCGCCTACCCACGCCCGCGGCCGACGTCCGAGCCCTGCGCTTCGACCCCACCGGTCGGTGGCTGTTCGCCAGCCACTACGGCGGCACCGGGCAGCTGTCCGTCTGGGACCTCGCCGCGCTCTTCCCTGACGGCCCCGCCACGACCCCGGAGGCCGTCGGCGCCCCCGCGCCCAGGAACTTCGACGACTTCGAGCACGCCGATCCGCGCTTTTCGGGGGTCGCGGACCTGGCCTTCGAGGGCGAGGGGCGCTTCGTCGCCGCGGGCGGGCAGCAAGGCGGGCTGGTCCTGTGGTCGCTGCCCGGGTTCGAAGAGCGCGCCCGCCTCGACCTTCACTCCAGCCGCATCCTCGCCGTGGCCGCGTCGGCCAACGGTCGGCGCGTGGCCACGGCCGGCACCGACGCCATCGCCAGGGTCCTCGAGCTCGACGCGAGCGGCCGCGTCGTCGGGGAGCCCCGCACCCTCGAGCACGGCGGGCCGGTCTACGACATCGCCCTCGACGAGGCGGGCGCCCGCGCGGTGACGGCCTGCAGCGACTCCAAGGTCTACCTGTGGGATCTCGAGCGCGACCCCGTCGCCCTCACCTTGCTGCCCGGCTCCGTCGGCGAGTTCCACGAGGTCCGCTTCGCCTTCGACGAGCGGCGGGTCGTCGGCGTGTCGCAGGACGGCACCGTGCGCGTGTGGAACCTCGACGCCGGGCCCATCGAGGACGCCGTCGCCCTCGGCACCAACGACCGCCTCTCGACCCTCGCGGTGTTCGAGGACGGGCAGATCATCGTCGCCGGCGGGGCCCAGCGCGAGCTGTGGCAGTGGCGGCTGCCCTCCCTCGAGGTCAGCGACCTGTCCGCGCGCCTGCGAGCCTCGACGACCATGTGCCTGAGCGCCGAGCAGCGCATGCTCCTGGTCGGCGAGCCCTCTGACATCGCCCACGCCCGCGCCGCCGACTGCTCGCGCACGCACCGGGCCCGCGACAGCCGCTGACGCCCCAGGCGGAGGCTCCGCTCGAGGTCACGAGGCGCGCAGCTGCGGCGCGTCGACCTCCCACGCCCACATCATGCCAGCCATCAAGCTCGCGTCCGAGGACAGCCCCGCTCGAAGGTTGCGCATCCCGCAGACGAGCGGGTTGGACGACTGGACCACGGCGCCCGTCCGCCAAGAGCGGTTGACGAAGCGACGCGCCCGCTCGACCCGGGCGGACTCGTAGCCGAGCAACCCAGCCTCGACGCTGGCCGCCGCGCTCAGCTGCTCGGCCAGCGCGACCGCGTCCTCGATGGCCTGGCACGCCCCCTGCCCCATGTTTGGCGTCATCGCGTGGGCCGCATCGCCCAACAGCGCCGCGCGGCCGCGGACCCACTTCGACGCGGGCGGACGATCGATGATGTCGTTGCGCAGGATCGACTCGACCGGCGTCGCCTCGAGGAGCTCGGCGACCGGCGACGCGAAGCCCTCAAAGCGCTCCCGCAGCTCCGCGCGCACGTCGCCCCCGTCTTCACCGCCGCGCGCGGCGTTTTGCGTCGCAAACCAGTACGTCGCCTCCGGGCCGATGGGCGCGAAGCCGAAGCGGATCCCCGGGCCCCACAGCTGCCCCACGACCCCAGCCCCCCGCGGACGCGGCAGCGCGCTGATGCCCCGCCAGCAGGTATAGCCGGCGTAGCGCGGCGCCTCCTCGCCCAAGAGCGCCGCGCGAACCCGGGAGTGGATGCCGTCGGCGCCGATCAGCGCGCTGCCCCGCAGCGCCTCCCCCGAGGCGAGCCGCACCTGCACGCCTTCGCCGTCGTCTTCGAAGCCGACGAGCTCCGCGTCGAAGCGAATCGCTCGCTCCGGCAGGGCGGACGCGAGGATCTTCGACAGCGCCGCGCGGTGAATGGCGACGCTCGACTGACCCAAGCGCGCCGCCGCCTCGCCCAGGGCCAAGGTGGCCATGGAGCGCCCCCGGTGCGTGTCGATGCGCCCCGAGACGATGACCTCCCCCGCCTCGCGGACAGCCCCGTCGAGGCCCAGGGCCGACAGCATCTGCATCGCGTTGATCTGGATCGTCAGCGCCGCGCCTGCGACTCGGAGCTGGGGAGCGCGCTCGAGCACCAGCACGGGGCGCCCCACCCGGGCCAGGGCGACCCCCGCCGCGAGCCCTCCAGGGCCGGCACCTGCAACGATGATTGGAGCGTCCACGGCTCCCAACGCTACACCCCAGCTCGGGCCTGGTCCAGCGAGGCGACCAGGCCCGGCGCGCTACAGGCTCGGCTTCTCGACCGTCCGCGGGGGCGGATCCCGGAAGCTGTAGAAGAACTCCAGCTTGGGCTCGTCGGGGTCGTCGGTGTGCACGAAGAGCGAGTGCCGGGTGTCCTTTTGAACCTGGCTCAGGGCCTCGAACTTGGCCACGTCGACGGTCGCGGTGATCGTCACCGCGCCGCCTTGGGCCTCGCCGACGCTCAGCTCGAGCACCCCGAGGGGCTCTTCGATCTTGGACAGCTCGGGCGCCTCGCCGTTGCGCGCGGCCACGCGGATCATTCGCGGCGCGAAGGCCCCCTCTCGCCGCGTAAAGCGGAAGCTCTTGGCGTACTTGAGGTTCGAGACCACCAGCGCCCGGACGTCGACGCGCAGCTGCTTGCCGTCCTCGGCGGAGGTCGTGACCTCGACCCGGCTGGCGTAGTTGCCGACCTTGGGGTCGCCGCGAAAGTGGACCTCGTAGTGGGTCTCGTCGACGGCCTCGAGCTCGAAGTGGGTCTCGTCCTCGAGCTCGACCTTGGTGATCGAGACCTCCCCGGGCTTGGCCACGCGCAGCTCGAAGCTCGCGCTCGCCGGCTCGCCCACGGGGACGTCGCGCATGACCACGAAGCTCGGCTCGGCGGCGATGTCCAGGTACAGCTCGCCCTTCATGTGCAGGGCGAACTCCGGCTTGTCCGGGTCATCGCTGCGCACGATGATCTGCTTGTGAATCTCGGGCTTGCGGCCCTTCTTGGCCGTCAGCGTGACCTTGATTTCCCCTTCCCCGCCCGGGGGAAGCACGTCTGCCGAGAGGACAGACGCCGTGCAACCTCATGTTCGGCGGACGCCGTCGATGTGCAGATCGGCGTCGCCGTGGTTCTCGATGGTGAACACGTGGGTGACCGTTTCGCCAGGGCGCAGGCTCCCGAACTCGAAGGTGTCGTTCGGCGAGGCGATGCTGGGTCCGCCGGTCTTGGCGGGCGCGGGCGTCTCCGCCTCGACCTGCGCCGCGGCTGCGGGCTCGCCCGCCGCCGTCTCCTCGCTCGTGGGCGTCGGCGCGGGCGAACACGCCACGCTCGCCAGCGCGAGGGAAAGCAAGAGCGAGGCCGAAGACGAAGCCGCGGAAGGCATGGCCGAGCATAGCAGGCGCCGAGGGCGACCCGAGCAAGCTCACGCATGACGCGCGCGCCTGGGGGACATGTCCCCCATTCCATGGACAATGCTGGTTGCCTAGCCATGCAACGACTGAACCTGAACACCAAGCTTCCCCTGCTCTCTCGACTGCTCCCGGGCGTGCTGCTCCTCGGCCTGAGCACCGCCTGCGCCGACGACGTGACCGATGACGACGGCTCCGACGAGGCCGGGCAGACCGAGGACGCCGAGACCGACGCGGGCACCGAGGACACCGGCACCGAGGCGGGGACCACCGGCGAGACCGGCGAGACCGAGAGCACCGGCGAGACCGAGGACACCGGCGAGACCGAAGACACCGGCGAGACCGAGGGCACCGAAGACACCGGCGAGACTGGCACCGGAGAGGAGACCGGCACCGAAGAGGAGACCGGCACCGAAGAAGAGACCGGCACCGAAGAAGGGACCGAGACCGGCACCGAGACCGAGCCCGACCCCGGCTGCGAGGCCATGGACGCCATGGGCGTCGGGCCGTGCGAGGCCTTCTTCGGCTACGCCTGGAACGGCAGCGAGTGCGCCGGCCAAAGCGGCTGCGAGTGCGTCGGCTCCGAGTGCGACATGCTGTTCGAGAGCGCCGCCGCCTGCGAGGAGGTCTACGGGATGTGCGAGGGCCAGGACGCCTGCGCCCCCGACGACGCCGTGGGCGTGGGCTTTTGCGACCTCTTCCTCGGTTGGGCCTGGGACGGCGAAGCCTGCACGCCGATCAGCGGCTGCGAATGCGCGGGCTCGGACTGCGACAGCCTGCCCCTCGACCCCGGGCCCTGCGAGGCCGAGCACGCCGAGTGCACCGACAACCCGCCGCCCCCGGACTGCGAGGACCACCTCACCCCCGACGCCTGCGAGGCCGACCCCGACTGCATGGGCATCTTCGGCTCGCCGATCCAATCCGAGCCCGCCTGCCTCGACGTCAACGGCCTGTTCGCCTGCGCCGACGGCCAGTTTGGCTGCTTCCAGGTCCTGACCTGGGCCTGCGAGGCCGACGACCCGGACGCCACGCCCACGCTGTTTTGGGACAGCTGCATCCCCGCGAACTACGAGGTCTGCTCGCCGCCCTTCGTCGAGCCCGAGCCCTGCGAGTGAGCTCGACCCCCGCACGATCGCGTCTGTGTCCGCGCGCGGGCGCCCTCGCCCTGCTGCTCGCCTCGCTGACGGCCTGCGCCGAGCCCTTCCCGGACTGCGCCGACGAGCCCGACGCCCCGACCTGCCTGTCCGCGGACGGCGTGCCCCTCAGCGGCAGCTACGACCCGGCCCTGCGCGAGCTCGACGAGCGCCTCGCCAGCTACGTCTCGCGCTACTGCGTCGGGGCGGCGACGCTGGCCGTGTCCGTGGACGGAGAGCTGCGCCTGAGCCGAGGCTACGGCTACCTCGACGGCCCGCCCTCGCGGGGCTGCAAGCGCTGGCCCGAAGACCCCTTCGTCGGCGGGGAGCCGGTCTCGCCGGACACCCCGATCCGCATCGGCAGCGTCGGCAAGAACATCACGGCCGCGGTCACCCGTGACGCCGTGCGGGCCGAGCTCGCCGCCCGGGGCCTGCCCGCGGGCGAGGCCGACATCGAGGCCCTGCCCCTGGTCGGCGGGCCCTTCCCGCTGGTCTCGCCGCGGATCGGCGCGGTCATGGCCGGCGAACGGGCGCCGCCCTTCCCCGTCGAGGACTCCGCGTGCAGCGAGCTCGCCGACAGCCGCTGGGCCGACGTGACCCTCGGCGACGTCCTCAGCCACCGCGCGGGGCTCCACCGCGGGCTCATCGATGTCATGACGGGCACGCGCATTCAGGCGATCCGCGGGCTCGACAGCCCCGAGGCCCTCGCGGCCGAGCAGGCCCTCGTCGACCCGCCGGCCACGGCCCTCGACCCGAGCAGGGGCTACTTCCTCCGGGCCGAGACCAACGAGGAGGCGCTCTACGGCCAGCTCGGCGCCTGCCTCGAATTCCCCCCGGGGACCCAGTCGCGCTACTCCAACGTCGGCTTCGATCTGCTCTCGCACATCGCCCACACCGTCAGCGGCAAGCGCGAGCTGGCGCGGCGCGGCGACGCGGACTCCCACGCCGACTCCCTGGTCCACGCCATGGTCCGCGACACCCTCGGCGTCGAGGGGGGCGCCCGCTCGACCTGGGGCATCTACCTCAGCCAGCCCTTCGTCGGCGAGCGCGACCTGGCCGAGCCGCACTACCGCGAGTGGGACGGGGCGAGCTACTACCCGACCTACCGCGACCCCAAGCGCCCCTTTTGCGAGTACGACCCCGCCACCGGGGCGTGCAGCCTCGACGCCTGGCGAGACGAGGACACGCCCTACACCGAGCTGTGGACCCGCACGCGCGTGCACATCCCCTACAAGTACCGGGGCAAGTCCGTGGGCACGGGGCTGGTCGCCGCCGAGGCGCCGCTGCTCGTCCGCTTCCTCGATCACTACTGGGTCGGGTCGACGACCAAGGGCAGCAGCTACGACGGCCTCGCCTGGTACGGCCGGCCCCGGGCGACCCACCACAGCCCCAACAACCGCGACCACGACGGCGGCCTGTCCGGCGCGAGCGCGTGGGTGGTGCAGCTCGTGGGCGCGCCCTTGCGCTACGACGCCCTCCCCCTCGAAGGGGGCGCGTACGCCTTCGAGGCCCCCAAGCTCGACGAGCCCGCGACCTGCGACACCACCCCCGACGGGGTCAACCTCGCCCTGCTCATCGCCCAGGGCAACAGCGCCGAGTGCTCGGACTGCGACCTGGCCCTCTCGCGCCTGCGCAACGGCCTGCTCGAGGCCCTGTGCGAGGTCGACTGGGACACCCTCGAGTAGCCCGAGTCACCCTCAGCGAGTCCCCCGAGCCGCCCTCAGCGAGTCCCCTGAGTCGCCCGAGCCGCCCGAGCCGCTCGGCCCAAACGAGTGCCGAACGAATCCACGCCCCCGCTCGCGGGGGCGACCACATGCCCTCTCCAAGGCACGAACCCCATTGCCCACCAAGCCTGAGCGGAGGAGCGGAGCGACGAAGCGTCCCCGGTCCCAGGCGCCTGCGGGGGCAAAACAAAACTCAGCCCGCGCCGACGATCTCGATCAGCTCCTCGGCCTCGATGGGCTTCTCGAGGAAGTGGTCGACGAGCTCGGGCTCGAGGTAGGGCGTCAGCTCGGAGTAGGAGCTGCCCGAGAGCAGCACGCGGGTGACCTTGGGGTGGCGCTCCCGGACCTGGCGCAACAGCCAACCACCGTTGGGGCCGGTCATGTTGAAGTCGACGATGATGACGTCGAAGGGCTTGCTCTCGAGCACCTTCAAGGCCGCCTCGGCGCCCAGGGCGATCTTGACGTCCGCGTCCTCGCCGAGCAGCCGCATGAACGAGCGCAGGACGTCCGGATCGTCGTCCACTACCAGTACCTGTTTTGCTCCGTCCGTCACGCGCTCCTCGCGGGCGGCCCGCTCGCTCCGCGGGCCTCCCTGGCATCAGTATAGAGAATCGCGACAGCCCAATGGAATAGAATCGCGCCGCTCCTCCGTTCGGGGGGCGCTCCATGCTCCCCCCGGCACATCCCCCCGAGGATGGCTCGCCCCCCTCCTCCCCTGCGCCCTCGCCACCCGAGGTGAGCGCGGATCAGCACGCGACCGGGCGGACGCACGCGGGAGCCCGCTCGCTGCGCGCTCGATGGCGCAAACTCGAACCTCGCTGGCTGCGGATCCTCGTCCTCGTCGGCCTCTCGGGGGTGTCGTCCATGGCGCTGGGCGTGGGCCTCGTCCTGGGTACGGTGTGGTGGTACGGGCGCGGGGCCGACGACGTCGACCCGGAGCAACTGCGCGCCTACGCGCCCATCCAGGTCACCCGCGTGCTGGCCCGAGACGGGACTT
>NZ_ABCS01000192.1 GCF_000170895.1 Plesiocystis pacifica SIR-1 | reverse complement strand
CCCCCGCACAGGGCGAGGCCGCCGGTGAGGGCGAGGCGAGCGACAGCCCCGAGGCAGCCGAGCCCGATGCAGCCAACCCGGCCAACCCGGCTGCCGAGGAGGCCAAGCCATGAGCCGCGCCTCCTCCCGCCCCGGCGCCAAGCTCCGCGCAGGGCTCCTGATCCTCGGCGCCCTCGGCCTCGCGGGCAGCGGTGGGTGCCGCTGCAACAAAGACACCCTCGCCCCCGTGGTCTTCGACGACGGGGCCAACCGCGCGCCGATCGACGCCAACCGCGTGCTCGTGCCCCCGTGGCGCCCGCCGGCGGTCACCCAGCTCGACAACGGCGCCCTCGTCCACTGGCTCCACGAAGAGGGCGCGCAGTCCTTCCACGTCCGCGTGCTGCTGCCGACCTCGATCCACGCCGACAAGCTCGACGCCGCGGGCATCGACGCCGCGCTCGAGGCCCTGCGCCTGCACCTCGAGGCTCGGCTGCGCCGCATCCCGGCGACGCGCCTCGAGCTGACCAGCCGCCCCGGGCGGATCGAGATCGCCGTCCACGGCCGAGACGCCGAGGCCGACCGCGTGCTCGGGGCCCTCGCCAGCTCCCTCGCCGAGGCCGGCAACGCCAAGCTGCTGTCGGTCGCCCAGGGCAAGGTCCTGGCCCGTCACACCCAGGTCGCCCCCTCCTCCGAGGCCGCTGCGGCCCTGACCACGGAGCTGCTCGAGCTCCCCCTCGAGCACGAGCTCGCGGCCAAGAGCGACATCGTCGCGCTGTCCAAGGGCCGCCTCGACCGGGCCTGGACCACGCTCACGGACCCCCGCGATGCCCTGGTCATCGTGCACTCCGCGCGCCCGCTGCCCGGCAGCGAAGCCCCCAGCGAGGCAAGGGACGAGCCCGCAAAGGAGGAGGCCAAGGACGCCGGGGAGCCCGGCGAGGCCGAGCCCGAGCCCGAGGACACCGAGGAGAGCGAGCGCGATCCCCTCGCCGAGGCCCTCGAGACCCTCGGAGCCCGGTGGAAGGCGCCGCTGCTCGGCTTTGGCTCGGGCAAGCCCGCTGCCACCGTGCGCCTGCGCGGCCCCGAGGCCAAGCTGCGCGAGCGAAACACGTTCTTGCTCACCGAGTCCCGCAGCGCGCCCCTGGTCGTCCACGAGGGCAAGCCCGAAGCGGGCGGGCGCGCGATCGTCGTGCTCGGACGGATCATCCCAACGCCGACCCCGGAAGATCGCATGCTCGCGCGATTGTGCCAGCGGCTCATGCAAGAGCGGGTCGATGCCAGGTTGGTCACCGCGGGCCCCCTGAGCGTGTTCGCCGTACGTGTGCGGATCTCGCCGACTGACCCGGTGCGCAGCCTCAAACGCATCATCGAGCGCATGCAGGGCTTCTCTGCGGCGGAGCAGACCCGCGGGCGCCTCGAGCAGGCCACCAACCTGTGGCTGGGGGCCCGCGTCGTCGACGTGAGCCTCCAAGGCGAGGACTGGACGACCCTGTGGAGCCAGTCCATCGATTTAGCCAGCGAGGACCGGGAGATCTACTCGGCCCTGGCCCGCGATGCCCAGGCCATGCTCGAGGCCGATCCGAAGCAAGTCCAGAGCTTTTTCGCTACCTGGATGGATCCTCAGGGGGGTGAGCCCGGCTGGACATGGGTTGCCACGGGGGTCGATGACAACTTTTCCACCAAGTTGGGCGCGTCTTTGAAGCTCGTCGAAGCCGACGAGTAGGCGTGTCTGACGAGACGTGTATCATCGCAGCTCGCCATGAACCTGCGCTCGAGCTTGGAAGGCCACGAAGGATCGATACTCTGCACCCGCTTTTCCCTGGACGGCCGTCGGGTCGCCACTGGGGGCAAGGACAAGAGCATCGCCGTATGGTCGACTCGCAGCGGCAAGCTCGAGCGTCGGCTGGAAGGGCACCGGAGAAAGGTGAGCGCGCTGACGGTCACCAGCACCGGTGAACTCGTCAGCGGCGGCAGCGACGGCAGCGTCCGGGTGTGGTCGATGCAAAAGGGCCGAGAGCTCCTCGCCGTGAAAGCGCACCGCGGCACGGTCTACACCCTCGGCAGCTCGGCCGACGGTTCGCTGCTCGCCTCCGGCGGCGCCGACGACCAGATCTGCGTGTGGTCCCGAGACGACGGCGAGCTGGTCCACAGCTTCCCGGTGGGCCCGCGCGGGACCGCCTTCGTGTTCGCGGCCGACGGCGAGCACATCGTGTCCGGCCACGGCGGAGACACGCTCCGCTTTTGGTCGCTCGAGACCGGCGAGCTCGCCTACGAGCAGGACGCCGGCCCCGGCATGGTCGGCGCCTTCGAGCTCGACCACTCCCGCCAGTGGGCCATCTCCCGGGGCTGGCGCGGCCCGGTCACCGTGTGGTCCGCCGAGAGCTGGGCCTACACCGGCGTCCTGCCCATCGTCGAGCGGGACCTCAGCTGCGCCAAGCTGCGCCCGGAGTGCGAGCAGATCGTGTGCACCTGGCAGGGCAACGTCGGGCTCTTCGACGGCACCACCGGCGAGTCGGTGGCCGTGGGCGAGCACCCCTGCAAGGGCGTCTACGACCTCGACGTGTCCGCCGACGGCAACCTGGCCGTGACCGCCGCGGCCGACGGCGTCGCGCGAATCTGGAACCTAGGCTGAGCCTGGGTTGAGCTCGCTCAGCTCAGGATCTTCGAGATCTGCATCCGCGAGGATGAGCGGGCCGACATCGGCACCTGCGGATCGAGCTCGAGCTCGTAGAACACCGGGTTGAGATCCGGCGGCGCCTCGACGCCGGCCTCGGCCAAGCGCTCGACCGCCGCCGTCACGCTCGCGCGCAGGCTCTCGGTCAGGTTCAGCTCGTAGCCGTCGGTGCCCAGGGACCAGCGGATCACCGCCAGGATCCCGCGCACGATGGCGCTGTCGGGGTTGAGGTAGGTCGCGATGACCGCGCCCTTTTCGGCGTGCATCGCCTTGCGCTCCGCCGCGCCGTCCGCGAGGATGCGCCGCGCGATCGCCCCCGGGCGGCCGATCTTGCTGGCCTCGATGACGTGGATGAGCCGAGTCTCGTAGAACTCCGCGCGCTCGATCATCAGGCCCAGCCAGTCGATGTACTCGCTAGCCAGCGCCTCGGTCGGGGGACCCTCCCACTTGCAGATGACGATGGGGAAATGGCGGGCGTCGAGGAGCAACACCGAGTCGCCATCCTGGCTCATCTCCAAGCGCATGCTTCGAGTATAGCGTGGACTCCGCGTTCACCCGAACAGTTCGCAGTTTTGGAGGGGCCCCTCCGCGAGGCTCAATCCGGGTCGGGCTCGTCCGCGTCGGCCTCAACCTCAGTCTCGGATTCGGCTTCGACCGATTCCGCGCTGGCCGCCTCATCCTCACCCTCGCTCGCGCTCGGACCGCTGTCGTCCGTCACGCTCTTGGCGTCGAGCTTGGCCTTGCGGTCGCTGTCGCGCGCGTAGGCCAGGTCCGAGTCCTCGGGCTTGCGGATGAAGAACAGCCACACGCCGACGGCGAAGAAGGCCAGGGAGAAGTACTGCGCGGGGGTCAGGCCGAGGTAGCGCGTATCGGGGGTGCCCACGCCCTTGCCCGCCTCGCTCTCGCGCAGGAAGTCGAGCAGGAAGCGGGTCGGGCCGTAGACCATGGACACGAGCCCAGTCAGCCGCCCCGGGTGGGCCTTCTTCCAGTCCCAGATGAAGTAGACGAACAGGCTCAGCCCGAGGATGACGACGAACTCGATGAGGCCCAGATCCCAGCGCCACAGCTCCTGCGCGGCTGAGCAGCACTCTGGAAGCGCGCGCCCCTCGGGGCAGCGGCACGGCCACGGGCCGACGGCGCCAAAGGTCCCGGCCTCGACGATCTTGCCCGGGTGGTCGTGGACCAGCGCGCACGACAGGCGGCCAAAGCACATGCCGAGCAGCAGCCCAAACATGTTGCCGTCGGCGTAGACGAGGATCGGCTGCTTCTCCCGGCGCAGGAACCACTGCATGCCCACGAAGGCGCCGAAGAAGCCGCCCACGCTCGACAGCCCGTTGGTCAGCATCAGCAGGACCCAGGGGTTCTCCGCGATGCGCTCGGGGAAATAGAAGATGACCGAGACCCAGTGGGAGATGACGAAGCCGAACACCAGGACCCAGAAGATCTGGTCGCGGAACACCCACTCATCGAGGTCCTTGTGCTTGGCGTAGACCCGGACGGCCATGGCGATGCCGAGCAGCACGCCGAGGGCCACGAGGGGACCGAACACGCCCAGGGTCAGGTGATCGCCGAGCAAGGGGAGCTCGCTCCCGAACTCGAAGGTCTTCACCGGCGGCACGATGTAGGGGATGCCGAGCATCGCGTGGACCCTACCTTTGCGCTGGAGCCTCGTCGACGCAGGAATGAAACATTGCCGGACTTTGCGCCCGACTGGGCAGGGGTGGCTCCAGAGGCCCCCACGGGGGTGCGGCAATTCCGACCCGCGGTGCGCCCATGAAAGGCGAACCCTGCCCGCGCCTTTCGACGGCGCGTTGGTTTGGCGGGCTGGAAGTGGTTCGCGGGAGAGAGCTCGGGTCAGTGGGTGATCGGGCCCTCGCAGACCACGAAGTCGTCGAAGTCGACGGTCTCGTCGGTGGTCGGCGCCCAGTCGGCTCCGCTGCCGCCAAAGAAGGTCGAGAAGTACATCGCGTCGACGGCGTAGTCGTAGTCGGCGGTGCGGTAGAGGAAGTCCTGCTCGTCGAGGACGAGCTCGCCGTCCATCCACGCCTGCAGCACGCCGTCGGCGACGCCCGGGGTGTTCATGCGCAGGCGGTGCTCGACGAGGTGCCACTGCCCCGGGGCGAAGGTCACGGGCGTGTCGTCCAGCATGTAGTCGTAGTCGTCGCCGCAGTTCTCGACCTTCTCCGGCCAGTACATGTACTGGACGGCGCGGCCGTCCGTGCGCCACATGCCGCGGGCCGAGAACCCGGTCTGGTCCTCCACGCAGCCCGTCGGCGCGGTCCCGCCGACGAGCCCGGGGATCTTGCCGCCCTTGACGAAGTCGAAGCCGGGGGCGAAGCGGATCCGGTAAGCGAGGTAGAGCTCCGTGTAGCTCGCGTCGAACTCGAGGCGCCACTGCGCCCCGCCCTGGCTGGGCCCGACGCCGCCCTCGGGGTAGTGGATGCGGAGCGAGCGGCCCGCGAAGGCGTCGTCGCCCTCGATGATCTCCACGCGCCCCTCCTCGACGCCGCTGTCCCACGGCGGGTCGTTCCAGTCGGCGAGGTCGACGTAGGGGCCGGGGGTGTCGTCGTCGAAGTCGTTGACGAACACCGGCCGGTCACAGCCCACCGCCGAGCCGGTGTCGGTCTCCGTCCCGGTCTCGGAGCTCGTGCCCTCGGACTCGCCGCTCGTCGCGTCGTCGCTGCTCGTGTCCTCGGACTCGCTGCTCGTGCCCGCGTCGTCGCTCGAGCTCTCGCTTTCGCTCGTACTGCCCGAGCCGGTCTCCCCCTCGCTGCTGGTCTGCCCGTCCTCGGTGCCCGCGGCGGTGTCCTCGGTCTCACCCGCCTCGTCGCCCGCGGGCTCTCGCGCGCACCCGAACACGGCGCTCAGCGCCAGCCCCATCACCCATGCGCTCGAGCGCTCCATGCCCCAAATCTAGGCAGGGAGCCCCCTCGACCGCAATCAATTCACAGTCGAAGGCGCGCTTTGCCGCGCCACAACCTCAGCGAGCGCGAACGGACTCGCCTCGCCTGCGGGGGGGCATGTCAGTCCCTGGCTTCGGCTTCTTCGCGGGGGCAGGAGCCGCCCTTGATGCCGCGGGCCTTGGGGCACATGCCGTAGAGCTCGAGCTTGTGGCGGACCAGGTCGAAGCCGAAGCTGCGCGCGACCTGCTCTTGCAGGCGCTCGATCTCGTCGTTGGTGAACTCGAGCACGTGGTCGCACTCGATGCAGATCAAGTGATCGTGGTGCTCGGTGTCGCCAGCGGTCTCGTACATGGCCTGGCCCTCGCCGAAGCGGCGCTGGGCGGCTAGCCCGCACTCCGTCAACAGCTTGAGGGTCCGGTACACCGTGGCGTAGCCGATTCGCGGGTTTTCGGCCCGCGCGAGGGCGAGCAGCTCTTCGATGGACAGGTGACCATCGGTCGCAAAGAACTTGCGCGCGATCACGTCGCGCTGCTTCGTCGACTTGAGCTGCTTCTTGCCCAGGTAGTCGTGGAACTGACCCATGAGGCCGTCCACGTCGCGCTCTTGTTCGGCGCTCTCCATCTCCGGTGGAGGCTATACCGTGGCCGCAGACTGCACAACCGTACGCTCGCGCGCGCCCCGGTCAGGGTCGGCTGGCGCGCCGAGGCTGTGATCTTCGGCCGTTGACGGTGACTTGGGTGCTGGGTACACCGCTGTGCGATGGCCGCTTCGTCGAAATCCGGCGCCAAATCGGGCTCCCGTCGGCGCAAGTCTCCCAAGACGGCGGAGGCCTTGCTCGCGCGCCTCGACGAGGTCGTGCGCGGGCTGGAAGGAGGGGATCTCCCCCTCGAGAAGGCCCTGGCCAGCTTTGAAGAAGGCGTGGCCCTCGTGCGCGAGGGCGAAGAGATGCTCGCCTCCGTCGAGCAGCGCATCGAGATGCTGCTCGCCGACGGCGGGGTGGTTCCCTTCGGCGAGGGCCGCGGGGCCGCACCGGCCGAAGAGCCCGACGCCGACTGAACCCCATCCCCACCTCGACCTCCCCGACTGGACGCCACCACCATGAGCGACGCTTTCGACCTCCCCTCCTACCTCGACGAGTGCCGCGCGGCGGTCAACGCTGCCCTGGACGCGGTGCTGGCCATGCCCGAGGCCGGACAACCCGGCGCCGACGATCCCGGGCGCCTGCGCGAGGCCATGCGCTACGCGGTGCTCCAGGGCGGAAAGCGCATGCGCCCCGTGCTGACCATCGCCGCCTGCCAGGCCGCCGGCGGCGACACGGCCCACGCCCTCCCGGCCGCCTGCGCCCTCGAGATGATCCACGCCTACTCCCTGGTCCACGACGACCTGCCGGCCATGGACAACGACCTCGAGCGCCGCGGCAAGCCCACGGTCCACGTGGAGTTTGGCCACGCCAACGCCATCTTGGTCGGCGACGCCCTGCTCACCGACGCCTTCGAGGTGCTCGCGCGCGGGACCGAGGGCGTCCCCCGGGCCAACATCGCCGACGCGGTCACGATCCTGGCCCGCTGCGCGGGCATCAACGGCATGGTCGGCGGGCAGGCCCTCGACCTCATCGCCGGCCAGGACATCGCCGACCTCGAGACCCTCGAGCGCGTTCACGCCCTCAAGACGGGGGGCCTCTACGCCGCCGCCGGGGCCCTCGGAGGCCTGTCCTCGCCCACCGCCGCCCCCGAGGCCGCGACCCAGCTCGAGCGCTACGGCCTCGCCTTCGGCATCGCCTTCCAGCACGCCGACGACGTCCTCGACGACGACCAGCCCAGCCTCCGCGCCGAGGCCCTGGCCCGCGTCGATCAGCTGACCGCGGAGTGCCGCACCATCGCCGAGGGCTTC
Source organism: Plesiocystis pacifica SIR-1 (assembly GCF_000170895.1). Taxonomy (GTDB): domain Bacteria; phylum Myxococcota_A; class Polyangia; order Nannocystales; family Nannocystaceae; genus Plesiocystis; species Plesiocystis pacifica. Next base: position 1,266 of record NZ_ABCS01000192.1, on the reverse strand, counting down.
GGCGAGGCCGGCAAAGCCCTGGTGGCGATCGCCGACTGGGTCCAGGCTCGGGCCAAGCGGGCCGCCTCGGGCGACCTGCGCGACACCGTCTGAGGGGCTCGGGCGCTCGGGCCCGGGTCGGATGTTCATTCTCAGGGCTCCCGCCGTGCGAAAAGGCCCGCGGGCGGGATCGACGCGAACCCGGGGCTGCGCACCCGTTCTCGGCCGTCCATGCATCGCTCGGCGGGCGCCATCGGTCTTGGAAACATCTGAAGGCCCGCAGTGACGAGCTGCGGGCCGCTCTGCTAGCATCGACAGTCGGATGTCCAAGACGACCCTCGTGCTGGATTCGGAGGATCTGCCCCACGTCACCAAGCGTGAGTCGGGCGCCCGGCGGGCCTTCGTCGTCGTGCTCGCGGGCGACCGCATGGGCGAGATGTTTCCCCTCAACGAAGGCCGCACCTCGATCGGCCGGGGCCTGCACGCCGACGTCCGCATCAACGACGAGGGCATCTCCCGCAGCCACGCCCAGGTCGAGCACGAGGACGGGCACTACTACCTGTCCGACGCCGGCTCGACCAACGGGACCTTCGCCAACGGCGAGCGGGTCGATCGCTATCCCCTCAAGGAGGGCGACAAGATCCAGATCGGCGCGTCCTCGGTGCTGCGCTTCACCTACCACGACGACATCGACGAGGACTTCCAGCGCAGCCTCTACGAGTCGGCCCTGCGCGACCGCCTGACCGGCGTGTTCAACCGCGGCTACTTCAACAACCGGCTCGAGAGCGACGTGGCCTTCGCCCTGCGCCACGGCAAGCCGCTGTCGCTGGTCATCTTCGACATCGACTTCTTCAAGCAGATCAACGACGACTACGGCCACGCGGCCGGCGACGCCGTGCTCCGCGATCTCGCCGAGCGCGTCCAGGGCACGACCCGCTCCGAGGACATCTTCGCCCGCTACGGCGGCGAGGAGTTCGTGCTCATCTGCCGCGACGTCGACGCCCTGCGGGCCTCCCGGGCCGCCAACCGCATCAAGGAGCTCGTGTCCGGCAAGCCCTTCCGCCTCGCCGGCCGCGACATCGAGATCAGCGTGTCCCTCGGCGTGTCCGACCTGTCGATGCTGCTCGAGCCCAGCGCCCAGGCCCTGGTCGAGGCCGCGGACTCGGCCCTGTACGCGGCCAAGCGCAACGGCCGGAACCGGGTGGAGATCTACGACCCCGAGTCCGAGCCGACGCGCTTAGTTTGAGAGAGGGGCGCGCACGCGAGCTTCGCTCGCTCTGGTTTTGA
>NZ_ABCS01000193.1 GCF_000170895.1 Plesiocystis pacifica SIR-1 | reverse complement strand
CCGGTATCGCCCGCGCGATCGTGACCAACGTGACCCACGGCCGCGCCTCCCAGGGCGCGTCCACGATCACCCAGCAGGTGATCAAAAACACCCTGCTCACCCGCGCGCGCACGGTCGAGCGCAAGAGCCAAGAACTCGTTCTCGCCGGCCGCGTCGAGGCGGCCCTGAGCAAGCGCGAGATCTTCGAGATCTACGTCAACGAGGTCTACCTCGGGGAGGGGCGCTACGGTGTGGAGGAGGCCGCGCGCCACTACTTTGGCAAGTCCGTGGGCGAGCTCGACCTGGGCGAGTCGGCCGTGCTCGCGGCCCTGCCCCGGGCGCCCGGCGTGGTGACCTGCTACCGCCGCGTCGACACCCTCGAGGCCCGGCGCGACTACGTGCTGCGCCAGATGGTCCGCCACGGCTTCGCCACCCAGGCCGAGGTCGCGCCCTTCCTCGGTCAGGCGATCCAGCCCCTCGAGCACGCCCCGGGAGAGTCGAGCCTCGACCCCGCCGCCGTCGAGTTCCTCGCCCTCGCCCGCGCCGAGCTGATCGAGCGCTACGGCGAGGAGGCCCTGCCGACCCTCGGCGCGACGGTGACGGTGAGCGTCGACCTCGAGCTCCAGCGGCGCAGCCGATCCGCCGCGCGCACCCAGCTCGCCGAGCTCGAGGCGCGCCACGGCTACGGCAGCCACGCCCGGCCCCTGTCCAAGGGCGCCCGCGAGCGCCTGCGGACCCGGGCGCTGCGAGCCCAGGCCAAGGCGCCGCCCCAGCCGGGCGAGCGCGCGACGATCCTCCTCGACGAGCCCAGCGTCAAAGGTCCTGGACAGGTCCACGGCATCCTCGGCGACCGCCCGGTGCTCGTCGAGCTGCCCGAGGCCCTCGCCGCGCTGCCCGAGGTCGAGCTCGCCCGCCGCTTTCCGCCGGGCAGCGCCCTCGAGGTTCAGCTGACCGGGGCCGGCCCCAAGGAGAGCCTGCGCGCCGAGCTGGGCCCCGGGCCCGAGCTCGCCCTCGCCCTCGCCGACGTGCGCAGCGGCGAGCTGCTGGTGCTCGTCGGCGGACGCGAGGTGCAGCTCGGCGACTTCGACCGGGCCCGGCAAGCGCGGCGTCAGCCAGGCAGCACCTTCAAGCCCGTGGTCTACGGCGCCGCCCTGCGCTCGAAGAGCTTCACCCCCGCGTCGACGGCCCTCGGCGGCAACCTCGACGGCGTCGAGGGGGCGGCCCGGTCCGTCCGCCTGCGCGAGGCCCTGGCCCAGTCCGACAACGCCGTCGCCCTCGCGCTCATGCGCGCCGTGGGCCCCGAGGCCGTCCACGCCTTCGCCCGCGACGTGGGCATCGACACCGAGCTCGGGCCGCACCTGTCCCTGGCCCTGGGCACCACCGAGCTCCCGCCCATGGAGCTGCTCACCGCCTACCTCACCCTCGCCCGCGGCGGCGTGGGCATCGAGCCCAAGGTCATCCTCGACGTCGAGGTCCCCGAGGGGCTGCACGGCGAGCGGCCCGAGGCGCGGGTCGACGCACGCAGCCCGCGGTTTGGCGTCGACGGGGACGTGAGCGCCCTGCTCACCGACATGCTCACCTCCGTGGTCACCGAGGGCACGGCCAAGGCCGCCGGGGAGCTGGGCCGCCCCGTGGCCGGCAAGACGGGCACGACCAACGACGCCAAGGACGCCTGGTTCGTCGGCTACACCCCCGATCACGCCGCCGTGGCCTGGGTCGGCTTCGACACGCCGCGGAGCCTCGGCGCGCGCGAGAGCGGCAGCTCCGTCGCCCTCCCGATCTGGCTCGCGGCCATGGGCGAAGCCAGCGAGGGCCTGCCCGTCAGCGACTTCCACCAGCCCGACGGCGCCCTCGAGCGCGCCACCATCGACGAGCGCGACGGCGCCCCGGCGTGCCGCGAGCGTCGGCGCTGGACCGACCCCGAGCGGTGCACGACCTCGTGGTGGTTCACGGACTGCACCCCGGCCCGCAGCCGCGAGCTCGCGCCCTACCTGCGCTGCGTCAGCCCCACGCAGTGGCGCGACGAGCTGTTCTTGGCGGGGACCGTCCCCGAGCGGGCGCCCCGGCCCCTGGCCCAGGTCGACGGCGAAGCCGCTGGCGCCGAGGCGGCGCCCCGCGCCCGCGCCGAGCTCGTGTCCTTCTCGCTGTTCCGCACCGAGCTCGGCCGCCCCCTCGACGAGGCCTCCGAGGATCCCCAGCTGCCCCCAGCCGCGCACGCCCGCGGGCGGACCCAGCTGCGCGAGCGCATCGGCAGCTTCGAGACCAGCCTGGTCGAGCTGTGGCGCCGCGCCCTCGAGCGGGACGCCAGCCAGCGCGCGGGCTCCTGGACGGCCCCCCAGCCCCCGGCGGGGACTCGGCTGCGCGTGCGCCTGCGCCTCGACGGCGAGGGGGAGCTGCGCCAGCTCGAGCTCACCCGGTCCAGCGGCGACGAGCTCCTCGACGCGTGGGCCGAGGCCTGCGTGCGCCGGGCCGCGGCCGCGAGCGCCTTCGCCCCCACGCCCGCGATGCTCGAGGCCGTCAGCGGCGAGGCCGAGGTCTTCGTCGAGCTCGTCGTCGGGGACGCGTAGACACGGCCGCGCTCGGCCTGATAGCGTCCCGGCATGCGCTTGACCACCTGCCCCAGCTGTGACCGCCACGTCCGCGCCGACGCGGGCGCGTGCCCCTTCTGCGCGCAGGTGCTGCCCGAGCCCGCGAGCCGCCGCGCCGCCCGGGTCGGGGCGATCATCGCTGGCGTCGCGACCGTCAGCGCGATGACGGGCTGTCCCCGGGCCGCGACCAAGTACGGCGCGCCGCCGCCGATGCCCGAGGACCGCATGTCCACGGACGATGAGGACGGCGCCGACGAGGCCGCCGCGCCCACGCCCGAGGAGCCGGCCGCGGAGGAGCAGCCGGCTCCGGACGAGCAGCCGGCCGCCGACGAGCCCGCGGTCGAGACCCCGGACTGATCCTCGCCTGACCCTGGCCGCTCGGGTCAGCGGAACAGCTGCAACAACAGGGAGTCGGTCCCGCCGCGGTAGGCGTTGCGACCCCCGCGCTTGTCTTCGTTGCTCTGGTCGAAGCGCGCCTGCATCATCTGCATTCGGATCTCGTCCTTGCGCTTTTCGTGCCGGGTCTGGCGCGCTCGCTCGAGGCCGCCGTCGCGGACCCACTCGAGGATCTGCGTCAGCTCGCCCTCGTCGAGCCAGACCCCGTGCTCCTTGCAGGTGTCGACGATGACCCGGCTGTAGCGCCCGTACTGGCTGCGGTTCATGAGCGTATTGCAGACCGGGCAGGGGCGGTAGCGGATCGAGTTGGTCCCCGCCCCCGCGACGCTGCGTCCCCCCGGAGGGCCGCTCGCTTGGCCCGCCGGCACCTCGGTGATCATCTCCTCGGCCCGCCGAACGACGTGCTCGAAGGTCCGCTTGTCGAGCCACAGCCCGGCGCAGCGGCTGCACTCGAGCAGGCTCAGATCCGGGCCGAGCTCGCGCTGGTGCATCCGGTGCTCCGAACCGCAGGAGGGGCAGGCCATGTCGGTCTGGTGGCCGATCGCCTGCCCGCCGGTCAGGGCGTTGCCGCAGCCGTGGCAAAAGCGGGCCGCCTCGCTGACCCGCGAGGTGCAGTAGGGGCAGATGCCGGTCCGGTCGCGCTCGTAGCGAGCAAAGCTCGAGCCGCAGTGATCGCAGTTGAGCCCGTCCCCGCGCGGCGCCCCGCAGGCCGAGCAGCGGACCACCGCGGTCTCGATGCCGCCGCCTTCGACGTTGGCCGCGAGCCGACTCCCGAGCCGCTCCGAGGGCGCCTGGGACTGGGCCTGCGTTTGGACCGGCGGCGGAGCCACGGGCGCTGCCGGTACGTGGGCCTCGACCGTCAAGATCACGCTGCAGTGACAGCGAAAGCGGCTGCCGACGGTGTACCCCGTGGCGTCGTATTGCCGGCCGCAATGGGAGCAGTCCACGACGATGTGCACGGCCTGGAGTCTAGCAGCCCCCGCGCCCCCGCGCTCCCACCCCGAGCGGCCTGTGCGGGGCGGAATAGCCGGGGCGCGGCGGCGGTCGAGCGAGCGCCCGCTCGGACTCGGAGCCCTCTCACAGCGGCTTATCGAAGGGCAGGTCGCAAGCGCGCATCGCCATCTCCAAGGTCTTGCGCATGTCCTCGGAGAAGCCCAGGGCGCTGCCCACCCAGATGTAGTCCGGGTCGATGCCGTAGAGCACCGCGACCTCCGTCCCGCGCACCCGCTCGACGGCCACGTGCATGCTCCAAAAGGTCGCGCAGGGCACCGCCTCGATCTCGCCAGGGCTATCGATCCAGCCAGAGCCGTCGTTGTCGTAGCTGGCGAGCAGGATCTCGGAGACGGCCTCGTCCCACTCGTCCGAGCCGCCCTCCTCGGGCAGGGCTTCGATCGCCAGGGACACGCCATCGTCCGCGACCACCGACGCGCGGGCGGGCTCCGGCTCAGGTTCGGCGCCGGGCAGCTCGACGATGACCGCCGGCTGGGCGCGGCTCGGCTCCGAGACCTCGGGGTAGGCCACCTCCCGGCTGGGGCGCTGGCACGCGACGGCGACCAGCGCGAGCGTCAGCCCGACCAAGCTCCGCGCCCGCCTCATGCCCCGATGGAAGCACGAGCGCCCGCCCCAGCTCAAGGGAGCACCGGCAATCCCTCGAGCGCGGCGAGGGTCCGGGCCGCCGCTTCGATCGTGGTGCTCGGCCCGGCGCTCACCCGCACCACCCCGCCGGGGGTCCCCAGCGTCGCGTGGGCCATGGGCGCGCACTGCCGACCGCCCGAGGCGACCACGCCGCGGGCGTGGAGGTGCTCGGCGACCGCTTCGGGGCTGCGCCCGCGGAGCGAGAAGGCCAGCGTCGGCACGCGCAGCTCGGATCGCGCGGGGCCGTGGAGCGTCGCGTCGCCCCGCTCGCGCAGGCCCTCGGCGAGGCGATCGACCACCGCTCGGGCGCGAGCCAGGCGATCGGCCCGAGCCGCCGCGGCCAACCACTCGAGGCCGGCGACCAGACCCGCGAGGGCCAGACGATCGACAGATCCCGTGTCGCAGTAGCCCGCCATCGTCGGCCGCACCCGCCCGAGCCGCCGCGCGACGAGGGCGTGGGCCGCCGAGCGGGGCGGGGCCAGCTCGAGGCGCGGCGAGACCCACAGGCCGCCCACGCCCCAGGGCGCCTGCGGACCCTTGTGGCCGGCGAAGGCGAGCATGTCGACGCCGAGCGCCGGGCCGCCCACGTCGAGCTCGATCCACCCCGCGAGCTGGGCCGCGTCGAGCAGCACCGCGGCCCCGTGGGCGTGGGCCAGCGCGCTCACCTCGGCCACGGGCAGCAGCGCGCCCGTGACGTTCGCCGCCCCGGTCAGCGCGACCAGGCGGACCCGACCCGCGCCCAGCTCGGACTCCAGGCGATCGAGATCGAGGGGCGCGTCGGGGTCGCCGTCGACCGGCGGGATCACGCGATGCTCGACCCCCCGCGCGGCCAGGGCCAGGACCGGGCGCAGCAAGGCGTCGTGCTCCCACGCGCTCGTCAGCACCCGCTCCCCCGGCTCCCAGGGCAGGTCTGCGATGGCCACGGCCAGCGCCGAGGTACAGCCCGGGGTCAACAACAAGCGCGCGGGATCGGCCACGCCAAAGGCCGCCGCCACCGCGCGATGGTCCCGGTCAAAGCGCTCGGCCCAACCCAGGGTCTGCCCCCCCTCGGGGCCGTGGTCGAGGGCCGCGATCACGGCCTCGCGGACCGGCGCGGGCTTGGGCCAGCTCGTCCCCGCGTGGTTGAGGTAGGTCGCCCGAGGCATCGTCCGCAGAGCCTAACAGTCACGGGCGATTCGCGGACGCGACGCGCCCGCGCCCGGCTCTGCGTTGACCCCTGCCGGCCTGCCACCCTATCGTCGACTCGCCTTGGCTGACTCCGCGCGCCTCAAGAAAATCCTCGACGTCGTGGTCGCGGCGCACGGGGGCGACTACAGCCAGCGCATCTCCCTCGAGGAGATCCCTGACGACCTGCTCGAGGTCGAGGTCGGCATCAACTTCCTCCTCGACGAGCTGGCCATGCGCGAGCAGGAGGCCGAGGCCCACCGCGAGTCCATCGCCGCCCAGGCGGCTCAGCTCGCCGACCAGACCACGGCGCTGATCCGGGCCCTGTCCACGCCGATCATCACCCTCTCGCCGGGCGTCCTCGCCCTCCCGCTGATCGGGGACTTCGACGATCAGCGCGCCGAGGACACGACCGCCACCTTGCTCGAGCGCGTCGCCCGGGAGCGCGCGAGCCACGTGCTCTTGGATCTGACCGGCGTCGAGTCGGTCTCGCCCACGACCGCGAGCGCCATCTTGCGGATGATCCGAACCGCGCGCCTGCTCGGCGTCACCTGCCTCGTGACCGGCATCCACCCCACGGCCGCGCTGCAGTTCGCCGAGCTCGAGCCCGACCCCGACCTGCTCCAGACCCACGCCAACGTATCCGACGCCCTCGCCCTGGTGCTCCGCGACACGAGCCGCCGCTGACCCGGAGGAGTTCCTCGACCATGCCCCTGAGCTTCCGCGACGCGACCTCCCCCACGGGGGTGGCCTACCTCTTCATCGACACCTGGGGCGTCATCGAGCTCGAGGACGCCCAGGCCTTCGTCGCCCAGCTCGACCGACCCGAGCACGACTACGGCAGGGTTCTATCCGTCGTTCAACCCAAGACCGACTTTCGGCCCAAGGCCCGCAAGGTCTACATGCAGGTCGAGAATTTCAGCGCCGTCGCCGTGGTGGTCAACGGCGCGATCGTCCGCGCCGCGATCAACCTGATGATCCGCCTGATGCACCACCGCTCCGGCGTCGTCAGCCTGTTCGAGACCGTCGAAGCGGCCGAGGCGTGGCTCGAGCAGCAGCCCCTGCGCCAGCGCCCCGATCGCGCAGCTCACAGCGGCTCGTAGTCCATGGGCAGCGTCGAGGCCAGGCGGTCGAACTCGAAGTAGGCGGCGCAGTCCGGGTCGTAGCCGTCGACGTAGGAAGACTCCGGCACCGCCGCCCAGCTGGCCTCGTTGAAGGCCTGCTCGCGCAGCATGCCGAGGTGCACGGCGATGAGCTCGGGGTCGTCGAGGTCGGTCCAGGCCACGCGCAGCTCGAGGAAGGCCCCGGACGCCGCGACGTCCTCGCTCCCGACGCTCGGGCCGAAGCCCGCGTCGACCCAGTTGGCGCCCACGAACTCGAGGCCGCTGCCGAAGTCGTCGCTCGCCTTCCAGCGCAGGTGCCAGCGCGCCTCGAAGGGCAGCGCCGGCTCTTGGGTGTTGTAGAGCACCCCGGAGCTGCTGCCCGGCGCGCCGCCGAGGTAGGCCACGAACCACTCGAGGGGGTCGTCGCCCATCAGGTCCGGGCTGCTCATGCCCAGGTAGAGGTAGTCGGCGTCCCAGGCCACGTAGCCGGTGTGGCCCAGGGTCGAGCTCGTGAAGGTCTCGTCGGCGCCGAAGTCGTTGGCGCCGTCGATGACGATGGTGTGGAAGTAGCGGACGACGAAGGGCTCGTCGGCGTAGTCGGGGCCCATCGCCAGGCCCTCGGCGTCGGTCACCGTGCCGAGCACGCGCAGGGCGTAGCCCGTCGCGCTCGCCAGGGGCTGGGCGGGGCTGAGCGCGAAGGTCGTCGCGTCGCCGCTCGTCGGCGCCCCGGCCATGGGCACGCAGGTCGCGAAGTCGTCGGCGGACAGCTGCAGCGTGCCCGAGCAGCTGGTGTCGGCGCCGACGTTGGTGGTGATCGTCGCCGGGTCCATGGGCTCGGAGAACTCGACGGATAGATCCACGTCGGGGGCCACCCCAGCGGTCGCCGCCGCGGGCGTGGTGGCGACGACCGTGGGCGCGACGTTGGCCATCCCGGTCTCGCCGGTGTCCGTCGACTCCGTCTCGGTCGACTCCGTGCCCGTGTCCGTCTCCGTCTCCGTCCCCGTATCGGTCTCCGTGCCCGTCTCTGTCTCTGTCTCCGTCGAGGACTCGCTATTCGTCTCCGTCTCCGTCGAGGACTCGCTATTCGTCTCCGTCTCCGTCGAGGACTCGCTATCCGTCTCCGTCGAGGACTCGCTATCCGTCTCCGTCTCCGTCCCGTCGAAGGTCGCGACCTCCTCGGTGCCGCTGTCCTCCGTCGCCCCGATCTCGTCCGCCCCGCCCCCGTCATCCGTGCACGCCGCGGTCCCGAGCACGCACAGCGCGAGCCCGACCCCGACCCAGCGCTGCCCCTCACATCGTCGTTTCAAGCCAGTCATGGCCGTGGAGCCTACACCGGCTGCCGACCCATCGCCCACACCCCGCGCGCCTCCGGGAAATCTCGACTCAAGGCCAAGGTCTACGTCACGAGCTTCCGCCACTACCTGCGCGTCGCCGAAGACATCCTCGACGGCGCG
>NZ_ABCS01000194.1 GCF_000170895.1 Plesiocystis pacifica SIR-1 | reverse complement strand
GGGCAGGCGGAGGATGGCCAGCCCGGCGAGCAGGAGGCGCTGGGCCCCGGCGAGGCTGCGCGCGAGGCTGGCCCGATCGAGGCCCAGGCGGCCGCGCCAGCCGGCGGCTCGGCGGGCGCGGTCGAGGTCGTAGGCCTCCTGGGCCGCCCGGGTCGCGGCCTGGGCTCGGGCGCCGAGGGTCGCGACCAGGATGTTGGCGAGCACGACGCGGTGCCGCCGAAGCGGCAGCTGGGCCAGGCCCTCGCGCAGCTCGAGGCGGGCGCGCTCGAGGGCCGCCGTGGCCTGGCGCAGGCGCCCGCGGCTGACCCGGGGCTGGCCGCGGAAGTCGTGGACCAGGCAGGGGTTGAAGGCGTCCGCGCGGCGATCGTCCTCGAGGTCTTCGAGGGCGTCGATGAGGTAGATGGCCCGACCCGCGGCGCGGCCGAGCTGGGCGAGGGGGCGCTCGAGGGCGGCGGGGTCGTCGACGGCCAGGCCCGGGAGCGCGGCCATGCGCCCGAACACGCGCTCGAGGGCGGCGGCGGTCGGCTCGGCCGCGCGCTCGGGGTCGGCGTGATCGTCGATCGCGGCCTCGGTCGCGATGATCTCGTGCTCGATGCCCTCGAGGTCGCCCAGATCCGATCCGAGCTCGCGCAGGGTCTCCCGGGCCCGGGCCGCGCTCGCGCGCAGCAGGGGACGGGCCGAGCGGGCCGCGAGGGCCTTGGGCGCGAGGCTGCGACCGTCGAGGGCCCGGTCGGCCAGCCACTGATCGGCCAGCAGGATCTGGACCGAGGCCGCGTAGCGCATGGCGACGGAGCTGGGGCTGACGGTGGGCCGATGGACCACGGGCAGCATCGGGCAGCGGGTCCGGTCGGGGCCCGCCGCCGCGACGCTGAGGCCGTCGACGAGCAGGGCGAGGAACACCGCGTCGTGGCTGAGCAGCCCGCGGAAGCCGTGGCCAAAGTGGGCGCCGAGGCTCTGGCAGGTCCCGCAGTAGTAGCGCCGCCACTGCCCGTGATCGGCCTTGGCGAGGCCGCCGCGATCGGGGCTCAGCGTCCCGAACATGGGACCTCCAAGGACGCGGTCGGGGCGACGGCGCTGCTGGCCTCGGCGCTCTCGAGCCAGCGCTGGACGAGGGTCGAGGGGCCGCAGCCGAGGCGCTGGGACAGGGCGGCGCCGAAGGGCTGTCCGCCGGGGTCGCGCAGACCCAGGGCGCGGCCCTTGGCGATCCACCGCCAGCTCAAGAAGGCGTGGATCCACTCGAGCCACTCGGGCACGCGGCCGAGCTGTTCGAGCTCCCGGGCCATGGCGCCTCGAGCTTCACGATCGGGGGTCAGCGCGCGGTCGAGGCCAGCCTCGGCGAGGCCGCCGTAGAGGGCGCGGCGATCCTCGAGGGCGTCGGGGTTGGCGAAGGCGCGTCGCCACAGCGCGGGCTCGAGGGCGGCGAGGTGCACCCCCGGGAGGCTGGCGACGAGGCCGTCGGCGGTGTCCTTGTCGAGGTCGGCGAGGGCGTCGGCGGTCTGGATGGCGCGGCCCCAGCGGTAAAAGGCGCGCTCTTCCGCGAACGCGAGGGGCCGGGCGGCGTCGGCGGGCAGGGTCCCGACCATGGTGATCATCAGCAGCCACGCCCCCGAGATGTCGGCGGTCACGGCCTCGATGGCGGGCAGCTCGGCCCGGGCGGGATCGAGGGTGAGCAGGCGGACGGCGCGGACCTGGACCTCCCAGCCGAGGGCGATGGTGTCGAGGAGTCGGTCGAGGCGCTCGGGGGTGTCGCGGCTCAGCGCGCGCAGGGACTGACCGAGGCGAGCCGCGAGCGCGCAGCGGGCCTGGTCGCGGGGGTCGCTCGCGCGGACCTGGGCGTGGCGGAGGGAGGCGAGGGTCGGGGCGAGGTAGGCCCGGGTCTTCGCGTCGAGGGCCTCGCCCCGAGCCCGGAGCGCCCGCGGCGAGAGGCCGGCGGTGGGCAGGGGTCCGCCGTGGAAGGCGAGGCTGTCGATGACCTGATCGTCGATCTTGGTCAGCAGGGACAAGAGCGCCGCCGCCTGCCCGAGGGCGCGCTCGGTGTCTGCGTCGTGGCCCCCGAGGCCGCGGTAGCAAGCCTGCGCGAGGCAGGCCAGGCCGGCGCACAGCATGCGGCTGCGGGTGCTGACGGTGCGCTGCGGGTCGGCGCGATCGATGGGCGGACGCACGGCCTCGAGCTGCTGGGCCGCCGTGTTCAGGAGCAGACGATCGAGGTCCTCCCCTGGACGCGTCATCGACGCCAGCATACCAGCTCGGGGACCATTTAGCCGTCGTGGACGACGCCACGCCCTCCCTGCCGCACGTCCACGACTCAGGGACTGTCACCGAATCCACGCCCCCGCTCGCGGGGGCGACCACCTGCCTTCTCAAGGGGACGAACCCCATTGCCCACCAAGCCAAAGCGGAGGAGCGTATAGCGACGAAGCGCCCCCGGTCCTCAGATGCTTGTGGGGGGAGAACAGAACTCAGGGCTCGAGGACGAGGGCGCGGGTCGACTCGATCACCGGCAGGCGATCGTCGGGGTGGTAGCGGCTGTCGACGAGCAGGAGCTGATGGGCAGGCCCGGCGAAGCGGGGTTGGGAGTCGCTGCGCGCGTTGGTGGTCAGGCGCCGAGGGGCGCGGTCTCGCCCTACGCTCTGGTCGTCATCGAGAGCCAGCAGGAAGACCTCGAGGGTGCGCTGGGGATCGGCGCTTGGATCCCCGCCGTCCGCCTCGTCTTCGTCATTGGCGGGAGCGACCCAGGCGACGCGCCCTCCGTCGGGGGCGACGCGCAGGTCGTGGGCCTCCGCGGGCAGCCCGGTGGTCAGGACGCGGGCGCGCACCTGCTCGCTGCCCGAGCGCAGCACCGCGTCGAGGTCGTAGCTGGCGTCGAGGGCGTTGGCCCAGGGCGCGTCGGCGTTGGCCCAGCGCAGCTCGATCAGGCTCGCGCTCTCGGGCCCGTCGACGAGGGCGATCAACGCGGGACCAGGCGCGTCTTCAGACGCGGGGAGGGGGAACAGGTCGAGGATCGCAAACTCGCTCACGGCGGGCGCCGAGGGGGCGACCTCGGGCGTCGCCGTTTCCGGCTTGGACCTTTGGGGCTTCGCCGGGGCGCGCAGCGGGGCGACCACGGCCGCGAGGGGGACGAGCGCGACCTCGACGCGATCTTCGACGCGCGGCTCCGGGAGCCGAACCCAGACGACGACCGCGGGGGAGCCCGCGTCGCTGGATTCCGCGTCGAGCTCGAGGGTGAGCACGCCCGGGGCGACCACCGTCGCGCCGCCGAGCCAGCGCAAGCCGTAGCTGCGCAGCTCGAGGTCGCGCAGCTGCACCTGTCGGTAGGCTCGCATGCGGGCGTCGGCCCACTGCAGGCGCCCGTCGAGGACCTCGGCCGTGCGCCCGCTGCTGCGCGCCTGGCCCAGCTCGCCCTCGGCCAGGCGGCGGATGGGGTCGGCGCGGGTGAAGGCGCAGCCCGGCGCGGCGGCTCCGTCGGGGCCGCGATCGAGCACCCACAGATCGGCGATCCAGCGCGTCGCGGGGATCAGCAAGGCGTCGCCTTCGGGCGCGACCGAGAAGGCGTCGAGGTCGACGGTCTCGGGCAGGGCGGGGCAGCGCTCGCGCGGGCCGAGGGCGCTCGCGTCGGGGTCCCAGGTGCGGATCCACAGCTGCGCTCGGGTCGAGCGTCGGCGCTCGGCCGACCAGCTCGAGTCCAGGCCGTCGAGGCTGTGCCACGCCCCGGGGAGGCTGGCCTCGAGCACGGAGCCGTTGGCCAGGGGCCAGGCGACGACGCGCTCGTAGGGCTGGGCGAACTCGACGGAGGCGACCTCGCCCTCGGCCCTGGCCACGCCGAGCTCGCGCCAGGCCTCGGCCTGCCGGGCCATGCGATCGCGGGCGCGCTCGAGGTCCTCGAGGTGGTCGAGGGTGCCGGCGGAGTCGAAGCGGATCATCAGGTCGTTGGTCGCCTGGCGATCCCGGGCCTTGGCCAGGTCGGGCTGGTCGAAGAGCGCGAGCATCAGGCCGACGAACTCGCCCGCGGGCTTGTCGTGGGCGACCTCGGGGATCGGCCCGCCAAAGCTGAGGGTCCCGGTCAGATCGCCGACCCCGAGCACGGCGAAGGTCGAGCCCGGGGGCACGCCGGCCTCGCCCACGCCAGAGCCGACGCGCTCGAGCTCCAGCGCGTCGAAGGCGTAGCGCTCCCCGTGGGCGAGATCGAGGGCCACGTAGCCGAAGCCCGAGCGGTCGGCGTACTCGAGCATGGCCGGGAGCTCGGCGAGCTGAGGATCGTAGCTGCGTCCTTGGCTGACCGCCGCGCTCGCGCTGGCCTGGGCCACGTCGAAGCCCTCGCGCTCGAGGAGCTCGACGAGCTCCGGCGTGGGCCCGACGATGAGCACGTGGGCGGGGTCCTCCGGCTGGCCTCGGCCGCCGCTGCGGGTCAGGAACCACCCGCCCGCCGCGAGGCTGCCGACGACGAGCACCAGCGCGAGGGTGCGCGCCAGGGCGAAGCGTCGCCGGGACGAGAAGGGGTCCAGGCCGGCCATGCGCGGCGAATTTGGCACGCGCGCGGGGCCGCGTCCACGCAGCCCGGGGAGGAGCGCGCCCAGCCTAGTTTATTCGCCGTCGTGGACGACGCCACGCCCTCCCTGCCCCACGTCCACGCCACGCCCCCGCTAGCGGGGGCGACCACGCGCCTTCTCAAAGGCACGAACTTCATTGCCCACCAAGCCAAAGCAGAGGAGCGGGCAGCGACGAAGCGCCCCCGGTCTTAGGCGTTTGTGGGGGCAGAGCAGAACTCAGGGCTGCGCATCGCGGGCGAAGGCGAGGGCCACGTCGACGCGGGGCGCCTTCTTGGGATCGCTCGCCAGGTCTGAGGGCAGCTCGAGGGCGCGCGTGGCGTAGATGTGCGCGCCGTCGAGGCTCAGCCGCGGCCGGTGGAGATCGGAGAGCGCGCTGATCCGGCGGGCGCCGGTGAGCGCCGCGTCCTCGCTGGCGGCGTTGGGCAGCTCGAGGAGCATGAGGCCGTCGTCGTCGGTCCACGCCAGGGCGCTGCCGTCCGGGGCGAAGCCCAGATCCGTGTAGGGGCCGATGGGCCCGAAGGTCTCGAGGTGCAGGCGCCCGCGGAGCTCGCTGCCGACGGCCTCGGGGCTGGGGTCCGGCGCGGCGGCGAGGGCCTCGCGCAAGACCGAGCCCAGGGGCCGACCGTCCTCGGTGCGCAGCAGGTGCAGGCAGGGTTGGGCGGCTCGACCGGGGCGCGCTCCGGGCCGGGGGGACTCGAGGGCGCAGCCGCGGGTCAGCACGAGCAGGCGATCGAGGCCGGCGGGCGCGAGCTCGAGGCCGCGCACCCGCTCGGCGCCGCGCTCGGCCTCGGCCCACAGCGCGTCGAGGCGCAGGTGCGCGCGGACGGGCTCGAGGGTCGAGCCGTCTTCGCCCGCGCCCTCGGTGCCGACGACGTGCAGGGCCGTGTCGAAGTCGAACTCCGGGGCCTCGCGCGGGTGCTCGCCGAGGACCACGAGCAGCTCGCCGTCGAGCCAGCGCGGGCTGGAGAAGCGGCCCCCGCTCTTGGTCCCGGTCGTCGGCGGGGGCAGGCGCGAGCGGGTGCTCGCGTCCATCCAGCGCAGGCTGCCGTCGTCGAGGTCGATCCACGCCAGCTTGCCGCTGCTGGCCACGCGCAGGTCGTCGACGCGGCCGGCGACCGGCGTGTCGAGGGTCTGGCTCAGCTCGGCGGCGCAGAGCGAGCCGGGCTCGTGGGTGAAGGTCCACAGCTCGGCCTGACCAGGCTCGCCGTGGCCGAGCAGCACGCGGCGGCCGTCGGCGCTGACCTGGGCCTGGCCGGCGAAGCGCTCGGGCAAGCCGGCGCAGCTGTCGAGCTCGGCGGTGGCGGTCGAGGCAAAGCGCGGCGTGTGGCGGTAGCCGGTGCGCAGGAAGGTCTCGCGCAGGGAGCTCTCGGGCAGCTTCCCTTGGGTCTGGACGATGATCTTCGCGGGTCGCTCGAGGACCAGCGCGCCGCCGACCACGGGCAGGGCCTCGCCGGCGGTCCACGGCGGCGTCAGGGTCCGGACCTGCGCCGCCCCCGAGCCGAGATCGTCGTGGGTCCAGCCCCGGGCCAGCTGCACCCAGCCCTCGTGGGCGGAGCGCAGGGCGTCGGCGATGCTCAGGACCTTGCGGGCCTCGAGCACTTGCCGGGCCTGGTGCGCGGGCGTGTCGCGGGTGCCGGGGGCCTCCTCCCACAGCGCCAGGAAGTCGGGGTGGCCAAACAGGGCCAGGCGCAGGGAGTCGAACTGGGGGATGGGCCGGTCGTAGAGCGGCGCCGAGGCGATGGGGCCGGCGGCGGCCCGCGACTGCCCGCCGTTGGGCGCGGTGCGGTCGCCGACGCTGAACACGAGGAAGGGGCTCTCGGTGTGCGCGTCGGGGGGGCTCGCGTGCTCGCCGAGGACGCCGGGGTAGCTGAACTCGAAGTCGTCCTGGGCGATGGCCAGGAAGCCGTAGCCGTGCTCGTCGGCGTAGGCCAGGGCGATGTCCAGCTCCGACGCGTCGGCGTCGAGCAGGCTCCGGCCGTCCTCGATGACCCCGGTGGGCGTGCGCTGCAGGGCGTTGAGGCCGTGCTCGTCGAGGGCCGAGGCGAGATCCTTGACGTCATTTGTGACGACGAGCACACGCAGCCATCCGTCGGGCTGGCCGCGGCCCACGCTCGGGCTGAGCCAGGCGCGGACGGCCAGGACCGAGGCGACGACGAAGGCGAGACCGAAGATCACGTAGTTGCGCGTCGCCGCAGGCAAGCCGTGCTCTCGAGTCATCGCGCATACGGTTGTATCACCTCTGCGCGGGCCTGCCCGTCGAGCCCTCACCCAGCCCCCCAGGCAGGGGCGGATTGCCTACTCGGACGTCGAGGCGGGCCGAGCGAGCTAAATCGCTAGTCCCTCGCCGGGCCTCGGTGGTATGGCGCTCGAAGATGTCCTACGTCTTTGATCCCGAAGTCCTCGGAGCCTGCGTTCAGGCGGGGGTCGGCCTCCCCCCGGAAGAGGCGATGGACGCCATCACCCTCGCCCTGCGCGAGCGCTACCCCGAGCAGATTTCCGCGGCCCCGCGCAACTGGATCTTCAACAACGCTGGCGGAGCCATGGGTCAGATCGCGCTGATGTACTGCTCGCTGTCCGAGTACCTGCTGTTCTTCGGCACGCCGATCGGGACCGAGGGGCACTCGGGCCGCTACGCCACCGAGGTCTACGACTGGGTCTTCAACGGCGAGATGTGGTGCTACCTCGAGGGCCAGGTCGACCGCGTGAACTACCGCGACGGCGAGCTCGCCTACCTCGGCCGCAACCACGTCAAGGGCTACCGCATCCCCGACTCGGCGTGGATGCTCGAGTACAGCCGCGGGCCCATCCCGACCATGCTGCCCTTTGGGCTGGCCGACACCCTGATGAGCACCCTCGACGTGTGGAACATGGGCCGGACCCTGGGCAACTACGGCAAGCTCGTCGCGGGCTCGCTGATGCGCGGCGAAGTCTAGTCGGTATCGGCTTTGGCGAGCGCGGCCGCGAGGCCCTCGGGGCTCAGGCGCTCGCCCGCGCGGAGCGTGGCCTGGACGAATTCGAAGGTCGCCGCGTCGCGCCTTCGCTTGGCCGGGTCGCGCTTGCGCACGCTCCAGACCTGTCGCTGGGAGCGGCCGACCTCGAACAAGAGCGCGTCGTGGCGGGCGAGGTAGGCCCAGTACATGGGCGTGAGCGGGCAGCTCTTTTTGGGGTGGAAGGCGCAGCTCGAGCAGTAGTCGCTCATGCGCTGGATGTAGCCCGAGCCGGACACGTAGGGCTTGGTGGTCATCAGCTCGCCCACGGCGAAGCTGCCCATGGCCAGGACGTTGGGCTCGACGACCCAGTCGAAGGCGTCGACGTAGGCGGACCAAAACCAGTTGGTCAGCGCCCGGGGCTCGAGGTCGAGGAGCTGGGCGATGTTGGCGAGGACCATCAGCCGCGGGATGTGGTGGGTCATGCCTTCGTCCCAGACGTCGGCGACGACGCCGTCGAGGCAGCGCAGGCCCGAGGGCGCGCCCCAGTAGGCCGGGGGCACGCCCTCGCGGGCGCCGAGCAGGTTGGGTCGGGCGCCGCCGTCGACGGCGGGACTAGTACCGCGTGTCCGAAGTCCGTGCCGGGTTTGGAGCGGCACTGGAACCCGAATGGCTGTGT
>NZ_ABCS01000195.1 GCF_000170895.1 Plesiocystis pacifica SIR-1 | reverse complement strand
CCCCGTCTATTTTAGCCGTCGCGGGCGACGCCACGCCCTCCCTGCCCCACGTCCACGACTCAGCCGTGGTGCCGCATCCACTGCTCGATCTGCGCGACCTTTTTCGGCACAGTCCAGGCGTGCAGTTGCATCTCATCGATGGCACCTACGAGCTGTTCCGCAGCTTCTTCGGCGCTCCACCGGCGACCTCCCCGAGCGGTCGAGAGGTCGGCGCGGCGCGGGGTTTGCTGCGCTCGTTGCTGGCGCTGCTGCGCGAGGAGGGCACCTCCCACGTGGCGATCGCCTTCGACCACGTGATCGAGTCGTTCCGCAACGAGCTGTTCGACGGCTACAAGACGGGCGCCGGCATGGACCCGGCGCTGTGGCAGCAATTTCCCCTCGCCGAGCGGGTGAGTGAAGCGCTCGGTCTGGTGGTGTGGCCGATGGTCGAGTTCGAGGCAGACGACGCTCTGGCTACGGGTGCCGCCCGGTTCGCGGACGCCCCAGGAGTGGAGCGCATACTGTTGTGTTCGCCGGACAAGGATCTGGGTCAGTGTGTTCGCGGTTCGAAGGTCGTGCTCTTCGATCGACGCCGCGGCGAGACCTACGACGCCGACGGCATCCGCGAAAAATTCGGCGTCGACCCGGCCTCGATCCCCGACCTCCTGGCCCTCGTGGGGGATAGCGCCGACGGCATCCCCGGCTTGCCGCGCTGGGGGATGAAGTCGACGGCGACGGTGCTCGGCGAGTACGGCCACCTCGACGCGATCCCCGACGACCCGAGCGCGTGGACCGTGAAGGTGCGCGGGGCCAAGGGGCTCGCCGACAAGCTGCGCGCGGGCCGGGCGGACGCGCAGCTCTACCGGACCCTGGCGACGCTGCGCACCGACGTGCCCTTGCCGGAGACCGAGGTCGACGCGCTGCGCTGGCGCGGGGCCAGGCGCTCGCTGCTCGAGCCGCTGTGCGCCGAGATCGGCGACCAGCGAGCCCTCGATCGCGTACCGATGTGGCGCGAAGGCTGAACCAATGCGCCCGTTCGGGGGCCTCGGAGCGCCGTTCTTTTGGATGCCGGGGCCTTCCTGGCTAGCGTGCTGCGGTGGTGTCCAAGGCAGGCGACCAAGCATCTTCCAGCGAGCCGCGGGCCGACTGGTGTGACCGCTCCATCGACCTCGACGCCGAGCGCCCGGAGGCGGCGACGGCGGAGATCTCGGGGCCGCCCCAATGGTTCGCCTGGAGCCTGCTGGGCTCCCTCGGGGCGCTGACCGTCGGGGGCTGCGTGGGCATGGGCCTGGCCCTGGCCTTCGGCTCGAACGCCGCGAGCGCCCAGGACGGCGAGCCCGACGAGGAGCCCGTGCTCAGCCAGGCGCGGGCGCGGGAGATGGTCGAGCGGGCTGGCCCGGCGCCGGTCGAGCCCCCGCCCGTGGACGAGCCCGTGTTCGCCTCGGGGGTCGCGCCTTCGGGAAGCCCGAGCCCGAGCTCTAGCCCGAGTTCGAGTGATGGCGACACGGCGCCGCGGCAGATTCATCGCGCGCCCCCGCGTCCGCCGTGGGTCGACGCCGGGCGTGGACGGGGCCAGACGCGACCGAGCGCGCCCAAGCCGGCGCCCAAGCTGGTCTCGAACCCCGCGCCGATCGCCTCGCCGACGCCGCGACCGGCGGCTCCGCAGCCGCGACCCCAGCCGCAGGTACAGCCCCAGCCGAGCGCCGCGCCCGAGCCGATCCCGAACGCCGCGCCTGCTCCGCTGCCCGCCGCGCCCGGCAACGACATCGATGCGTCCACGAGCGCCGCTGGTGCGAGCGAGCTCCCCGAGCTCGCGCCCGCAGAGGCCGCGAGCTCGGCCTGGCCGCCAGACATCGAGGGATGAGCCCGAGGCTGGGCTATCATCCCCGGCCATGAGCGAAGCCGAGGCCGCCAAGCCCTACGAAGATCTCGAGACCATCGAGGAGGTCGAAGCCCTGATGAGCGAGGAGGGCGGAGCGGCCGTGCTGGACTTTTGGTCGCCGACTTGCGGTCCGTGCATGGCCATGGCCCGGGACTTCGAGGCCGTCGCCGGCCAGTTCGACGCGGGCGAGGTCCGCTTTTGCAAGGTCAACACCCAGAGCCACGGCTTCCTGGCCGCGCCCTTCAACATCCGCGCCGTGCCGACGATCCTGTTCGTGCTCGACGGGGAGATCCTCGACTCGGTCGTGGGGGCGATGCCGGCCAAGCGCCTCGGGGAGCGGGCCGAGTGGTTGCTCCGCAAGCGCCAGCGCAAGGGCAAGGGCCTGCTCGGCCGGCTGTTCGGCTAGCGGCTACCCGCCGCTCGCGTCGAGCTGGCAGCAGCGGATGCCGGTGGTCGAGGTCCGGAGCAGGGGCTCGCGCAGGTTGTCTCCGGCGCAGCGCAGGCTGTCCGGTGAGCTCGCGTAGGAGCCCCCGCGGCGCCGGCACTTGAACACCGGACCGTCGTCGTCTTCGTCGTCCTCGTCGTCCTCGTCGAGGCCGCACTCGTTGGTCCACTCCCACACGTTGCCGCTCATGTCGAACAGCCCCCCGTAGCCGCCCTCGCAGCCGGGCAAGCTGGCCACGGACACGACCGCGCCCGCGTCGGGGTCGCCGTCGAAGCCCGCGCCGTTGCAGGCCGCCTGGTCGTGGGTGTTGCCGTAGGGGTAGGAGAAGTTGGTGCCGTCGCCGGTGCAGGCCCGAAACCACTCGTTGAGGGCAGGGTCGCCGGCTTGCTCGAGGGTCGCCGGCTCGCCGCCGACCAGCCCGCACATGTGCTTGCCCGCCCACTCGCAGTAGGCCCAGGCGTCGCACCAGTCGACGCCGACGACGGGGGTCTCGGCCGCGTCGTTGCGCTCGAGCTGGGAGTGCCAGCTCTCGGGCAGAAAGGCGCTCTGCTTGCCGTCGCACAGGGCGGGCAGGGCGCTCGGATGGTTGGCCGAGTCCTCGAGGAAGTCGTAGTAGTCCGCGACGCGGACCTCGTGGGCGTCGATGAGGAAGTCGCCGCCGCCGACCATGGGGAGCGCCTCGCTGCCTCCGGGGTCTTCGCCCAGCTCGTCGCCGCCGGGGAGCCCGGGCAAGCAGGCGGCGAGGCCCATGCACGCGCCGATCAGCGCCGCCAGCTCGAGACGAGTGCGCATGTCGACATCCTAGCAGCCCGGGCTGCTAGCCCACGGCGCGTTCCTGGGGCTCGCCCGCCTTGGCCGGCCGACTCACGGCCCAGACCCACAGCATGAGCACGGGCTGGAAGGCCACGCGGACCCACGCCGCGGTCGGGGAGACCGCGCCGACGCCCGGGGGCTGGATACCCTCGGTGGCCATCCAGATGTTCGCCGGCCAGACCGCGAGGAACAACGAGATGAGGCCCCAGCCCGCCCACGTCCGGGTCGCGGGTACGAAAAGCGCGACGCCCAGGCCAATCTCGACGACGCCGCTGAGGTAGACCGCCGCCGCGTGCAGGGGCAGGTAGTCCGGCATGATCGCCAGGAAGAAGTCCGGGTTGAGGAAGTGCATCGTGCCCGCGAACACCATGGCGATCGCGAGCAAGACGCGCAGGCCGGCGAGGATGAGCTCGAGGGGCTTCACGGGGTGCGCGGGGAGTCGAGGGCGCTGCGGACGGTCTGCAGTAAGGACGGGCGAGTGAAGGGCTTTTGCAGGAAGTTCGCGCCGCCCGTGGCGATGCCGTGGCGGACCATGGCGTCGTTGGTGTACCCGGACATGAACAGCGTTGCGACCCCCGGATGGAGGGTGCGGACGGCCTCGGCGACCTCGGGCCCGGTCATCCCGGGCATGACCACGTCGGTCAGCACGAGGTCGAGCTGGGAGCCCTGGGCGCGCAGTTCTTCGGCGAGGGCCAGGGCGGCCTCACCCCCGCTCGCGGTGTGCACCTGGTAGCCGTGCCCGCCCAGCAACAGCGCGACCAGGCGCTGCACGCCGGGGTCGTCCTCGACGACCAGGACGTGCTCGTCTCCGCCGACGGGGACGTGGGTCGGGGCCGGGGCGAGCTCGGCCTGGGTGTGGCTCTCGTCCACGGGCAGGACCAGGCAAAAGCGCGAGCCGACGCCGAGCTGCGTGGCCACGACCATCGCCCCGCCGCTTTGGTCCGCGATGCCGAGGACCGTGGCCAGGCCCAGGCCCGTGCCCTCGCCGCTGGCCTTGGTCGTGAAGAAGGGCTCGAACACCCGGGCGAGGGTCTCGGCGTCCATGCCCGCGCCCGTGTCTTGGACCTCGAGCACGACCGCGCGGCCCACGGGCAGCTCGCCGGTGGTGGCGAGGTGGGCCGCGGCTGGGGGCGTCGCTCCGAGCACGGCGTCGCGCCGCTGCCCCTGCCCCGCGCCCGGGGGGATCACGACCCGGCGGGTCCTGAGGGTCACGGTGCCGCCCTCGGCCATGGCGTCGCGGGCGTTGACGGCGAGGTTGACGATGACCTGCTCGAGCTGGCCCCGGTCCGCGTGCACGCCGCAGGGCTGGGGGTCGAGCTCGATGGCCAGCTCGACGCGCTCGCCGAGCAGGCGGGTGAGCATGCGCGAGATGCCGCTGGCGAGGGCGTTGAGGTCGAAGTGCTTGGGCGCGAGGACCTGGCGGCGGCTGAAGGCGAGGAGCTGGCGGGTCAGCTCGGCCGCGCGCTGAGCCGCGCCGCCGATCTCGGAGAAGGCGTCGCCGAGGCTCTGGGCGAGGGCGGGGGGCAGGTCCGAGAGCTGCTCGAGGTCGAGCTCGCCGAGCTCGCAGGCGCCGAGGATCACGGTCAGCAGGTTGTTGAAGTCGTGGGCGACGCCGCCGGCGAGGGTGCCGACGGCCTGCATCTTTTGAGACTGGCGCAGCTGCTGCTCGAGCTGGCGCTGCTCGGTGACGTCGGTGGCGATCAGGGTGACCTGGTCGACCCCGAGCTCGCCGAGGATCGGCCCCATGCGGGTGGTGTAGCTGCGCCGCCCGGCGGGGGTCGGGACGCCGACCTCGCAGGCCGTCGTCGAGCCCGTGCTGAACACGAAGGCGACGGCGCTCGCCAGGGCCTCGCGGTCGGCGGGGGACACGAGCTCGTCGACGCGGACCTCGGCGAGCTCGGTGGGAGTGCGGCCGAAGGCCTCGCGGTTCGCGTAGCGAATTCGCCGCTGCTCGTCGACGATCATGATCGCGTCGGGGGCCGAGGTAGCGAGGGCGCGCCACCGGGCCTCGCGACCGCGGGCCGCCGTGAACAGGCGGGCGTTGGCGATGCTGACCGCGGCCTGGGCCGCGAGGGTCCCGAGCACGCGCAGGTGCTGGCGGGTGAAGGCCCCCGGGGTCACGCGGTTCTCGAGGTAGAGCACGCCCACGGTCACGCCGCGCTCGGTCATGGGCAGGGCGAGGGCCGAGCGGACCGCGGCGCGGCCGAGGTAGGGGTCGCGGTTGCGCCAGCTCGGGGAGCCGAGCTGGGGCGGGGCCTCGGTGTCGTCGACGACCAGGGGGCTCGAGCTGCGCCGGCACGCCTCGACCATGCGCGCGGCCAGATCGTCGCCGAGGGTCGACAGCGGCACCGGCGGCGCGAGGCTGTGCACGGCCTCGCCCGCGCGCTGATCGGCGTGGAGGTGGAGCCCGCCGGCCTCCATCAACAGCACGGCGCAGCGATCGGCCCCGGCGTTCTCGCCCGCGAGCGCGAGCAGCTGGGCGAGCAGGTCCTCGACCTGCGTCGACTCGGACAGCGCCATGGACATGCGCACCAGGCTGGACACGTCGAGGGTGTAGAGGGTCTCGGTGACCGGGGCCTTGGCCTCGGTCGAGGTCTCGGCGTGGCCGAGGGCGCGGAGCTTGGCGGCGACCCGGCGCTCGAGCACGCGGGCGCCCCAGCGCCGGTAGGCCGCGCGCGCGTAGACGAGGTAGCCGACGGCGGCCCGGGGGGTGCCGCCGCGACCTTCGAGCAAGGCCGCGGCGCGCTCGTTGGCGAGGCCCTCGATGGCCAGAAAGTCCGCCTCCGCGGCTGCGTCGGCGGCGGCCGTGTAGGCGCGCAGGGCCGCGTCGTGTTCGCCCTGAGCCCCGGCCCACGCGCCCTCGAGCAGGTGGGCGAAGCTGTCGGCGTTGGCCGGGCAGCTCTCGCGCCAGCGGGCGAGCATCGCTCGGGTCTGGTCCACGGTCTCGACCAGGGCCGCGCGCTCGGGCTCGTCGAGATCGGGGGCGCCCTCGAGGCGCTCGCACGCGCGCGCAGCCGCGACGACCTGGAACACCGCCCAGGGAAACAGGCCCGTGCCGGCCGCCAGCGCCGGGCCGACGCCCGCGAGCGCGGCGTCGGCCTCTTCGCTCTCGCCGAGGACCCAGGCCGTGAACGCCGACACGCTGTGGATCACGAACAGGGCCGCGGGGTTGAGGGCGGCGGCCTCCCGATCCGCGCGCGGGTTCGCGGCGCGCCGCGGCGCGTGCTCGCGCAGCCGGTCGCAGGCGTCGAGGTGGGCCTGGGTCGCCGCGGCCAGGGGGCGGTCGCCAAATTTTTCGAGGTAGGCGAAGGCGCGCTCGCCCTGCTCGACCACGGAGGCCAGCGGGGCGCCCATGCTGAACGCGTTCATGACCACGCAGAAGTAGGCGTAGCCCGCGTTGAGGACCATGCCGCTGGCGCGCAGGCGGACGTGGGCGGCCTCGAGCAGGGGGACGCTCGTCGGCATGTGCTCGATCCACGGCTGGATGGTCGTGCCGCGGATGATGTTCGCCATGCCCCACAGCGGGCTGTCGGGGAAGCGCTCGAGCAGGGTGAAGCCGAGGGTGCAAAAGCGCCGGGCGCCCTCGTAGTCGGCCAGGGCCGAGGCGAAGATGATCGCCAGCTGCACGAAGGCCACGCCGGTGACCTCGCCGACGCCGTGGCCCAGGCCCATGTCGATGAGGGTCAGGGCCAGGGCCGCGTAGAGGTTGATGTCGCCGGACAGGTAGGCGGCGTTGGTCGAGGCCAAGAGCATGTGGCCGAGGGCCGCGTGGAAGCGGTCGTCGGCGGGCAGGGGCGGCAGCTCGGTCAGCGGGGCCTCGGCGGCGGCGGCCTCGACCGCGCCGAGCACCCGGGCCATCAGCCCGCCCATCCACGCCTCGTCGCCGCCCAGGCGCAGGTCCAGCTCGAAGGCCGCGGCCGCGTCGGCGACCACGGCGAGGGCCGCTTCGGTGTCGCCCACGACCATCGCCAGGGTCACCTGGCTGAGCATCCGCTGGGCTCGCTGGTGGGGCTCGTCGGTCAGCGCGGCGGCGTCCTCGAAGCAGGCCTTCGCGGCCTCGCGCCGTCCAGCCATGGCCAGGCTCTCGGCGAGCTCGAGGGTCCGGGCGAAGCGCTCGGGTCGGGGGGCGTCGGCGCGGGCGAGCAGGGTCCGGGCGTGGCCGGTGTGCTCGGCGGCGCGCTCGAAGGCGGCGGCCGCCCGGGTCAGGCGCCCAGCCTCGGCGCACCAGGCCGCGAAGCGCAGCGCCTCTTCGGGGTCCTCGACCCGGGGCAGGGCGTGGCCGATGTAGCGGGCCAGGGTGTGCACGCGCTCGGCGTCGTCGAGGGGGGACTGGCGGGGCTCGGCGCGCTGGCTCGCCCGTCGGGCCAGGCCCAGGTAGAGGGCCTCGCGGTCGCCCTCGAGGCTCGAGCGCGCGACTTGTTGCAGGCGATCGTGGACGAAGCCGAAGGCTCGGGGCGCGACCAGGGTGCTGCCCGCCTCGCCGGGCTTGGGGAGCGCAGCGCCCGCGTCGTCGGGGTCGAGGGGGTGGAGGTGTCCGGCCGAGACGGCCGCCCAGATCAGCGCGCCGACCCGCGTCGGGGCCTCGTCGGCGGCCTCGGCCAGGGCCTCGATGGTGAAGCGCTCGCCGATGCACGCGGCGATGCCCAGGACCCGGCGCAGGTCCGCGGGCAGGGCCTGGAACTGCTCGACGAGGAAGGCCACGACGTCCCCGCTGCTGCCCCGCGCCCGGGCGCGATCCAGGTCGACGCGCCAGCGCCCGCGGCTGCGATCGGTGTCGATGATGCCCTCGGCGTAGAGGGCCATGAGCAGCTGGCTGACGTAGAGCGGCGTGCCGCCGGTGCGCTGGTGGAGCAGGGCCGCGAGCGCGGGGCCCTCGGCCGCGCCCCCGAGCACCTCGTCGACGAGGGCGGTGAGCTCGTCGAGGGGCAGGGGGCCGAGCTCGACGTCGACGAGCCTGGGGTGGGCCCGGGCGAGGCTCTGGAGGGGAT
>NZ_ABCS01000196.1 GCF_000170895.1 Plesiocystis pacifica SIR-1 | reverse complement strand
GACAGCGGGGGATCCGACCCCCTTGACCCGTGCCCGCTCTCCATCAGAGCCGAGCCCCCTCGCCAAACCCAGAACGATCCCCATCGAAGACGAGACCGCTCGCCAAACCACGCCCGCTCCCCCTCACTCCCGAATCGTCGTCCCCACCACGTCCCGAATCCACAACAACGCATCAAAGTTCGCCGAAACATCGAGCGGACTCTGCGACCACATCTCCCAAATCCCCCCAGGCAGGTCATCAATCAACAGCACCCCCTCCTCCGTCGCCCCCCCGATCACACTCTCGAGGTAGGTCGGATTGGCCGAGAAGGCCACCGTCTCGAACACCCCATCGGTCCGCCGCGTATAGCTCCCCTGCTCGTAAGCCTGAGCGATGAGCAGGTAATCCTCCCCAAACACCTTGTCCAGATGGTTCCCCAGAGCGGGCGAGTCCTGCCCCTGCTCGTCCGTCCCAATGATCCACTCCCGAGCGCAGTGGCGGTTGTGGGACACCAGGATCAGCAACTCATCCTCGGGCAGCTCCGCCCGCATGCGCTCGACGTTGCGGATCATCCCCGGCTCGCGGTAGGTCGCGTTGCCAACGTTGAAGTTGTCCTGGCGATACCAGTGCAAGAAGCGATACCCGTCGGCCAGGTCCGCCGCGTCGACCATGGCGTCGGCCTGGCGCTGCTCGTCCGTAGCCGCGATGTAGTCCGCCGCGTTGTCCTCGAGCAGGGCCAGCAGCTCGTCCGCGAAGTCCCCCGCCGCCAGCCAGTCGATCACCACCTCGTCCCCCTCCTTGCCCGTGGGCAGCTGCTCCGCCCAGGTGTCGTGGAGCTCCGGCGCCGCGTCGAGCAAGAACTCGAGGATCGCCGCCCGGGCCAGGATCGGCTGGACCGCCACGTCGTAGCCCGTCAGCTTCAGGGTCTCGCCCTCGGGCAGCTCCTCGCCGATCGTGCGCATGGACTCGACGAAGGCCGCGTTCTCCTCGGTGTTCGCCAGGGAGTTGAGCAGCCCCTCGAAGCCGGCCTCGAGCAGGCTCGGATCTCCGCCCTGCACGTAGTCGTTCCACGGGGCCGTCGTCGCGCGCAGCGACTCGGTGGCCACGACCCGGGCCCCGTGGGCGTGCACGAGGTAGCGGATCACCAGGGCGTGCCACAGGTTGCTGTCCGCCACGCCGTGGCCGTTTTCGCCCAGACACACGATGCTCCGCTCGGCCACCAGGGCGTCGAGGGCCCGGAGCGCGCAGGCCAGGTCGGGATCCTGGAGGTCCTCCCAGCCCGCGACCGGCAAGGCCGCCGGGTCCCCCGTCGAGAGCTCGGGGCACTCGCCCAGGCCCAGGGGATCGCCGTCCTCGTCCCCGCTCTCGCCCGTCTCGGCCTCTTCGGAGCCCTCGTCGAGCTCGCCATCGTCCACGCAGCCCATGGCCAGACACAGGCACAGCGAGACCAGCGAGCCGGACAGCTGGGCGAAGCGAGGGGCAGTCGAGCCAAGGGAAAGCGCGCGTACGGACATGCTCGCCCAGCCCATGGCCACCGAGCATGGATCCATCACGGCCCATCACGGCCCATCACGGCCCATCACGGGCGACGCCCACGCAGGCCCTCGCTTAGACTGTGCCCGTGACCGCGCGAAGCTCCCTGCCCCTGCTGACGCCCTTCGCCGACATCCCCCAGGGCTGCTCGCTGCAAAAGTCCGAGGACGGCCAGCGCTTCACCTGCGTGCGCGAGGGCGAGGCCGTCCACGTGCTCGCCGATCGCTGCCCGCACCAGGGCTACCCCCTGTCCCAGGGCGAGGCCCGCGACGGCACCCTGACCTGCGCCTGGCACAACTGGAAGTTCGACGTGCGCACGGGCGAGTGCACCTTCGGCGGCGAGGGGGTGCGGCGCTTCCCCGCGAGCGTCGCGGACGGCCGGGTGCACGTGGACCTGCGCGTCGACGTGCCGGCCGAGCGCGCGCGCTTGCGGGCGAGCATGGCTCGGGCCCTGCAAAGCGGCGACGGCGGAGCGGTGCTCCGCGACGGCCTGCGCCTCGACCAGCTCGAGGAGCTCGAGGGCCCCTCCCCCGCCTTCG
The DNA here is from genome assembly GCF_000170895.1 of Plesiocystis pacifica SIR-1. Lineage (GTDB taxonomy): Bacteria > Myxococcota_A > Polyangia > Nannocystales > Nannocystaceae > Plesiocystis > Plesiocystis pacifica. The sequence continues at coordinate 6,049 of NZ_ABCS01000196.1, read as the reverse complement.
GCGTGCTCGTCGAGTTCGCCGCGGCCCGGACCCCCTACGGCTTCGACCACCCCCTCGCGACCATGACCGACCTGCTCAGCTGGGTCGAGCGCGGCTGGCTCGCGCTGCCCGAGGCCCTCGCCGTCGCGGCCGAGCTCGCCGCCGAGGACTACGCCTACCTCGGCGATCGCCCGGTCCACGCCGAGCTCGAGGGCGAAGCCACCGCCCAGGCCATCCCCGCGGCCCTGCGCGTCGAGGCCCGCGCCCAGGCCGAGGCCACCGCCCGCGCCCTCGCCCGCGAGCTCGCCCCGGGCGACGCCGCCAGCCTCGACGCCCTGACCCGCGAGGGCCTGCTCCCCTACGTCGGCGACCACCTGCTCGGCTACGGCCACGGGCTCATCTACACCGACAAGACCCGGGACCTCATCGCCCGCTTCCCCGAGGCCCGCGAGGCCCTGCTCGGCGCGCTCATCGTGCGTCAAGGCTGGCACACCCGCGAGACCGCCCTGCCCCCGTGGAAGCGCACCCGCGAGGGCTACGCGGCCGTCGACGCCCTCGGCCCGACCCCCAACACCGACCCCGCCTCCGCCCCTCAGTGGAGCCCCGAGGCGCGCGCGCGCTACGAGCAGGCCGTGCTCGCCAGCGAAGCCGCGGCCGTCGACGCGACCCTCGAGGCCCTGGGCCAGGGCGTCGCTCCGCGCGCCCTCGTGCTCGCGTCCGCCCACGCCGCCGCGATCCGCCTGGCTCGCTTCGACCCGAGCTGGGAGCGGCGCCCCGAGGCCGAGGTCACCGTCCTCGACGTCAGCCACGCCCTGACCTTCCCCGACGCCGCCCTGGCCCTGCTGCCCCTCGCCTCGGACCGCGACGCCCGTCGCTTCGCCGTGCAAGCCGCGGCCTTCGTCGGCAAGCTGCACAAGAGCGATCGCAGCGAGGAGCCCCCCGCGAGCGAGGCCACCCCCAGCCTCGAGGAGGTCCTGCGCCGCCGAGACGCCGACGCCCTGCCGAGCCTCGCCCGCCGCGTCCCCGCCGCGGAGCGCCCCGCCGCCTACGCCCGCCTGGCCCCCTTCGCCGCCGGCGAGACCTTCGTGCGCCCGATCTTCACCGCCCACGCCGTCAAGGTCACCGAGGCCTGCCACCGCCTCGAGGGCGTTGACGATCAGGCCGACCACGCCTACCTCGAGGCCGCGCTGACCATGGTCGTGCCCCGCCGGACCGAGCGCTCGCCCAAGCGCCAGGCCACCCTCGCCCTCGAGATGATCGAGCACAGCCGCCCGCCCAAGGGGCTGTACTAATCAATCGGCCAGCAGGCTCAGGACCTGACGGCGCAGCTCGTCGCTGCCGAAGGGCTTGGGCAAGAAGGCGTAGCGGCCCGCGGCGATCTCCCGGCGCATGGCGTCGTCGGGCAGGTGGCCCGAGCAGATCAGCACCTGACAGCCCGCCGAGTGCTCGCGCGCCGACGCGATCAGCTCGGCCGGGCGCGAGCCCGCGACCACGCTCTCGGTGCACAGCAGCGCCACCGGGCTGTCCCCGAGCTCCCGCAAGACCCCGCGCAGACCGTCGCCGTCGCCCACGGCGTGGACCTCGAGGCCCACGCTTTCGAGGGTGCGCGCGAGGAAGGCCCGGACCTGCGGCTCGTTGTCGATGATCACCGCGCGCCCCGAGACCTCGCCCTCGACCTGGGCCGCGGCGACCTTGGCCGCGCTCAAGTCCGGCCGCGCGCGCAGGTGGATCTCGAAGCAGGTCCCCTCGCCGAGCTCCGAGTCGACCTCGAGCAGACCTCCGAGCTGGTTCACGATCGCCAGCACCGAGGCCAGCCCCAGGCCCGATCCCTTGCCCGCCGGCTTGGTCGTGTAGAAGGGCTCGAAGACCTTGTCCAGGGTCTCCTCGTCCATGCCGGTCCCCGTGTCGACGACCGACAAGATCACCCAGGTCGCGCCGTTGTCGTCTCGCTCCTGGCGCACGCCGAAGCTCAGCCGCCCGCCCTCGGGCATGGCGTCGCGGGCGTTGATCGCCAGGTTCAAGATGATCTGCTGGAGCTGCGCCGGCTCGGCCAGGACCGCGTCGACGGCCTCGGCCTCGAGCCGGACCTCGATGTTCGCGGGCAGCAGCTTGCGCAGGCTGGTCACCGCCAGCCCCATCACCCCGCGCACGTCGACGGGCTCGGGGGTGGACGTGCCCTGGCGACCGAGGCTGAGCAGCTGCCGGGCCAGGAAGGAGGCCTGCTCCGCCGCCGTGACCACGGCGCTCGTCGCCTCCGAGAGCACCTCGTCGCCCTGGCTCGCCTCGCCCAGCTCGACCTCGAGCAGCTCGGCCCAGGACATGATGACCATCAAGGTGTTGTTGAAGTCGTGGGCCAGGCCGCCCGCGAGGGCCGCCACGGTCTCCTTGCGCTGGGCCTCGACGAAGGCCCGCTTGGCCTGATCGCGGGACTGCTCGATGGCCGCGACCCGGCTCTTTTCTCGGGCCAGGTCCGACTGGGCGACCTGCTCGGCGTTGGCCTTCTCGTCGATGAGGTTGATGGCGTAGGCCGTGAGCACGCCGAGCAGGGCCCACAGCCCCGTCGAGAACACGCTGACCCGCAGCCACAGCTGCAGGTCCCCCATCGCCGGGTGGCCCTCGGGGATCGCCAGGTAGCCGGAGCTCATCCCCAGGCCCACGCCCACGAACACCGTCGTCGCCCCGAGCACGGCCACCAGCGCGCCCACGCGATCGAGCAAGATGCCGCCCATCAACACCCCCGTGGTCAGGACGATCACCGGGCCGGGGAGCCAGCCCAGGTGCGCGACCGCGAAGCCGCCGAACATCAGGTTGATCAGCACCGTGAGCACGGCGAGGTAGTGGGTGTGCAGGCGCGAGAAGAAGGACAGCCCGAACAGCACGCCCTCGAGCAACACCAGCGCGAGCATCATCGGCCAGTGCTCGGCGACGTCGAAGCCGATGAACACCAGCGGCAGCATCAGCAACGCCCCGATCGCGTCGGCCCGGGCGAACCTGAGCTGCAGCGTCTCGCGCCACCCCAGCCCCTCGTAGTCCTCTTCGAATCGCACGCTACCTCAAACGACCATAGCCCACGGCCCTCCAGGGATCACCACTCTTCCCGGGCGCGCTCCCGACCCCGACTACGCGCGAGTACGCCCCGAGGCGCGCGGCCCCCCGACCGGTCTCCCACCCGGGGCCGCCAGACCCCGCGAAAGGCCACTGGCGTTTCCCTTGCCCCCAAAAGTGTCTACGCTACACCAAGCCCATGTCCCTGAAAGAAGCTGCCCGCAAGACCCTGGCGCTCCTCGAGGTCGGCGGCTACGAGACCAGCGACGGCGCGTGGGTGGAGCTCGGGCCCCAGCTGCGCGCGGCCGTGGCGGGCTCCGAGCTCGTCCGCCCCAAGCAGCTCGCGGCCCTGCTCGAGCGCGAGGTCGAGGGCGCGAGCGCGTCCCCGCCGACCATCGAGGTCACGGCCGAGACCACCCAGATCGCCGCCCACCGCTTGATGATCGACGAGGGCGTCGAGGCCCTCGCGCTGCTCAACTTCGCCTCGGCCAGAAACCCCGGCGGCGGCTTCATCCGCGGCGCCAAGGCCCAGGAAGAAGACCTCGCCCGCGCCTCGGCCCTGCACGCCTGCCTGCTCGCCGAGGCCGCCCAGCCCTACTACCGCATCAACCGCGTCGAGAAGTCCACGCTCTACACCGACCACATGATCTGGTCGCCGCGCGTGCCCTTCTTCCGCACCAACAGCAAGAACCTCCTCGACCAGCCTTTCTTCCCCTCGGTGATCACCGCCCCCGCCCCCAACGCGGGCCCCTACCTGTCTCGGGGCGGGAAGCGGCGCAAGCTCAGCGAGTGCCTGGTGCGCCGCGCGGGCATGGTCCTGGCCCTCGCCCGCGACAAGGGCCAGCGCAACCTGCTGCTCGGCGCGTGGGGCTGCGGGGTGTTTCAAAACCATCCCCCCGAGGTCGCGGACGCCTTCGGGCAGTGGCTCGAGCACCCGCGCTTCGCCGGCGCCTTCGACCGGGTCGTGTTCGCCGTCTACGACCGCAAGGGCAAGACGCGCGCGGCCTTCCACAGCCGCTTTCCCCGCGAAGGCCTCGCCTGACCCCGACGCGCCCACCTCCAGTTCGGGCTCGAATTTTAATCCGGAAAAGCTCCGCGCCCCGGTGTCTGATCGATCTGGATGCGACGAACAGTCTTGGGGAGGAGCGCCCTCGCGGTGCTCTTGGTTGGAAGCGCGGCCGCCTGCGGAGACAGCGGCTCGGACGACAGGGGTGACGAGGCCGGCGAGGCCGACGGCCCCGGCATCGGGACCGAGAGCGAAGACGGCAGCGGAGACGCCACGGACTCCACGACCACGGCCGAAGAGGACAGCGGGAGCACCACGGCCGAAGAGGACGAGTCGACCACGGGCCCAGACTGCGGCACCGTCGAGATCACCCCGGAGTACGTCCCGCCCAACGTCATGCTCGTCGTCGACGCCTCGGGCTCCATGGTCAACAACTCCTGGGACCACGACCTCGACCCGAACACGCCCCAGGTCACGCGCTGGAACACCCTGCACGGCGTGGTCGACAACGTGATGACCAACTTCGGCTCGACCATGTACGCCGGGGTCCAGCGCTTCCCGTCCGCGGACGCCTGCCCCGACGCCACGCCGCAGTCCTCCAATTGCTACAACCTCGGCTCGTGCATCGTCGGCACCCAGCCCGAGGTTGGCGTCGGGGCGGACAACGGCGACGCGATCCTCGCGGCCATCCCCGGGCCCGGCGCAGGCAACACCGAGATCGTCGGCGGCACGCCGGCGACCCTGGGCATCAACTCCGCCGTCGACCACCTCCTGGCTCAAAACGAGACCAACCCGCGCTACATCCTGTTCATCACCGACGGCGCCGCCAACTGCAACACGGACCTGCCCTACCCCGAGTACATCGAGTCCTACGACGAGACCCTCCCGACCACGGTCGAGGCCGCGTTCGAGGACGAGGGCATCACCACCTACGTCGTCGGCATCGACATCGTCGACATGCTGCAGGGCGCGGGCACGGACGGCTCGCCCGAGGCCAACCCCTTCGTGCGCCTCAACGACGTCGCCCTCGCTGGCGGCGCGCCCAAGAACGAGGGCATGGACGCCGAGAAGTTCTTCAACACCACCAACCAGCAAGAGCTGCTCGACGCCCTCCAGGTGATCCTCGAGGGCGTGACCGAGTGCGTCATCGACCTGACCATGCTCGAGGGCAGCCCGCCGCCCACGGAGGAGCAGATCCCCTACGTCAGCTTCCACGACGGCGAGCCGCCCACCGACGAGAACGCGATCCCCTTCGTCGAGGACTGCGAGAACGAGGACGGGTGGACCTGGCTCGAGGAAGGCCTGATCGTGACCTTCTGCGGCAGCTACTGCGAGGACTACAAGAACGGGGCCGAGTACGAGGGCATCTACGGCTGCCCCATCGCGGGTTAGTACCGCGGCGCGCAGATCGGCACGACCTGGCCAGGCATCTCGGTGCACAGCGAGGTCTCGCAGTCGTCGTCGGCGAGGCACAGCTCGAGGCACAGGCCGCTCTCGCCGTCGGGCTCGCTGGGGATGCAGGCCGTGCCGGCGGGGCACTCGTCCTGGCCCGACCCCGGAGCGGGCGTGCACGGGTCGAAGGGCAGCTTGCTCCCGTCGTCGGTGACGCAGTCGTAGACCGGGACGCCGCCCTGGGTCGAGACGACCGTGCACTTTTGGTCCTCGGGGCAGGGCATCTCGTCGCCCGGGTCGCAGTTGAGGGTCGGCTCGCCGCCGCTGGACTCGCTGGACGACCCCTGGTCGCCCTGGTCGCCCTGATCCCCCTGGTCGCCCTGCTCGTCGCTGCCCCCGTTGCCGCCCTCGTCGTCTTCGAACTCCGCTTGCTGGCAGGCGCTCAGGCTCGCGAGGGAGAGGGTGAAGGACAGGGCGAGGAAGGGCGGGAGGCGAACAAAAGTCATGGTGGGGCCTGGAGCGATGGGCTCGGGTGGGGCAACGCGAGGGATTACCCTCGCTTTCGCCAATGTAGCGCGAAGCCAGTCGCCGAGCTCAGGCGGGCCCGTCGGGTAGGGCAAAGCGCGC
>NZ_ABCS01000197.1 GCF_000170895.1 Plesiocystis pacifica SIR-1 | reverse complement strand
GCTCTTGGCCGAGCTCGAGGCCGTGCCCAGGCGACGCCGGCGTCGCGTCGTCGTCGCCGCGGGGCTCGTCGCCGCCGGCGCCCTCGGCCTCGCCCTGCCCCAGCTGAGCGGGCCCGCCGAGGCCACCGATCCCTGCGCCACCATCGAGGCCGAGCTCGACGGGGTCTGGGACGCCGACGCCCGCGCCCTCGTGTCCGCGAACTTCGAGCGCGCGGACGAGGGCGCCCGGGCCCTCGACGCCCTCGATCGCTGGCGCGACGGGTGGATCGACGAGCGCCGCGCGGTCTGCCGAGCGAGCGGCCGGGCCGAGGCCGACGCGAGCCTCGAGCGCGCCAAGCTCAGCTGCCTGACCCGCCAGCGCCAGCGCGTCGACGCCCTCGTCGACGCCCTCGGCGGGGCGGCCCTCGACGACGAGCGCTCCGCCCGTGCCCTGGACGTGCTGCGCACCCTGCCCGAGGCCGAGGCCTGCGAGGACGACCTCGGCGCGTCGCTGATGGAGCCCCCGCCGGCCGACCAGCGCCAGCGCGTCGCCCAGCTCCAGGTCAGCATCGACCGCGCCACCGATCAGCGCCGCCTCGGGGACTTCGACGCGGGCTTCGAGCTCCTGCGCAGCCTCGAGCCCGAGGTCGAGATCGCGGGCTACGGACCGCTGACCGCCGAGTTCATGGCCGAGCGGGCCAAGTTCGAGCGGACCGCGAGCTCCCTCGAGCGCGGGGTCGAGCTGCTCGCCGACGCCATCGACCTCGCCGAGGTCCACCGCCACGAGCAGCTCGCCGGCGAGCTGTGGCTGAGCCTCGCCATGCTGTCCTTCAACGAGCTCGACGACCCCGAGGCCGGCTCCCGCCAGCTGCGGCGCGCGTTGGTGACCTGGCAGCGCCTGAGCCCCTCCGACTCGATCCGCGCCCGCCTCGAGTTCGCCCGCGGGATCGAGCGCGAGTCCCTCGGCGGCGCCGACGACCTCGAGGCTGCCCGCGCGCACCTGCGCCGGGCCATCGAGCTGGTCGAGTCGAGCGAGGCCCCGAGCGCGGACCTCCCCCACTACCGCGGCGACCTGGCCCGACTGCACGCCGACGACCCCGAGGCCCAGCTCGCCCTGCTGCGCCAGGCCGTCGCCGACGGCGAGCGCGTGTGGGGTCCGACGCACCCGCGCACCGCGGACTTCCAGTACCAGCTCGGCAACGCCCTGCTCCTGCGCGGCGAGAACGAGGCGGCCCGCGAGCTGCTCGACGCCGCCGTCGCGGGCTGGTCCCGAGCCGGCGAGGGGATGCGCGAGCGCGCCGCGAGCGAGCACAGCCTGGCCCAGCTCGCGCTCGGCGAGGGGGACCTCGACGCCGCCGAGACCCACGCCCGCGCCCTCGCCCAGATGCGCGCCGCCTACCTCCCGCCGGACCACGCCGACCACGGCGACGCGCCCTCGATGCTGGCGATCATCGCGGGCGTGCGCGGCCAGCACGAGCTCGCCATCGACCACGCCCGCGAGGCCCTGCGCCACTGGGAGTCCAAGCGCGACGCCAGCGACCCCGAAGTGCTCTACATGCGCACGGAGATCGCCAACCACGCCCACAGCCTCGGCCGCGTGGACGAGGCCGTCGCCGCCTACCAGTCGATCCTCGCCGACGCCCTCCCCGACGCGGGCCTGGTCCTGGTCACCGCCCACCTCGGCCTCGCCGACCTCGAGCTCAACCGCGGCAACGTCGACGCCGCCGCCGAGCAGCTCCACGCCATCGTCGCCCTCGACCTGCCCTCCCTCGAGCCCCAAACCCTGACCTTCACCGTGCTCCGGGCCCTCGTCGCCCTGCGCCAGGGCGGGGACGTGGCCGCGAGCTTGGCGGCCGTGAGGGCGGCGCGAAAAGACAGCGCGCTGAGCTCCGAGCAGCTCCACGCCTGGATCGACGGCCTGACCCTGAGCGACGCCGAGCGCGACGCCCTACGCGGCGCGCTCGACTAGTCTCCCTGTGGTCTGACTGTGGTCTCGCTGTGGCCTCGCTGTGCGCTGGGGCACCCCAAAGGGCCGCCCCCGTCCGCTAGCGTCGGCCCGCGCCATGCCCGACACGCCCCTGCCCGAGTCGCCCACGCCTGACACCGAGCCCACCGAGTCGGCCTCGCCGCGCGTGATCCCGTGCTCGGACCCCGCGACCGGCGAGAGCCTGGGCGAGGTCCCCGTCGACGATCCCAGGGCCGTCGAGAAGGCCATCGCCGCCGCCCGCCGAGCCCAGCGCGAGTGGTCCCGGACCAGCTTCGCCGAGCGCCGCCGCGTGCTCCGGCATCTGCTCGATCAGCTCCTCGCCCAGGCCGACGATCTGTGCGCGGCGATCTGCCGCGACACCGGCAAGACCCTCCACCACGCGATGATCGGCGAGATCTGGCCCATCGCCGAGAAGCTGCGCTGGACCCTCGACCACGGCGAGACCCACCTGCGCCCCGAGCCCGTGCGCTCCGGCGTGCTCGTGCACAAGCGGGCGCGCGTGGAGTTCCAGCCCCTCGGGGTCATCGGCGTGATCGCGCCGTGGAACGTCCCCCTGCAGAACATCCTCGGCCCCGCCGTCCCCGCCCTGTTCGCCGGCAACGCGTGCATCGTCAAGGTCAGCGAGTGGACGGCCTGGTCCGTCGCCCCCTTCCGCGCCTTCTTGCGCCGCTGCCTCGCCGACTGCGGCCACTCCCCCGACCTCATCCAGCTGCTCAACGGCTACGCCGAGACCGGGCAGGCGCTGATCCGCGGCGGCGTCGACAAGATCGTGTTCACCGGCTCGGCCCGCAACGGCCGGGCCGTGATGGCGACCGCGGCCGAGACCCTGACCCCGGTCATTCTCGAGCTCGGCGGCAAGGATCCGCTGATCGTGTGCGACGACGCCGACCTCGAGCAAGCCGCCAACGCGGCCGCCTGCGGGGCCTTCATCGGCTCGGGCCAGACCTGCCTCGCGGCCGAGCGCGTGCTGGTCTTCGACCGCGTCCACGACGACTTCGCCATGCGCGTCCAGGACATCGCCCTGCGCCTGCGCCAGGGCGCGCCGCTCCAGGGCAAGCTCGTCGACATCGGCGCGATGACCATGCCGGCCCAGGTCGACCACGTCGCCGAGCTCGTCGAGGACGCCCTCGAAAAGGGCGCCCGGCTCCTCGCCGGCGGCAAGCGAGCCAAGCGCAAGAAGAGCAAGCACTACTTCGAGCCCACGGTGCTCACCGAGGTCACCCCCGCCATGCGCATCATGCATGAGGAGACCTTCGGCCCCGTCGTCGCCATCGCCCGGGTCGCCAACGAGGCCGAGGCCGTGCGCGTCGCCAACGACACCGAGTACGGCCTGAGCGCGGCGGTCTACACCAAGAGCCGCGCCCGGGGCCGACGCATCGCCCACGAGCTCGTCGCCGGATCGGCCTGCATCAACGACTGGGCCGTGATGTACATGGTCCAGGACCTGCCCTTCGGCGGCGTCAAGGCCAGCGGCTTCGGCCGCCTCAACGGCCGCGATGGCCTGCGCGCGTGCACCAACCCCAAGTCGGTCATCGAAGATCGGCTGCCGCTCTACCCCGTGCCCTCGCTGTTCCCGGGCCGGCGCTACGACTACGAGGTCGTGCGCGCTGGGGTGCGGCTGTTCTACGGCAAGGGCGTCAACGCCAAGATCGGCGCTGCCCGGGAGCTCGGCCAGGCGCTGCTGCGCCGAGCCAAGAGCTGAACCGACTCCTCGAGATTAGTTTTGGCACTTTCCAGCGAGTGCCGGCCAGGCTAGGGTTAGCTATGCGAGTTCGTCTGGCGCTCTCCAGTCTCTTGGTCCTTGGTCTCGCGGGCTGCACGCCGGGCTCCATCGGGATCGCCGAAGGGGGTGAGACCGCGGGCGACGAGGTCGGGGAGAGCAGCGGCGAAGGCTCCGGCGACGGCACCACGGGTTCCACCGAGAGCGGCTCGAGCGAGGACGAGGGCGAGACCATCCCGGTCGTCTGCGATCCCTGGAGCTCGAGCTGCGGCGCCGATCAAAAGTGCGCCTACTTCCCCGACGAGGGCACCAACTACTGCGTGCCCGTGACCGGCAGCGCGCCGCTCGGGTCGAGCTGCATCTACTCGGGCGAGCTCGACGGCTACGACGACTGCGACGCGGCCACCGTGTGCGCCAACCTCATCGACACCGGCAGCGTGACCGTCGGGCGCTGCACGGCGCGCTGCCAGGGAAGCGCCGACGATCCCATCTGCGAGCCGGGGCTCGCCTGCCACGACGCGAGCGCGCAGGTCCTGTGCCTCGAGGGCTGCGACATCCTCCTCCAGGACTGTCCCGTCCTGGGCGAAGCCTGCTACTGGATCGACGAGAGCATCGGCTCGCTGTGCCTGCCCGCCGGCGACGCGCCCATGCTCGAGGCCTGCGAGCACAACCAAGACTGCGCCCCCGGCTTGTTCTGCATCCTCGCCGCCTCCCTCCCGGGCTGCGAGGCAGACAGCTGCTGCACCCCGCACTGCTCCCTGTCCGAGCCCGACTGCTCGGCGATCCCGGGCACGGAGTGCGTCGAGTTCTACGACGACTACTGGGGCTACCAGGAAGCGGGCGTGTGCGCGCTCCCGGGCTGAGTGAAGCCTCCCCGGGGGCCCCTGGCGGCGCGGCTGCGCAGGGCTAAGGTCCCGCCCATGTCGACCGTCCTGCGCGAGCTCGTCGAACTCCTGGTCCTCGAGCCCATCGAGGTCAACCTGTTCCGCGGGCAGAGCCAGGATCTGGGCTGGGGCACGGTGTTCGGCGGGCAGGTCCTCGGCCAGGCGCTGAGCGCCGCGACGCGCACGGTCCCCAGCGAGCGCGTGGTCCACTCGCTGCACGGCTACTTCCTGCGCCCCGGGGCCGTCGACAAGCCCATCGTCTACGAGGTCGACCGGATCCGCGACGGGGGCAGCTTCACCACGCGCCGGGTCGTCGCCATCCAAAACGGCAAGGCCATCTTCAACATGGCCGCGAGCTTCCAGCTGACCCAGGCCGGCTTCGAGCACCAAGACCCCATGCCCGACGCGCCGGACCCCGAGAGCCTCCAGAGCCAGCGCGAGCGCGTCGAGAGCTACGTCGACCAGCTGCCCGCGCCCCTGCGCGCCCGGGCCTTCGCCGAGCGCCCCTTCGAGATGCGCCCGCTCGAGCCCGTGTTCAACCCCATGCAGCCCGAGGCCCGCCCGCCCGTGCGCAACTTTTGGTTCAAGGCCACCAGCGAGCTCCCCGACGACAACGCCCTGCACCGCAGCCTGCTCGCCTACGCCTCGGACTTTGGCTTCCTGCCCACGGCCATGCGCCCCCACGCCGTGTCCTGGCTGACCCGGGGCATGCAGGTCGCCAGCCTCGACCACGCGATGTGGTTCCACCAGGACTTCCGCGTCGACGACTGGCTGCTGCACGTCGTCGACAGCCCCAAGGCCCACGGCGGCCGCGGCCTCGTCCGCGGGCGGATCTTCAGCCGCGACGGCCGGCTGGTGGCGAGCACGGCCCAAGAGGGGCTGATGCGCATGCGCGAGCCGAAGCGCTGAGCCGGCTCGGCGGAGGTAGGCTCCCAACGCTGAGGCCCGATGACCCAACCAGCGCACCGCCCCTGACGCGAAAGGCCCGAACCCTTGGCCCACGCAGCGGGCAAACGAGGGGCAAGAGGGTCGGCCTCCCCAGCGTTAGGAGCCGCAGCAGCGCCCACCGAAGCCGAACACCCACCCCAACCCAACCCAGCCCAACACCACGACACCCCACGCATTCAGGCGACAGCGGGGAGGCCGACCCTCTTGCCCCCTGCCCGCCCCCGTCGAAGCCCAAGACCCCCGCCAGCCCAAAACAAAACCGCACCGAACTCAAAACCGAACACCAAAATACGGACACCTTGGCACGCGCAGCGATGACACCCGCAGCCAGCCAAGTGGCTCAGGATGTCCAATCAAACGGCACGGAGTAGCTTCCTCAACAAACGACCCCATCCACATTCATCACACTAGCCCAAGTGATGGATATCGATGTCCGCTCACACATGGCGAATCAGTCTGCGCATGGAGTGTCAACCATCCACAATCACTTCCTGCCCCCACTCAGCCGTCTTCTAGAGAGCATTCTACCTAGCAGCAGAACGTTCACATTCTTTCGTTGCACCGCCTCGTCAACCCAAGGTCGAGCGGCTAGCTTCCCCGCCATGACTCGTGTCCAAGACTGGGGACGCCTCGTCCTCGCAACATCGCTCAGCGCCGGGATTTGCGGCTGCGTCGAAGACCCTGCAGGAGACGCCGGCGATTCCACCGCAGAAACCGACGGAACCGATGGCTCCGACGACGTCGGAGATACCACCGACACCGGTGACACCACCGATACCGGTGACACCACCGACACCACCGACACTGGCGAGACCACCGACACCGGCGAGACCACCGACACTGGTGAGACCACCGAAACCGGCAACGAAGACGAGTGCGCGAGCCTCGACGAGACCACGTGCGAAGACGGCATGCTCGTGAACTGCGTCGAGGACGGTGACCAGCTCGTGTGGGGCGACCCCGTCGCCTGCGAGCCGGGCTTCATCTGCAAGGCCGACGCCTGCGAAGAGCTCTCCGCGGCGCAGCTGTCTCAGATCAGCCTGCTCGGCACCTACGCCGAGCACCTGCGCGACCACACCGGCTACCCGGAGGTCCTCGACTTCGAAGGCCTCCAAGCCGCGGCCGCCCACGCCATCGCCCTCGGCGAGGGCGGCGACTACACCTTCGCCAAGGCCATCTACTCGATCTACCGCGCCGTCCCCTACGGCCACAGCGCCATCGGGCTCGGCCCCCTCGACTGGTCCCAGTGCTACGACCCCGAGGGCTTCGCGCCGCTGCGGGGCAACTCCTGGTACGGGGTCTGTGCCCGCTCCGCTGGCGACACCTCGATCGTCACCTTCGCGGACGAGATGAACCCCATGGGCCTCACCCCCGGCGATCGGGTGGTCGCGATCATGCGCGGCGACGAGATCTGGGAGGGCCCGGAGCTGTTCGAGCGGATCAGCCGCGAGCCCCTGTGCGACGGCGGCGTCCCCTCCGAGAGCGGCCGCGCTGACTACAACGCCCTGCACGTGTTTGCGATCATCAAGCCGGGCGACGCGATCGAGGTGCTGCACCCCGACGAGAGCCTCGAGGTCATCGACGTCCCCGAGCGCGGCGACCAGATCTCCTGCGCCGATCCCTTCCGCCGCCCGGAGAGCGGGGAGCTGTTCGTCTCCCACCAGCGCGAGGACGGCGTGGTCGTCGTCATCCTGCCCACGCTCGGCTCCCACCCCGATCACCCCTTCCCCCAGCCGCTCTCCCTCCAGGGCTACCGCGACTGGAACGCGGAGGCGATCGAGCTGCTCAACGAGGACCTCGCGCAGTACAGCGACGTCACCGGGCTGGTCTGGGACATCCGCGGGAACCGGGGCGGCTCGGCCGAGTACGGCATGGGGATCTTCGGCTCGCTGGGCGAGCTCGCGGGCGGCCTCGGCGAGTGCCACGCCCGCATCGTCGGCTCCTCGCCGCCCGAGTTCTCCGACGACGTCGAGTACCCCTTCCCCTACCAGGTCTTCGTCGACGACCCCCTGCCTGCGCTGGCCTTCGACGGCGAGCAAGCGATCGTCGCCGACGGGATGGCCGTCAGCGCCGCGGACTGGCTGATGTACCGCGCCGCCGACCTCGGCGTGCCGATCTTCGGCCACGGGGGCACCGGCGCCTACAGCTACCAGACCGGCCCGTCCTACGTGAGCCAAAACTGGGCCCCCGTCGAGGGTGAGCACACGGGCATCGACTCGTACATCTCCGGCGCGCGCTGCCTCGACTCCGAGGGCGAGCCCCTCGAGGGCTACGCCCCCGTCTCCGTCGAGCTCGACTACGATCCCCAGGACCTCGCCGACGGCATCGACACCGTGCTCGAGGCCGCGGTCGCAGAGGTCCTCGCGCCCTAGGCGGTCTCGCG
>NZ_ABCS01000198.1 GCF_000170895.1 Plesiocystis pacifica SIR-1 | reverse complement strand
GAAGCCGGCGCTGCCGGTCATGACCTGCACGCCAGCGGCCAGGGCTCGCTCGCACTCGCCCTTGCGCAGGGCCGAGCACGCCAGGTGCAGGGCGACCAGGGAGGACGAGCAGGCCGTGTCGACGCACAGCGTGGGCCCGCGCAGGCCGAGGTGGAAGGCGACCCGGCCCGCGGCGAAGGAGCCGTGGCTGCCCGTGACCGCGTGGGCGCTCGCGGCGTCGCGGGCGGCGGGCTGGGGCGCGCGGGTGCTCGCGTAGTCGCTGGGCCCGATGCCGACGTAGACGCCCGTGCGCGAGCCGGCGAGCTGCGAGGGCACCAAGCCGGCGTGCTCGAGGGCGTGCCACGACTGCTCGAGCAGCAGGCGGTGCTGGGGGTCGACGTGGGCGGCCTCGCGCGGGCTGATGTTGAAGAAGGCGGCGTCGAAGCGCTCGACCTCGTCGAGCAGGGCGGCCTCGCGGACGTAGGACTTGCCGGGCGCTCCGGGGTCCGGGTCGTAGTCGCGCTCGGCGTCCCAGCGCGCGGGCGGGATGGGGCCGACGGCGTCGACCTCGGCCTCGAGTAGGGCCCACAAGCTGTCGAGATCGACGACGCCCCCGGGGGCGCGCAGGCCTACGCCGACGATGGCGATGGCGTCATCTTCGACCGCGGCGGCGGAGCGCTCGACGGCGGGTTGGGCCTCGGCCTGGACGGGCGCGCCGACGAGGCGCTCGACCAAGAGGGCGCAGACCTGGCGCGGGGAGGGGTGGTCGTAGGCCAAGGTCGCGGGCAGGCGCGTCCCGGTGGCTCGGCTCAGGCGCTCGCGCAGCTCCACGGCCATGACCGAGTCGAGGCCCAGGGCCGCGAAGCTCGAGCGCGGATCGAGGGCGCCGGGGTCGGGGAAGGCGAGCACGCCCGCGGTGTGCTCGAGGACGAGGGCGAGGAGCGCTTCTCGGCGGGCTTTGGTGTCGAGCCCGCGCAGGCTCTCGGCGCGCGTGGGCTCGGGCTCGGGCTCAGGGGCGACCTCGGCGAGCAGCGGGCGCGGCCGGGCGGCGGCGTAGATCGGGGCGAAGCGTCGCCAGTCGACGTCGACGACGGTCACCGCGGCGTCGCCTGCCGCGAGCGCGCGCTCGAGGGCGGCGAGGGCCTCGGCGGGGGCGAAGGGGCGCAGGCCCTGGCGCTGCAGGAAGGCCAGGCCGTCCGCGTCGGCGCCCATGCCTGCGTCGGCCCACAGGCCCCAGGCCACGCTCGTGGCCGCGCGACCTTGGGCCCGGCGCGCGTGGGCGAGGGCGTCGAGGTAGGCGTTGGCGGCGGCGTAGGCCGACTGGCGGCCGCTGCCCCAGGTGCCCGCGATGGACGCGAAGCACACGAAGGCGTCGAGGGGGCGGTCGGCCGTGAGGGCGTCGAGGTGGCGGGCGCCCTCGACCTTGGCGGCGAGGGTCTGGGCGAGGTCGCGGGCATCGAGGGCGCTCAGGGGCGCCATCGGCCCGGGCACGCCCGCGGCGTGGACCACCATCGTCAGCGGGGGTCCCCCGCCGTCGATCTCGGCGAGCAGGGCCGCGAGGGCGCAGCGATCGGCGACGTCGCAGGCCTCGATGCAGACCGCGGCGCCGAGGGCTTCGAGCTGTTCGCGGAGCGCGGCCGCGCCGGGAGCTTCGACGCCGCGGCGGCTGGTCAGCACGAGGCGCTCGACGCCTGCGCGGGCGAGCCAGGCGGCGACCTCGGAGCCGAGGGCTCCCGTGCCGCCGGTGATCAGCGCGGTCCCGCGGACGCGCAGGGGCGCGGCGCCCTCGGCCGCGGGAGCGGGCGCGAGGCGACGGGTGAGCACGCCGGCTTTGCGCAGGGCGAGCTGATCGTCGGGGCCGCTGGCGAGGAGCGCGGGCAGGGCCGCGAGGGCGGCGGGCGTGGTCGCGCTCGGGAGGTCGACGAGGCCGCCCCACAGCCGGGGCTGCTCGAGGGAGGCGCTCAGGCCCAAACCCCAGCTCGTCGCCTGGAGCGGGGCACACAGCGGGTCGTCGGCGCCCGTGGTCACGGCGCCCTGGGTCAGCAGCCACAGCCGCGCGCGGGCCTGGTGCTCGGCGAGGGCCTGGGTCAGGGCGAGGTTGCCGGCCAGGCCGGCGGGGAGCCCGGGCGCGTCGTCGGACATGCGCTCGTCGAGGGCGAGCAGCGAGAGCACGTGGGTGGTCTCGCCCTCGAGCTGCGCCGCGACGCTGTCGAGGCTGGCGGTGGCCACGGTGGCGCCCGCGTCCTCGAGCGCGCGGGTGATCGCCGCGGCGCGCTCGCGCAGCGCCGGCGGAGCGTCGCTGGGCGCGACGAGCAGGCAACGCAGCGCAGCGCCTTCGTGAGCCGCGAGCTCGAGGGGGCGCCAGCGCACGGTGTAGCGCCAGTTCGGGCGCTCGGGCGGACGCGCGGACCTCGAGGGGCGCGGCCCCTCCAGCCAGTAACGCTGGCGCGTAAAGGCGTAGGTCGGCAGGGCCACCGGGCGGGCCTTGGCGGGGGCGAGGGCGGCCTCCCAGTCGACGCGGTGACCCGCGCAGTGCAGCCCCACGAGGGCGCGCTGGATCTGGTCCAGGCCCCCCGCGCCGCGCCGCAAGCTCCCGACGGCGCCGCCGTCGAGCTCCCGGGCCTCGAGCGCGGCGGCGATGGTGGTGACCAGCAGCGGGTGCGGGCTGAGCTCGACGAAGTGGCGGTGGCCGGCGTCGAGCAGGGCGTCGACGGCCTCGGCGAAGCGCACGGGCTCTCGCAGGTTGCGGTACCAGTAGCTGGCGTCGAGGGCCTCGCCGTCGACGAAGGCCAGATCGAGGGTCGAGAGCATCGGCACCGAGCCGGGCGTGGGTCGGAGCGCGTCGAGCTCGGTCAGCAGGGGCTCGCGGGCGGGCTCGACCATGGCCGAGTGCGAGGCGTAGTCGATGGCCACGGGGCGAACGAACACCCCCTCGGCGCGGGCGCGCGCGCGCAGGTCTTCGATGGCCGCGCGCGCACCCGAGAGCACGGTCGAGCGCGGCCCGTTGACGGCGCCGATGGTCACGCGACCGTCGAGGGGCTCGAGCCAGGGGGCGAGGCCCTCGGGGTCGAGGCCGACGACCAGCATGGCGCCCGGGGGGACGCTGCGGGCGATGACTCGGCTGCGCCGGACCACGATGGCGGCGGCGTCGTCGAGGCTCAGGATGCCCGCGACGCAGGCGGCCGCGATCTCGCCCTGGGAGTGGCCGACGACGGCGTCGGGGACGACCCCGAGCTCGCGCCACAGGGCCGCGAGGCCGACCATGACGGCGAACAGCATGGGCTGAACGAGCTCGGGATCCTCGGGCAGCGCGGCGTCGGGAGCTCCGGTCTCGCGCAGGCGCTCGAGCAGGGAAGGCGCGTCCGAGGGCAAGTGGCGGGCGAAGGCGCGGTCGCAGGCCGCGACGGCGGCCGCGAAGGGGGCGGACTGCTCGAGCAAGGCGGCGGCCATGCCGAGCCACTGCGAGCCCTGACCCGGGCACACGAACACGAGCTTGCCCGCCTCGCCCGCGCGGCCGTGAACCCAGTCGCGGGCGCTCGCGTCCTCGAAGCGCGCGAGGGCGTCGTCGAGGGCTTCGAGGCCGGTTGCGACGGTCCCGACGCGGTGCTCGAAGTGGGTCCGCCGGGTGGCGAGGGAGTAGGCGAGGTCCCAGATCTCCGTCGGGCCTTCGTCGCTGGCCAGGCGCGCGCGCAGCTGCTCGACCTGGCCGCGCAGGGCGGCCTCGCTGCGGGCGGAGAGCACGACCGGCGCGGCGGGGGGACGCGCGGGGGTCGAGGGGGCGGGTTCGCGGCGGACCGCTGGCGCCTCCTCGAGGATGACGTGGGCGTTGGTCCCCGACAGGCCAAAGGAGGACACGCCGGCCCGCCGCGGCCGCGCGCCCCGGGGCCAGTCGACGGCCTCGGTCAGCAGGGCGACGCTGCCGTCCCAGTCGACGTGGGCGGAGGGCGCGTCGACGTGCAGGGTCTGGGGCAGGCGCTCGGCCTGGAGCGCGAGGACCATCTTGATGACCCCGGCGAGGCCGGCCGCGGCCTGGGTGTGGCCGAGGTTGGACTTGATCGAGCCGAGCCACAGCGGCGCGTCTTTTGCCTCGCGGGCGCGGCCGTAGGTCGCGTGCAGGGCTCGGGCCTCGATGGGGTCGCCGAGGGCCGTGCCCGTACCGTGAGCCTCGACGACGTCGACCTCCCTCGCCTCGACCCCCGCGGCGCCGAGGGCCGCGGCGATCACCCGGCGCTGGGCCGGCCCGTTGGGGGCGGTCAGGCCCTGGGAGCGCCCGTCTTGATTGACCGCCGAGCCGCGCACGAGGGCGAGGACCTCGCGGCCTTCTCGGCGCGCGTCGGCGAGGCGCTGGAGCACCACCACGCCCGCGCCCTCGCTCCAGCCCGAGCCGTCGGCCGCGGCCGCGAAGGGCTTGCAGCGCCCGTCGGGGGCCATGGCGCCGAGGCGGCTGAACTCGACGAACACGTTGGGCGTGGCCATGAGCGTCGCGCCGCCGACGAGGCCCAGGTCGCACTCGCCCCGGCGCAGCGCCTGGCAAGCGAGGTGCAGCGACACGAGGGAGGAGCTGCAGGCCGTGTCCACGGTCAGCGCGGGGCCCTCGAAGCCGAAGGTATAGGCGATGCGCCCGGACGCGACGCTGCCCGAGCTGCCCGTCCCGAGGTAGCCGTCCTGGGCCGCGGGGTCGTGGGTGAAGCGGCCGCCGTAGTCGGCGTACATCACCCCGAGGTAGACCCCCGTGGCGCTGCCCTCGAGGGACTCGGGCACGACGCCGGCGCGCTCGAAGGCCTCCCACGAGAGCTCGAGCAGCAGGCGCTGCTGGGGGTCCATGGCCAGCGCCTCGCGGGGGCTGATGTTGAAGAAGGCGGGGTCGAAGTCGGCGGCCTCGCGGAGGAAGGCGCCGGCGCGGCTGAGCGAGGCGCCGGGCAGCGGGCGGCCCTCGGCGTCGCGGGCGAACAGGGTGTCGAGGGGCCAGCCGCGGTCCTCGGGGAACTCGGCGATGGCGTCGCCGCCGTCGAGGAGCAGGCGCCACAGCTGCTCGGGGGTGCTGGCGCCTCCGGGGAAGCGGCAGGCCATGGACACGATGGCGATGGCGTCGTCTTCGGGGGCGGTCGGGGGGCTCGGCGCGGGGGGAGCTGCGAGCGTGGGCTCGGCGACGGGCTCCAGCGCGTCGTGCAGGGCGCGGACGAGGGCGCGGGGCGTGGGGTGATCGAAGAGCAGGGTCGAGGGCAGGCTCAGGCCCGTGGCGCGCTGGAGCCCGTTGCGGACCTCGATGGCCATGAGCGAGTCGAGGCCCAGCTCGCGCAGGGGCCGACTCGGCGAGGGGGCCTCGCTCAGGCGCAGGGTCTGGGTCACCAAGGTGGCGACGAGCTCGGACAGGAGGGTCTGGCGGGTCTCGGCCGTGGCCGCGCGCAGCTGCGTCGTGAGCTCGGGCTCCGTGGAGCTCCGGCCGGCGCGGCGCAGGCCCGCGCGCGCGGGCGGGGCGAGGGCCTCGAGTAGAGCGGGAAGCGCACCCGCGTCGCGGCGCTCGGCGAGGACCGCAGGGTCGAGGTCGAGGGGCGCGAGCAGGGCCTCGTCGCGGGCGAGGGCCGCGTCGAAGAGGGCCAGGCCGGCGTCGATCGGCAGGGCGCGGGCGCCCATCCGGCGCAGGCGCGCGCGGCCGAGCTCGCCGAGCCCCGCCAACATGCCGCCGGTGGACCACAGGCCCCAGGCGAGGCTCTGGGCGGGCAAGCCGGCGCCGCGGCGGTGCTGGGCGAGGGCGTCGAGGAAGGTGTTGGCGGCGGCGTAGTTGGCCTGGCCGCCGTTGCCGAGCAGCCCGGCGGCGGACGAGAACAGCACGAAGGCGGCGAGGGGGCGCCCTCGCGTCAGCGCGTGCAGGTTCCAGGCGCCGGCGACCTTGGGGTGGAGGACCCGGCGCAGGGCTTCGGCGTCGAGGCGCTCGAGGGTCGCGTCGGCGAGGCAGCCGGCGGTGTGGATCACGGCCGTGAGCGGGCCGAGCTCGGGGCGCCCGTCGAGGCTCGAGAGCAGCTCGGCGACGGCTTCGCGCTCGCCGACGTCGCAGGCTTCGATGTGCACCGCCGCCGCGCCGAGCTCGAGGAGCGCGGCCTGGAGCGCGGGGGCTCCGGGGGCGTCGAGGCCCTGGCGGGAGCACAGCACCAGCTCGCGCACGCCGTGGTTGCGGACGAGGTGGCGGGCGAGCTCGGCCCCGAGGGCACCGGTGCCGCCGGTGATCAGCACGGCGCCCGCGTCCAGGGCAGGGCGCTGGGCGGTCTCGCTGGTCAGGGGGCGCAGCCGCGGGCGCAGGCGGACTCCGCCGCGCAGCGCCAGCTCGGGGGCGTCGTGGATCGGGGCGTGTTCGAGGGGCGTGTCGGCGTCGAGATCGACGAGAGACAGCGCGCGCCCCGACTCGCTGCGCGCGACCCGAGCCAGGCCCCACAGCGGCGCGAGGGCCAGGCCTTCGAGGGCGTCGCGGGGATCGGCCCCGACGCTCGCGCGGGTGACCCAGCACAGCCGGGTGCGGGCGAGGGCGGGGTGGCGCAGCCAGTCCTGGAGCTCGGCGAGGCCGGCCTCGGCCACGCGCGCGGCCGCGTCCGCGCCGGGCTCCTCGACGGACCACCGGCGGACGACGAGGGCAGGCGCCGGGGCGCCCGCGTCGAGGCCCGCGATGAGCTCGGTCCAGTCCGCGTGGCGCTCGAGGGTCTTCGCCGAGTCGGCGGGCATGTTCGAGGGCGCGGACATGGGCTCCCAGGCGACGCGCAAGGGGACGCGCTCGTTGGGGGAGACTTGCTCGGGGCTGGCCGGGCGCAGCTCGAGGGCGCCGAGGCGGAGCACGAGCCGCCCCTCGGGGTCCCAGGCTTCGAGGGACAGCGCACCCGCGGCGTCGAGGCGCGCGCGCACGAACAGCCGAGACGGCGCGCTGGCGTGGAGCTCGAGGGCCGTCAGGGCGAAGGGCAGGGCGACCTCGCCAGCGTCTGGGCGGGCGTGGGCGCGGAGCTGGAAGACCGCGTCCAAGAGCGCGGGGTGGATGGCGAAGGCCGGCTGGCCGAGAGCCTGCGCGGGGTCGAGCTCGACCACGGCTTCGAGGGTGTCCGCCGATCGCCAGGCGCGTCGCAGCCCGCGGAAGGCGGGGCCGTAGCGCAGGCCGAGGGCTTCGAGGGCGGCGTAGGTCGGCTCGAGCGCGAGGCCGTCGGCGGGGGGCTTGGAAGGTTCGACCCGCTGCGTCTCGGCTTCGATCGCCCGGACCTTGCCGCGGGCGTGGACCTGCCCGGCATCACCCGCGGCGTCGCGCGAGTGCACGGCGAGGGCTCGCGCGCCGGTCTGCGGGTCCGGGGCCTCGAGCACGACCTGGAGGTCCACGGGCCCGGCGTCGAGGACCAGCGGGGCGAGGAGCACGAGCTCGTCGAGGGCGAGGGCCGAGGCCTCGGGCCAGCTGTGCCGGGCCGCGCTAAGGGCCAGGTCGGCGAAGCCCGCCCCCGGCAAGATGACCCGCTCGAACACCCGGTGGTCGCCGAGCCAGCTCGCGCGGCCCAGGTCGACGGTGCCGGTGAACAGCCGGCGATCGTCGCCGAGCACCGCGGTGTGCGCGCGCAGGAAGGGGTGCTCGAGGGCGCGCAGGCCCGCGCGGCGTAGATCGCTGGCCGAGGCCGCGGGGACCTCGAGCCAGTGGCGGCGACGCTGGAAGGCGTAGCTGGGCAGGGGGATCCGCCGGGGCTCACGGCCGGCCCATCGCGCCACGAGCGGGGCCCAGTCGAGCTCGAGGCCATGGCAGTGGAGCTCGGCCAGCGACCCGAGCACCCGTCGCAGGTCGCCCTCGTCGCGGCGCAGCGTCCCGAGGGCCGCCGCGCCCTCGTCGGTCTGCGCGTCGAGGTGGGCCTCGAACACGCCGCGCATGGCCGTGGTCAGCAGGGGGTGGGGG
>NZ_ABCS01000199.1 GCF_000170895.1 Plesiocystis pacifica SIR-1 | reverse complement strand
CGCGACGGCGTGGACGTGGACGCCCGCGGCCGCGGCCTGCCAGGGCGAGAGGCCGCGGGCCAGCAAGGCCGCGATGGCGCCCGCGAGCACGTCGCCCGAGCCCGCCGTGGCCAGGCGCTCGCTGCCCCGCGGGCACACGGCCCAGCGCGCCCCCGTCCCGGCCTCGGCCTCGGCGATCACCGTCCCCGCGCCCTTGAGCACCACCGTCGCGCCGCTGCGCTCGGCCAGCGCCCTCGCGGCCGCGCGGCGGTCGGCCTGGACCCGCGCGCTGGTCCAGCCCGCGTCGGGCTCGACCATGGCCAGGCAGCGCGCCGCCTCGCCGGGGTGCGGCGTGATCACCCGCGGCCCGGCGCTTCGAGCCTCGCCGAACAGCCAGGCCATGAACTCGAGGCCGCTGGCGTCCCAGACCATCGGCCGCGGGTCGCTGCGATCGAGCTCGGTCAGCTCCGCGCGGCGCTGGGCCAGCTCGGCGCCCTCGCCCGCGCCGGTCAGCAAGTCCGTCCGGCCGGGGCCCACGACGAGCACCCCCGCGCCGGGGGTCGGCGCTTCCTCGGGGCCCTCGAAGGCCAACATCAGCTCGGGGCGGGCGGCGACCAGCGGCGC
The DNA here is from genome assembly GCF_000170895.1 of Plesiocystis pacifica SIR-1. Taxonomy (GTDB): domain Bacteria; phylum Myxococcota_A; class Polyangia; order Nannocystales; family Nannocystaceae; genus Plesiocystis; species Plesiocystis pacifica. Next base: position 7,077 of record NZ_ABCS01000199.1, on the reverse strand, counting down.
GAGCAGTGGGCCCTTGCCGCCTCGAGCCGAGAGGGTCACCAGGCCCGCGCCCATGCGCAGCGCCGCCACGCTCACGAGCAGCGCGGCCCCGGGCGTCGCCGCGGCCCCGGCGAGCACACCCACGTGCCCGCGTTGACCTTTGTGGGCGGCGCTCCCGAGGCCTCCGAGCCAACTCGCCACGGCGCGCGGATCGACGAGCTCGCCCGCAGCTCGCAGCCCCGGTCGCGCGCGCAGGCCAATGTCGGCCACGACCACCCGACCCGCCAGGGCGCGGCCCGGGGTCAGGTGCAGGCCAGGCTTGCTGCGCTGGAAGGTCACGGTGCAAGCGGCCGCCAGCGCGGCGTCGCTCGAGACCGCGCCGGAGTCCACGTCGACCCCCGTGGGTACGTCCACGGCGACGACCTGCACGGGCTGCGCTGCGCGGACGCTCGTCGCCCACGCCAAAGCCTCGGCGACCCCGCCCCGCGGCGCGCCGCGGCTGCCCGTACCCAGCAGCGCGTCGACGAGGATCATCGGCGAGCCCGAGCCCAGCGGCCCGCTCTCGAAGGCGCGCGCGTCGACGATCGGCACGCCGTAGGCCCGGGCCAAGGCCAGCTGAGCCTCGGCCGCGTCGTTGCGCCGCGCCGTGGCCAGCACCGCCCGCACTCCCGTGTAGCCCCGGGCCCACAGCTGACGCGCGACGGCCAGGCCGTCCCCGCCGTTGTTGCCCGGGCCGCACAGCACCTCCACGCGCACCGCGGAGGACGCGGCCAGGGCCTCGACCTCCGCGCTCACGCACAGCGCCGCCCGCTCCATCAGCACCGGCGAGGGCGCCCCGAGCACGTCCATGGTGTAGCGGTCCGCCCCCGAGGCGTCCGCGGCCGTCCACAGCTGCGGCGGCGCCAGGTCCATGGCTCAGCCCACCTTCGCCGCGATCTCGGCCACCGCCGCGTCGCCGATCTCCTCGGCCTGCTCGGTGATGCTGCGCTCGTCGCCGCCCTCGACCATGACCCGGAGCTTCGACTCCGTGCCCGAGTAGCGGACCACCACGCGCCCCTCGTCCGCCAGGCGCTCCTCGACCCCCGCGATGACCTTGGCCAGGCGCGTCAGCTCCCCGAGGGGAACCTTGCGGGGCACCAGGTAGCTGCGCGAGACCTGCGGGTAGCGGGTCATGACCGCGGCCAGCTCGGCCAGCGGGCGCTCGGCCCGGACCATGACCGCGAGCAGGGACAGCGCCGAGACCAGGCCGTCGCCCGTGGTCGAGTGGTCGAGGCTGATGATGTGCCCGGACTGCTCGCCGCCGAGGTTGCAGCCGCGCGAGCGCATGGCCTCGACGACGTAGCGATCGCCCACGGGCGTGCGGTGCAGGCCGACGCCGACCTCGGCGAGGCTGCGCTCGAGGCCAATGTTCGACATCACGGTGGCGACCACGGCGTTGCCGCGCAGGGCCGAGCGCTCGGCCAGGTCCCGGCCGATGATCGCCAGCAGCACGTCGCCGTCGACGATCTTGCCCTTGGCGTCGCAGACCACCGCCCGGTCCGCGTCCCCGTCGAGGGCCACGCCGATGTCCGCCCGGTACTCGCGGACCATGTGCGAGAGGTGCTCGGGGTGCATGGCCCCGACGCCGGCGTTGATGTTGGTCCCGTCGGGGCGCACGCCCGTGCGGACCACGTCGGCGCCGAGCTCCTCGAACACCGCCGGGGCGATCTTGTAGGCCGCCCCGTTGGCGCAGTCGACCACGATGCGCAGCCCGTCGAGCTCGTACTCCTGGGGCAGCGCGTGCTTGACGTGGGTGATGTAGCGCCCGCCCGCGTCTTCGAGGCGCCAGGCCTTGCCGATGCTCTCGCCGTGGGCCAGGCGATCGTCCACGGCCCCGCGCTCCATCAGCGCCTCGATGTGGCTCTCGACCGTGTCCGGCAGCTTGAAGCCGTCGTTGGCGAAGAGCTTGAAGCCGTTGTCCTCGAAGGGGTTGTGGCTGGCCGAGATGACCACGCCCGCGTCGGCGCGCATCGAGCTGGCGAGGTGGGCCACGCCCGGGGTCGGCAGCGGGCCGGTCAGCATGACGTCGACCCCGAGGGCGCACAGGCCCGAGGCCAGGGCCATCTCGAACATGTAGCCGCTGCGCCGCGTGTCCTTGCCGACGACGACCTTGCCCTCGCGGCCGAAGTGCGCCGCCACGGCCATGCCGAAGCGCATCGCCACCTCGGGGGTCATCGGGTGGACGTTGGCGCGGCCGCGGATGCCGTCGGTGCCAAAGAGCTTGCGTTGCTTGGACACGGGCCAGTGATAGCCAAAAGCCCGGAGCTCGAAAAGGTTGCACCGCGAGCGGGGCCCCTCCCCCGCCCGAAGCTCAGTCGCCCCCGGGCGCGAGACCGGGCTCAGAGCCCGCCTCCGCGTCTTCCTCCGCGCCCTTGGGCGTCTCGGTCTCGACACCGGCGGAGGAGATGCGCAGGCGCACCACCTCGGGCTCGTAGCTGAGGATCTCGCGGTCGGCCTCGCTCACGCCCGCGCTCCACCCGAAGGTCAGGGTCACCGTGCGCGCGTCGGAGCGCCGGCGGGGCTGGCCCTCGAGGCCGACCTGGGCGACCAGCGGGGCCTCGAGGGCGGCGATCCGCCGCAGCGCCGCCCGGGGCCCCCGGATTGTCAGTCGCTCGGTCCGGGGGAGGCCCTCGGCGTCGTCGATGGCGCTCAGCAGCAGCTCTTCCACGGCGACCTCGAGGGCCAGCTCGCCGCGGGTCGGCGTGGCCTCGACGATCAGGCGCACGCTCGACCCTTCCCCCACCTCGGCGCCCACGAAGCGCAGCCCCGGCCCCGGCGCGGGCACGTCGAGCTCGCGCTCGAGCCTCCCGGTCAGGCCGCTGATGTCGACCTTGCCCGCGTCGAGCTCGCCCAGACCTTCGAAGCGCGAGCGGGCCCCCCGGACCATCAGCGCCTCGGGCTCGAGCGCCGTGGGCCGCAGCTCGTAGTCCCGCCCGACCTTGCCCTCGAGCTCGACGAGGACCGGCACCAGGCGCTCGACGATGGCGTCGAAGCGCAGGTCGACGGCGTCGTAGTCGAGCTCCTCGAGGACCACCCCCGGGGGCATGACCACGGCCGCGGGGTCGAGGACCATCGGCCCCGGGCGGGCGTCGGTGAGGTCGAAGGGGATGGCGCCGAGGGCCTCGGCGTCGAGGCGGTTGACGTTGGCCCACGGCCCGTGGACGGAGACCTCGACGGTCTCGGGCAGGTCCGTGAGCAGCACGCGGTTGGGATCGGCGACGGGCTCGAGGGGCACGGTGAAGCTGCGCTGGACCTCGCCGCGGGTGACCACGAAGACCACCGAGGTCAGGAAAAAGGCGATCAGCTTGGTGCCCCAGTTGCGCGTCAGCGCAGCGCCGACGCGCGTCAGCGCGTTGCCCTCAGCGTCCACTCTCGGCCTCCCGGTTGGGCTTCGAGCTGCGCCGGTGGCCCGGCGAGCTCTGCATCACCGCCGACATCGAGCTCGACACCGCCGCCGACACCCCGCTGCCCTCGGCCCGCGCCTCGTCCTCGCCCAGCGGGCGCTCGAGCCAGGCCTCGACCCGGGCCTGGAGCTGCTCGCGCTCGAGGGCCTCGCTCATCGCCCCGCCCTCGACCACGCGCAGCTCCCCGCGCTCTTCGGACAGCACGATCACCAGGGCGTCGCTGTCCTCGCTGATGCCCAGGGCCCCGCGGTGGCGCGTGCCAAAGCAGTGATCGAGGCCCTCGCGCTTGGACAGGGGCAGGACCACCCCAGCCCGGGCGATGCGCAGCTCTCGGATCAGTACCGCGCCGTCGTGGGCCGTGTTGATCGCGTGGGGCACCATCAGGGCCACGAGGGTCTCGGCCTGCAAGGGCGCGTCGATCTCGACGCCGGCGTCGCTGCTGACCTCGAGCACGTCGAGCTCGCCCTCGAGGATGATCAGCGCGCCGATCTTGGCCTGCTGCAGGCGCCCGCAGGCGCTGACCAGCGCATCCACGGCGCTCGCCGTCGACTCGCGCCGCGCCGCGGGCATGAGCCGCTGACCCACGCGGACCAGCAGGCGGCGCAGCTCCGGGTGGAACACGACGATCAGGATGATGATGATGTACTCGAGCACGGCCTCGAGCAGCAGGCCAAAGCCGACGATGTCGAGCTCCCGGGCGGCCCAGCCGGCCGCCGCGAGGACAGCCACGAACACGAGCACCGGCACGGCCCGGGTGCCCTCGAGCAGGCGCAGCGCGGCGTAGGAGGCCGCGTAGAGCAGCACGAAGTCGAGCAGGTCACGCCACGAGAGCGCGGCGAGCAGCTCCGGCACGCTCACCGCGCCCCCTCCCCTCGCTCGAGGCGCGCCGCGAGCATCGCGGCGTGCAGGTCCATGGCCCGGCAGGTGTCGAGGACGTCGTGGACCCGGACCATCGCCGCGCCGTGCTCCGCCGCGAGCGCGGCCGCGACCACGCTCGGGAGGCCGCGCTCGGACACGGGCAGGCTCAATCCCTTGCCCAGCAGCCGACCCAGGAAGCTCTTGCGGCTCGCCCCGATCAACACGGGGCAGCCGGTCCGCGCCTCGAGGGTCGCGCTCGCGCACACCAGCGCGGCGCTCTGCTCCGCGCTCTTGCCAAAGCCCACGCCCGGATCGACCAGGATTTGCTCGCGCGTCACGCCGGCCGCCAGCGCGCGCTCGACCGCGGCCGCGAGCTCGTCGCCGACCTCCGCGACCACGTCGTCGAAGGCGATGTCGCGCTGCATGGTCTCGGGGATCCCGCGCATGTGGCTGATGCACAGCCCCGCGCCGGCCGAACCCACGACCCTCGCCATGCCTGGGTCGGCCAGGGTGCTGACGTCGTTGACGATCGTCGCGCCCGCCTCGAGGCCCGCGCGGGCGACCTCGGCGTGGCGCGTGTCCACGCTGATCGCGACCGCGGGAAAGCTCCCCGCCAACGCGGCGATGATCGGGACGACCCGGGCGCGCTCGTCGTCGTGGGACACCGCCTCCGCCCCCGGCCGCGTCGACTCCCCGCCGACGTCGAGCACGGCCGCGCCGGCGTCCACCCACGCCCGAGCCTGGGCGACGATGGCTTCGGTCGCCGCCCCGAGCTCGCCCTGCCCGTCCCACCAGCGCCCCCCGTCGAAAAAGGAGTCCGGCGTCACGTTGACGATCGCCATGACGCGGCAGCGCCCTGTGGGCAGCGCGACGCGACCGCCCGCGTGGACCCACGCGCGCCCGCCTGCCTGCTCCCCTGGGCTCGCCGACACCCCTGGATGGTAGATCACTCCACCCAGGCTCACTTGGCGTAGTGCTTGGCGTCGATGCCGTAGCGACGCAGCAGCTTGTGCAGGTACTTGCGGTCCATGTCCGCCTCTCGGGCGGCGCGCGAGATGTTGCCCTTGGCGCGCTCGAGCAGCCAGCGCAGGTACGCGGCCTCGAAGCGCTCGACGGCCCGCTCTTTTTGCTCGCGGAAGGTCAGCGTGGGGTCGAAGGCGACCTTGGGCTCCTCGGCCTCGAGCTCCCGCGTGGTCACCAGGTCGATGCCGCCGTCCTGGTTGAGGTAGGCGCTGCGCTCGACCACGTTGCGCAGCTCTCTGACGTTACCGGGCCAGTCGTAGCCCATCAGCCGCGCCATCGCCTCGGGGCTCGGCGCGCTCCACATCCCCGGGGGCAGGCGGCGCGAGAACACCTCGATGAGCGTGGGGATGTCCTCGCGACGCTCGCGCAGCGGCGGGATCTCGCACGAGACCACCGAGAGCCGGAAGTAGAGGTCCTCGCGCAGCTCCCCGGCCTCGACCAGGTCCGCGAGGTTGCGGTGGCTCGCGGCGATCACCCGGACGTCGGCGACCACCTCCTCGACGCCGCCGGTCCGTCGAAAGCGGCCGCTGTCGAGCATGCGCATCAGCTTGGGCTGGAGCTCCATGGGCAGGTCGGCGACCTCGTCGAGGAACAAGGTCCCGCCCGCGGCCAGCTCGACGGCGCCGCGTCGGCCCATGCCCTCGGGGCGCCCGAACAGGTCGACCTCGAGGGCCTCCCCGTCGACGCCGCCGCAGTCGACGATCACGAAGGGGTGGTCCCGGCGCGGCGAGGCCTCGTGGATGGCCCGGGCGAGCAGGTCCTTGCCCGTGCCCGTCTCGCCGGTCAGCAGCACCGTCACGTCCTTGTCCGCGACCCGCTCGAGCACGCCGAACACCCGGCGCATCTCGATGCTCGGCCCGATCACCGGGCCAAAGCGCGTCCGCTCGCTCGGCAGCACCTTGGTCCGCTCCTCCCGAGGCACGAAGCGCAGCTCGATCTTGCCCAGGCCGATGACGTCGCCCGGCCGCAGCCACGCGTCGGCGATGCGCGAGCCGCTGACGAAGGTGCCGTTGGTCGAGGCGCGGTCGAGGAGCCGGTAGGAGTCGCCCTCGCGGCGCAGCTCGGCGTGGGTTCGGCTCACCGACTCGTCGGGCAGGGTGACCTCGCACTGCCGCGACTTGCCGATGCGCACGACCTCGGAGGTGATGTCGATCTCGTGTCCGCGCATGCTCCCCGACAGCACCACCAGGCGGTAGCCGTGCTGGCGCAGCTCCGGTCCAGGGTCCGAGATCGCGGTCGGCGGTGCAGGCTGATCGCTCGCCACGGGCTGACGCTATCACGACGCCGCGGCCCGCTCACCGAGGCGCATCCAGCCAACCAACGCAAAGAGGGACGGCACGAATGCCATCCCTCTGTTCCCAGACGGGTCCCCCAAAGCGCCGGGTCCACCTGCTTCTGTCCGCGCTCGGCTCAGATGAAAAAGTCGATCACCGCGACGCCGCGCTCGGGCTCTCGCTCTTGGGTCGGCTCCCGCGGCTCGCGCTCGATGGGGCGCGCCAGCGGAAGCTGGAGCACGGGGCGCTCGGTGCGGGGGCGTTGACGCTTGCGGGGTTGGTGGATCGACGGACGTGCCATGGTGGGGGCCTCGTTCGCGGGAGGTGCCGCGGTTGCAGGCTGAAGAGATGCAACTCTCAAACCAAGCGTGCGATCGCTCGCACTCGCGCGAAAGTGTGGGAATTCTCGCCGAACTCCGTCCCGATCCGAAATTCCTGGCGCGAATGCACCACGACATTGGTGTCCGGTGGCGTCCAGAGTTGTCGTCGAGCGGGTCATT
>NZ_ABCS01000200.1 GCF_000170895.1 Plesiocystis pacifica SIR-1 | reverse complement strand
CCCCTCCCAGTCCACCTCGTCGAGGGGGGCGCCTCGAGCCTCAGGTCGACCTGATCAGGCCGCGCGCTTGGCCGGCGAGTCTGCCTCGCTGGCCTGGCGCGCCTCGGCCAGGCGGATCCGCGGGATCGCCAGCAAGGTCTCGCGCGCGGCGGGCCGCAGGGTCTCCCACACGAAGTCGTAGACGTCGAGGAGGTCCCGCGGCGCGAAGCCTTGGCCCTCGAGCTCGGCCTGGACCGTGCGAGCGACCTCGAGCAGCCGGTGGTAGTCCTTGCCCCGCGGTCGCCGCTGCACCCGGAGCCCGGACATCAGCATCTTCCCCTGGGTCGAGTAGACCGACAGGCGCACGCAGGTGTGGGCCTCGGGGTGGACCAGGCCCCCGAGGGCGGTGACGATCTCCCAGGTGCCCGCGTCGCCGAGCTCGCGGACCAGGCGATCGAAGCGCTTGTTGGCTTCACGCTCGTCGGCGTGCTCGCCGTGGAGCCACCGGGAGATGGCGAACACGAGCTCCCGCGAGGGGCTCAGCGCCCTGAGCTTGCGCAGCTGCCCCGCGGGGACCAGGTTGGTCCCCGACAGCATGGCGACGACCACGTCGAGGACCAGGCCCCACTGCTCGGCCGCGATCAGCGTGCGCAGCTCGTTTTGGCCCAGCTGCGCAGCCTCAGCCAGCGCCGGGTCTCGATGGCGCTTGAGCCGGCGCCGCGCCCCCGTCCCGCGGTACTTCTTGGTCCACGTCGTGCCCACGAAGCCGGTCGGGTACTCGCGGCGGAACAGCTCGATCTGGTCGCGCAGCGTCGACAGCTGGTTCGTCGTGTCGTTCGTCCCCTCGGACCGGCGCTGGTTCGTCAGCCTGACCATGGCCCTCGCCGCTTCACCGCCCTGCTCGACGACGGCGGACTCGAACAGGGTGTAGTAGCCCTCCTTGAACACCCGCAATTTGCCATCAGAGAACTGGTAGCCGCGCTTGCCGTTGCGCTCCCACACCAGCGCAGCCACGCCCCAGTTCGGGCGCTTGGTGTGGCGAAAGAAGCGGAGGGCGCTGTCCTGGCCAGGCGCGGGCACCGACTCCCCCTTGAAACTGGATTGTAGACTGTTGACATTCGACTGATGCTGCATGGCGATTCCTGGTTGATGTTGATGAACGCGGGGGAGCCCGCCAACTACTTGATTCTGGCTGTATCAACCGGCGCACACAGACGGCGCACTCGGGACACTGCGAATCGTAAGGTAACACATCCAGCTGATGTGCGCAAATCCGATTGAACGCCAACTGCGCCGAGCCAACTGCGCCGAGACAGTTCAGGGTGTATCGAGGCCAGCCGCGTCAGCCACCATATCGCCTGGGAGCCGCGCGTAGAGGATCGGCCAGCGAGCGTCGAGTCGCTCGAGGTCTTCACCGTCGGGTCCATAGACCCCTGCCCCGCGACCAACCCCGCGCGCGCCGTTGGCCGCGACGAGGAACACCTTCCAGTCATGAGCGAAGGCCGCCTGCCACCGCCTCGCGTCGTCGACCGTCCACTCGGCAGACCACGCGACGATCCGCGCGTCGAGTCCGTTGACGAGCTCCTCGTGAAGGTGAGGTCGCCCGTAGATGTCGGCGCAGGTCAATAGCCCCACGCGGCCAAAGGGCGTGTCGAAGGTCGACACCGCGCCGCCGGGCGTGAGCGCGTCCCGTTCGCCGCCGTAGAGCTCGAACTTGTGGTGCGTCCCCGCGACGGCGCCCTCGGGATCGAGGGCGACGACGGTGTTGTAGCGGGCGTCGCTCGCCGGGTCGATGGTCTCGAGGTTGATGACGACGTAGGCGTCGACCTCGTCCGCAAGCTCGGCGAAGCGAGCGAGGAGCGGGCGCTCGTTGGGATCGTCGGCGGGCTCGTCACCGACGTCGGGGCATGTCTCCGCCTCGAACTGGGCGAGGGCGTACTCCGGGGTCACGATGAGCGCGGCCCCAGCCTTGGCGGCCTCGCGGATCAGCCGCTCGATGACGCAGTTTTCGTCGGCGCAGCCCGGCACGAGCTCGCTGGGCTCTGCGTGGGTGAACGCGATCGCTGCGACAGTCGCGGCGCTTGGACGGTACGACGAGGGGCTCGGGAGAGTGGGAGGCTCCTCGTCCCGGTGGTCCGCGAGCGGCAGCGGTGGGCCAGACGCGGCGCCCAGAGTCCGGACGACGCGGAAGCCCGCATAAGCGAGGCGGCGCTCGTGAGGCACGCGCAGCTCGCTCGCGGCGCGGGTGTGCTCGGCGTTGTGATACCAAGAGCCACCTCGCAGCAGCCCAAAGTCGCGGCGCGGCTCTCCCCCCTCGTCGACCCACTCGTAGACGTTTCCAGAGGTGTCGAACAGGCCCCAGGGGTTGGCCTCCAGCTGAGCCACGGGGTGGGTCCAGCCGCTCGAGTTCGCCTTGTACCAGGCGATGCGGTCGGAGACCTCGTCTCGACCCATACACGCGGTGATGGTCCCAGCGTGGGTCGGCGTCGGGCTCCCCGCGCGGGCGAGGTACTCCCACTCCTCGCGCGTGGGCAGACGAAAGCCCGTGCAGGCCTCGGGAGCGCGGACGGTCTGGCACAAGACCCCGTCCGCGGCGTCGCTGAGCTCGCAGCGGTAGCAAGGGTCCAAGCTGGCCTCCCGCGTCAGGGCGTTGCAGTAGGCTGCGGCCTCGTCGAAGGTCACGCTGTCGACGGGGCAGCCTGGACAGCCTTGGTGGTAGGAGGGATCGAAGCCCATCACCCGGGCGAACTGCGCCTGGGTCACCTCCGTCGCGCTCACGGCGAGGCCGTGGTCGAGGGTCCAGCGGCGCGGCTCGGGCTCGCCGCGTTGGCAGGGATCATCGGGGGGCGCGCCGAGCCACGTCGACCCTTTGGGGAGCGTTCGCCAGCTCGTCTCGACGGACTCCGACGGGGATCCCTGCTCGGGATCCCGACGGCAGGCCAGGAGGGAGACCAGCGCCAGGGCAGGGACCAGTCGCTTCATGTCAGCTCGGTTTTGTCATCTCGAGCTCTGAGAGCTCAGCCAAGGGGACGCCGCCCCACGGCGCGGCCGGGCTCCCAGCGCTCAGTTGACGGACGATCAGCTCGACCGGTCCGTAGCGCCAACGCACGCGCCAACGCCACGCGAACCAGACGCAGCCAACGTAGAACAGCAGGCCATAGAGCAGCACCCACACCTGCGAGCCCTCGACGAAGTAGCCGTAGTCGGTGGGGATGGTGATGGCGATGCCGTGGGCGATGTAGGCCGTCAGCGCGAGCTGGCCCGTGGCCATCAGCGCGACCACCCAGCGCGCCTGGGCGCGCTGTTGGGTCACCTCGATGGCCACGCAAATGATGAGCGTGGCGTAGGCGACCCCCATGAGCGCGAACGCAGGGGTCGGGGGCCGCGGCCAGGCGAGGGCCCAGTGCGCGAGGGGGTGGTGAGGCAAGGGCGCGTCCGTCGCGGCGTCCGCCCAGGCGTCGAGCCACTCCACGCCGACGATCAGGGGTACACACAGCGCGAGCATCGGCCGGCGCACCTTTGGATCGTTCAGGTCGACGCGCCCGAGGACGATGCCGACGAGCAAGAAGCTGAGCCATGGGAACACCGGGAACAGGCCGTCGAAGAAGATCTCACCCAGCTCAGCCGAGAGGCTCCAAAACTCGGACTGCGCGTAGTCGACGTGCATCTGGATCGGCACAGCCAGCGCCGTCACGCCAGCCGCGAGGCCGAGCAGGACCCCCGAGCGCGCTCGCAGGAGCACCGCCGCGAGGACCAGAAACACGCCGTACATGTGCAGGATGTCCCAGGGCCAAAAGTGCCGATGGACCAGGCCGAGGGCGAACAAGATCACCGCGCGCCGAACGAGCGCTCGCTGCTCGAAGGCGAGGGAGTGACCGCGACGCAGGGCCGACCGCACGCGAAGGCTCACCCCCACCCCCGCGAGGGTGACGAAGAGCGCCGCGGCCTTGCCCTCGATCTGCTCGATCAACCACGCCACCGCTGGCGGAGCCTCGGACAGCTCTGCCATCGCCGCGTAGTTGACGAGGATCATCCCCAACAGGGCCAGCGCCCGAGCGACGTCGAACCCAGGTGTGCGCGCAGAGGCAGCGGACGGGGTCTGGGTACGAGTCGAGGACGGAGCCATGGTTCGGCCTGCCTCCCCGATTGAGCCACCGAGCCCGTGAAAGGGTGCAGCCCCGGCGACCCCGGACCTTCCGCTGATTTCGTGCACCCCTTCGGCCCCAGAGGGGCTCCAACAAAGCGGTAGTTCGTGGAAGGTAGTAGGTGGACGAAGGTGGCGTGCCGGAGCGAGTGCTCCGGCACTTTTTTGGGCACTCGACGGGAAAACGGGCGGCTTTGGCGCAGAGCCCGATGCCGCTACCATCCGGGGGTCATGCTCCTCCGCGTGCTCGTCGCTTCCGACCAGCGCCCCCTCGCCGAGCGCGTGGTGGGCATCGTGGCGAACTTCGACGTGCTCACGCGCACCGTCCCCCTGAGCCGAGCGCTCGAGCGGATCCACGGGGACGGCTACGACCTCGTGCTCCTCGCGGGTCAGGAGTTCGGCACCCTCGACGGCTCGCTCCAGGCCCTCCAGGCCCTCAGCGAGCTCCCGGAGCTGCTGGTCTTGACCCACGGTCACGGCTCCGAGATGGAGGCCACGGCGCTCAGCTACGGTGTGCGTGGCCTCCTCTCCCTCGATCTCGACGACGGGGAGCTCCGAGCCGCGCTCGAGGCTGTCGTCGAGCGCGTGCACGCGACCCGCCAGGCCCTCGCCCAGCACGAGCACGAGCGGAGCGTCGAGCCCCCCGACGCGTTCATCGTCGAGAGCCCCGCGATGGTCGCCCTGGTCGCCCGAGCGCGGCGAGCCGCGAACTCGATGAGCACGGTCCTGGTGATGGGCGAGACCGGCGTCGGGAAAGAGCGCGTCGCCCAGCTCGTTCACGACGAGAGCCCGCGCAGCGGCGGCCCCTTCATCGCCCTCAACTGCGCCGCGATCCCCTCAGAGCTCATGGAGAGCGAGCTGTTCGGGCACGAGCGCGGCGCCTTCACGGGCGCGAACCGAGCTCGGCGAGGCTTCTTCGAGCTCGCCCACGGAGGAACTCTGTTCCTCGATGAAATCGGCGAGCTCCCCCTGTCGGCCCAGGCCAAGCTGCTCCGGGTCTTGCAGGACAGGCAGCTCCGGCCCCTCGGTTCGGACAAGCTGATCGACGTCGATGTACGGCTGATCGCGGCCACGAATCAGGTCTTGGAGGCCGAGGTCGAGGCCGCTCGCTTTCGCTCTGACCTCTACTACCGCCTGCGGGTCATCGAGCTCGAGATCCCGCCGCTACGCGAGCGCAGCGAAGACATCGCGCGCTTGCTGGAGGCTCAGCTCGAGCGCTTCAACGGTGTCCTGGGCCGGAGCCTGAGCGGCTACTCCGACGTCGCGATGCGGGCGCTGCTGGCCTATCGCTGGCCCGGGAACGTGCGCGAGCTGATCAACGTCGTCGAGCGAGCCGCGCTGTTGTGCGAGGGGCCCCTGGTCGAGCCCGAAGACCTACCTGTCAGCATCGCCGCTGGTGCAGCGAGCGACAGTCGCGCGGCGCAGGTCAATCGTGGGGTGGGCACTCCCCTCGGGGACAGTGCGCCGTCGTGGGGGGTTCGGCTCGACCGGCCCTGGCGGGAGGTGCGAGAGGCGCTGCTTCGAGAGGGCGAGCGCGCCTATCTGGTCGGTCTGCTTCAGGCCACCGGGGGCCGCGTTGGGGCGACCGCGACCCGGGCCGGGCTCGCCGAGCGCTCCTTGTTCGAGAAGATGAAGCGGCACGGTCTGCGCAAGGAAGACTTCCGTCGTCGGGGCGATCCGGATCCGAGCTGAGCGAGGCGAATCGGATGTCGAACATCCGATCTGAGGCAGGGGCTCCGAAGAATTCGGTGCTCCTGCATCCGAAAGGGGAGGTCGCTCGCAGTCGGCGGCCAGCAGCACCGCGCCGCAACTCGACAATCTCAGCGCCTGGTTTTGGTACGCGAGCTGCACATGTCCCTGGCCATGTTGGCCTCGACGCCCTTCACCCCTTCGTCGCACCTGAGCTCGGATCAGCTGGCTTGCCTGCTCCGCACTCACGACCGTCAGCTGCGCGCCATCTGTCGGCGGATGTGCGGGCCCAGGGATGACTTCGACGAGCTGCTGCAAGACACCTACCTGGCGATCGTCCGCCACGTCGGCGGCTTCCGGGGGGAGGCCTCCTTCCTGACCTGGGCGAGCGCGGTCGCCCGAAGTCAGCTGTTCCGCCAGCGGCGCTCCCGTCGACGCTTCACCACGCGCGACGACGCGATCGCCGACGTCGCCCACAGTGACCCCCGTTTCCTCGCCTACGCCTACAGCTGCCCCGAGAGCGCCGCCGCACGAGACGGCCTGCGCGATGGCCTGCGCAAGGCCTTGGCTGAGCTCGCCGAGGTCGATCGCAAGGTCTTCGTGCTCCGAGAGCTCGAAGGTCTGACAGCCCCAGAGATCGCCGAGACCCTCGGGTTGACGGTCTCTGCCGTCAAGTCTCGCCTGCACCGGGCCCGCGCGCAGCTCCGGGGTGCATGCTCGAGGCTCGACGTGGCGCTCACCTGAGCGACGATCGAACATTGAGCTGCACCCATCCGTACCCTCAGAGGCTCGATAGAACTGAGTCAGTTGGAGAGACCCGATGCGCACGACCCACTTTGTTTCCTCGCACGCGCTCGTCCACCCGCGAGTGCCAAACCTCCCCATCCGTGATCTGCTCGGGGCCTTCGCCGAACGGCATGGCCGGGACCTGACTCCGCGGGCGCGACGACAGGTCCACGAGCTCATCGATGGCCTCGCGGACTACCTCGAAGAGCGAGGCGTGCGGGCGATCGCCAACACTGGGAGGCCTGGTGTCGTGACCCAGACGGGCCTCCTCGCGTGGCTCGATAGCTTCGAACTCCACGAGCTCCCCGAGCTCATCGATCCCGGCCGGGACAGTCGGCGGACCGCGGACGCGGCCATGCGAGCCCTCGCGCGGCGCGTTTCGGCCATGCGCTGAGCTCGCCTCCGGCCCCCGTACGGAAACGCGAGGCGGCGC
>NZ_ABCS01000201.1 GCF_000170895.1 Plesiocystis pacifica SIR-1 | reverse complement strand
GGCGTGGAGGGTCACCTCGCCGTCGAGGGGCTCGCTGCTCGGTCGGCTGACGATCTGCAGCGCGCGGCGCCCTTGGGCGTCCGGGGCGTCGAGCACCACCTGCAGGGTCTGGTCGGCGTCGTCGAGGACCAGCGGGCTCGTCAGCAGCAGCTCGTCGATGCCCAGGGCCTTCGAGTCGGGCCAGGCCAGGCGCGCGGCGGACAGGGCGAGGTCGATGAAGCCCGCCCCGGGCAACAGCGCGCTGCCCTGGACCCGATGATCGCCGAGCCAGGGGTGGCGCCGCAGGGACAAGTTGGTGGTCAGCACGAGCTCGTCGCGCTGGCCCACGCGGGTGACCGCGCCGAGCAAGGCGTGCCGGACCGGGAGCATGCCGGCGCTGTCGAGGTCGTCCCGGGCGCCGCCGTGGGCCAGCGCGTCGATCCAGTAGCGCTCGCGGGCGAAGGCGTAGGTCGGCAGGTCGACGGGGCGGGGCGCGTAGGCCTCGAAGTGGGCGGACCAGTCGACGGGGCCGCCGGCGCAGTGCAGCTCGCCCAGGGAGGTGAGCGCCCGGGCGAGGCCGCCCTCGTCGCGGCGCAGGGTCCCGAGCACCGCGCCGCGGGCCTCTCGGGCGTCGAGCACCTCGGCCATGGCCAGGGTCAGGACGGGGTGGGGGCTGACCTCGACGAAGACCGCGTGGCCCTCGTCGATGGCCGCCTCGATGGCCTCGCCAAAGCGCACGCGCTGACGCAGGTTGCGGTACCAGTAGCCGGCGTCGAGCTCGGCCCCGTGCACGGGCGCGGCGGTCACCGTGGACAGCATGGGCAGCTCGGCGGCCCGGGGCTCGAGGGCGCCGAGGCGCGCGAGCAGGGCCTCGCGGGTGCGCTCGACGGCGCCGCAGTGCGAGGCGTAGTCGACCTGGATGGCCCGGGCGAACACGCCCTCGGACTGGAGCAGGGCGAGCAGGGCGGCGACGGCCTGGGGCTCGCCCGACACGACCGAGGAGCCCGGGCCGTTGTCCACGGCGACAGACACGGGCAGCGCGGGCGCGTCGGCGAGGCGGGCCTCGAGCGCCGCGGCCGGTTGAGACACGAGCGCCATGGCCCCGGCCCCGCGCAGCTGCTCGGCGATGATCTGGCTGCGCAAAGCGACCACGCGGGCGGCGTCCTCGAGGCTCAGCGCCCCGGCGACGCAGGCCGCCGCGATCTCGCCCTGGGAGTGGCCGATGACCGCGTCGGGGGTGACCCCGAGCTCGCGCCAGACCGCGGCGAGGCCGAGCATCATGGCGAACAGCGCGGGCTGGATGACCTCGACGGGGGCGAGGGCCTCGGGATCCTCGCTGCGCAGGCGCTCGATCAGCGACCAGCCGGTGAGCGGATCGAGGGCCGCGGCGCAGGCCTCGAGGGTGCGCCGGAACGCGGGGGATTCGTCGAGCAGGCCGCGGGCCATGCCGAGCCACTGGGAGCCCTGGCCGGGAAATACGAACACGACCTGGCCGTCGGCGCGGGCGGTGCTGCGGACGAGCTGGGGGGCGGCCTCGCCGGCCTCGAGGGCTTCGAGGGCCTCGGCCAATTCTTCGGCGCTCGAGACCACGGCGCAGGCGCGGTGGGCCATGGGCGTGCGCGTGGTTGCGAGGGCGTGGGCGAGGTCGAGGAGCTCGGTCTGGGCGCCCTCGCTGCTGGCGATCTGACCCGAGACCTGGGCCCGCAAGCGCGCCGCCTGCCCGACGAGGGCGGCCTCGCACTGACCGGAGACCGGCACGGCCCAGACTCGCCGGGAGGCGCGCTCGCGCGGCTCGGGCTCGGGCGCGGGCGGGGCCTGCTCGAGGATGACGTGGGCGTTGGTCCCCGAGATGCCAAAGGAGGACACGCCCGCGCGGCGCGGCGCTGGCCCTGAGCCCCACGCCGTCAGCTCGCGCACCGGGCTCAGGCCCTCGCCCATGGCCACGTAGGGGTTGACGTGGCGCAGGTGCAAGTTGGGCGGCAGGGCCTCGTGCTCGAAGGCCAGCAGCACCTTGATGACCCCGGCCAGGCCCGCGGCGGCCTCGAGGTGGCCGATGTTGCTCTTGACCGCGCCGAGCCACAGCGGGCTCCGACCCTCGCGCTCGCCGAGCACCGTCGACAGGGCCTGGACCTCGATGGGATCGCCGAGGGAGGTGCCCGTGCCGTGGCACTCGACGTAGTCGAGCTCGTGGGCCTCGAGCCCCGCGTTGTCCAGGGCCTCGCGCAGCAGCCGCTCCTGGGCGAGGACGTTGGGCGCGGTCAGGCCCGTGGAGCGGCCGTCTTGGTTGACCGCCGAGCCGCGGATCACCCCGAGGATGCGGTCGCCGTCGCGGCGCGCCTCGGACAGGCGCTTGAGCACCAGCATGCCCGCGCCCTCACCCCGCACGAAGCCGTTGGCGCGGCTGTCGAAGGTCTTGCAGCGCCCGTCGGGGGCCAGGGCCTGGGTGTGCGAGAGGGCCTCGGTGGTCCGCTCGGTGAGGATCAGGTTGACGCCGCCGACCAGGGCCAGGGTGGAGTCGCCCACGCGCAGGCTCTGGCAGGCGAGGTGGATGGCGACCAGCGAGGTCGAGCAGGCCGTGTCCACGGTCATCGCCGGGCCCTGGAGGCCGAGCACGTAGGAGATGCGCCCGGCCGCGGGGCTGTCGGCGTTGCCGAGCAGGTCGTAGACGCTGGGCTGGTCCGGGTGGATGAGCGCGACGCGGTCGAGGTAGTCGAGCTGGCTCATGCCGACGAACACGCCGGTCTTGGTCTCGCGCAGTCTAGCGGGGACGATCGGCGCGCGCTCGAGGGCCTCCCAGGCCAGCTCGAGCAGCATGCGCTGCTGCGGATCGAGGACCAGCGCCTCCCGGGGCGAGATGCCGAAGAAGGCGGGGTCGAAGCCGTCGACGCTGTCGAGCAGCCCGGCCCAGCGCGGCACGCCCTCGGGCCACGGCCCGAGCAGGCGCGCGTCGGGGACCTCGCGGATCATGTCTCGACCGGCGCGCAGCGTGTCCCAGTAGGCCTCGGGCGTGGGCCCGCCGGGGAAGCGGCAGGCGGCGCTGATGATCGCGATGGGCTCGCGCTTTTGGGCCTCGAGGGTGGCGACGCGCCGTTTGAGCTGGCGGATGGCCGCGAGGGCGCGCTGGGTCAGGGTCGTGGCGTCAGACATGGTCGTGGATCTCCGGGGTCGCGCGACCGTCGAGGCCGTCGAGCAGGTCTTCGAGGTCCTCGAGCTCGGCGCGCAGCAAGGCCGCGGCGGTCTCGAAGTCGAGCTCCGAGGGGTCGAGCGCGTCCGCGGGCGAGGGATCGACCGCGACCGTGATGGGTTTTGGCTTGGGTTTGGGTTTGGGTTTGGCCTTGGGCTTGGACTCGGCCGCCGCGCCCTCGCGCATGCGCGCGAGCAGGTGCTCGGCGAGCTCTCGGGGGGTCGGGTAGGTCCAGATCACCGTCGCCGGCAGCTCGACGCCGGCGCTGCGCTGGACCCGGTTGCGCAGCTCGATGCCCATGAGGCTGTCGACGCCCAGCTCCCCGAAGGGCTTGCTCGGGTCGAGCGCGTTGGGGTCGGCCCGGGTGACCTTGGCGATCTCGGCGAGCACGAACTCGACGAGCAGCTTGCGCCCGCCGCTGGCCGAGCTGGCGCGCACGGCCTCGAGCAGGGCGGCCGCGGCCTCGCCCTCGCCGCTCGAGCCCGGGGCGGATCCAGAGCGCGCGTCGGACTCGGCGAGGGCGGCGAAGTAGGGCCAGTTCTCGGCTCCGGGGGCGAACGCGATCCACTGCGCGGCGTCGATGGGGCAGGGGGCGAGGTGGGTCGCGTCGCTGTCGACGAGGCGGGCGAAGATCTCGACGCCCTCCCGGGGGTCGAGGGCGAGCAGCCCCCGGGACGCGCTGCGATCGGTCCGCACGGTCTCGGCCGCGGCCAGGCCGACCTGGCTGAACACGCCCCAGCCCAGGGCCAGCGCCGGCAGGCCGCGGGCGCGGCGGTGGTGGGCGAGGGCGTCGAGGAAGGCGTTGGCGGCGACGTAGTTGCCCTGCCCGGGGCTGCCGAGCACCGAGGCCGCGGAGCTGTAGAGCACGAAGAAGTCGAGGGGCGTCTCGAGGGTCGCGCGGTGCAGGTTCCAGGCGCCGGCGACCTTGGGCGCGAGCACGGCCTCGAACTGGGCGGGCTCGAGGCTGGCGAGGGTGCCGTCGTCGAGGACGCCGGCGGCGTGGACGACCCCGCGCAGCGGCTTGTCGGCGGGCAGGGTTGCGAGCAGGGCCTCGACGGCCTCGCCATCGGCCACGTCGACGGCGTGGGCCTCGACGGAGCAGCCGAGGGCGCGCAGCTTTTCGACGGCCTCGCGCTGCGCCGGCGAGTGGGCGCCCCGGCGACCGCACAGGGCGAGGTGACCCGCGCCCTGCTCGGCGAGCCAGCGGGCGAGGGCTAAGCCCAGGCCCCCGAGGCCGCCCGTGATGAGGTAGCTCCCGGTGACGCAGACGCGCTCGCGGTCTTCGGCCAGCGCGGCCGGGACCTCGATGGTCGGGTTGGGCTCGTCGACGTGGACGACGAACTTGCCGATGTGCCGGCCGCGGCCCATCTCCCACATGACATCGGCGAGCTTCGACAGCGGCGCGTCCGTGCGTGGGAGCGGGCCGAGCACGCCCGCGCGCGCGTGCTCGAGGACCTCGGCCAGCACGGCGCGGACCTTGGCGGGCGCGCGCAGGTTGAGCTCGCCGATGTTGACGAGGGCGTAGACCAGGCCGCGGGCGAAGCCGGCCATGCCCAGCTGGGCGTTGGCCAGGGCGTCGCGCAGGCCCAGCTCGACGAAGCGACCGCCGGGGCGGAGCAGGCCCAGGCCCTTGCGCATCAGCGGGCCGGCGAGGCTGTTGAGCACGACGTCGACGCCCTCGCCCCCGGTCCACGCGAGCACCTCGTCGGCGAAGCGAGCCGAGCGCGAGTCGGACACGTGGGCGATGCCCTGGTCCCGGAGCCACTGGCGCTTGTCTTCGGTGCCCGCGGTCGCGTAGATCTCGGCGCCGACGTGGCGGGCCCACTGCAGCGCGGCCTGACCCACGCCGCCGGTCGCCGAGTGGATCAGCACGCGCTCGCCGGCCCGGAGCCGGGCGACGTGGTGGAGGCTGTAGTAGGCCGAGACGTGGGCGACGGGCAGGGTCGCGGCGTCGGCGAGGGACAGGCTCAGGTCCTCGGGCAGGGGGACGACCAGGGTCGCGTCGGCGACGACGTGGGTGGCGAAGCCGTCGGCGCACATGGCCACGACGCGCTGACCGGGGCGCAGGCCCAAGTCCTCTGCCTCGAGCTCGGCACCCACGCGGGCGACCCGGCCGGCGCACTCGAAGCCCAGGCGGATCCGCGGATCGTCGTCGTCCTCGGCCTGGATCGGCGGGACCACGCCCTGAGCCAGGAGCACGTCGCGGAAGTTGAGGCCGGCCGCCTCGACGGCGAGCTCGACCTGCCGGGGTCCCAGGGCCTCGGGTCGGACGAAGTGCGTCAGGGCGACGCTGTCGAGGGTGCCGGGTTCGCCGATCTCGACGCGGTAGGGGCGGTCGCCCGCGGGTTCGCTGCGGGTCTGGGCCGCGGCCGGCGGGGCGACGCGCTCGAGCCGGGCGACCTCGACGGCGCCCTCGCGCGCGCGGACCTGATCCTCCTCGGTGGTCGAGAGGGCCAGGGCCGCGAGGGCGTCGAAGCCAGCCGCGCCGTCGAGGGCGTCCAGGTCGACGCGCAGCGGCCGGAGCTCGGGGTGCTCGGAGTGGATCGTGCCGCCGAGCCCCCAGGTCAGCGCCTGCTCCGGGCGCAGGCCTGTCTGGGCGCCGTGGGTCACGAGCACGAGCCGCGGCGCGACGCGGAGCGAGCGGACGCCGAGGAGCTGGACGAGGGTCAGGGCGCCGAGCCAGCCCGCGCGGCCGAGGGTCTGCTCCGTCTCCAGGGAGGGATCGTCGAGGGCCCAGGCGCTGACGATGCCGTGCACGCCGTCGAGGCGCGTGAGGGCCTCGTCGAGGGCGGCTTCGATGGCCTGGGGATCCTCGGAGGGGAGGGTGAGCGCGAGGACCTCGGCGCCCCGGGCTTCGAGGGCAGCATCGATGCGCGCGATCACCTCGGGGCGTCGACCCTCGCTGCACACCAGCCAGGTCGGGCGCTCGACCCCGTGCACGGCGGCCGGCAGCGCGTCGAGGTGGGCGCTCAGATCGAGCGCGCGCCACTGCACGGCGAGCAGGGCGTCGGCGAGGGGATCGTCCGCGGCGGTCTCGGCCTGGGTGGCGACGGTCTGCAGTCGCAGCCCGCGGAGCCCACCGAGGGGGCTCCCGTCCTCGCGCCACAGGGTCAGGTCGAGGGTCCGCTCGCTCGGCGAGGCGCCCGCTCGGGTGTGGGCGTGGCACCACAGCGGGGTCTGGCCCGGGCGCGCGCGCAGCTGGACGCGCTCGATGCCCACGGGGAGCTCCAGCGGCGCGGCGGCCCCCTCGAGCTCCTCGCCGCGCGCGGCCAGGGAGACCTGCAGGCACGCGTCGAGCAAGGTCGGGTGGATGAAGTGTTCGCCGACGGGGCCCGACGCTTCGGGCAGCACCAGGCGCCCCAGGGCCTCGCCCGAGCCCGTCCACAGCGCCTCGACGCCGCAAAAGGCCGGGCCAAAGCGCAGGCCCTGGCGGCCGGCGCGGGCGTAGTGCTCGGCCTTGGTCGGGCCTCGCTGCAAGCGCGCGCGCAGCTCCTCGAGCGCGGGGCCGTCGACGGGCTGGGCGGCGTCGTGGGCCAGGCCGACCTGGGCCGAGCACAGCGGCCGCCACTCGTCGCCGTGGGCCTCGCTGCACGCGACCCGCCAGCTGCCCGAGCCCTCGGCCGTGAGCGCGACCTGGAGGGTGCTGCCCCCGTCGCGGAGCACCAGCGCCTGGTCGAAGGCGAAGTCCTCGACGACGAGCTGGGCCTGGGCCCCGGCGAGCTCGCGCCCGCAGGACAGGGCGATGTCCACGAAGCCAGCGCCCGGGAAGATGACGGCTTCTTCGACCTGGTGATCGGCGAGCCAGGGCGTGGCCGCGGTGG
>NZ_ABCS01000202.1 GCF_000170895.1 Plesiocystis pacifica SIR-1 | reverse complement strand
CCGGGTCGAGGACGAGCTCGACGCGACCGCGGCCGCGACCTTCCTGCGCGAGCGCGCCGAGCAGCACCTCCACGACAGCCCGCTGTTCACGGAGCTGCTCGAGGTCCTCCACCGGCGCGAGCGCTGGCCCGAGCTGCTGACCCTGCTCGAGCTCGCGCGGACCCGCAGCGAGGCCGACAGCATCGCCCGCCAGACCGCCGAGAACCCCCACGCGTGGCTGCGCGTGGCCGAGGCCGCCGGGCGCACGGGCGACGTCGAGAGCGAGGTCCGGGCCCGGGTCCGGGCCGGCGATCGGCTCGCGGCCGCGGCCGGGCTGGAGTTCGAGACCGACGAGGTCGGGGCCAGCGGCCCCGTGGGCGCGCTGTTCGGCCCCTCGCCCACGGAGGACTTCGACTTCGCCCTGGCCGAGACCTCGCCCTCGGCCCTGCGCCTGAGCCCCAGCCGCGTGCGCCCGGCCCTCGCCGAGCTCACCCGCGCCCTGAGCCTCGACCCCGAGCGCGCCGACCTGCGCTGGCGCCTGGCCCTGGGCCACGCCCGCCTCGGCGACTCGGAGCTCGCCTTCACCCAGCTCGACGCCCTCTGGCAGCGCGAGCAGTGGTCCGCCGCGGGCGTCGAGCGGGGCGAGCTGGCCTTCCACGCCGGCTCCCTCGCGGCCAAGCTGGGCCGCTACGAGCGGGCCGTGGAGCTGCTGACCCCGGCCCACGCCCGGTCCTCGGCGCGGCGCCGCGGGGCCGCGACCGAGCGCCTGTACTCGGCCCTGCTCGCCATCGATCGCAACGACGAGGCCGCGCGCGTGGCCAGCACCCGCGCCGGCGAGGTCGAGAGCACGGGCGAGGCCGTGGCCTGGCTGCGCCGGGCCGCGGGGCTCAGCCAGGGGGCGCGCCGCGTCGAGCTGCTGGCCCGCGCCCTCGAGCTCGACCCCGACGAGGAGGGCCTGGTCGACGAGCTCGAGGCCGAGCTGCGCGAAGCGGGCGAGGCCGGCGCCCTCGACAAGCTGCTCCATCAGCGCCTGGCTCGCTGCCGCAGCGCCGGGCTCGAGGCGGGCTTCGACCACCGCGCGTTCGACCCCCTCGACGCCAAGTTGCAGGCCAGCCTGAACGCGGACCTGGCCCCCGAGCTGCGCGCGACCTGGGTGTCCAGCCTCGAGTCGCTGGTCAGCCTGCGCAACTCCGAGAACGACCTCGACCTCGACCTCGATCCAGACGCCCAGGCGGAACGCGTCGCCCTCCACGAAGAGCTGCTGACCCTGGCCCCGGACCACACCGAGGCCCTGATGATCGTCGCCGAGTCCCGGCGCCGGCAGGACCGGCGCGCCCAGGCCCTCGAGCTGTGGGCCCGCGCCGAGCCGGCCCTCCCCGACGACGACCCGCGCGTGTTCGAGATCGCCTGCCGCCTGGCCGAGCGCGAGCTGGCCAAGGGCCGCGCCGAGGGGGCCCGCGCCGAGGCCCACCGCCTGCTCGAGCGCGCCCTTGGTCAGCGCCCCGACGACCTCGACGCCCTCGAGCGCCGCCATGAGGTCGCCTGCGCCCTGGACAACCCCGAGCTCGTGCTGGCCGCGGCCCAGGCCCTGCTCGAGCGCCCCTCCGGCCTGCCCGGGCCGCGCGTGGCCGAGCTCGAGGGCGACGTCGCCCGGGCCCAGACCCTGCTCGGCGATCTGGCCGGGGCCCTCGACTCCCTCGAGCGCGCCGTGGGCCACGCGACGCCCGCGAGCGAGCTGCACCGCGACCTGGTCCAGCGCTGGCTCGAGCTCCTCGACCACCCGGAGCTGCAGGCCAGCGATCCCCTGGTCCGCGCCCGCCGCGAGCTCGACGCGCGCGTGGAGCTGCGCCACGCCCTCGGCCCCGAGCTCAGCCGCGAGCAGGCCGTGCGCGAGCTCGACCTGCTCACGGAGCTCGGCGAGATCGACGAGGCCCTCGAGCGCGTCGAGGGCCTGCTCATCGCCAGCCCCGAGTCCGCGGATCTGCGCGCCCGCCTGACCCAGATCGCGGCCCTCGCCCCGAGCGCGCCCGAGTCCGACGGCGAGGCCCCCGTCGAGGGCAGCCCCCTCGACCCCGAGGCCGCGAGCGAGCGCGTGCTCCGGACCCTCCGCCGGGTCGTCGACGCCCTCAGCCCCGGGCCCGCCCGCGACGATCTCAGCCGCGAGCTGGCCCTCGCCGCCCGCACCAGCGAGTCGGCGCGCACGGCCCTCGAGGCCCTCGACCGGCTCTCGGGCGCGGCCGCGGCGACCCCCGAGATGCTCGACCTTCGGGTCTGGGCGGTGCGCAAGCTCGACCGGGTCGAGGACGAGCTCGGCGAGCTCGACCGCAGCTTGCTCGCGGCCGAGTCCGTCGGCAACGACGTGCTCTTGAACCGGCTCATGCGCGTGCTCGAGCACGACGCGGGCGCGGGCGCGGCCCGGCTGATCCAGCTCGCCAACAGCGACGTGGCCACGATCCCGGCCCAGGTCTGGCTGCTCGAGGCCAGCCTCGAGCTGTTGACCGACACCAGCCCGGGCGAGCGCCTCGAGCTCGGGGTCGAGGCCGTCGCCGCGCTCATCGAGCGCGTGGCCCAGCCCGAGGTCGTGCTCGAGATCGACGCGGACGAGAGCGCCGCGCGCCAGCGCGTGGCCGGGGTCCGGCGGCACTGGCAGCAGCTCGCGGCCACGGCCCTGCACCACGGCACCCGAGACCGCCGGGCCCTCGAGTCCGCCGCCGCGCTGATCCGCACCGCCGACCGGGCCGCCCGGGCCGCCCTGCCCGGCTTCGGCGACCTCGGCGAGATGCTCCTCGATCGCGCCACCGTCGACTTCCCCGACCACTCGCCCCTGCACGCCCTCGCCAGCCAGCGCCTCGCCGAGGCCGACGGCGAGGCTGAGGCCGAGGAAAAGGACCCGACCGGCCGAGCCCAGATCGCCGCGGCCCTGGCCCGCGTCGAGGGCCTCGCCGACGCCAACCGCATGGACGCCCGGGAGCGGGCGCGCCTCTACCTCGGCCTCGCGGGCACCCTCGACGAGGCCTCGCGCGCGCCCTTCCTGCGCGACGTCGCCGGCTACCACGGCGCCGAGCCGGCGATCTTCGCCCCGCTGCGCGAGGCCCTGCGCAAGCTCGGCGCGTTCGCGGAGCTCGTCGCCCTGCTCGAGTCCGTGGGCGCCGAGCCGGAGCACTGGCGCGAGCTGGCCGAGGACGCGGCGGTGGCCGGGGCCGACAAGGCCGAGGGCAAGGCCCGGCGGTGCGCGGGCCTGGGCCTCTACGAGCGCCTGCTGGCCGAAGAGCGCGCGGGCGGGGGCCTGGCTGATCACACCCTCGAGCGCGCCTGCGTCGAGCTGGCCCGCGCCCGGGAGCTGCGCCCCGACGACCTCGAGCTGCGCTACGTCAACGGCCGGGCCCTCGAGCGCGCGGGCCAGACCCGCGAGGCCCTCGGCGAGCTCGTCGAGCTCGTCGCCGTGCTCGACCCCGAGCGAGACGGCGAGTCCCGCAAAGGCCTGCCCACAGCGGTCGAGCTCGGTCCGCTGGCGCGGCGCTGCGGCCTGCTCGCGCTCGAGGCCGGCGAGTCGCCCCGAGCCGCCCAGCTCCTCGACCTGGCCTACCGCACGCCCCCCGAGGCCGGCGGGCTCCGGGACGCGCGGGCGCGCCTGGCCGTGGCCGAGCGCCTGTTCACCCTGCTCGCCGACCTCTCCCGTGACGCCAACGCCGACGCCGAGGCCCAGCAGGCCTGGACCGCCCAGGCCCTCGAGCTGGCGCGCCGGGCCGCGGTCATGGCCGAGGCCGAGGGCGCCCGCGAAGGCGGCGACTGGGGCGACGGCGACGCGGCCCTGCGCTGGCTCGAGCGCGCGGCTCGGCTCGCCGAGGACGAGCACGAGCGGGCCACGCTCTACGCCCGGGCCCTCGAGCTCGCCCCCGAGGACGAGCGCATCGCCGACGCCTACGAGGCCAGCCTGCGCGCCCTCGACGACGGCGAGCGCCTCGAGGCCCTGCTGCGCAAGCGCATCGCCGTGGGCCTCGACGGCGGCGATCGGGCCCGCACCGTCGGCCTCGTCGAGCGCCTCTTGGGCATGCTGCCGATGCTCGCGCTCGCCAACGATGAGCGCGAGGGCGAGGCCGAGGCCGAGGGCGAAGACGAAGCCAAAGCCAAGGGCCCGAGCGAGGCCGAGGTCAGCGCGCGCATGCGCGAGCGGGCCGAGCTCCTCGAGCACCTCCTGCGCCTGGCCCCCGAGCGCCTCGAGCCCCGCCTCGAGCTCGCCGACCTGCGCATGCTCGAGGGCGATCGCGAGGCCGCCGCCAGCCACTGGCGCAGCCTCGCCCAGCGCCTGCCCACCGGCGACCGCCGCTTCCTCGAGCCCGCGCGCCAGCTGGCCCGCATCGCCCTCGACAACGACGAGCTCGAGCGCGCCCGCGGCTGGCTCGAGCGCGCCATGGCCATCGAGCCCGACTCCCGCGAGACCCTGATGCAGCTGCTCGAGGTCGGCCGGGGCCTCGGGGACGACGCGTTGATCCTCGCCAACAGCGAGACCCTGCTCTCGGCCCTCGACAACGACGAGGCCGCCGAGGCCGTCGCCGCCTCCGTGGGCGAGCACGACCCCGGCGAGGAGGCCCGCCGCCGCGCCCGGGCCAAGCAGCGCGCGACCTTGCTGCTCGAGCGCGCGCGGATCTTCGAGCGCACGCAAAAACCCGAGCGCGCCCTGAGCGAGGTCAAGACCGCCGCGGGGGCGAGCTTGCCCGGCTCGGCGGCGCACATCGAGGCCGCCGAGCTGTGGCTGCGCCTGACCACCCGCGACGGCGTGCGCGTGCTGCTGCGCCAGGACGAGGCGCAGATCCAGGCCAAGGCCGAGGCCGAGGCCCGCGCCGAGCTGCGCCGGGCCCTCGGCGACGGCCTGCCGGCGCGGGCCTTCATCGCCGAGGCCGACCTCATCGCCGAGCGCCTCGAGCTGCGCGAGGAGGCCGTCGAGCTGCTGCTGACCGGGATGCGCCTGCACCCGACGGAGACCGACCTGGTCGCCCACCTCGAGGAGCTGTGCGTCGTCGCCGGGGAGCAGGCCCGCTTCGTCCGCATCCTCAGCGCCTTCCTCGGGGAGCTCGCGGCCCAGCGGCCAGCGCAGTCCGATCCGGACCGGGAAGAGGAGTACGTCCGCGCCCGCTCGCGCCTCGGGGAGAAGCTCGCCCGCGCCGCCCGGGCCATCGACGATCCGCGCACCTGCCTCGAGGCCCTCGACGCCCTCCCGCCCGCCGTCGCCGAGCGCCCCGAGCTGCTCGAGCTGCGCGACTGGGCCGTGCGCGGGCTCGGCGACGTCGACGAGGAGCTCGCCCGCCTCGACCAGCAGATCCTCGAGCTCCCCGCCCACGCCCCCGCCGAGCGCCTCCAGGCCCTGGTCCGCCGGATGCTGCGCCTGCTCGGCGAGGCCGGGGAGCGGTGCGCGAGGCGGCTCCTGGCCCTGTCCGAGCGCCCCGAGCTCGCCCGCGCCAGCGCCCGAGAGCAGCGCCGCGCCCTGGCCCGCACCGCCCTGCGCATCGCTCGCGAGTACGCCCCCGACCAGCTCGAGGTCACCCTCGAGGCCCTGCGCGCGACCTTGCAGTACGACAGCGTCAAGGCCATCGCGGCGTGGTGGAGCGGGGTCGAGAGCCTGGCCATCGAGACCGGGCGCGCCGAGGCCCTGCACGAGCTGCTGCGCATCGCCATCGAGGCCGAGCAAGGCGGCGACCCGGCCTACGGGACCCGGGCCGACCGCCTCGCCGCCGCCGCGCTGCGGGCCGACGCCGGGGCCCTCGAGCTGCACCGCCTGATCCTCCGCCGCGCCGAGCAGGCGACCCTGGCCCGGCTGCTCAACGACAGCCCCGAGCCCGAGACCCAGACCCCGGACACGGCCCAGGAGGCCCCCAACGACCAGCGCCAACGCCACGTCAGCGCCCTGGCCGAGAGCGTGCTCCAGCGCCACATCGACGCCATCGACGCCCTCGTGCGCGAGCTCGACGTCCACGGCGAGGCCCTCGCGGCCGTGTGGCGCGGCGCCAGCCAGGCCCTCGACGCGCGCATCGAGTCCCCCGAGCCGGGGCTCCCGGGCCCGGCCCTGCACCGCGTCGTCGGCCACTTCCACCTCGCCGTGCGCGAGCGCTGCGAGGCCGCCCTCGACGACCGCGCGGCCTTCATGGGCCTGCTCGACCTGCTCCGCGCCCGCGGGCGCTGGGCCATGGTCCTCGACCTGACCCTGTGGTTCGGCGAGCGCCGCGAGCCCGTGGACGTGGCCATGCTCGACAGCCTCGCCGACGCGGCGGCCAAGGCCGGGGACGACGCGACCCGCCAGCGCGCGCGGGTGGTCGCGGGCGAGCGCCGCGTGGCCGAGCGCGACCACGTCGGCGCGGCCGAGTCCTTCGCCGACGCCCTCGCGGTCGCGTCCGTGGCCGGGGAGCGCCGCGAGGATCTCCAGTACCGCCTCGGCGACGCCCTGGCCCTGGCCGGCCGCCACGACGCCGCCCTCGAGCACCTCCTGCCCCTGCTCCCGCCCCAGACCCGCGACCGCGCCGGGACCATCCGCGAGCTCGAGCGCAGCGTGGCCTTGCTCGCCGAGCAGCTCGGCCTCGACCCCAAGCGCGCCCCGCCCTCGCTGCGCCTCGACGCCCTCGCCCTGACCCGGCGCTGCGGCGACCTGCTGCTCGCCGTCGGCCAGGACGAGCGCGCCGCCGAGCTCCTGAGCCTCAGCTTCGAGCTCAGCGAGGACGCCAGCTCGACCGAGCGCGACCCCAGGCGCGACCCCATCGCCGAGGCCCTGTTCACCCTCGAGCTGCGCCGCGAGCAGTTCGGCGCCGCCGCGCGCCTGGCCGAGCGCATGGCCGCGGAGACCCGCACCGACCCGGACCAGCGCCTGCGCTGGCTGCTGCGGGTCGCCGAGCACGGCGAGCCCGAGCGCCAGGCCGAGGCCCTCGGCGAGGCCCGGGTGCTCGCC
>NZ_ABCS01000203.1 GCF_000170895.1 Plesiocystis pacifica SIR-1 | reverse complement strand
CCTCCCCCTCCCGCGGCCCCAGCTGGGGCCGGAAATCAGCAAGCTTGCGTGAGTCACTGACCGTCGATGGCCTTGAAGGCGAGGATCCTCGTGCCTGCGGGGCACTTTCCGATGTCCTGCTAGATCTGGTCGGCGATTATCTCCATGGTGTCCGCGAGCGCAGCGTCGAGCCCATCGGGCACGTGGGCATTGGCCGTCGCCGGCTCGCCCGTCAGCGCGATCGAGAACATGCACGCGGTCAAAAAGGACCCGGTCAGGTTGGGGTGGCTCAGGTCGCCGGTGTGCAGCATCGGCGGGGGCACCTCGCCCAGCGCCAGGGCCCAGGCCTGGCCCACGGGGACCACCTCGGCGCTTGCGGCCTCGGCCGCGCCCGCGTAGCCCTCGCTCAGGCCCTGCTGCATCTCCTCGGCGGTCATCATGAGCTGGTCGAGCACCTCCGAGCCCTCGCCCCGGGCCCAGGTCTCGAACAAGAGCAGCTCCGCGCCGGGGCTCTCGGCCTCGACGAGGGCCGCGAAGTCGACGACGGCGGCCTCGAACACCAGGGTCTGGAAGATCGGCTCGACGCTCTGGCCCTGGAGCACGACCACGTCCCAGCCCTCGGCGAGCAGCGTCGCCGTGCCTGGGTCGAAGAGGTGGGTCTCGACCGTGGCCCCGCCGATCGCCTGGGCGCCCGTCTCCCACTCCTGGCCCACGGAGGCCGTGACGTTGGCGACGAGGGCGGGGAGGTCGTTGAAGAAGGTGTAGCTGTTGCCGATGAACAGCACGCGGGGGAGCTCGCGGCCGCCGGTGGTGGCGCCGGCGCTCTCGCTGCCCTCGGCGTCGGTGGTCGAGTCGGCCTCGCTGCTCTCGCTGCTCGCCTCGTCCTGCCCCGAGCTGCCCTCGGTGTCGGTGGTCGAGTCGGCCTCGGCGCTCTCGCTGCTGCCGGCGCTCGACGCCTCCCCCGAGGCTTCGGTGTCCGCGATCGCGGTGCCCGAGCCCGTGCTCGCCGGGTCGTCGGACTCGTCGTCCGCGGAGCCAGCCACGCAGGCACCCAGGAGCACAACCAGGGCGAAGGGGGAAAGCCCCACCGAAGTCAGCGTCATCCTTCGCACGCGAGGATCCTAGCAGCTCCGCCGACGGCCTCGAGAGTGGTTTCGTGGGATCGACGCGGCGGGAATGGATGAAAAAAAGTTCTTCGCGAACTGTTAGCAGTTACGATTGGTGACTGGCATCTGTCAATGACGGCTGTCAGTCGATTAAATGATGTCACCAAGTTGCGCTCGACTCTCGGTGGCGTGCAGCAGTTGCGATCGGAACGATGGTCTAGGGCTGTTCCTGACTGTTCCTGGCGTAGTGAAGCCCTGGCGAAGGACCCGAGGGGCCCGTCGGTCTGTAAGAATGTTGGCTGTGGTTGCGAGTTCTGCCTTCAATCATTAAAGTTAACACCTTCGATTTCAAAGGTGCTAGTAGCTCTGTCGGGAGCTGGCCCCCGCGGCCTCGTTCAGGCTCCCATGGAGAGCTGTTGCATGAAGCGTCTAGCGTGCTTGGGGATCCTCTGTGCCTCCGTCGTCGGCTGCTACCAAGGGATCGATTTCGAGCTCGAGGAGCAGGCCTCCGAGGGCGAAGCTGGCCCCGCAGACGAGGGCGAGCCTTCGGACACGGACGGCGGCGAAGAGGGCAGCGAGCCCTCGACCTCGGCCTTTTCGCCCGTCAGCCGACTGACGGATCGTCAGTGGCGGCGCACCGTCGCCGCGGCCTTCGAGCGCGACGAGAGCGAGCTCGACGGCGTCGTGCTCCCGGCGGACAGCACCGACGGCATCTTCTTGACCAACGCCGTCGACGAGCTGGGCACCTTCGACGACTACATCAGCGCGTCCGAGGCCGCCGGGGCCCTGCTCGCCCCGGGCCTGGTCGACGCCTGCGACTGGCTCGGGGACACCCACGGCTGCGTCGTCGCGGAGCTCGCGGGGCCGATGACGGTCCTGCTGCACCGCCCGCCGAGCTCGGCCCAGCTCGACGCCGTCACGGCCATGATGCTCGACGCGATCATGCGCGGGCAGCCCGTGGAGCAGGTCGTCGGCGCGGGCCTGAGCCGGGCGTTGCTCGACCCCCTGTTCCTGTTCCGCGTCGAGGTGCCGGGCGAGTTCTACGGCGACAGCGTCTACGAGCTCGACAGCCAAGACCTGGCCGCGCGCCTGTCCCTGGCCATCACCGACGGGCCCCCGGACGCCCAGCTCTACGCCGCGGGGCAGGACCAGTCCCTGCTCGTGCCGACCCTGTTGGAAGGAGAGGTCGATCGCATCCTCGCGCTCCCCGGGGCCCGCGAGATGATCTGGCGCTTCGTCCGCTCGTGGCTTGGCGTGCGCAACGAGGGCGGGCCCCTGGCCGAGGCCATGGAGAAGGAGACCCGGCTGTTCGTCGAGTCGATCCTCTACGACGACGCCGTCCCCCTCGGCGAGCTGTTCACGGCCAACTACAGCTACATCGACGCGTCCCTGGCCGAGCTCTACGGCGTGCCCGCGCCGGCGGTCGACTGGGAGCGCTACGAGTTCCCGGCCGACGCCCAGCGCATGGGCGTGCTGACCCACGCGAGCTTCCTGAGCTCGAACGGGGCCCACGAGCGCGACCTGGCCTGGATCTTCCGCGGCCGGATCGTCGTCGAGCGATTGTTTTGCCTGCCCATGCCCGACCCGCCCCCCGGCGCCGTCGAGATGGCCGACGAGGTGCCGGTGCGCGAGACGGACCCCGTGTGCGGGGCCTGCCACGGCACCCTCGACCCCGTCGGGCGGCTGTTCCACGCCTACGACTCCCACGGGGCCTTGTTTGAGGGCGAGGAGGTCGAGGAGGTCGAGGGCGCGCTCGAGACCGGCTCCGACATCGACGGGACCTACACCAACGTCCTGGAGCTCAACGCGGCCATGGTCGAGAGCGGCACCGTCGATCACTGCTTCACCAAGATGTGGTTCCAGTTCCTCGTCGACCGCAAGCCCACGGGCCAGGACCTGACGAGCGTCGACGAGGCCCTGCTGGTCCTGAGCCAGACCCGCTCGACGCGGCAGATGTTGGCCACGCTGCTGACCAGCACGGCGATGACCAAGGTCTACATCGAGGACTACCAGGCCCCCTGAGTCCGGCTCCGATCTTCCCTTCGAAAGCGCAGCGTTGACCATGCCCAAGCAATTTTCCCGACGTGGACTCCTGTCGGCCGGGGCGGTGACCCTGGCCAGCTCGGCCCTGCTCCCGATGATCAGCCGGCGCGCCCTCGCGGACTCCGAGGGCGTCAAGCGGGTCGTGTTCTGGTACGCCGTCGAGGGCACCATGGGCAGCCGCTTTTGGCCCGGGACCGGCCCGGGGCCCCTCGAGATCAACATGGCGGCGACCATGGGCAATCAGCCCAACTCGAAGTCCTCGACCATCAACGGCTACCGCTCCGCCGAGCACGGCACCTACATCCTCCAGCCGATGAAGGCGCACGAGGCCGACATCACCCTGGTCAGCGGGCTGAGCACGGACATGGGCAGCGGAGACCCCCACGCCCGGGCCGTGGACGCGATCATGACCGGCGGGACGACGAGCGCGGGCAGCATCGACCAGCACCTGGGCTACCACCTCCAGGGCGAGGCGCCCTTCCACGCGATCTACTCCTCGCTCATGGGCGAGCACGTCAACGCCAACATCGCCAGCTACGCCGGGCCGCTGCACACCATCGGCGGCAGCGTCATCGCCCCGACCTGGAACCCGGTGACCACCTACAACCAGGTCTTCCCCGGCGGGATCACCAACGAGGAGCCCGACCCCTCCGCCAACCACGCCTTCGAGTCGCGCCTGGCCGTGCTCGGCTCCGTGCGCGAGCAGCTCGAGGCCGTGCAAGACCAAGGCGGCGCGGAGGCCCGGCGGCGCATGGAGGCCTACCTCGAGTCCATCGAGACCATCGAGGGGCAGACCGAGGCGCTGCTCGACGTGGAGGTCGAGGTGCCCCCGGACCTGAGCGTCGACGTGCCCGAGCAGTGGCTCGACATCGACCCCAACAACAAGTACTGGCGCAACTCGCAGAACTTCGCCGCGCTGGGCAAGATCATGATGGACACCACGGTCGCGTCCCTGGCCCTCGACCGGACCCGGGTGGCGACCATGCACTGGAGCGCCTCGGGCACGGACAAGGGCCCCGCGGACGGCCAGCACTACACCCACCTGGGCCTGGGGCTCGAGGGCCCGGTGGTCGCGGACCACGAGATGTCCCACAACGGCGACTGGAACGTGCGCCGCAACCAGACCCGGGTGTTTCGCTGGTACTACGAGCAGCTGGCCTACTTCGTCGACCGGCTCAAGTCGATCCCCGACGGCGACGGCACCCTCTTCGACAGCACGGTGATCGTCGTGTGCAGCGAGTTCGGCGGCTACAACCACAGCTACAACGACGTGCCCTGCGTGCTCATCGGCAACGCCGGCGGGTCTTTCGACACGGGCAAGTACATCGACGTGCACAACGGCGGCTTCCGGCCCTACGCGAACCTGATGTTGAGCCTGGCCGAGGGCCTGGGCGCGCCGCTGCAGTCCTTCGGCGAGTCGGACGGGAAGGTCAACGGCATCCTGGCCTGAGAGGGCGGGGAGCCTCAGCTGCCGAGCAGCGCCTGCATCACGAGGGGGAAGCGCAGCCCCCAGCTGACTTCGTCGTGCTCGCCCTCGGGGTCTTCGAGCCAGTGCAGCTCCTCGTCGAGGACGTAGCCAAACTCGTCCTCGAGGAGGCCGACCATCTCGATCCCGCGCGCGGTCGCGGCCTCTTCGATGACCTCGTTGTGGAAGCCGCCGGTGCGGATCAGGCCCCAGTCGATCCACAGGTGCGGGCGCACGCTCGGGTCGCTCAGGCTCGGGCTCAGGGTGTCGATGAGCAGGGAGTCCGCGAGCGGCCCGCCGTCGAAGTCTCCGCCGAACACGGGGTCGAGGCCGAGCCAAAACGAGGGCGACATGCAGGCCGCGCGGCCGAAGCGATCGGGGCGAAGGTTGGCGACGGCGCAGGCCCCCAGGCCCCCGCGGGAGGAGCCGACGATGGCCCAATCCTCGGGGTCCGTGGCGACCGCGTAGTGCTCGTCGAGCCACGCGCCGAGGCCTTCGGCGAGGTAATCGGCGTAGTCCTCGACGCCGCAGCAGTCCCCGGGCTCGAGGGTGTCCGGGTCCGTCCACGGCGTGTGCGAGTACTCGTAGTCGCGGTCGTTGGGCTCGACGGCGACGACGATCACGGGCTCGAGGCTGCCCTCGGCGTAGAGGCTGCTCAGCGCCCCGGGCACGTCCCAGCTCTTGTCGGCCGAGCCGCCGTTCCAAAAGCTCGACGACCCGTCGTTCATGACGACCACGGGGTAGGAGGCGCAGCGGTCGTAGTCCCGGGGGAGCAGCAGGTGGACCTTGTGCGGGGCGCTGACGGGGGTGCCGTCGGGGCCGAAGCCTGCCCCGAGCTCGATGGCGTCGTAGGTGTGGAACCAGCCCGCGGGGGAGCCGGCGTCGTGGGACCAGCCGGACTGGCCGCCGAAGGCGAAGGGCTCGCTGCGGCCGTCGGGCCTGGGGGGCGGGGGGACGACGGGGTGGCAGTCGTCGCCGGTTTCGCTCGCCTCGGTGGTGTCGGTGTCTTCGCTCGTGCCCGAGCCGTCTTCGGAGCTGCCGGCGAAGGTTGGATCGAAGGGGCCGTCGGTGGCTTCGTCTCCGGTCTCGCTGGTTGGGTCGGTGCAGGCCAGGGCTGCCGTGCATGCGAGCGCGAGGGTGCTGCGGCGGGCCATGGGGGTAGTTTAGCGTAGGGAGTCGTTGGTTGGCTTCGGCGGGGAGGGGAGTCGTTGGTTGGCTTTCGCGGGGAGGGGAGTCGTTTGTTGGTTTCGGCGGGGAGGGGAGTCGTTCGTTTGGCTTCGGCGGAGAGCGGGCACGGGCCGGGAGGGTCGGATCCCCCGCTGTCGCCTGAAGGCGTGGGGTGGACTTGTTTCCGGGGGAGGCGGTTTACGTGCGGAGTTGTCTTCGGCGGTCTTCGGAGCGGCTCCTTACGCTGGGGGATCCGACCCTCCCGGCCCTCTTGTGCCCGTCGTTTTGCAAGGGGCGGTGGCATCTCGAGCCCCTCGCGGGGAGGGGAGTCGTTCGTTGGTTTCGGCGGGGAGGGGGAGTCGTTTGTTGGCTTCGGCGGGGAGGGGAGTCGTTCGTTGGCTTCGGCGGAGAGCGGGCACGGGCCGGGAGGGTCGGATCCCCCGCTGTCGCCTGAAGGCGTGGGGTGGACTCGTTTCCGGGGGAGGCGGTTTGCGTGCGGAGTTGTCTTCGGCGGTCTTCGGAGCGGCTCCTTACGCTGGGGGATCCGACCCTCCCGGCCCTCTTGTGCCCGTCGTTTTGCAAGGGGCGGTGGCATCTCGAGCCCTTGCGCGGAGATCGTGCGGCTCAGCATGCTCGAGACGGAGAACGCTCCCGCGAAGGCTGGCGCGAACCAGACGGGGAGACCCCCTCAGCCGCGAGTTCCGCAGCCGGCCAAAGACCCAACGCCAAGCATCCCGACGTTCACCGGCGAGGACCTGTCTGAGCGGTGAGGGGGTCTCCCCGTCTCGCGCCTGTACCGGCGAGCACCCGACACCATCTAAGTCCAGGATACTAAAACCCGGCCTCCTCCCTCACGTCCGAGACGGAGAAGGCCCCCGGGAAGGCTGGCGCGAACCAGACGGGGA
>NZ_ABCS01000204.1 GCF_000170895.1 Plesiocystis pacifica SIR-1 | reverse complement strand
AGCACCGAGCCGCCTACAGCCTTGGAAGAGCAACGGATGTGGCTCGGCGCGAGCGCAGGAGTGGGGAGGGCGCCCGCCGAATAGGCCGCGGTGCACCGTCGAAGCCCCGACGTTCTCAGACCAACACCCCAAACGTCCACCTCGCCAACAGGAACCGCTCAGTCCCAGGCCGCTCGCCGCTTCCCCGGCACCAGCGCGTACGCGCAAGGAATCACGACCAGGGTCAACGCCGTCGCCGCCAACAGCCCCCCGATCACCGCGAGCGCCAGAGGCTGGCGCAGCGCCGCCCCCTCGCCCATCCCGATCGCCATCGGCATCAACCCGAGCACCGTCGTGGCCGTCGTCATCGCAATCGGCCGCGCCCGCACGGAGCCCGCCTCGATCAGCGCCTCGTCGACGCCCATCCCTCGCCCCCGCCGCTGGTTGACCGCGTTGATCAACACGATCGCGTTGTTGACCACGATGCCCCCAAGGATGATCGCCCCGATCCCGACCATCGCGGAGATCGGCGTCCCCGTGAGCTGGCAAGCGAGGACGACCCCGATGATCGCCAGCGGCACGGTGAACATGATCAAAAAAGGGTGGTGGAGGCTCTCGAAGCTCGAGGCCATGACCACGTAGACGAGGAAGATCGACAGCAAGGCCGTGAACGCGAGGCTCTGGAGCGAGTCGCCCATCTCGTTGGCCTGGCCCGCGACCTCGGCCTGGATCCAGTCGCTCCGGCCCACGCCGCTGCCCGAGCGCGCGAGCGCGTCGGCCTCTTCGTCGAGCACGGCCTGGACCTCGCTGGCGAGGGCCCCCAGGTCACCGACGCCGGCGCGGGCCCGGATCCGGAGGCCCCGGCGCCCGTCGATGCGACGGATCTCGGCCGGGCCGACGGTGGGCTCGACGGCGGCGACGGCCGTGAGCTGGACCGGGCGGGGCGGGGCGCTGGTGCCCGTGGTGGTCGGGGGGGTGACCAGGCCGACCTGGATGCGCGCGACGTCCTCGACGGAGGAGCGATCGACCTCGGGCAGGCGCACGCGGATGTCGAGCTGCTTGTCCGGGGCGTGGAGCTGGCCCGCGACCTCGCCCTGGATCGCGCGCTGGACCGCGGCGGCGGCCCCCTCGACGTCGAGGCCGGCCAGGCCCAGGCGCTCGCGGTCGAAGGCCACGCGCACCTCCGGCCGACCGCTCAGGTCGTCGGCGGCGACGTCCTCGAGGCCCTCGACCTCGCGCAGGCGCGGGAGCAGGCGGCGCGCGTGGGCGATGGCGAACTGGCTGTCCTCGGCGTAGACGCGGACCTCGATGGGCGCGTCGAAGGCCAGCAGCTCCGGACGGCCCAGGCGCAGGCGGTGCTCGAGGCCGTCGAGGCGGGTATTGGCCGCGCTCAGGGCCGCGTCGAAGAGCTCGGCCTCGATGGCCTCGAGGTCGCCCTCGGCGACGAGGGCCTCGGGGACCTTGAGGTTGATCTGCGCGAGGTGGGTGCCCGCCTGGCTGCCCGTGGCCGAGCCGCCCTGGGTCACGCTGCCGACCCGGGCGAAGATCAGCTCGACCCGCGGGTCGGCGGACAGCTCGTCGACGATGCCCCGGGTCAGCGCCGCGGTGCGCTCGAGGGAGGTCCCCTGGGGCAGCTCGATCTGCACGTAGACCTCGCCCTGGCGGACCTCGGGGAGCAAGGTCCGGCCGAGATCGCGGCCCGACCAGGTCACCCCGACGCACAGGCCGAGGGCGGCCAGGAGCACGAGGGAGCGGACCCGCAGCGCGCCGCGCAGGAGCTTGGGGTACTGGTCCTCGAGCAGCTCCCAACCCCGCGTCAGCGGCCAGGCGAGCTTTTCAAACAGCCAGCCCAAGCCCGCGACGAGGGCCCGGATCGGGACCCACAGCAGCGCCGGGATGGCGGTGAGGTAGGCGAGCAGGGAGCGCTTGGAGCGGCCCGAAGCCTCGCGCTCCCCTTCGTCTCCATCGCCCGCTTCGGCCTCCGCCTCGGCGTCCTCACCGAGGGCCTGGAGCACCGGCACGAGGGTCAGGCTCACGAGCATCGACGAGAGGATCGAGAAGCTGACGGCGTAGGCGAGGTCGCGGACGAGCTGCCCCGCGACGCCCTCGACGAAGGCCATGGGGAAGAACACGGCCACGGTCGTCAGCGTGGAGGCGACCACCGAGCTGGCGATCTCCACGGTCCCGCGGATCGCGGCCTGGGCCCGGGGCATGGCCGGATCCCCCTCGCGCTCCCGGGCGATGGCCTCGAGGGTGACGATGCTGTTGTCGACCAGCATGCCCACGCCCAGGGCCAGGCCGCCCAGGCTCATGAGGTTGAGGGACACGCCGAGGATGGTCAGGGGCACGAAGCTGACCAGCAGCGAGATCGGGATGGCGACGCCGATGACCAGGGTCGAGCGCAGATCACGGAGGAAAAACAGCAGCACCAGGATCGCCAGGCCGCCGCCGACGAGGGTGTTGAGCGCGACCTCGACGATCGCAGCGTCGATGAAGCGGGCCTGGTTGCTGAGCACGATCAGCTCGTGACCCGGGGGCAAGCTGCGCTCGAGGGCGGTCAGCCGGGCCTGCACGGTCTCGGCCACGCGCACGGTGTTCGCGTCGCCCTCGCGGTAGACGGCCAGCTCGATGACCTCGCGGGTCCCGGCGCCGCCGACCAGCGACAGCTCCTCGCGCTCCACCGCCGTCCGCTCGATGCGGGTCGCGAGGTCGCGCAGGCGCAGCTCCCCGCCCCCCCCAGACCCCGACGAGGTGGACGAGGTGCTCGAGCTCTGGCGAATGATGATCGCCCCGAGGTCCTCGGCGGTCTTGGCCTCATGGACCGTGCGGATGAGGTAGCGGTTGTTGTTGTCGGTCAGCCCGCCGCCGGGGCGGTTGACGTTGTCAGAGCCGATCGCGGTGACGACCTCGGAGGCGTCGATGCCGTAGGCGGCGAGGCGCTCGGGGTCGAGCTCGACGACGACCTCCTCCTCGTCGCCGCCGTGGAGCTGGACCGCGGCGACGCCGTCGAGCTTCTCGAGATCCTGCTTGACCTGCTTGTCGGCGACGTCGCGCAGGGCCCGAAAGTCGCTGGCCAGGAGCGGGCCGGCGTCCTCGCCTGCTCCGGGCACCAGGGCCAGACGCATGATCGGCTCTTGCGAGGGATCGTAGCGGAGCACGACCGGGCGCTCGGCGGTGGTCGGGAGCCGAACGCGGTCGAGCTTCTCGCGCACGTCGGCCATGGCGTCGTCGATGCGCGTGCCCCAAGCAAAATCCAGCACGACCTCGGAGCTGCCCTCGCGCGAGGCCGACTCCACGGCGACGACCCCCGGCACGCCGCCGACGAGCTCCTCGACCGGGCGGGTGACGAGCTCTTCGATCTCGGCCGGGGCCGCGTCGGCGAAGGTCGTCTGCACGGTGATGCTCGGATAGCTCAGGTCCGGGAGCAGCTCGACGGGCATGCGGGTGACCGCGACGAGGCCGAACAAGAGCAGGGCGACGGTCACCATGGTCACGGTCACCGGGCGAACGACCACCCCGGCGATCAGCCCCATGAGCGCGCCGCGGGTGGACGAGGCGAGGCCTTCGCGCGAGCCCAATACTCAGCGCCTCCTGCGCTTGCCGCCGAAGCCCGATTTGCGTCGGCCGCCCTTCTTGCCGCCCTCGCCCTCGCCCTCACCAAGCGGGCCGTCTTGCGCCGGCGGATCCTCGCCCACGCCCTTGACCGCCATGCCCTCGGTGATGCCCTCGGCGTCGACGAGCAGGCGCTCGGAGCCGTCGAGGCCCGAGAGGATCTGGGCGCGCTCGGTGCCCTCGAGGCCGACCTCCACGGCCACGCGCCGGGCCTTGCCCTCGCGCATGGCGTAGACGTAGCGCTGGCCCTCGAGCTCGAACACCGCCGCGCGCGGGACGGAGTGCTCGGCCTCGAGGCGCTCGAGCAAGATCCGCGCGCGCACGAAGGAGCCGGGCACGGCGAGCTCGGGGAAGTCTTCGGCGCGGACCAAAAACTCGACGGTGCCCGTGAGCGCGTCGACGATCGGCGCGCGGCGGACCACCTTGGCGGTGAAGGTGCTGCCGTCGACCAGCTCGACCTCGACCTCGGCGTCTTTTTTGACCCGGGCGGCCTCGCGCTCGGGCAGGTGCACGGTGAGCTCGAGGGCCGAGAGATCGGCGATCTCGCAGATGCTCGTGCCCGTGCTCGCCAGGTTGCCGACGTCGACGTCGCGGCGCACGACCACCCCGGAGAAGGGGGCCCGCACGGTCATCGTCGAGGCCTGGGTGCGCGAGAGCTTGGCGGCCGCCTTGGCCGTCTCGAGCTCGTAGCGGCGGGCGTCGATCTCCTCGGCCGCGATCGCCCCGGACCGCTCGAGCTGCTCGAGGCGCTCGACCTCGCGGGCGACGTTGCCGGCCGCAATCTTGTCGCGCCGGGCCTGGAGCGAGAGCTCCCGACCGTCGAGCCGGGCGAGGACCTGGCCCTCCTCGACGGTGTCGCCGACCTCGACGTCGAGGTCCTCGATGATGCCCGCGCGCACCGGTCGGATCTCGGCGCGGCGCAGGGCCTCGAGGGTCCCCGACGCTCGATGGTGACGCTCGATGGTCGCGGGCTCGGTGGTGGCCAGCTCGACGGCGAGGGCCTCGGCTCCACCGCCGCCGCCCTCGCCGTAGCCCCCTCGACCCTTGCCGCCCTTGCCCTTGCCGCCCTTGCCTCCGGGCCCCGCACCCTCGGCGCCGTTGCACCCGGACAGCGCGGTCACGGGCAACGCGAGGCCCACGCTCGCGACGGCGAGGCGACGCAAGAGCGCGCGACGGGTCCATCGCTGGCGATGATCGGGCGTCGAGTCAGAGGTCAACATGCTCGCTCGGGCGGGGCCCTCGGCTGTCGCTCGAGGCGTGCCAGTGGTAGGACACCGACATGGCACAGTCAACGCGCCGCGCCCCCGAGCGCGAGCTCATCGAGAGCCAGCACGAGTTTCCGGGGGAGTACCTGATCAAGGCCTTCGGGCCCGCGAGCGCGACCTTCCGAGAGGGAGCGGTCGCCGCCGCGCGGGGTGCGGTGGGGGACCGTGTGTCGGTGTCTGAGCGGCTGAGCAGCAAGGGGAATTCCGTGTGTGTGACCCTCGTGCTCCAGGCCCAAACGGTCGATGAAGTCATCGCTACCTACGAGCGTCTGCACGAGCTCTCCGAGCTGAAGCTGATTCTCTGAACCACCGCGCTCGTCACCAGTACTGCACCATGCAGTGAGAGTCTTCACGCAATCTCGCCCGCTCGGTCCTTCAAAGTCCCGGACAATCGAACCGGGAACCCCTCGAGTAACCATGCACAACGCTCGTCTGCTCCGGTCTTCGCTCTCTCTGCTCCTTCTCGCTGGTGTCGCTGGCGGCACGCTCGGCTGCAAGCCCAAGGCTGTCCGCGGTGGCCCGGGCACCGAGAACCCCAACCTCGACAAGGGCGCGATGAGCACCACCCTCGACCGCGAGGACATCAAGTACCTCGTCGATGAGAACCTCGCCGCGATGTTCAGCTCGCCCTTTTGGGGCCGCGACGTCCAGGGCGGGCCCGAGGCGCCGATCGTCGCCATCTGGCCGATCAAGAACTCCACCGACCAGCACATCGACGACCAGATGCTGACCCTGCTGTCCGAGATCGAGACGCAGATGATCAACTCCGGCGCCGTCAACGTGGTCAGCCGCGAGCGCCAGGCCGAGATGGTCGCCGAGGCGCAGCTGCAAAACTCCGACCTCTTCAACCCCGCGACCGCCGCCCAGCTCGGCGCGCAGCTCGGGGCCAAGTACTACATCACCGGCAAGATCACCTCGACGGACGAGCGCTTCGACAAGGAGCGCCGGGTGCAGTACTCGCTCTTCCTCCAGGTCATCGAGGTCGAGACCTCGATGATCAAGTTCCAGCACACCTCCGAGCGCAGCAAGGCCATCGTCCGCTGACCGGGGGTCCCGTGACCTGGCGCCCCAAACAGCTCGCCCGCCTCGCCCCGGCAGTGCACCGGGGCGGCCTCGCGCTGGGCCTCGTGTCCGCGCTCGCGGCCACGTCCTGCGCGACCTACTCGGACAAGACCTTCGAGATGCGCGAGGCCGTGGCGGCCGGGCGCTACGAGGACGGCCTCGACGAGATCAACCACTTCATCAAGGTCAAGGACGACCTCGACCTGCCGACGAAGTGGAAGAGCGAGACGGCCCTCGCCGTGCTCGAGCGCGCGACCATCCTCCACGCCATGCAGCGCTGGGAGGCCAGCGCGAGCAACTTCCAGGCCGCCGAGGAGCAGCTCGAGTTCCTCGACCTGGCCAGCAACGCCGACGAGATCGGCCGCTACGTGTTCTCCGACTCGGCGACCAAGTACCGGACCACGCCCACGGAGAAGCTGGCCCTCAACGCGATCAACCTGATCAACTACCTCGCCCGCGGTGACCTCAGCGGCGCGCGCGTGGAGTCCAAGCGCTTCACGGTGATGCGCAGCTACCTGCTCGACTACGACCCCGAGCACGCCCACGGGGCCTTCGGCTCTTACCTCGCGGGCTTCGTGGCCGAGCGCGAGGGCGAGGGCGACGTCGCCCTGCGCTACTACGACGAGGCCCTGCAAGAGCGAGAGCTGCCACGCTGCGCGACCGATCGTGCGCTGAGC
>NZ_ABCS01000205.1 GCF_000170895.1 Plesiocystis pacifica SIR-1 | reverse complement strand
TTTCGGGGGGGGCTGGATCGCTTTGAGGAGCGGGGGCGGCAGGATCGGAGCCGGGTGGTGGCGCACGGGCTGCGGATCTGTACGGCTCTGCGGGCGGCTCGGAGTGAGGCGCAGGGGCGACTAAAGGGGCGCTCGGGGAAGGCGGATCTCGGGCGACGTGTGGGGCGGGGGAGCAAGGGCGTCGAGGCGGTGGTCGAGGCCGCGGTCGAGGCTGCGGTGGCGGCGGCCGAGCCTTCGAAGCACGAGGCGACGAAGAAGAAGAAGAAGAAGAACAGCAAGAAGGCCGCGAAGACGAGCGCGGCGAAGAAGAAGGTCAGCAAGAAGACCTCGAAGAAGGTGGCCAAAAAGACGGCCACCAAGAACAAGACGAGCAAGAAGGTCAGCGAGAAGAAGTCGGCGAACAAGGGGAGCGCGACGGCGGCCGAGGCTGCGCCCGCGCGGGCCGAGTCGCCGAGCGCGGCGGAGATTCAGCGGCTGCGGGCGATCGCGGAGCATCGGCTGGCGTCGGCGCAGGTGCTCTCGGGGGTCGGCAAGCGGACGGCGGAGAAGCTGGCGGCGCGCGGGCTCGAGAGCATCGAGGACCTGGCCTACCTGCTGCCGCTGGGCTACGAGGACCGGCGCCAGACGACGCTGCTCTCGGAGGTCGAGGAGGGGGCGTCGGCGGTGATCCACGGGGTCATCCGGAGCTTCCGCCAGGGGTGGTACTCGGGGCGCTACTCGGCCACGATGCGCATCGAGCAGGTCCAGCCCAACGGGGCGCACCTGGGCCTGGAGGCGCGATGGTTCCACCGCGTGGGCGGGATGAGCCAGCGCG
The DNA here is from genome assembly GCF_000170895.1 of Plesiocystis pacifica SIR-1. Taxonomy (GTDB): domain Bacteria; phylum Myxococcota_A; class Polyangia; order Nannocystales; family Nannocystaceae; genus Plesiocystis; species Plesiocystis pacifica. The sequence continues at coordinate 5,776 of NZ_ABCS01000205.1, read as the reverse complement.
TGACGACGGGCGAGGAGGTGCTGCTCGCGGGGGTGGTCAAGCGCTTCCGGGGCAAGCTGAGCATGGTCCACCCGGACATCCTCGACGCACAGCTCGGGCTGGGCATTGCGACGCGCTACCCGGTGGTCGAGGGCGTGGGCCAGCGGACCCTGGTGCGGCTGTGCAAGGCCGCGGTCGAGCGGCTGCGGGCGGCGCGGGAGCAGGGCATCCTCCACGATCCGCTGCCGCCCGAGCTGGTCGAGCGCCACCAGCTCATCGATCAGCTCGACGCGGTGGCGTGGCTGCACGAGCCGCCGCAAGACCTCGACGAGGTCCAGCTCGAGGCGTTGATCCGTCGCAGCAGCCCGGCCCATCGGCGCTTGGCTTTTGACGAGTTCTTCTTTTTGCAGCTCGCGCTGCTGCGCCAGCGCGGGACCTACCGGGCGACGCCCTGCGCCCTGCCGCCCCTGGCCGAGGGCAGCTTCGACCGCGAGCGGCTCCGGGCCTGCCTGCCCTGGGAGCCGACGGGGGCCCAGTGGCGGGTCATCGACGACATCGAGGGCGACCTGAGCCGGCACAAGCCCATGCTCCGACTGCTCCAGGGCGACGTGGGCTCCGGCAAGACGGCGGTGGCCTTCGCGGCCGCGCTGGCGGTGATCGACGCGGGCGCCCAGGCGGCGATCATGGCCCCCACCGAGATCCTCGCCGAGCAGCACATGCGCGGCATGCAGGTGTGGTGCGAAAAGGCCGGGGTCCGCATCGCGCTGCTCACCGGCTCGACGCCCCGGGCCCAGCGGACCAGCCTGCTCGCGCTGCTCGGCGCGGGCGAGATCGATCTGCTGGTCGGCACCCACGCCCTGTTGGTCGGCGACGTCGAGTTCGCCAGCTTGGCCCTGGTCATCGTCGACGAGCAGCACCGCTTTGGCGTGGAGCAGCGCGGGGCCTTGCGGGCCAAGGGCGAGGCGCCGCACCTGCTGGTGATGACCGCGACGCCCATCCCCCGGAGCCTGGCGCTCACGGCCTTCGGGGAGCTCGACGTGTCGATCATCGACGAGCTCCCCCCGGGGCGGATCGCGCCGACGACCCAGGTGTTCGCGGGCGGGCGCTCCCTGGGCCGGGCCCGCAAGCTCCTCGCCGAGCGCGTACGCGCGGGCGACAAGGCCTACGTGGTCTGCCCGCTGGTCGAGGCCAGCGAGGCGGTCGCGGCCTCGGACGTCGAGGCCACGGCGGCGGCGCTGCGCAAGCTGCTGCCCAAGCACGAGGTCGCCGTGGTCCACGGGCGCATGGTCAGCCGGGACAAGGACGCGGTCATGGAGCGCTTTCGCAGCGGCGAGGTCCGGGTCCTGGTCGCGACCACCGTCATCGAGGTCGGCGTCGACGTGCCCGACGCCCGGGCGATCCTCATCGAGCACGCCGAGCGCTTTGGCCTGGCCCAGCTGCACCAGCTCCGGGGTCGCGTGGGGCGCTCGGCGGGGCACTCCCTGTGCCTGCTGCACACCGCGAGCGATCCGGCCTCGGACGCGGGCAAGCGCCTCGAGGTCCTCGAGGGCAGCGGCGACGGCTTCGTGGTCGCCGAGCGCGACCTCGAGCTGCGCGGACCGGGCGAGGTGTTCGGCACCCGCCAGTCCGGGGTCCCGCGCCTGCGCTTCGCCAGCTTCTCGGGCGAGGGCATGAAGATGCTGATCGCCGCGCGCGAGGCCGCGATGGCGATCATCGAGGCGGACCCGCTGCTGCGCGAGCACCCGACCCTGCGCCTGGAGCTGCAGCTGCGCACCGGCGACACCCAGCTGTGGGCCGGGGAGTCCGGCTGAGCGGCGGAGTTTGCACACGTCGCTCGCTCGAGCTGATTTGCACTTCGTGGTGAACCGTCCGCGAGCTTCGAGGACTGCCGGGGCATGAAGCTGCGTGTTCCGTCTTCGTTGCTGGCTGTGGTCCTCAGCCCCGTGCTCTTTGCTTGCCCCGCCGCGGACCTCCCGGCGGAGATTCCCGAGGAGACCGGGACCGAGAGCGCCGACGAGGGCGAGGACGACACGACCGAGGAGACGGAGACGGGCTCGGGCGAGACGGGCTCGGGCGAGCAAGGCGGGGAGTCGGGCGAGGGGGAGACCGCCAACGAGGGCAGCACCGGGTCGGCCGAGGGCGCGGCGGAAGAGGGCTCTGCCGAGGAGGGCGAGACCAGCGTGGCGACGGTCGGAGAGACCGCGGGCTTGCCTGAGGAGGCCGAGGAGGTCTGCGAGGCGGCTTGCGAGCTGGCTTCGACCTGTGAGCTCGAGGTGGAGGACTGCTTCGCGGACTGCATCCTGTGGCTGGAGGGGGTCGCTTCGGATCCCGATCTGGGCCCCGAGTGCGTCGACGCCGAGGTCGACTTCCTGGGCTGCATCGGCTCGCTGACCTGCGAGGAGTACGAGCAGTTCTCCGAGGGCCATCCGGAGCCCTACCCCTGCCAGGCCGAGGAAGAGGAAATCTGCGACGGCGGCGGGGACGAGTGCGAGGGCGCCGTGGGCATGGGCGAGAACCCGGGCGACTGCGGCTTCATCGAGACCTGCGCCGAGAACACCTTCTCCATCGAGTGCACCGACGGCGGCGGGTGCCAGTGCTTCTCGGACGGTGAGCTCATCGGCGGGTGCTCGAACGACGCCGAGGTGTGCATGGACGTCACCAACGACGTCGTGATCGAGTCCTGCTGCTTCGCGTGATCCTTCACGGAAAACACCGGGACCGAGCCGAAGCTCGCACACGCGGACGCGGCGAACGCGTTCGCGTGCTTCGTGTACACGTCGGGCCATGAAGCGGCCTTTCCCGTGTTTTTTGCTGACGCTCGCCCTCAGCCCCGTGTTCCTCGCTTGCTCCGCCGACGACGAGCCGGAGGAGATGTCCGACGAGGCCGAGACCGAGACCGAGACCGAGACCGAGACCGAGACCGAGACCGGCGAAGAGACGAGCGGCGGCTCGGAGGAGGCTCAGGCCGTCTGCGAGACCAGCTGTGAACTCATCGAGAGCTGCGACGCCGAGGTGGAGAACTGCCTCGAGGACTGCGTCAGCTGGCTCGAGATGGTGAGCGCGGACCCAGACCTGGACCCCGCGTGCGCCGAGGCTGAGTTCGCCATCTACGAGTGCCTAGCGACGCTGACCTGCAAGGACTACGCGCAGTACTCCGCGATGAACCCCGAGCCCTACCCCTGCCAGACCGAGGAAGAGGCGCTCTGCGACGGCTGATCGAGCAGCCAGCTAGTCGTCCGGTGCTCCCGCGGCGATCCACTCGCGGACCAGCGCGATGGAGGCGTCGTCGAGGAGCACCGGCGCGTTGAGGGGCATGCTGCTCGCGCTCAGGCCCATGGCCTCTCCCGGGGAGCAGCTCGAGACCAGCTCGTAGAGCCACGAAGCCTCGGGATCGCCGGGTTCGATCAAGCTCGCGCCAGGATTGCCGAGGACCTCGTGGTCGAGGAGCTCGGCGTGCAGATCGGGCGCCTGGAGGTTGAGGCCGGCGGCCTGGGCCGAGGCGCCGTGGCAGGCGTTGAAGGCACAGGACTGCTGGAACACGACGGCCGCGACGTTGCTGAGGCTCGGCTCGAGGCTGGGCTCGGCGAGAGGATCGTGGTCGACGCAGTCGGGGGCGGGATCGATGCCCTCGTCGCTGGGCGGGAGGTAGAGCGGCGTGAGCAGCTCGTCGACGGAGGGGGGGCCCTGGTCGGGGCTCTTGGGCAGGGCCAGGAAGGCGCAGGGACCCTCGAATTCGATGACGCCGTCGGCGTCCTGGCCGACGGCCTCGGTGCCGCCAACTACGGACACGTCGGGGATGTAGTCGGCCTCGACCAGGGCCAACATCACGCACATCTCCTGGTCGCCGATGCCCCAGCCGACGTTGACGTCGCGCCAGTTGTCGAAGCCGCAGCCAAAGCGCAGCTGCTCGATGCCCTCGAGGGAGACCGGCGGATCGAAGCGCTTGCCGAGGGAGTCGCCGGTGAAGCCCTCTAGCTCGAACAGGGTCTCGAAGATCGGCCACAGCGGGTTGGGCGTGCCCAGCTCGCCGCCGACCGCCGACAGCTCGAAGGACTCGCCGAGGCCGTGGAAGTGGGCGAGGGCGTGGTGCAGCACGATGGGCTGGGGGCTGACCTGGCTGTGCTGCTGGCCGAAGTGCTCGCACGCGCCGGTGAAGCGGCTGCGCTGCTGGGCCGGGATGTCGAGGTCGAGGTAGGTCAGCCGCATGGGGGAGAGCTGGGTCTCGACCAGGCTGGGGTGGACGAGCTCGAGGCTCATGGCCAGCTCGGTCTCGACCTCGGCCGGGCCGACGTTGAGCAGGTGCGTGGTCGCGATGACCTTGTGGCGCCGCGGGATCTTGATGACCGCGCCGTCTTGGGTCCGCTGGGTCTCGGAGAAGGACTGGGTCGACTGGGCGAACAGCACGGGGCCGAGGACCGACGCGCTGGTCTCCTCGAAGCTGCGCTCTTCGCAGTCGAAGAAGCCGTCGGGGCCGGCGTAGTGGTGCTCGGGGACGGCGAACCAGTTCGAGTGGTGGAAGTAGCCGTGGTTGTTGAGGGTCACGGCCTGGACGTAGACCGCGGCGTCGTTGTCGACGGTCCACTGCACGCAGTTCGAGATCTCCTGGAAGGGGGCGAGGGTCACCGGGCCGAAGTCGTGGTGGACCAAGCCCGTGAGCTCGCCGAGCTCGCCGCCTTCCCCCGTGCCGCCCTGGCCCTCGTCGTCCTGGCCGCCCAGGCTCCAGCCGTCGTCGACGTCGTAGCCGACCTCTTCCCAGGGATCGCCGTAGTCGGCCGAGTCGCCGCAGGCGAGGCCGCTCAGGCCGAGGGCGAGCGCCGCCAGGGGCAGCGGGAGTCTAGCGGGGGTCATGGGCATGGCGGCGGGGCAGCAGGGCGAGGGCTGCGAGGGGCAGCAAGGTGGCGGGGAGGGGATGTTCGGGGCCGCTGCGACAGGCGCAGCTCGCCGCCGCGTCGTCGCCACCAGGACCCTCGCTGGTGCCGGTGTCGGCGTCTGTGGGGCCCTCGTCGCCCGCGTCGTCGCCAGAGGCCTCGTCGTCGGACTCCTCGTCGCCCGCGTCGTCGCCAGAGGCCTCGTCGTCGGACTCCTCGTCGCCTCCGTCGCCGGCGCCTTGGCCAAAGGCGATCATGCCGTTGGGCGCGTCGGCGACGTAGTCCGTGTGGCCGGCTTCCCCCGGGCCGTCGAAGCGGACCCGCAGCACGAGGGGGTAGCCCTCGAGCTCGGCGGGGGCGCTGAAGCTGGGCCACGCGAGCGCGCCCTCTTGGTCGACCTCGGCGCTGGCCCAGCTCGTCCAGCCCGGGCTGTCCTCGAACTTGCTGCGTCGCGCCTGAAATTCGGCGGTGGTGCCAGGCGGCGCGTCGAGGCAGCCGGACAGCGGGGCCGCGTCGCCGAGGTTGAGGACCTCGGGGATCGGGTCGAAGGTCGCGGCGACTTGCAAGCTGGCGGGGTCGGCCTCGGCCACGGGCTGGTCGACGACGCGCACGACCCAGGGCGCGCGGCTCCACAGGTTGATGGGCGGCTCCCAGGTGTAGCCCGCGATCATCCACGTCCCGGGCGAGAGGCCGTCGAGGTCCCACACGACGGGCGCTTCGGCGGCCTCGAAGGTGATCGGGCGGCGCGCGTCGTCGGGGGTGATCCGCGCCCAGCAGCCCGCCCACTCCGCGCTGGTCTCGAGGGTCGCCTCGGGGTCGTCGAGCAGGGCCGGATCTTCGCCGACGGTGATGGCCCGCTCGAGGTCCGCGACGCTGACGTAGGGCGGCGGCGGGTGGCCGAAGGGGTACTGGCGGCACAGCGCGAGGAA
>NZ_ABCS01000206.1 GCF_000170895.1 Plesiocystis pacifica SIR-1 | reverse complement strand
GTCGTGGAGACGCCACGCCCTCCCTGCCCCACGTCCACGACTCAGAGGCTGTAAGTCTTTCCCCGAAGTCGTGCACGGACTCGGGCCGACGCGAGTGACGCACGGCTTGGACCTCTCCCTTGACCGCCGATACTCCTGCCCAAGCATCGGCAGCTGCTCCGGCGGAGGCCCGGGAGGCTGCTCAGCTGCTCCGGCGGAGGCCCGGGAGGCAGCTCAGCTGCTCCGGCGGAGGCCCGGGAGGCAGCTCAGCGCCCGCCGCTCATGCCGGCATCGGCACCAGCTTCGTCCACTTCAGCAGGTTGTAGGTCAGCGCCATCCACAGCCCCACCGTCCTCACCTTCGACTCCCCTCGGACCGGTAGCTGCTGCAGCCCGCGCCATGCTCGAAGGTCCGCGTTGACCAGCTCCGCGTGTGCCCCTCGCTGCCGGTACTTCCTCTTGGCCGACTCGGTCTTCATCCGCCTTCGCCACCGCCACGTCTCATCCGTGTCCTTGGGCTTGCGGGCGTAGGGGTCGTCCTCCTCGTCTCGCGGCTTGGGCACCGGCGCATAGACTCGCGTCCCTTTGGCCTCCATCTCGTGGATGGCTGCGAGCTTCACGAAGCCTCCGTCGACCAGCCACTCCCGAGGGCGCACTCCCGTACGCGCGAGCACCTGCGCGCACATCGGAAGCATCTGGCTCTTGTCACTCCCGACGTTCGTCACGCCCACACCCACGATGAAATTCTCCTTGGTGTCTTGCGCAAACTGAAGGTTGAAGGACGGCCGCCACCCTCCGTCTCCCATCTTCATCACCCGAGCCTCTGGGTCCGTCGTACTCACCCGACGCTCCTTCTTCTTTGCCTTCTTTTTCTCGTTCGTCTTCGTGGTCTGCTTCTTCGACCTCGTGCTCTTCTTCTTGGGCTCCTTGGCCTTGTCTTGCTTCTCCAGCTCGTCGAGCTCTGCGAGCGCCCGCGTCAAACGCTCTTGTCGCTCCCGCGCTGCTCGCTCTTTTGCGGCCTGCTCCCGCTTGTTCTCGGCCCCGGGGTCACTCTCGAGCTGCCGGCTCAGCTCTCGCACTCGAGCCTTCGCCTCCTTCAGGCACTTGTTGAGGGTCGCCCGGCGTCGAAACGAGCCTGCTCCTGCGCTCGCTCGTACACGGACGCCGTCTTGGGAGACCTGCCTCAGCGTCACCAGGCCCTGGTGCATCAGCGTCGCCAGCAGCTGGGTCATCAGCTCGTCGAGCTTGTCTCCGTGCCCCGTCCGAAACTCCGCCAGCGTGTGATGGTTCATGCTCAAGCCGCCACAGATCCATCGATAGACGTTGTCGCGCTCGCACAGCCGCGCGAGGTGACGAGCACTCCCAATGCCCTCCGAGATCGCGTACAGCCACAGGGTCAGCAACACCTTGGGATCCGTGGCGGGTCGTCCTGGCTGCGCTCCTCGGGCTTCGATCGCGTCGTAGAAGCTCGAGAGGTCGAGCTGCCCGACCGCTGCCCATAGCAGTCGGGCTCGATGGTCATCAGCCAACAGCGAGTCGAGGTTGTAGGAGCGAAACTCGAGCTGGTGGCGTTCGGCTTCTCGCAGGCGGGGCTTCTCTCGGCGCGACTTCGGCATGGACTTCCCTCTCGGTGCTTGTGATCCCACACCGAGAGGAAAAGTTCACAAACTCTCAGTTCTCATGGATCTTGCCGCCCTTGAGGTTCAGCTTGCTCGACCCGTTGATCGTGATCGTCTTGCCCTTGATCTCGATGGTCCCGTTCTTCTTCATCGTCAGGCTGGACGAGCCGCAGGTGATCGTGAACTCGTCGCCCGCGTCGACGGTGTACTTGGTCTTGGCCTTGCTCTCGATCGGGCCGTCCGAGGTGAACGCGACCTTCTTCTCGCCCTTGCCCATGAGCTCCGTGCCCGCGCTGAGCTGGAGGCTGGTCTTGGCGCTGTGGCTGATGGTCGAGGCGCCCAGGCTGTAGCTGCCGGCCACGGTGTGGTCGCTGGTCGCCCCGACGGCCACGGACTTCGCCCCGGCGACGACCTCGGTCGAGGCCGCGCCCACGGCCGTGCTCATGGCCGCGCCCACGGCGATGGTGAAGGCGCCGCCCACGGTGGTCGTCTTGGCGGCGGCGACGAGCTGGGTCGCCGTCGCGCCCACCGTCTCGGTCAGGGCGGTGCCCACGGAGATGGTCTGGGTGGTCCCGATCGTCACGGTCTGGCTGGTGCCGACCGTGAGGCTCATGGTCGCGCCGATGGTCTCGGTGTGGTTCGAGCCCACCGAGATCGACTTGTCGACGGCGACGGTCTCGCTTTGGTTGTTGTCGACGCGCTTGTCGTAGTCGTGGCCGACGGTGTGCAGCTCGTCGTTGCCGGTGTGCCGGGCCGTGTCGTTCTCGATCTCGACGAGCCAGTCCTTTTGGCCGTGGATGTAGATCTGCTCGATGCCCGCGGCGTCCTCGAAGCGCAGCTCGTTGCTGCCCCCGCCGCCGGGCGAGGAGTTGGTCCGCCAGCCGCTCTGGGTGGAGTTGCCCGGGAGCTCGAAGGGCGGGGCGTGCTCGCCGTTGTAGACGCAGCCGACGACCAGGGGCCGGTCGGGGTTGCCGTCGAGGAAGTCGACGACGACCTCCATGCCCACGCGCGGGATGAACTGCGCCCCCCAGCTCGGGCCCGCCCAGCTCTGCGCGCAGCGGACCCAGCACGAGGCGCCCTCGGCAAAGCCCGCGCCCTCCTCCCAGTGGAACTGGACCTGGATGCGCCCGTGGGCGTCGGTGTGGATCTCCCCGCCGCCGACGACCGTGGCCGTCTGCGCGCCGTGGATGCGCGGCTTGGGCGTGCGCACGGGCGGGCGCAGGGGCAGCTCGGCGTCGAGGCAGCGCAGCTCGTTAGCGTAGCGGACCTGCTCGTCCTCGCCCAGCCCGCCCTGGATGTCGCCGCCGCCCTCGTGGTGCAGGCTGCGGATGATGTACTCGCCGGGGCAGCCGTCGTCGGCGTGGGCGTCGGAGCGAAAGCGCATGCCCGGGCGCAGGGCCAGGGCGTTGCTGACCACGAAGGCCGTGCTCGAGTCCATGGCCCCGGCCTCGACCCGGTCCTGGGCGCGCTCGCCGAGGTCGTCGGCGTGGTAGCGGCGCAGCCCGTGCACGAAGGCCCGGCGGGTCCGGCCGCGGGCGTCGGCCTCGCCAGCTGTGGAGCTGAGCACCGCTCCCGGGCTGAGCCAGTCGAAGTCCTGGCGCAGCGAGGCGGTCCGCGTCAGCCGCTGGCTCCACTCGAGGCTCTGCACGCTCTCGAGGGTGACCAGATCCGGCGCGCGCTCGATGAGCGGGAACTCGTCGCTGCCGTCGATGTTGGCCGCCGCCGGGTACTGGTCGTTGGCGTCGCACAAGGTCATGACCTCGTGCCCGGCGCCCGGATCGTGGGCGAAGTAGTAGCTGATGCCCTCCTCCTCGAGCAGGCGACGGACAAAGTCGAAGTCGCTCTCGAGGTACTGCACGCAGTACTCCCGCGGGCTCTGGCCCCGGCTCAGCGCGCCCAGCTCGACGCTGCGCCCGTACTCGCCCAGGGCCTCGTCGAGGACCTCCTGCACGATGTCGACGACGCTCTTTTCCTGGAAGATGCGCGAGTGGACCCGCTGCTCGCACAGCTCGAAGGCCGACATCGCGTGGACGAGCAAGATGCAGCGGTGCTCGGCGTGGCCGAGGAGCTCGACGTGGTGCACCACGCCAAAAAAGTGCGCCTCGACCTCGCCCCGCCACGCCTCGAGGTTGAGGGTCGCGCCGAGCAGGCCGTCGAGGTCCTCGTCGAAGTCCACGATCGCGAGCTCGACCATGATCCGGCAGCCGCCGTCGATCTCCTCGTCGCACACGAAGCGCAGCAGCTGCCACTCGGCGCCGGGGCCGTCGACGAAGCTGACCAGGTATTCGACGGGCGGCAGCGCTGGCATGGCGAATCCCCAGGATAGCCGCTTTTGCCCGCCGCTCCAGCTGGCGCTCGGTCGCACCCGACACCCGACACCCGGGTGGGGGTGCGGCCAATCGAATGCACGCGGTAGCACGGCGAGCCAAGCCGGGCCAAGCTGGAGAAGATCGGGTATAGAACTCCATCCCCGCGAGTCGCCGCCCATGCCCTTCGAGACCCAAGCATCGCGTGCCCTTTTGGATCCCAGCCACCCCGTCCGCGCGACGGTGGTCGCCCTCGTCGACGGCCAGGCCCAGGTGCGCGTGCCCGGAGACACCCGGGTGCTGGCCGCCGAGTCGGTGATCGAGCTCAGCGAGGCCGACCTCGGAGAGACCGTGATTTTGGGCTTCATCGGGGGTCAGGTGGACGATCCCGTGATCCTTGGGCGCACGCGCAGGCCTCGGCGCGAGACTGCCCCGCCCCCGTCGAGCTCGAGCTCGACGGTCACCACGTGCAACTATTGGCCAAGCGCGAGCTGAGCCTGCGCTGCGGGAGCGCCAGCATCACCATGACCGCGGACGGGCGCGTGACCATCAAGGGCCGCCAGATCACCAGCCAGGCGACCGGCGCCCACCGCATCCGCGGCGGTACGATCAAACTGAATTGATGCTCACGAAATGAACGTACTTCAATTCGGATAGTTCGCAGCCACACTCGAGCTCTGCACATATACGAGCGCCCGCCCTTGCACGTCACCCAGAACACCCTCGGCCACGGGGCCGAAGCGACGACCTGGACCGATCTCGACGGCCGGCTGTGGTGCGTGCTCGTGGTCAAGGGCCGCTACCGCGTGGGCGAGGACGGGGAGCTGCGCCAAGAGTCGATCGAGGACCCCGCGGAGGTGTTCACCTACGCCGACGAGTACTGGGGCGAGCCGGCCGCGTCGAGCCTTCGGCTCGAGAACGACTTCGCGCCCTTCAAGCTCCAGACCGACGTGGTCGTGATCGGCCACGCCCACGCGCCGGGCGGCCGGGCGCTCCAGGCCTGCGAGGTCGCCCTGGTCGTGGGCGGCCAGCGCAAGATCCTGCGCGTGCACGGGCCGCGGGTGTGGACGCCGGGGCTCGCGGGCGTCGTGCCCTCGGCCGCCCAGCCCTTCGTGCGCGCGCCCCTGCGCTGGGAGGGCGCCTACGGTGGATCCGCCGAGGGCCACTGCGAGTGGCGCAACCCCGTGGGTCGGGGGCTCGCCCGCGGCCGCTCGGACCTGGCCGTCGTGGGGGAGCCCGCGCCCACGCAGGAGTACATCGACGAGCCGGTCACGCGCTGGGGCGCGCGGGTCCGGCCGGCCAGCTTGGGGCCCATCGCCCGGGGCTGGCAGCCGCGCCTGGGCCACGCGGGCACCTACGACGCGGCGTGGAAGGCCGATCGCTTCCCCTTCCTGCCCCTCGACTTCGACCCCCTGCACTTTCAGATGGCGCCCGAGGACCAGCGCTTCCCCGCCCTCGCCTCCGGCACCGAGATCGCCTGCGTCAACCTGGACCCCACGGGCATGCTGCGCTTTCGCGTCCCCCCGCCTCCGCCCCCGGCGCGCTTTCGCTTCCGCGATCGCGTGGACGCCCGCGCGCTCACCCTCGACACCGTGGTCATCGAGCCCGACGAGCGACGCGTGAGCCTGTGCTGGCGCGCCCGCGTCGATCCGGGGCCCAAGCTGACCGCGCTGCGTGGCATCGAGCTCGGCGAGGAGTTCGGCCCCGACGGCCTGCCGCGCAAGCGCGGGAAGCCCTACTTTCGCTCGCTGGCCGAGTACGTGCGCTGGGCCAAGGCCCGCCGCCGCGGAGGGGGCTCGTGAGCGCGGGGCTCTACCTCGCGGGCGCGGGCCTGGTCACGCCCGTCGGCTTTGGCATCGAGGCCAACTGCGCGGCGATCCGCGGCGGCCTCGACCGCCTCGACGAGCTCCCCTGGCACGACGACGACGGCCTGCCCATCATCGGTGCTGCGGTGACCGGGCTCGACGAGGCGCCGGTGAGCGAGCGCCTGCTCGCCCTGCTCGCGGCCGTGGTCGAAGAGAGCGCGCGGCGCTGGCAGGTCGAACGGCTCGAGCGCCTGGTGATCGCCTGGCCCAGCGACGCGCCTGGGCCCTGCGCGGGCGAGGCCGAACTCCTCGCCCAGCTCGTCCAGCGCAGCGGCGTGGCCATCGGAGCCCTCGAGCGGGTGCTCGGGGACGAGAGCGCGGGCCCGGCCGCCCTCGAGCGCGCCGCCGCCCACCTGGGCGCGGGCGTCGAGCGCTGCCTGGTGTGCGGCGTCGACTCCTACCTGGGCCCACGACGGCTGGCGGGCCT
>NZ_ABCS01000207.1 GCF_000170895.1 Plesiocystis pacifica SIR-1 | reverse complement strand
AGCAGGCGGTGCAGCGCGGGCAGCTGGTGGGCCGGGACCGTCGGCAGCAGGTGGTGCTCGAGGTGGTAGTTGACCCCGTGGGGCGCCACGGTGAGCTTGGCGAGCAGGTTGGCCCGGGTGGTGCGGGTGTTGAGGAAGGGGTTCTCGCTGGGCGAGGTGCAGGCGTGCTCGGCGATGGAGCGCATGCGGATGAAGGCGCTGAAGCTGGTGAGGTAGGCCCCGAACCACAGCAGCCAGACCCAGCCGGCCCCGAGGGCGTAGGCGAGGGCCCACAGGGCCACGTTGAAGGCGACGAAGGGCAGGGTGTGGCGGGCGAGGCCTGCGGCCATGGTGGCCGGGGTGCGCTCGCTGGGGTCGGCCCTCTCCACCGGGGGCGCGACGCTGTACTCGATGATGCCCAGGTCCATGAGCAGCTGGCCGAACATGCGGCGCAGGCCCGTGAGGCCGACGGCGTCCCGGGCGAATTTGCGGACCAGCGAGGCCGGGGTCACGGGGAAGGGCGCGCTCAGGGCCCGGTCCGGGTCGGCCTCGGTGTTGGTCCGCGCGTGGTGCCGGCGGTGGTGCAGCCGGTAGCCCTCGAGGCGCTGCCAGATGGGCACGCCGCCCATCCAGTAGCCGACGAAGTCGTTGATCCAGCGCGTGCGGAACAGGCTGCGGTGCGCCGCCTCGTGCATGAGGATGGCGAGGCCGAGCTGGCGACCGCCGAGGATCAGCACGGACGCGAGGATGACCGCGGGGTGGGGGACGAGAGCCGGGATCACGAGGGCGGCGACGATCAGGCCCCAGGTCGTGAAGGTGGCCAGGAAGCCGTGAAGATCGGACGCGCGGGTGAGCGCCTTGATCTCCTGTGGCGAGAGCAAGTCCGTGGCTCGGCGCGGTACGTCTTCCACCATGGAACCATGTTAGCAGGTTCCACAGAGCCACTGAGAGGCAATTGCGATGTGCGTCACAGCTGCCGGTTGGCCGGCATTGGAGCGGCTTCGTGGTCCGCGCCGCGGCGTGTCAGCTGCGCTTGCGGGCGAGCAGCATGGTCCACGGAAACACGCCGGGCTGCTCGACGATCTCGAAGCGCGAGCCGATGAACTCGGCGAAGCCGCGGCGGCTCCAATGGTTGACGTGGTCGATGTCGTTGCCCCAGCGCGTGATGTTCTTGCCGCGCATGAAGTTGAGGGCGCAGAACACCGGCTCCCAGGGCACGCTGACCAGGATCCACTCGGTGCTGAGCTCGTCGATGATCGGCAGCATCTGCTCGGGCTCGGGGATGTGCTCGAGGACCTCGAGCATCATGACCATGTCGAAGCGGCGCCCGTCGGCGGCGAGCTTGCGGGCGTCCTCGTGCTCGATGGTGGCCCGCGAGCCGAGCCGCGCCTGGGCCTTGCCCACGGCGCGCTCGTCGAGCTCCACGCCGGTCAGCTCGGCCTGGACGCCGCCTCGCACGAAGGCGTCGAGGACGTAGCCCTCGCCGCAGCCGAGCTCGAGGATGGAGCCCGGCTTGGCGCGGTTGACCATGGCGATGGCCTTGGCGTGGAAGTTGTCGATCAGCCCGCGCTGGATCGGGTTGTTGCTCTCGTGCTTCTTTTGATTCGAGCTGCGCTCGTCGACGGGGGCGTTCATGACGGCTCCTGTGCTCCGTCTCGGGCGCCGCTGTGCGAGGCGCCAGCGTCGTCTTTGGACAATAGGGGGTTGTCCGCGCGGGTCACCGCCGAGGGATCGACGGTCGGGCCGTCCTCGCTGGTGGTCACGGAGTCCGGGTCGGGCGCGGGGGCCTCGGCCGCCTCTCGCTCGGGGGCCGGGTCAGCGGCAGGGGCGGGCGCCGAGCCGGGCAGGGGCTTGCCGTCCGCGGCGGCGATCTTGCGGGCGCGCTCGGCCGGCGACATGGCCGAGTAAATCTCGCGCGAGGTCACCGTGGTGCGCACGAGCAGCTCGCCCAGGAGGCCGAAGCACAGAAACTGCAGGCCGGTGATGGTCAGCAGCACGCCCAGGGTCAGCAGCGGGCGCGTGCCGATGGGCTGGTCGAGGGACCACAGGACGGTCAGGTAGACGAGCAGGCCGACGCCCGTGGCCGCGAGGGCGCTGCCGGGGAGGCCGAAGAAGTGCAGCGGGCGGGTGCGGTACTTGGTGACCAGCAGCACCGTCATCAGGTCGAGGATGCCGTCGAAGAAGCGCTTGACGCCGAACTTGCTGACGCCGTGCTTGCGCGCCCGGTGGTTGACGACGATCTGCTCGATGCGAAAGCCGTTGGCCCCGGCGAGCACCGGCATGAAGCGGTGGAAGCCGCCGTAGACCGAGAGCTCGCGGATGCACTCGATGCGGTAGGCCTTGAAGCCGCAGTTGAAGTCGCGCAGGGGGATGCCGCTGAGCTTGCGGACCATCCAGTTGAAGACCTTGGACGGGAAGGTCTTGCCGAAGGGGTCGTGGCGGCGCTTCTTCCAGCCCGAGACCAGGTCGGCGCCCGCGTCGATGCGCTCGACGAAGTCGGGGATCATCGCCGGGTCGTCCTGGAGGTCCGCGTCGAGGGTGAACACGATGTCGCCGATGACCCGCTCGAAGGCGGCGGCGAGGGCCGGGGACTTGCCGAAGTTGCGCCGGAAGTGGATGACGTGGACCCGGTGGTCCCGGCCCGCGAGCTCGTCGAGCTTGCGGTCCGAGCCGTCGCGGCTGCCGTCGTTGACGAAGATCAGCTCGTGGCCTCGGCCGACGCGATCGCAGGCCGCGGTGATGCCCTGGTAGAGCTCCTCGAGGGACTCGACCTCGTCAAACACGGGGATCACGATGGACAGCCCGGGCCGTCCGTCCCGAGGCGCGTGCCTGCGCTGCTGCGTCGCGCTCATCCGCCGGTGGATAGCATGTCGACGGCGCCGTGACAGGGGGGAGGGGGAGATGAGTCGCCCGCGCGCTGCAGGGTGCGGAAGCTCTCGGCTTCGTGGCCTCAGTCCCTAGCGAACGGCATTCAAGGACAACCCTGGCTCCATGCCCATCGTCCGAACTGGCGCGCGCGTGGGCGCACCGATCGGACTCGCGCCTCGCCGCGTGGCCCCTCGCAACACCCCTCGGGGCCCGCGTGACGTATGCTGCGCCCCCGTGGGTCTCGCCCTTGCAGCCCTCGCCGTCGTCCTCGGTCTCGCCGGGCTCGTATTCGGTGCCGACCGCTTCGTATTCGGGGCGTCCACCCTGGCGCGGCGCATGGGCGTGTCGCCGCTGCTGGTCGGCATGCTGATCGTCGGCCTCGGGACCTCGGCCCCGGAGATGCTGGTCTCGGCCATGGCGGCCCTCGACGGCAGCGGCGGCATCGCCCTGGGCAACGCGGTCGGCAGCAACATCACCAACATCGGCCTGGTGCTGGGTGTCAGCGCGCTGATCAAGCCGATCCGCCTTCACCGCGACGTGGTCCGCCGGGAGATCCCGGTGGTCTTGCTGATCACCTTCGGCGTGGTGCTGCTGCTCGTCGACTGGCAGCTGCGCCCGGTCGACGGCGCGATCTTGGTGGCGACGCTGATCCTCTTTTTGGTCCGGGCGATCCGGAGCGGGCGCGACAGCGAGGAGGTCGAGGACGAGGCCGAGCCCACGGCGGGCTACGGCCGCGCGACCTTGTGGTTGCTCGTGGGTCTGGCCTTGCTCATGGGCAGCTCGCGCGGCGTGGTCTGGGGCGCCTCGGAGATCGCCTCGACCCTCGGGGTCAGCGACCTCGTCATCGGCCTGACCGTGGTCGCGATCGGCACGAGCCTCCCGGAGCTCGCGGCCTCGGTGGCCTCGGCCCTGCGGGGCGAGGACGCCATGGCGATCGGCAACGTGCTCGGCTCGAACGTGTTCAACCTCCTCGCCGTGCTGCCCTTCCCGGCCTTCCTCGACCCGGGCGAGATCGACCACTCCCTGCTGATCCGCGACTACCCCGTGATGGGCTCGCTGACGGTCTTGCTGGTGATCCTGGCCCTCGCCTCCGGCCGCAAGGAGGGCTCCGAGCCCCGCCTCGGTCGCAGGGTCGGCGCGGTGTTCTTGACCTGCTACCTGACCTACGTCGGCGTGCTGGTCGCGATGTCGCTGTGAAGCGATCCTAGGGGCACTGGTCGCCGGTCGATGTTCGCTATCATCGCTCGGTGATTGTTGCCCGTAGCGTGTCCATCGTGCATGACGACCCCGCGGAGGCGGGGCTCGAGGTCGCTGAAGAGCTGCTCGAGGCCCTCGGCGCGGAGCCGCAGCTGCTGCTCGCCTTCGTGTCGACGCGGATGGATCCGGCGCCAGCCCTGGCGGCGCTCAACCGCGAGCTCCCGGGGGCGAAGGTCGTGGGCTGCTCGAGCTACGCCGAGATCAACTCGGAGGAGGCGCTCTCGGGCTCGCTGACGGTCATGGGCCTGCGCTTGGAGGGCGTGGCCTTCGAGACCTTCTCGCACACCGACGTCGCCAGCGGCCCCTTCGAGGCGGGGGCCGCCTTCGCCCGCAAGGTCGAGGGCTTCGAGCCCTCGCTGTTGATGGTGTTCCCGGACGGGCTGGCCTACAACGGCACCCGCCTGCTCCAGGGCATGCAGAGCGTGCTCGGCGAGCGCTTCCCCATCGTCGGGGGCCTCGCGGCCGACGACGCGAAGTTCGAGCAGACCCACCAGCTGCACGACGCGCGCTGCCTCACCGGCGCGGTGGTCGGGGTCGCGCTGCGCGGAGACATCCGGGTTGCGACGGCGGCCCGGGCGGGCTGGCGGCCGGTCGGGGCGACGCGCACGGTGACCAAGGTCGACGGCGGCAACGTCCTGCTCGAGCTCGACGGCCAGCCGGCGCTGCCGATCCTGCGCGGCTACATCGGCGAGCGCTGGTCCGAGATGCCCATGGTCGGCGTCGAGTTCCCGCTGGGGGTGGTCGGGGGCCAGCTCGGCCACCAGCGCCTCGAGGAGCGCGAGGACATCGTCCTGCTCCGAGCGATCAAGGCCGTCGACGAGGAGCGCCAGGCCATCGTGTTCGGGGGGGACATCCCCGAGGGGGCCCGGGTGCGGCTGTCCCGGGCCACCAAGGACGACGTGATCGCCGGCGCCGACGCGGCCTGCGAGGCGGCCCTGGCCGAGCTCCCCGACCCCTCCATCGCGCTCTTCTTCGACTGCATGGCCCGCAAGGTCGTCCTCGGCCCGCGCTACAAGGACGAGGTCGAGGGCTCCATGGCGCGCCTGGGCCCGGAGGTGGCGAAGGTCGGCTTCCACACCTTTGGGGAGCTCTCGCCCGTCAACGGCGTGACGATGCACCACGACGAGACCTTCACCCTCGCGCTCATCAAGGGCTGATCGCGAGTAGAGTCGAGACGCCGTGGGCTGTGAATCTCAGTGTGTGCTCGAGTCTGAAGCCGGCGCGGCCCTCGAGCTCGGCGCCCTGCTCAGGCAGGTGCGGCGGTGTCGTGGCTGCCCCCACGCGGACAGCGAAGATCCGCTGGTCGCCAGCTTGGTCGCCCGTCTGGCCGAGTCGGCCCGGGCGCTGCGCCGCCTCGAGGCCGAGCGGCGCAAGCTGGCCCAGGAGCGCGAGGAGGCCCTCGACGAGGCCAAGCGCTACTACGATCGCATGGACAAGCTCGAGCGCTTGCAGCGGGTCAGCTCCGAGGAGATCGAGGCGGCGCTGCTCGAGGAGCGCGAGCGGGTGCGGGCGCAGGAGGGGGAGATCGCGGCCCTGTCCGCGCCGCTGATCACGATCTCGCCGGGGGTCATCGCCCTGCCCATCGTCGGCTCCCTCGGGGAGACGCGGGCGCGGATCTTGACCGAGCGCCTGCTCGAGGAGGTGTCTCGCGCTCGCGTGCGCGTGCCGATCATCGATCTCACCGGCGTCCGCGAGATCGACGCGGTCTCTGTCGAGCACCTGCTGCGCATGGTCGGGGCCCTGCGCCTGCTCGGCGCGCGCCCGGTCTTGACGGGGGTCACGCCCACCTTGGCGCGGGCCTTCACGGGGCTGGGCGTCGACCTGGGCGAGGTGGTGACCCTGCGCAGCGTGCAGCAAGCCCTCGAGCGGG
>NZ_ABCS01000208.1 GCF_000170895.1 Plesiocystis pacifica SIR-1 | reverse complement strand
GAGTCCGCGCCAAACAGCCCGCCCAGGCCCAGACCGCCGCCCTCGTCTCCGCTGCCACCAAAGTCCCCCAGGCCCCCCAAGAAGCCCGCCAGCTCATCGATGAGCGCGTCGACCCGCTCCTCTTCCTGGGCCGGGGCCTGGCTCAGGCTCGGCTCGTCCCCCTCCGAGCTCAGCCCAAAGTCCGTGACCTTGGCGACGCCCCCCGGCGTCACGATCACCTTCCCCGGCGCGAAGTCGCCGTGGACCAGCCCGGCCTCGTGGGCCGCGTAGAGCCCCTCTCCCGCCCCGAGAAAGACCTGCACGATCTCGCGCCAGTCCCGAGGCTGCGCCAACCACTGCGTCAGCCTCGTGCCCTCGACGGCGTCCATGACCCGATAGACCTTGTCGCCGCGGGTGCCCGCGTCGTGGACCGCGACGACGTTGGGGTGGCTGACCCGAGTCATCGCCCGAGCCTCGCGGAGCGCCCGCGAGCCCGCGCCGTGCGAGAGCTCGACGACCAGGCGACGGTCCAGCTCGGGGTCGTAGGCCGCGTAGCGCACCCCGCTCGGGCCCTCTTCGAGCTCGCGGATCACGAACGAGCGACCCAGGCGAGCGCCGGGGACGAGCGGCCCTGCGCTCGCGTCCGTGGGGTCGTCGCCGGGGTGTCTCGGTTGATCCATCGGGGGCGCTCGGGTGCCCAGCGTAGAGCGGAGGCCGAGGGGGGCGCAAGCCGCCGAATGGACCGCAAAGATCGTCAACCTTCGCAAAGTCACTGCAAACGAGCGCGAAGGCTCGCGAAGCTCGCGCCATGCCCATCTGGGATGACGACAGAGAACTCGACGCCAACTTCACGATCGAGCCAGAGACGAACGGATTGAGCCTTGTCTTCGACAGCTGCGGGGGCGGCTACAACAAGGACTACAACGCCGGGCTTGAACTCTTGCTCGTGCGCCTCGGGGCAAACACCGCCACGTTGACCCGTGCCGAGATCGACACCAAGAAGACCGAACATCTATCAGAGCAAGCTCGCTTCATCCCGCTCCGAAGGGGCTACCCCGTCGACCTCAATAACATTGATGCGAAGCAGCTCCGCCGAGACTTGGGCGCGAGCATGAAAGACGTCGGCTCAGAGCGCGAGACCGGCGACGGCAACCGGCAAAAGCGCGTGCGCCTCTACCTCGAATTCGATGGGGGCTCGTGGCACCCTGCGTTCTTGGAGACGCGACTCCGCGGCCGTGTGGACTACGGTCACCTCGCCCGCGACAGTAGTCGCGGCTCTCTTCCTGCCATCGAGGACCGCGACGCGCCAATCCAGGGCTTGAAAAGGGCTAGCGCCGGACGCTCGAGCGACGCAGCTCGCAACGCAGCAATCGAGAACCGCGCGATGGAGCTCGCGGCGAGTCACTACTCCGCGCGAGGCTGGTATGTCCGGGACGTCTCCGAGCTCCGGGTTCAGGGCAAGCGCGTAGGCTACGACCTCGCGTGCACCACTGAGCCCCAACCGGAGGACCCCAACAACTACGAGGACCCCGAGCTCGCGGTTGAGGTCAAAGGCACAAGCACCGCCGGCGACGCCGTCATCGTCACCCACAACGAGGTCGACCAAGCGCGCCGACTCGGCGACCGCGCCGAGCTCTTCGTCGTCGCGAACATCCAGTACAAGGACGGCGAAGCCAGCGGCGGCGAGGTTCTTCTAACTCGGAAGAAATGGGTCCCAGAAGACCCCGAACGCCTAGTTCCAACTCAATACACATTGACGCTGACCTGACCACCGCCAACGGCGTTGACGGGCCCATCCTGTTGCCAATTCACCTCCTCCCCCGACGAATGTAGCCATCGCCACGTCGCACCCTGCACCGCCCTCACCCCCACAGCCCCCTCCAGCCCACCATTCATGAGTTGGCGCACGACTTGCTTTGCAAGTCCACCGTGCCTGTCCGTCCACACAAGCTCGCCGTCCTCCCCGTCCTTTGCACCCTGTCCGTCGCGCTGATTGGCGCCAGCGGCTGCAACAACCACCCGATCAAGTCGGTCTACTACGAGTCCGAGCAGGTCTGCACCGAAGCCGTCGACGTGCCGATCGTCCGCCCCGAGGTGGTCCTGGTCGTCGACCGCTCCGGGAGCATGAGCGACAACCCGCTCGGGGATGAGACGCGCTGGGAGGCCCTCCACGGGGTGATCAGCGAGGTGGTGAGCGGCCAGGAGGCGAGCTTGCAGCTGGGCCTCACGATGTTCCCTGCGGCCGATGCGGGGACGACCTGGGAGCAGGGGGCCTGCCTGGCGCCGACGCAGCTCGACGTGGCGGTGGGCGCCGACACGGGGGCGGCGATCCTCGGCGCGCTGCCCGGGCCCAACGCGATCACCCAGGGCGGCACACCGGCGGCGGCGGCGGTTCAGCTGGCGGCGGACCACCTCCGCGCTCGGGACACCCAAGACCCCAAGCTCCTGGTCCTGGTCACGGACGGGGCGGCCAACTGCGCGGCGGACTCGGCGGACTGGCAGGCCTCGCTGGTCTACGACGAGGCGCTGCAGGACGCGGTGGCCAACGCGTCCATGGACGGCATCACGACCCACGTGGTCGGCATCCAGATCGACACCGAGCTCGACGCCCAGGCCGGGGTGGTCCCGGCGGAGCAGCTCCACGAGGTCGCCCAGCTCGGCGGCGCGGGCCTCGACGGCGAGTACGCCTTTTACCAGGTCGAGGACCAGGCCATGCTCAGCGCGGCGCTGAGCTCGATCACCGCGGACATCAGCTGCACCCTCGAATTCGGCGAGACGGTCGACACGGGCCGCGAGGCGCTGGTCGTGGTCGGCGACGAGCCGGTCGAGCAGGCCACCGACTGCGCGACCGAGGACGGCTGGGTCTACACGGCCGACGACACGGGCATCCAGCTGTGCGGGGCGGCCTGCGAGCGCTTCCAGGCCCAGGGCGAGATCGTGTTCGAGTACCTGTGCGAGTGAAGCCAGCCGGCCTCGCTCGGCGTCAATCTTCCCAGTCGTCTTCGACGATGGCCTTCTTCGCGGCCTCGGCCCGGGCCTTGGCCTGTGCCGCTTGCTCGGGGTCGAGCTCGGGCTCGCTCGCCTCGTCCGGGTCCTGGCCTAGGCGCGAGAGCACGGGCTCGTAGAGCACGTTGACGCTGACCGCGAGGGCGCCGAACAAGAGCACGTCGCCGGCGGCCATGATCCACGTCGCCGTGTCCTTGCCCGAGCTCATCCGCGTGGCCAGCCCGGCGGCGAGCAGCACGGCGCCCACGACCAGCACCAAGGCCTGGACCAGCGGCGACACGCACAGGGCCGCGAGGCCCGAGAAGGCGTCGGCGGACAGCCCGTGGCCGTCCATCACCTCGGGCACGAGCTTGAACCACAGCACGCCCAGCGCCCCGCCCGTGGTCGCGCCGAGGAACACGAAGAACAGCTCGCGCGGGCGCAGGCGGTGCTTCTCGGGGAGCGGGGCGGCCATGAGCCCCGCATCATACTCACTGGCCGCGCCTTGGCCAGGCTCCCCACACCAGGAGCTAGCCCGACATCAGCGCCTTGAGGCGCGCGAGCTCGTCGGGGTCCTTGACCTTGAGCACGGGCTCGCTGTCGTACTGCTCGTAGTGGATCGTCGACTCGACCTCGTCGGCGACACCCAGAGCCCGCCGGATGCGCCGGTGGAAGGGCACGAAGCCGCGGTGCAAGAGGCGCTCGATGGTCATGGCGATGGTCCCGGTCAGGCCGCAGATGTAGATCACGGCGGTCTCGGGGCTCAGCTGCCCGGGCTCGAGGCCCATGAGCTTCTCGGTGTCCGCGAGGCGCTCGGCCTTGAAGAAGTCCTCGACCCGGCCGGTGTGCTCGCGCCACTCCGGGGCCTCCTTGGGCCGGGAGATCGTCGGCATGTAGCGCAGCCCGTTGTCGGCGGCGAGCTGATCGAGGCGCGCCTTGTAGCCGATCTCGTTGGGGTAGCTGGCGCCGTGCATGAGCACGTACTTGTCGAGGCGCGCCTTGGGATCCGCGGCGATGTCGGCCTCGACGATGGAGGTGAAGGGCGCGAGCCCGGTGCCAGCAGCGACGAAGACCTTGAGGCGCGGGTCGTCCTCGCTGACCGTGTCGTCGAGGGTGAACTTGCCGACCGCCCGGGTGGTCATGTTGATGCGGTCCCCCGGCTTCATCTTCCACAGCAGGTGGGTCAGCGGGTTGTTGCTCTCGGGGCGGTTGACGTAGCGGATGTAGAAGTCGATGGTCTCGCGCTGCTGCGGCGGCGAGGCGATGGACATCGCCCGGCGGACCTTGCCGAGCTCGGGCTTGTCCTCGTTGTTGAGGCCGAGGGTCAGGTACTGACCGGGGACGAACCAGCGGCCTTCGGGCAGGGGCGTGTCCGGGATGACCTTGAACACGGCGAGGTAGTCGGAGAGGTCCTCGCGGGCCTTGAGCGTTGCGTTGTACTCCAGAGTGCTCGCCATCGAGCGCCCATGGTACGCGCGATTTGCGGGCGGTGGAAGCACATAGATCGCATCCCGAGGGCGATCGGCTGGCCTCGCCGGTCCCCGTGGGTCATCCATGCGAACGTCGAGTGATCGCCATGGTCCGCGCCATTCCCAAGCTCCGTGTACGCGCCGTCAACCCGGCGGCTCTCAACCCCGACGGCACCCACGTGCTCCACTGGATGATCGCCCACCGTCGGACCCGGCACAACTTCGCCCTCCAGCACGCCCTGTTTCACGCCGAGCGCCTGCAAAAACCCCTCGTGGTCCTCGAGCCCCTGCGCGTCGGCTACCGCTGGGCCAGCGACCGCATGCACCGCTTCGTGCTCGAGGGCATGGCCGTCAACGCCCGCCGCTTCGCCAAGGCCGGCGTCACCTACCTCCCCTACGTCGAAGATCGCCCGGGCGCGGGCTCGGGCTTGCTCGCCGCCCTGGCCCAGGATGCCTGCCTGGTGACCACCGACGACTACCCCTGCTTCTTCCTCCCGCGGATGATCGCCTCGGCGGGGCGCCAGCTGCCCGTGCGCCTCGAGGCCGTCGACGCCAACGGCGTGATCCCCCTGCAGGCCACGGACCACGCCTTCCCCACGGCGCACAGCTTTCGGCGATGGTTCCAGCGCAACGCCGCCGAGCAGCTGAGCCCCGGGGGCCGCCCGCTCGTCAACCCCCTCGCCCGCTGGACCGCGCGACGACCCAGCGCCGCCCTGAAGCGGACCCTCCGCGAGCTCCGAGAGCGCTGGCCCATGGCGGCCAAGCTCGACGACGAGGCCAGCCTCGACGC
>NZ_ABCS01000209.1 GCF_000170895.1 Plesiocystis pacifica SIR-1 | reverse complement strand
TGACGGATGGGCGCTACGCAGCGTCTCGGCGCTGCTCGTGGGTCGAGTTCGAGGCTGTGGTCCTCCCACACTCGTGCAGATGCCTGACTCGAGGCGAACATGCCGCCCGAGCAGCCCTCGATGTGCGTCCAAGTGCTTTTCTGGCAGCGGGATGATCGATTCCCCTCGCCGGCGCACACCCACGTCGTGAAGCTCCCCAGCGCAATCCCCTATCTGACAGCCGCGGCGCTATCGATCGCATGCACCCCCTCCTCCTCGAACGCGAACGACGATGCGGACGCCGAGACGGGGAGCGAGGACGCGACCACCGAGACCGAGACCGAGACCGGCACCGAGACCGAGACCGAGACCGGCACCGGCGACACGGACGAGAACTCCTGCGCCAGCCCCGAAGAGTGCGGGCCCGACGAGTGGTGCGACTTCCCCGACGATCTGTGCGGCGCAGGCCAACTCGGTGAGTGCCTCCCCCGACCGGATGAATGCGATGGACTCGACGTCGAGATCTGCGGGTGCGACGGCAACGCCCACATCGCGGGCTGCGAGGCGGCCGAGGGCGTCGATCGCAGCAACGACACCTCGATGTGCGAGACCCCCGAGGGCGCTCACGTGTGCGGCGAGCTCTTTTGTCCGAGCGACAGCTACTACTGCCAGCAGGCCATGCTCGACGGAGAGAATCCGGGGCCGGACGTCTTCTCCTGCCGCGAGCTGCCCGAAGCGTGCTCCGGCTCGGAGGATTGCGCGTGCCTGGCAGAGGAGACCTGCGGATCGTTTTGCGAGTTCGCCGACGGCCACTTCACCCTGATCTGCCCCGGTGGATGACCGAGCGCGGGGCCGTCGCGGACGACGCCACGCCCTCCCTGCGCCACGCCCTCCCTGTCTATTTTAGCCGTCGTGGACGACGCCACGCCCTCCCTGCCCCACGTCCACGACTCAGGGCTTGCGGCACAGGAACATCTGGTCGGTGTAGGCCGAGCCCACGTACTCCTCGGGCAGGGGCCGGCGCAGCACCTCGACCTCGAAGCCCGCCTGGGCGCACAGCTCGAGCCAGGTCTGGGTGGCGAACAAGCCGAACAGGTGGCGGTCGTGGACGGCCCGGACCTCGCCGCCTTCGCGGAGCAAGAAGGCGAAGTCGCCGACGTGGGTCTCGTCGTCGGGGTCGGGGTCCCAGGACCACGCGATGCACCGCAAGCTGCGCTCGTCGTCGTCGCCGGCGTGGTCCTCGTGGGACTCGCAAAAGCTCTCCTTGACGCAGTCGGGCACGAGCAGCGCGGCGCCCCCGGGGCGCAGGTGGGCGTGGGCCGTCTCGATGACCGCGAGCAGGTCGGCCCGGGTGGTCATGTAGGTGATGGCGTCATGGACGAGGACGCAGTCGAAGCTGCGCCCGATCCGGATCGTGCGCATGTCGCCCTCGACGTGGACGCAGCCGGGGTTGAGGGTCCGAGAGCGCGCGAGCATGGCCGCCGAGCGATCGCACAAGGTCGCGGTCTCGAAGCGGGGCGCGAGGAAGTGAGCCCCGTGCCCTGCGCCCGAGCCCAGCTCGAGCAGCGCGCGGGCCCCGGGGACCGCGGCGTGCAAGACCTCGGCGAAGACCTCGGCCTCGTCGCGGTGATCGTCGAGGGGATCGAGGAGGTGGTAGAAGGGGACCAGCTCGTCGTAGAGGCGCGGCTCCATGGCGAGCAGCATACGCGCCGCTCACATCGGGCGGCTCTCGGCGTGGCGCCGGGGGAGCACGCGGTCGAAGTCCGCGGCGGCGCGGCGCAGGCCCTGGCTGGGTCGGCGACGCCGGCGAACCGGCGCGCCCTCGTGCCGGGCGCGGATCCGCCGACCCTTGACCCCGCGGGTGCGCGCGAGGGCCGGAGGCTCGATGACACACAGCGCCCGGATGACCTCGCGGAGCGTGGGCGGGAGGCGCTCGAGGGTCACCTCGTCGACGGCCTCGAAGCCCTCGAGGCAGGTCTCGAGCAGCTCGAGGCCCGAGCGAATCTCGGCCTCGGACACGCGCCCGCGCCGCTCGAGCCACGCGTGCACGCGGGTCAGCGCCCGACCCAGATCGCGGTCGACCAGGCTCCTCGCGATGCGCCCGAGCTCCTTCGCCGACACGTCGGCCCCGGCGTAGCTGGTCAGGATGCGGGTGACGCGGGTGTACTGCGTCAGCACGTGAGCGGTCGAGGTGGACTGGGTCATGGTGAGGCGTCGAGGCGTGTCGGCCCGTACAGAAAGAATTCTGATGGTAATAGCGACATGTGCAAGCACGATATCGTGATTATTTGGAATGACTCGACCCTCGGTGACCCCAGGTGGGTGGGGAACTGTGAATCGTCCGTGCGAATCGCCATTCATGGTCCTTTTGGCCAGTATCCGACGCATACGGCCGAGAAGGGGGATGTGCACTGGTGTGCGCGAGCCCTTCGAGGTGGCCCAAAGTGTCCAAGAAAAAATGAAAGTATCGACTGTCTTTTGGAACTCCAATGGTCGGTGTTGCGAATGAGTCCGCCAAGATCGGGGCAGCTTGCCCCACTCCGCACCGAGGCGCCCCAGGTGCGCGAAAGGCACGGCGCAGCAGCGGTGTGACGCAAACGGGCGCGACGCGAAACGGCGGCCCCGCGCGCCGTGCGTGGGACCGCCGAGTCGGTGGCTTGGTGGGGCTCGCGTTCAGCCGCAGTTCACGCCCATGACCTCGACGCTGTCTTGGTTCCAGGCCTTCGTGGTCGGGGGCTCGGTGCTGTAGAACAGCTCGATGTCGAAGCCGACGGCGCAGGGGTAGATGCCCAGGGCGTCCGTGCCGAGGAAGAAAATCTCCCCGGTGCCGCCGCCGGCCCCGTAGTCCGGGTCGCTCTTGTCCTCGGGGCAGTCGGTCGTGCCGGTCCAGCCGCGGACCAGCTCGATGCGCCAGGGGTCGGGGACGTCGATGTCGAAGTCGTCGAACATCACCGGCGAGTAGAGGACCATCTCGGTGCAGGTCGACTCGTTGAAGTCCTTGCGCGTGATGATCACGCGATCGAGGCCGCCGGGGCTGACCACGGCCTCGTAGCCGCCGTTGTCGACGGGCCCGGTGTCCGTGCTCTCCTCGGTCTCCTCCGTGCTCTCGGTGGTGTCCGTGGTGTCCTCGGAGCTCTCCTCGGTCTCCTCGGTGCTCTCCGTAGTGTCGGTGGTCTCGGTGCTCTCCTCGGTGGAGTCGCCGGTGGACTCCTCCGTCGTGTCTTCGCTCGTCGACTCCTCCTGGTTACCGCTGGTGTCGGCGGCGATCTCATCGCCGCCGTCGCCGTCGTCGGTGCACGCGAGGCCGAGGGTCAAAGCCGCGGACACGGCCAGGGTCAGGCTGGGGGACAGGCGCAGGTTCATGGCTCGATGCTACCTGTTATGGTCCCGGGCCGTGAACGCCCCGGCTCAGCTGCCGATCGAGGAGGCCCGAGGGAGCTACGAGGCGGCCCTGCGCGGTCCCCGAGCGGTCGTGGTCACGGCGCCCACGGGCTCGGGCAAGTCCACGCGCTTGCCGGGCTGGACGGCCGACGCCCTCGGCGGCCCCGTCCTCGTGGTCGAGCCGCGCCGCGTCGCCTGTCGGGCCCTGGCGGTGCACCTCGCCCGGGAGCTGGGGCAAGCCGTGGGCGAGCGCGTGGGCTACCGGGTGCGCTTTGAGGATCGCCTGGGTCCAAGCACGCAGGTCGCCTTCGTGACCCCGGGCGTGGCGCTGAACCTCGTGGCCTCGGGAGGCATCGAGGCCTACGCGGCGGTGCTCGTCGACGAGTTCCACGAGCGCTCTTGGGAGATCGAGCTGCTCGTCGCGCTGCTGCGCCGCCCGGGCCGGGACGGGGCCCCAAAGCTGATCTTGTGCTCGGCGACCCTCGCCGCCGCGAGCTTGACCGAGGCCCTCGACGCGGCGCTGGTCGAGGCCCGCGGGCGGAGCTTCCCCGTGGAGGTCGAGCACCGCGGCGGCGAGTCGGGGGAGGGGCCGAGCGAGCGCGATCTCGAGGTCCGGGTCGCCGAGGCCGTGCGCGCGAGCTTGCCGGGGACGAGCGGCGACATCTTGGTGTTTCTTCCGGGCAAGGGGGAGATCGAGCGCTGCCGCCGGGCGCTGGCCGACGACGGCGGCCTCGAGCTCGTCCCGGTCCACGGCGGCGTACCCCCGGGGACCCTCGTCGACGCCTTCGCGGCCCGCCGCGAGGGGGCGCCGCGGCGGGTCTACCTGGCCACGAACGTCGCCGAGAGCTCGCTGACTCTGCCGGGGGTGCGCCTGGTGATCGACTCGGGCCTGGCGCGCATGCGCATCCATCGGGGCGGGCGCTCGGTCCTGGGCCTGGGGGCCATCGCCCGCGACAGCATGGAGCAGCGGGCCGGTCGCGCGGGCCGGGTCGCGCCGGGTCGCTGCATCCGGCTGTGGTCGCGGAGCTTCATCCCGCGGGAGGTGACCGCGCCAGAGATCGAGCGCATCGAGCTCGACGACGTGCTGCTGCGCGCGGCCAGCTGCGGCCTGGACGGCGGCGCCTTTGACGGGGCGGCGTGGTTGGCCCCGCCCCCGCCCTTCGCCGTGGACGCGGCCCGGGAGCGCCTGCGCGGCGTCGGGGCCCTCGACGCGGACGGGCAGATGACGCCGCGGGGACGGGAGCTGGGGCGCCTGCCCGTGTCGGCGTCCGAGGGCCGCATGCTCGGCGATCCGCCGCCAGGGCTCGCGGGCACGCTGGCTGACCTGGTCGCCCTGCTGGAGACGCGCCGCGGCCTCGCGCTCCCGGCCGGCGCC
>NZ_ABCS01000210.1 GCF_000170895.1 Plesiocystis pacifica SIR-1 | reverse complement strand
GTGCGCGTGACGTGCTCTTGCGTCTGCGGGCGGCCCTGCACCTGGTCGCCGGGCGGACCCAGGATCGGCTCAATTTTCAATACCAAGAGGGCGTGCCTGCGGTCCTGGGGCTCCTCCCAGAGGAGGCCGGCGGCCCGGGGGAGAGCGCGCGCCTCGACGACGCGGTCTTGGTCGCCGCGATCGAGGCGTGCATGCAGGACTACTACCGCGCCGCCTCGGACGTGCGCCGCTACGGATCCCGGGTGTTCGCGCGCTGCCAGCCGCCGCGCTCGGGCGCCGAGGAGCAGCGGCGCATCGACGAGCGCTTCCATACCGACGGCGATCGTCTGTTCACCTACGGGCGCAACCCCTTCGCCTCGAGCCCGGTGCTCGGCCTCGAAGCCCTGGTGATCGCCCGGGATCGCAACCTCCGGCCCTCGGGCCCGCTGCTGGACGGCCTGCTCGACTGCACGGCGGCCATCCCCGAGGGCGACACCCGCCTGGCCGAGGACCCCGCGGCCCAGGCACGCTTTTTAGACCTGCTCGTCGATACCCGCGATGTCGGCGCACCGACCCCCCTCGAGCGGGTCCACGACGTCGGCTACCTCGAGCGCCTCGTGCCGGAGTTCGCGGCCTCCCGCGGGCGCATGCAGCACGAGGGCTTCCACGTCTACACCGTCGATCAGCACAGCCTCTACGCCGTCGAGTTCCTCAAGGCCGTGGCCCGCGGGGAGCACCGCCGCGACTACCCCATGGCCACGGTGGTCCACCTCAACGTCGAGAGCCCGGAGGTCCTCTACCTCTCGACGCTGCTCCACGACGCGGGCAAGCCCTTTGGAGATCAGTGCGCCGAGGGGGCTCGGATCGCCCGGCTGGCGGCTGCGCGCGCGGGGCTGGGCGAGACCGACCGTGAGCGCTGCGCGCTCTTGGTCCAGGAGCATCAGACCATGCCGATGCTCAGCCAAAAACGGGACCTGAGTGATCCCTTGCTGGTCCGCGAGTTCGCCGAGCTGGTCGGCGATCGTCGAACCCTCGACGAGCTCTACCTGGTCAGCCTCGCCGACATGGCCAACGTGTCCCCGGACTACTTGACCAGCTGGAAGCTCAGCTTGCTCGACGAGCTCTACCTGCGCGCCGCGGCGCGGATCAGCGAGCTCGAGAGCGGGGCCCGCAAGGCCGGCCGGACGACCCGCCGCCGACCCCAGGAGAGCGAGCCCGAGGGCCTGCCCGAGCGCTACTACAGCCTCTACGACCAGGAGATGCGACGCGAGCACCGTCGCCTGCTCGACGCCCTGGCCGAGCGCGGCGAGGCGGATGCAATCAGCGGCGCTCCGCCGAGTACGGTGCTGGTCGAGGTCGCCGTGAGCACTGGGGCGTTGCGGGTCACCGTGGTCACGCCGGACCGCCCGGGCCTGCTGGCCCTGCTGACCGGAAGCTTCGCCGAGCTCGGCCTGACCGTGGTCGCGGCGGATGTGTTCTCGGTGCCCGCGGGCACGGGCATTGCTCTCGACGTGTTCCGGGTGGTCGAGGGCGAGTCCCGGCCGGGGCGGACCAGCGGTCCGGTCAAGCTGGCCGAGGAGCTCGAGCACGCCTTCGCCCAGGCCCTGAGTGACGCGCCCTCGGCCGAGGCGCTCGGCGAGCCCCTGCCGCCCATGCCTCGGACGCGGACGCGTCGGGGCCGACGGCGACGCGTGCCGACCCGGGTGCGCTTTTCCGAGGATCCGGGCGGGCAGCGGACCATCGTCGACGTCGAGACCGTGGGCAGCCCCGACGTCGCGGCACGGATCACGCGGGCCTTCGCCGCTCGGGGCACGGACATCGAGATCGCCCGCTTGAACACGGAGATGCGCCGGGCAGAGGCGGTCTTCTACGTTCAGAAGCTCGGCGAGCGCGCGCGCGGGGAGCTGGCCAAGGCCATCCGGGCGAACCTTCGCACGCGCCGGCGCTGACCTGCGATTGAGCCGCGCTCGGATCTGCGATCGTCTCTTTGCACCCGGCGCGGGGCTCCCGGGCAGGAGGGGCGCCGTGTGCTCGACAGCAAAGGGTAGGGTGGCCTAATTTGCCTCACTCTCAACGGTTACAGGCGAGCCCGGACTGGAGTTCGGCCGGGCCTGTGGTCGCAATTGTCGTTAGCGAGCTTGCTGTCATTCATTCACGTCAGGGGGAGCGGTTTTGTTGGGCACACCCACGGGTGTGTTTGCGGTAGTTGCGCGAATCTGGTGCGGTCCTCGCAGGATCCAAGGTGCCGCGCTAGTCACTGCGCTTTCGTGCTGGAACCGGTGATCACCCCGAGATATCCTGAAGAGGAGTTGGAGTTCTCTCTGGATTCCGAGCGCGCTTTTCACTCGCGCTACGGACTTCGTCTAAATCGAGACTGTCGAATCGCGGGCTAAGCAACATGGGACCGAGAGTGCAAATGAGCCCGACATTCGAGCAGGTAGAGCGCGACTACTTCAGTCGCCGGGGCGTCGAAGCCGTGCCGCGGCGACTCGCACTCGAGCGCCTGGACGGAGAGGCCACGGTGTGGACGGCGGGCAGCGGGCCGCCCCTGCTCATGCTCCCGGGCGGCCCCTTCGTGGCTGGCTCGCTCGCGCCCTTGATGGCGGAGCTGTCGTCCCAGTACACCGTCCACGCCCTCGAGCGCCCGGGGGTGGGCCTGTCGTCGACCCTCTCGCTCCGGCCCGGGGACTTGTTTCAGTACGCCCGCATGCTCGTGGAGGACACCCTCGCGGCCCTCGAACTCGACGAGGTGACCTTGCTCGGGAATTCGCTGGGCGCGACGATGGCCATCGTCCACACCCTCGCGCGCCCGGAGACCGTCGCGAAGCTGATTTTGGTCAGTCCGCCGGCGGGGGTGGACCGGGAGATCCCCGCGCAGCTCAAGGTCCTCAGCCGCCCCTTGCTGGGCAAGCTGCTCCTGACCACCGTGGGCAAGCCGTCCATCGAGGCGACCAAGACCATGTTCGCCGAGGCCATGGTCGAGGACCTCGCCCAGGTCCCCGAGGATCTCATCGAGCTCCAGACCCAGGCGCACCTGCTGCCCGGGGCGTGGATGGCGTGGTGGGTGATGATCCGGGGCATCGTCGACTCCAAGGGCCTGCGCCCGGACGTCGAGCTGTTCGAGGAGCTGCCGAAGCTCAGCGTGCCGACCGTGATGCTGTGGGGGGCGCTCGACAAGGTCACGCCGCCCTCGCGCGGCGAGCCGGTGATGCGCACCATCCCCAACTTCGATCTGCGCGTGATCGAGGGCGCGGGGCACATGATGTGGATCGATCAGGAGCAGGCCACGCTCGAGGCGCTGCGCGAGCTGGTCGCCTGATCCTGTGGTTCAGATCCTGTGGTTCAGATCCTGCGGCTCGGACGGCCGTGGTAGATCGGCGCCATGGCCACGTCCGCTCGCCGCGCTACCCTGGGATTCCTCGCCGCCTTCGCCCTCGCGCTCTCGGCCTGCGGCGAGCCGAAGCCCGCGACGACGACGCCCGGCGAGGGGGAGGGCGAGGACGAGGCGCTCGGCGACGCCCAGCTCACGGGACAGGGTCCTGGCGGAGGGCTCAGCGACCGCCTCAAGCCCAAGCCGGGCGCCGACCCGGCGATCGTCGAGATCGAGGTGCTCATCGCCCAGGGCAAGCCCGAGCGGGCGCTCGAGGCCGCCGACGCGGCGATCGCCGCGGATCCGAAGAAGGCGCGGCTGCGCTACGCCCGGGGCAACGCCCTGAGCCACCTCGGCCGCTCCGACGAGGCCCGCGCGGCCTTCGACGAGGCGATCGCGCTCGACGACACCGACGCGCTGCCCCACGCGGCCATCGGCAACCTCGTGGGCCTGAGCGAGGGGGCGACGGTGGCGGACAAAAAGCGCGCCATCGATCACTTCCAAACGGCCCTCAAGCTCGACCCGGAGCTGGCCAGCGCGCACCTGGCCCTCGGGGTCGTGCTCCTCGATCTGCGCGAGTACCAGCGCGCCGTCGAGGCCATCGAGACGGCCGATCGGCTCAAGGGCAGCGTCGACACGGCCTACACCCTCGCGCAGGTCCACGCGCGCCTGGGCAACGACGAGCAGGCCCTGAACTACGCCGAGAGCGCCCTGGAGTACGAGGCCAACGCCTCTGGGGTCGACATTCGCCTGCTCTACGCGCGCTTGTTGATGAAGGCCGGGCGCGACGCGGACGCGGCCGAGCAGTTCGAGCGCTGCGCCAAGCTGGTCCCGGACGCGCCCCCGCTGCGCCTCGAGGTCGTCCGCGGCCTGCTCGACATGGGCATGGTCGACGCCGCGGCGGTGCACATGGACGCGCTGCTCGAGATGGTGCCCGACGAGGGCCCGGTGCTCGTCAACCACGGGCGGGTGCTGGCGGCTCAGGGGGACATCGAGGGGGCCCTCGGGCGCTTCGCCGCGGCCCGCGAGGCCCAGCCCGAGTCCCAGGCCGCGTGGGTCTACGAGGTCCAGACCCTGGCCGCGGCCAAGCGCTGCAAGGAGGCCGAGAAGGCGGCGACGGAGCTCGCCGTCATGCTCGGCTACGTCGCGCCCAAGAAGGACCCGAACAACCCGCCGCGCGCCGTCCGTCGAGCCCAGGATGCGCTCGCCGCCCACGGCTGCCGCTAGTACCGCGTGTCCGAAGTCCGTGCCGGGTTTGGAGCGGCACTGGAACCCGAATGGCTGTGTCGCCGCTCCTAGCGGTGGG
>NZ_ABCS01000211.1 GCF_000170895.1 Plesiocystis pacifica SIR-1 | reverse complement strand
CCGGGCGCGCGCTCGGACGACGCCCTCGGCCGCGAGCGACTCTTGCTCGACACCGCGGCCCTCGACGGCGTCGGGCCGCTCGTGCGCGTGGTCGCCCACTTCGACCCGGCTGCGTGGCTCGCCGAGGCCCTGCGCCGCCTGCTGTGATCCGCCGAGCCCCCGCGCCGCCTTGCCAAAGCGGCGCCCAGGGGTGACAAGGACCGGGCCATGACCACTCCCTTCCTGTGTGTGCTCATCGCCTTCGTGTTCGCCTGGGTGACGCGCATCCCGGTGTTCGTGGCGATCCGCCAGGCCGGCAAGGAGATCGACAACGAGCTCCCGCCCCGGCAGATGGCCAGCCTCGAGGGCTTCGGCGCCCGGGCCGTGGCCGCCCACCGCAGCGCCCTCGACCACCTCGCGCCCTTCGTCGCCGCGGTCCTCGTCGCCCACCTCGGCGACGCCGACCCGCGCCGCTCGGCCGTGCTCGCGATCGCCTTCGTCGTCGCCCAGGTCCTGCACACCGCCGCCTACCTGGCCAACATCGACTACCTGCGCAGCTTCGTGTGGCTGATCGGCTTCTTCACGACCCTCGGCCTGTTCCTGCTCGCGCTGTGAGCCCCATGCCGATCGAGCGCAGCCTCCAGCCCCCGCCCGCCCGCATCGTCGAGGACGGCGCGACCCAGTTCGGCACCTTCGACGCGCCCATCCCCGCGGTCAACCTGATCGACGCCCAGCCCTTCGCCCTGCCCCTGCCCCGGGGCCTGCGCTGGGCTCGGCTCAAGGAGTGGCAGGCCTTCCAGTTCGGCGACGAGCGGGTGTTCTTCAACGTCGCGCTGTTCAACGCCAAGACCCTCGCCCTGGCCCAGGTCAAGGCCTACGACCGCCGGGCCAAGCGCAAGCACCTGTTCGAGCGCAAGCTGGCGCCCTGGGCCCTGCGCGCGCCGACCCAGGTGCTCGACTCGCGCATGGCGTGGACCGGGCGCGACGGCGCGACCATTCGCTTCCACACGCACATGGACGCGGGCCGCATCGAGGTCGAGCTCGACCTCCCCGGCTCCCGCGACTGCCCGCCGATCGAGGGCGCGGTCACGGCCTGGACCGCCGACGCCGAGCCCCAGGTCGTGTCCATCCCCTTCGCCCCCAGCACCGGCGCGCCGACCCGGGGCATGGTCTCGCACAAGGGCTGCTTTGGGCTCAGCGGCGCCATCGAGCTCGACGGCGAGCGCTTCGAGTTCACCCGCGAGCGCGCCTTCCTGCTCATGGACGACCACAAGGGCTACTACCCCTACGTGATGCGCTGGGACTGGGTCACCGGCGGGGGCGTCGACGAGCGCGGCCGCAAGATCGGCTTCAACCTGACCCGCAACGCGTCCCTCGATCCGGCCCGCTACAACGAGAACTGCGTGTGGGTCGACGGCAAGCTGCACCTGCTCCCGCCCATCGAGCTCCAGCGCATGGCCGAGCGCAGCCCCGAGGTGTGGACGGTGCGCGACGCCGAGGGCAAGGTCGCCGTCGACTTCGAGATCGAGCTCGACGGCTACGTGCGGGTCAACGCGCTGATCGCCGAGAGCCGCTACCGCGGCCCCTTCGGCTCGGTCCGCGGCACCCTCGAGCTGTCCGACGGCGAGCAGATCCGCGTGGACGGGATGTTCGGCATGGCCGAAGACTTCCACCTGCGCTGCTGAAAGATTCATCGCCGCGCCAGCTTTTGGCCCGATGTCGTGATCGGCCCCCCGAGCCGGGCCGCGAACCGGGCCGCGCCTGGACCCAAGCTGGAGGGAGGCCGTGCGCGAGGGCCTAGCGGCTGCTACCGTCGGCTCTGATGCGCTCGCTCCGTCTCGCCCTCCCTCTGGTCCTCGCATCGTCCTTCGTGCTCGGCCCGGCCTGCCACAAGGGCAACACGGCCTCGGGGGAGCACCCGCGGACCGGGCGCAAGACCAAGAAGAAGACGCCCAAGGTTCAGCTCCCCGACCCGCTGCCGCTGCCGGCCGAGCCCAAGGCGGCCGCCTACCTCGCGCAGCCCCAGGGCGCCGTCGATCTGCTCTCGCCCTACAGCCCCTACCCGCTGCAGATCCGCGGGCTGATCCAGCTGGCCCTGGGCCGGGTCACCAACCCGACCCTCGCCGAGCAGCTCGCGACCGCCGTCGACCCCGAGGGGACCTTCTCCAACGTCGTGCTCGAAGGCCGCGAGGAGGTCATCCGCCTGTCCATCGCGCCCGAGTCCGCCAAGGACCTGGCCGCCGAGCTCGCCAAGCTCGAGGCCGTGGGCGAGTTCGGGGCCGTGCGCCTGCCCAGCGCCGACGGGGGCGGGGGCTCCGAAGGCAAGCCCGCCCGCGCCCGCGAGTGGCTCGCGTGGATCGACGCCGAGGACGGGGGCGCGCTGGTCATCGCCAACAGCCTCCCCGGGCTGGTCACCGGCCGCGAGCTCAAACAGGTCTACGGCCAGCGAGACGTGTTCTTCACCGCCAACCTCGCGAGCTTGCCGCTGCCCGCCGAGATCGCCGGCGAGATTCCCTTCGCCCACGTCGAGGGCCGCGGCGATCTGTCCAAGGTCGAGCTCATCCTCGAGGCCAAGGAGGGCGTCGACCCCCTCGCCGGCTTCCCCATCGCCCCGGGCACCCTCGGCGGCTTGCTCGACGGCCCCGACATCACCGCGGGCGCGAGCACCACCTACGCCGACTACGACTCCGCCGTGCGCGAGGTGATCGTCGAGGTCAACAGCCAGGTCAAGGCCCTGCCCTTCCTCGTCCGCGGCATCGGCGAGAACCTGGCGGCCAAGCTCAACACCGTGCTGCGCAGCTGGGACGGCCGGGTGCTCGTCGCCCTCGGGCCCTCGGGTCACCTGCGCGTGGCCTACGGGGCCAAGGACGTCGACAACAGCCGCGTCGCCATGATCCGGCTGATCCAGGCCGTGGTCGAGAACGTCGAGGTCGGCCGCAAGTTCATGTCCCAGCTGCCCCGGCTGAGCTTCCGCCGGCGAGTCGCCAAGGGCGACGGCAACGACGTCGAGCTGTTCGTCATCCACGAGGCCACCAACAAGGTCCCGCCGGAGCTGCGCGGACTCGTCGACGGCAAGGGCCGGCTGAACGTCGCCATGAGCTGGTCGGAGCGAGCCGGCGGCGGCATGTTCGTCGTCGGCCCCCAGGCCGAGGCCGAACTCGCGCGCTGGCTCGACGAGACCAAGGGCTCCGCGAGCGGCAAGGACACCCGCGAGCTGCTCGCCTCGGCGACCTTCGCCGGGGACGCGGAGGCCCTCAAGACCCTCGTCAGCTCGGCCGAGCCCGACCTGGGTGCCATCTTGCAAATGGCCGCCAGCGGGCCCAAGTGGTCCGTGAGCGCCCGCGAACAAAGTCCTGGGGTCTACGCCGTCGAGCTTCGCACCCCGGCCAAGCCCGCGCGCGCGAAGTGATCGAAAGGCGAACTCACGCGCCCGCCGACGTGGCATAGCTGTCACCGGCGCATCGGCGAAACAAACATCGGGGATGGTACGAAGTTGGGGGCGAGCCCTCCCCCAGGGCGTCGCCACTGACCCGCTCATGTCAGCCCTTCCCGCCATCTCGAGCTCCTCGGAGGAGCGCAGCTTCGCCGAGGACGTGCTCTTGGGCCTCTCCCAGGACCCCAAGAGCCTCCCCTGCAAATACTTCTACGACGCCCGCGGCTCCCAGCTCTTCGACGCCATCACCGAGCTCGAGGAGTACTACCCGACGCGCACCGAGGCCGTGATCATGCGCGAGCACGCGGCCGCGATGGCGGCCGCCATCGGCCCCGACGCGCTGATCATCGAGCTCGGCAGCGGCAGCAGCATCAAGACCCGGCTGCTCCTCGACCAGCTCGAGCGCCCCGCCGCCTACGTCCCCGTCGACATCTCCGCCGAGCACCTCGAGCGCTCGGCCGCGGCCATCGCCGAGGACTACCCCGGCCTCGAGGTCCTGCCCGTGGCCGCCGACTTCACCCGCGGCTTCGACCTCCCCGAGCCCACCCGCGAGGCCCGACGCCGCGTCGTCTACTTCCCCGGCTCGACGATCGGCAACTTCTCCGAGCCCGAGGCCGTCGAGCTGCTCACCGCCGTGAGCCAGATGGTCGCCCCGGACTCGCGGCGCCAGCTCGCGCCCGGCGGCCTGCTCCTGGGCTTCGACCTGGTCAAGGACGCCGGCGTGCTCGAGCGCGCCTACGACGACAGCCAGGGCGTCACCGCGCAGTTCAACCTCAACCTGCTCGCGCGCATCAACGCCGAGCTCGAGGGCAGCTTCGACCTCGAGCACTTCGAGCACCGCGCCGTGTGGGCCCCGGGTCCCCAGCGCATCGAGATCTCGATCCGCAGCCTGCGGGACCAGGTCGTGCGCGCGGCGGGCAAGCAGTTCCGCCTGCGCGAGGGCGAGGAGATCCTGACGGAGTACTCCCACAAGTACACCCGGGACAGCATCCGCGCGTACACCAAGCGCGCCGGCCTCAACCGCGCGCGCATCTGGGCCGACGGCCGCGACTACTTCGGCGTCGGCCTGTTCGAGCCCTAGCCGAGACTCGCCAGCC
>NZ_ABCS01000212.1 GCF_000170895.1 Plesiocystis pacifica SIR-1 | reverse complement strand
TCGGATACGCGGTACTAGCACTAGCCTGGCGCCGAGGGGCCGCCAGGTGGCCCACGGAGCGTCGAAGCTGGCCGCCCGGTACCCTGGACCCCCGGCGCCTGAGCCTGCGCCGAGGCGGGAACAGAGACCGTCGGCGCGAGGTCGGGCGCCGCGGATGGCGGTGCTCCCGACTGTGGCCGTGGCGAAGGCGTGGGCGCCGACTGAACCCGCTGAGGTCCCCGCGACAGGCCCAGGCCAAGGCGAAGATCGGAGCCGTCGAGCTTGGTCAGCCCCGCGTAGGCGTAGCCCGCGATCAACACCGTGAGCAACGCGGTGATGAAGGAGGCGCCCGCGTCCGCGATGGGCGGCCAGCCGTCGAAGGCGAAGATCTCTGCGAACAAGCGCTCTGCCCCCAGCACCGTTCCCACCGCGCCGCTCATCGTCACCGCCCCCGCGCTCATGCGCATGGCCTGCGGATGCTCCTCGTGGTTGCTGCTCGGGATGCCCACCAAGAGCACCGCCGAGACCACGGCGAAGCCGACGATCAAATCCGGCACGGCCCGCTCGAGCCCCGCGCCGAAGTCATTGAAGGTCACGAACAAAAAGAGCAGACCCTGGACCCCGTTCGCCAGCAGGCCGGTGCCGAGCAAGAGCAGGCCCGCGAGCATGGCCTTGAGACCGATATGCTCGTCCTCGCGCCACTCGCAGGTCGGCGCGAACATCTGGCCCAAGAGCAACACCGCGTAGATCAACCCAGCGAGCGGCAACGCCCACGCGCAGATCAGCAAGGTGTTGCCCCAGCGATCGAGGCCTTCGAGGATCTGTCGTCCCACCGCTGGAATGGCTCCGAGCACGGAAGCCTGGGTCTGGAGTTCGGCCAGCAGGCTGAGACTCATGCGCAGATGGTACTCCAGGCGCCCATCGACACCCGCCCAGGTTGACCCACCTCGACACACATACGACCGGTGCGACCCTTCTCCGAATCATTACAGCCGCACTGAAAATATCCAACAGTGCACTCTGCGCGTCCATTTTGAGCTCTGCGTACAAAAGGACAGGCACACATGTATGCGCGCATCAATATCATTATTACTGGAAAATATTCACCCCCGCAGATTGCCCAAAAGCACAAGATTTCTTGGATTTAGACAAAAATCCACTCTCACTGCACCACCTCCCCATCGCAAAAGTGCAATCAAAAAAAGTGGTTGTAAAAGCATATTGTTCGAGTAGTGTGAAGCTATGAGCTTGAGCTCGTTCAAGGTCCACGTGCACCGGGGGCACGCGCGATTGCGCTTCTCCGACGGTCACGGCCGGGACCTGCGGGGCTCAGAGGTCATGCCCATCGTCGCCTTCACCTCCGACCTCGTGGCCGAAATCGCTCGCCGCCGCCGCGGCAAGCTGCGCGGCTTCAGCGTAGATCTGACGAGCGGTGTCCTCCGCGCCACCGTCGCTCCGCGCCGGGGCGAAGTCGAGGTCGTCCGCATCGACGGCGCCGAGTTCGAGACGAAGGTCCGGCCCCGCTCGGGCCCCCTCATCGAGTGGGCAGAGTACAAGTTTGGCGGCAGCCCGCTCGCCGAGTGGTCCTGAAGCAACGCGTTCAGCCCGAAGTAACGCGGTCAGCCCAAAGCAACGCGCTCAAACCAAAGCGAGCTGCGCCAGGGCGGACTCCGGGCAACCGCCGTCTCGAACGGTCATGAGCGCGGCGTGCAGTCGCTCGGGTACGTCGCAGCTAGACAGCTGATGCTCCTGAGCAGGCGTCAGCGCGTGCCCGAGTAGCTGCAACATCGCCCTGAGACCCTCGCGGTACGCACGGGCCATTCCGATGTCCACGCCCTGCCTCAGACCCCGCTCGGTAAAGCGCTCGCCGTGCTGGGCCCAGGTCAAACCACCGAGCTCCCAGTCTGAAGGGCGCTCCTCTGGCTCGGGAGACAGGACGGGATCGACGGGCGGAGGCAGTTCCATGGCTGGGTGGGCGGCGGTTTCGATGAGGTAGCGATAGCGGCGACGAGTCGGCCGAGGGAGAGGTCGAATGGCCTGGCACGCGGCGAAGACGATCGCCTCGCCTGTTGGCTCTCGGCCGTGGAAGACGGCCGACAACACGGCCGCCGTGGGACGCCCGCGGGCGCGCTCGACACAGCGGATTCGAGGCACGTGAACCGGCTCCAACAGGCAGGTACGCCGCGGCAGGTCGGGAAGCAGCTCGCGCCGAATCCAGCCGCGGACCGGCCGGCTGGGGCTCACGATGAGGAGCTCCACGTCTCGCAGGCGCAGCTCGAACTCCCGCGCCGCCGCGACCACGGATTCGGCCCAGGACTGCGCGCGGGTGCGATCTCGGCCGAGCTGGACTTCGACAATCCATACCTGCCGGGCCAGCGGATCCTCTGCGTGTGTCAAACCCGGTGGACCCGAGGGATGCCCATGAACTGTGAGTAGGAGATCGGGCAGTACGCGGCCATCGTCGTCGCGCAACCCCACCCGCTGGAGCACCCCGCTGCGATCGACGAGCATCGACACCCGCGCATCGACGGATGGACCACGGCCGGCCGCACGATCGGCCAACTCGATGGCCAGCGACATGTCGCGGCGAAACAACCACAGCAAGCTCTGATGAACGCGGCCAGCCATCCCCTCGGGAATGAGCAAGTGCCCTTCCAAATGGGCGACCCAAGGATTTCGCGGACTTGCGCCCGGCGGCGGCGTCACGAGTGGCCGAGGAGCGAGACGCTGGCCCGCCCACGGGACAGAGAGTGGCGAGGGGTTCGACATGCACCGAGATAGTCGTGGAGCCCCAGCGTCCGTTCCCACGACGCTCGGCCGGGCTGGCCCATCAACGGGCCGACTCCCGCGGCCTGCCCTTCACTCGTCGAGCCCGCGACGCATCTCGGCGGCGAGGCTGTCCCCGATCCAAGCGACCCGCGGGTGGTCTCGACCCAAGGTTGCGACGGCGACGGCCCGAGCCTCGGCCTCGCGCTCCCGGGCCTCGTCGACGCTTCCTTGCCGCGCGAGGATCACCGCCAACTCCACGAGGGTCTCCACGACCGCCGGGTGCTCCCGACCGTGAACTCGGACCTGGCGCTCGAGCGCAGACTCGACCCGCGACCGAGCCCCGCGCAGGTCCCCCTCGTCCCGCTCGATGCGAGCGAGCGCCAGCTCGACCTCGACCAGGTGCGGGTGGCTCCCGCCGAGCACCGTCAGCAAGGTCGTGCGCGCGCCCTCGACCAGGCGGCGAGACCGGGCGTGCTCGCCCATCGCCCGCGCCAGCTCCCCGCGCTCGAGGGCGACCTGCGCCCCGAGGGGATCGCCGGGCGCGTGGCTGCTCGCCACCGCTTCCGCGGCCTCGTCCAGGACCGACTCCGCCGCTTCGAGCTCCCCCGCCCGCGCCAACAGGCGCCCGCGCGCGACCGCGACCGCGGCCCGATCGCCGCCCGCGTCGCCCATGCGCTCGGCGAGGACCTCGGCCTGGCGGACCCACAGCGCACCCAGCTCGAACTCGGCGCGCTCGGTCGCCAGCTCGACGAGCCCCACGCTGGCCTCGAAGGCGACGCGATCGAGCCCGCTCCCCGACGCGGCGAAGTAGCCCGCCTCGAGGCCCTCGCGCGCGTCAACGTAGTCCCCAGCGCTCAACGCCGCTCGCCCCCAGGACACCGAGGCCTCCGACCACAGCGCGGCCTCGCGGTCTCGCTCGATGCTCTCGAGCAAGGCCCGCGCCCGCGCCCGCGCTTCGCCGTGGCGCCCGCCCCCGCGCAGCGCCCAGACCCGCGCCAGCTCGGCCCGGCGCTCGCGCTGGCGATCGTCGAGGGCGCTGCGCCCCCGCACCGCGCGGTAAGCCGGGCGCTCGCACAGCTGGGGCTCCGGCAAGCTCGCCACCAAGCCGAGGACCTCGGCCAGGTTGGCCCGCTCGCTGTCACCGACGACGTCCACGAGCGCCTCCGCGTCGACGAGCTGCGCGTCGAGGCAGCGGGCGTGCTCGGCCGCGTCCGGCCGGCCGCAGGTCTGGGCCCGAGCGCTCGCCCAGTCGTGGCTCCACTCGTCCAGGCGCATCGACACCCGCGCCCAGGTGTCCTCGGCGTAGTCCGTGTCCGTCGCCAGCATGGCCGCGCGGAGCTCCGCCTGGCGGGCCTCGCCCCACAGCTGCGCCGCCCCGCCCGAGACCTCGGCGCAGGACTGGACGCGCTCGCGCTCCACCTGCCACGCCCCCAGGCCCACGCCCACGGCCACGGTCACGGCCATGGCGACCGCTCCCCATCGACGCCGCCGCGCCGCTGGGTCGTCACGCAGGGCCGCGAGCAGCTCGACCATGCTCGGCCAGCGCTCGTTCGAGTCCTGCGCGAGGCCTCGATCCACGACGGCCCCGATCCACGCCGGCACGTCCCCGCGCTCGCGAGCGGCCTGCGCCTGCGGACCCGCCGGCTCGGCGCCCCACAGCGCGAGGTGCAAGGCCACGCAAAAAGAGAACTGGTCCGCCCGAGCGTCCACCACCTCGCCACGAAACTGCTCCGGAGCCATGAAC
>NZ_ABCS01000213.1 GCF_000170895.1 Plesiocystis pacifica SIR-1 | reverse complement strand
GGGGCGCCGTCGAGGGTCGAGATCATCGGGACGCTGCCCTCGCGCGGGCGCAGGTCCGCCAGCTCGGCGCGCAGCCGGGCCTCGATGGCGTCGACGTGGGCGCAGTGGGAGGCGTAGACACCCGCACGCGGCGGGCGAAGACTCCCTCGGCTTCGAGCGCGGCGAGCAGGGCCTCGACGGCGTCGCCGTCTCCGGACACGACGCTGCTCGGGCCGTTGTCGACGGCGAGGGACAGGGACGGCGCGAGCCGGGCTTCGAGGGCGGCGGCGGGCAGGGCCACGGCGGCCATGGCCCCCGGCGCGCCCGCGTTGCCTTCGAGGACCTCGGCGATGGCCCGGCTGCGCAGGGCGACGACTCGGGCCGCGTCTTCGAGGGACAGGATGCCCGCGACGCAGGCCGCCGCGAGCTCGCCCTGGGAGTGGCCGATCACGGCCGAAGGCGCGACCCCGAGCTCCCGCCACATCGCGGCGAGGGCGACCATCACGGCGAACAGCGCGGGCTGGACGACCTCGACGCGCTCGAGCGCGCCGGCGTCCTCGAGCACCGCGCGCAGCGACCAGTCGACGTGGGGCGCGAGGGCGCGGGCGCAGGCGTCGATCGACGCGGCGAAGGCCGGCGACCGCTCGAGCAGGTCCCGGGCCATGCCGGGCCACTGGGCGCCCTGGCCGGGGAACACGAACACCACGGCGCGACCCGAGCGGGGCGCGAGGGCGCGTCCCTCGACGCAGGCGGGGTGGCTTGCGGCGGTCTCGAGGGCCGAGAGCGCGCCGAGGAGCTCGCGGCGATCCTGGCAGACCGCGGCCGCGCGGCGCTCGAAGTGGGTGCGGGTCGTGGCCAGGGAGTGGGCGAGGTCGACGAGGGCGAGCTCGGGGTGAGCCTCGACGTGCTCGCGCAGACGCGCGGCCTGGTCGGCGAGGGCGGCCGGCGTGCGACCGGACAGGACGAAGGGCAGCGGGGCGTTCTCGGCGTCCTCGGTGGTCTCGGCCGCGTCGGGCCGGGCGTCGCTCGGGGGCTCCTCGAGGATCACGTGGGCGTTGGTCCCGGACACGCCAAAGGAGGACACGCCCGCCCGCCGCTGCCGGGCGCCCCGCGGCCAGGGCTGGTCCTCGGCCAGGAGCTGGACGGAGCCGTCCCAGTCGACGTGCTCCGAGGGCGCGCCGGCGTGGAGGCTGCGCGGGACCCGATCGTGGCGCATGGCCAGGACCACCTTGATGACCCCGGCGATGCCGGCCGCGGCCTGGGTGTGGCCGAAGTTGGACTTGACCGATCCGAGCCACACCGGGGCCTCGGCGCTCCGCCGGCTCTGGCCGTAGACCGCCTGGATCGCGCCGGCCTCGATGGGGTCGCCCAGGCGCGTGCCGGTGCCGTGGCCCTCGACCAGGTCGACCTCGCTGGGCAGCAGCTTGGCCGAGGCCAGGGCGGCCTCGATGACGCGCTGCTGCGCGGGCCCGTTGGGCGCGGTCAGGCCCTGGGAGCGGCCGTCTTGGTTGACGGCCGAGCCGCGCACGATCGCCAGCACGGGGTGGCCGTTGCGGCGCGCGTCGGCGAGGCGCTCGAGCACGATCATGCCCGCGCCCTCGGACCAGCCGACGCCGTCGGCGTGGGCCGAAAAGGGCTTGCAGCGGCCGTCGGGGGCCAGGGCGCGCTGGCGGCTGAACTCGACGAACAGGCGCGGGGTGGCCATGAGCGTCGAGCCGCCGGCCAGGGCCAGGTCGCACTCGCCCGCGCGCAGGGCCGCGGCGGCGAGGTGGATGGCGACCAGCGAGGAGCTGCAGGCCGTGTCGATGGTCATCGCCGGGCCCTCGAGGCCGAGGGCGTAGGCGATGCGCCCGGACGCGACGCTGGCCGAGCTGCCCAGGCCCACGCT
Source organism: Plesiocystis pacifica SIR-1 (assembly GCF_000170895.1). Taxonomy (GTDB): domain Bacteria; phylum Myxococcota_A; class Polyangia; order Nannocystales; family Nannocystaceae; genus Plesiocystis; species Plesiocystis pacifica. The sequence continues at coordinate 2,437 of NZ_ABCS01000213.1, read as the reverse complement.
GCCGTCGAGGGCCTTTAGGTCCCCGAGCAGGCGGCCGCCGTAGTCCTGGTACATCACGCCGACGTAGACCCCGGTGGCGCTGCGGCGCAGCTGGGCCGGGACGACCCCGGCGCCCTCGAGGGCCTCCCAGGCCAGCTCGAGCAGCAGGCGGTGCTGGGGGTCGACGGCCGTGGCCTCGCGCGGGCTGAGCCCGAAGAACTCGGGGTCGAAGTCGGCGGCGTGGTGGAGGAAGCCGCCCTCGCGCGCGATCGACTTGCCGGGCGCGTCGGGGTCGGGGTCGTAGAGGTCGTCGAGGTCCCAGCCGCGGTCCTCGGGGAAGCCCGAGCTCGCGTCGCGGCCCTCGGAGACCAAGCGCCAAAAGGCGTCGAGGTCGTCGGCGCCCCCGGGGTAGCGGCAGGCCATGGCGACGATGGCGATGGCGTCGTCGTCCGCGTCGTGGGTGGCGGGCTGGACGAGGCTTGGCAGGGGGCGCGGGCGCTCGGGGCGAGCGAAGGGCACGCGGAGCTCGGCGCCGAGCTCGAGGGCTCGTGCGATGCGATCGGCGAGGGCCCGGGGCGTGGGGAAGTCGAACAGCAAGGTCGCCGGCAGGCGCAGCCCCGTGGCCACGCACAGGCGGTTGCGGATCTCCACGGCCATGAGCGAGTCGAGGCCGAGCTCGAACAGGGGCTGCTCGGGCTCGAAGGCCTCGGCGCGGCCGCTGATGTGGAGCACGGCGCCAGCGTGCTCGGCGACCACGGCCAGGAGCAGGGCGCCTCGCTCGCTCGCGCTGTCCAGGGCGCGCACGCGGGCTTGGAAGCTCGCCGCCGAGTGACTCGTGTCCGCGTCCGCGTCTGGCCCCGAGCGGCGCAGGCCGTCTCTGGACGCGGGCGCGAGGCTCCACAGCAGGGGCGGGAGGTCGCCCCGGTCGCGGCGCTCGGCGAGGGTGTCGAGGTTGAAGTCGATGGGCACGGCGAGGCCCGGCGTGGCGGCGTCGTGGGGCAGGGCGCCGAGGGCCGCGTCGAGCAGGGCCATGCCCCGGGGCACGGCGATGGGTCGCAGGCCGTTGCGGCGCAGCCGGGCGCGGTCGGCCTGGTCGAGCCGAGCGATCATGCCGCCCGCGGACCACAGGCCCCAGGCCAGGCTCAGGCCCGGGAGGCCGAGGCCGCGGCGGTGCGCGGCCAGGCCGTCGAGGAAGCTGTTGCCGGCCGCGTAGTTGCCCTGCCCCGCGGATCCGAGCAGGCCCGCGGCAGAAGAGAAGAGCACGAAGGCGTCGAGCTCGAGCTCGCGCTCGAGGGACAGGCTGTGGAGGTTCCAGGCGCCGTCGAGCTTGGGCCGGAGCACGCGGTGGAGCGGCTCGGGCTCGAGGTCGCGGACGAGGCCGTCGTCGAGGAAGCCGGCGAGGTGGACGATGGTCGAGACGGGCGGGCCCTCGTCGAATACGCGGGCGAGGGCCTCGCGGTCGGCCACGTCGCAGGCGAGGACGTCGACGGCCTCGGCCCCGAGCTCGAGGAGCTCGCGGCGCAGGGACTCGGCCTCGGGCGCGTCGGGGCCTCGGCGGGACAGGCTGACGAGGTGGCGGGCGCCGTGGGTCCGGACGAGGTGGCGGCACAGGTGGGCGCCGAGCTCTCCGGTGCCGCCGCTGACGAGCACGCGGCCACGGCGGCCCAGCGCTGGCTTGGGGGCGCTCGCGTCGAGCGCGGCCGGGCGCAGCCGGGGCAGATGCAGGGCGCCCTCGCGCCACGCGAGCTCGGACTCGGGGTGGGCGAGGCTGCGGCCGACGAGGGTCGGCGTCCAGTCCTCGTCGTCGACGCGCACCAGGGTCAGGCCGCGGTCGGGGGCCTCCGAGGCTGCGGCGCGGGCGAGGCCAAAGAGGGCCTCGCGGGCCAGCGAAGGCGGGGCCAGCCACACCAGCGGCACACAGGCGAAGCGCTCGTCGGTCAACCACTGGCGCAGCTCGGCGAGGCCGGCCTCGCAGGCGTCGTGGCTCGCGCTCGCCAGCGCGTCGTCGGGGGCGACGGCGGGCCAGCAGCGCACGACGAAGGCGGGCGCGGCCTCGTCGATGGCCGACCAGCTGGACGAGGGGCGCAGCCCGGCGGCCGCGAGGCGCTCGGCCGCGGGCCCAGAGCCCACGACCACGCCGCCCGCGGGAGCCGGGAGCTCGGGGGCCTGCGCCGTCTCCCAGACCAGGCGATGGAGCTCGCGCATGCGGGTGCGGGTCGTCACCGAGGGGGGGCGGCTCTCGAGCGCACCGACGACGGCGACGAGCGCTCCGGCCTCGTCCCACAGCTCGACCTCCGCGAGCATGCCGGGGCCGTGGGCCCGCGCCTTCGCCCGGGCGCGCAGGCGCGAGGGGCCGGCGGCGAACAGCTGCAGGTCGCGGATCGCAAAGGGCAGCGCGGGCGAGCGCTCGCTCCCCGCCGGGCTGTCGAGGCTCGCGGAGGCGAGCTGGAAGGCGCCG
>NZ_ABCS01000214.1 GCF_000170895.1 Plesiocystis pacifica SIR-1 | reverse complement strand
GCCCTTTTGTGCCCGCCGGGTTGGCGAGCTCTGTAGGCCTCTTTGAGTGGACGACGGTCAGGTTAGAAAGCCTAGGACGCGTTCGAGGGTCCAGGCGAAGGCGAGGGTGCCCATGGCCCAGGCGGGGGCTCGGGCGGCGCGGGACTTGGTGGCCTCGGTCCAGCCTTGGGCGGTGGCGAGGTGTTTCAGGCCGGCGAAGAGCGCGAGCAAGAGGGCGACGACGGCGAGTTGGCCGAGCTCGACGCCGAGGTTGAAGGCGAGCAGGGCCCAGGCTTGGGCGCCCTCGGGGACGCCGACGGAGGCCAGGGCGCCCGCGAAGCCGAAGCCGTGGAGCAGGCCGAAGACGAGGGCGACGAGCCAGGGTTGGCGCCAGCTCAGGCCTTCTCGGGCGGCGGCGCGGGTGTTGGGATCGTCGGCGTGGCCGAGGACGAGCTCGCGGGCGAGGAGGACGATGGACAGGGCGATGACGGCTTCGACGGGGGGCCCGGGGAGGCGGACCAGGGCCAGGGTCGAGGCCGCGAGGGTGACGCTGTGGGCGAGGGTGAAGGCGGTGACCGTCCACAGCAGGGCCTTGCGATCGGTGACCAGGAGCACGAGGCCGAGGACGAAGAGCAGGTGGTCGAAGCCGCCGAGGATGTGCTCGACGCCGATGCGCAGGTAGGGCGCGAACACGGCGGCGTTCGAGGGCTGCTCGGTCTGGCTCCCGCCCACGTCGAGGCTGGGCTCGGCGGGGCCGAGGACGGCCGTGACGCGGGTGCCGTCGGCGTAGCGCAGGTCGACGATGACGTCGACGGGGTGGCGCTCGAGGCCGTCGACGCCGAGCGGGCCGACCCAGCCCTCGGGGCCGCACTCGACTCGAAAGCGGCCGGCGTCTGCGGGGCCTTCCTGGCGCAGGGCGCAGGACTCGGGGACGCGGGGCTGGAGCGCGCCGGGCTCGACCACGCCCTCGATGGAGCGCGGCGGAGAGACGAGGCGCAGCTCGAAGCTGCCCGCCTGGGCGCCCTCGCCGAGCTCGACGACGCGCAGCTGGGCGGGGCGAAACTCGTGGGCAAAGGCGACGCTCGGGACGATCAGCGCGAACACCCAGGCGAGCGCGGCCAGGGCCAGGGCCAGGGCACGTTGTTGCCGACGAGGCGCCACTCAGTCGCCCTCCACGACGATCTCGTAGCGCGCGCGCAGGCGATCGAGGGCCTCGACGCGGGCGCGCTCGCGGGCCTCGGCCATCACCCCCTCGCGGGCTTGAGAGCGGACCTCGTCGACGCCGGCGAGGCGGCCGGGGAAGCGCTCGTCGACGTGGACGAGGTGCCAGCCGTAGAGCGAGCGCAGCCGATGCCAGCGGCCGTCGTCTTCGAGGGCGAGCACGGCGTCGCCGAACTTCTGACCGAACTGGCGGTTGAGGTCGACGGCGCTCTTGGCCTCGAGCTCCTGGCCGAGCACGAAGGCCTCGCCCAGGGTGCTCGGATCGGCGCCCTCGGCCAGGGCCTGCTCGAGGCGCGTCAGCTCGGCCTCGGGGGCCTCGCGCTGGCGGGCCGGCGCGGCCAGAAACACGTGGGTCAAGGCGACCCGCGGGGCCTGCTCGAAGCGGTCCGCGTGGGCGGCGATCCACTCGGCGAGGCGCTCGTCGCTGGGCTCGGCGACGGCCTCCTCCTCCTCGAGCACGAACTGCATCTTTTGGAGCAGGCGGCGGCGCACGATCGGATCGCCGCGGTCGAGCTCGAGGGCCCGGGCCTCGCGGTAGAGCAGCTCCGCGTCGGCCCACTCGCGGATCGCCGCGTCGAGCTCTTCGGGCGAAGGCTCCCGACCCAGGCGTCGCTGCTGCTGCTCGGCGATGCGGCCCTGGGTCGCGGCGGTCACGACGACGCGCCGGTCGAGGGCGCCGCCCTCCCCTTCGCCCTCACCCGCGAGGGCGAACAGGCCGAACAGCAGCGCCCCCGCCAGCGCGAAGGGGATCAGCGGCTCTCGCCTCCAGCGTCCCCCCTGCGATGCATCGGTCACCGGCGGATGATCGCCAATGGCTCCCGCCAGATCAACGCGCCCCGCTCACAGCCCGAAGGTCCGCATCGCCACGTTGACGAAGGCGTCGACGTGCTCGCGGCGGTTGATGACGCGCTCGCCGAGCAGCGGCCCGAGCAAGCCGCCGAAGTTGCGGCGCAGGGCCGCGAGCTCCACGGGCAAAGACGCCCCCAGCTGCGCCCCGCCGGCGAGGCTCAGCCCCGCCGTGCGCCGCGTCCACGCCTCAGTCAGCCCGGCGATGGCCAGCATCTTGGTGTAGTTGAGCTTCTCCGGGGTGTCCGTGGCCTGGTGGTAGTGCGGCCAGCGTCCGCACGACAGAAACAAGAAGGGGTGGCCGTTGACGCGGAACACGTGGTGGTCGGACAGGTCGCCGACGTAGCGGTTGAGCACGGGCTGGACGTGCAGCCCCGGCGTCGCCCCTTCCACGCTGACGTCCACGACCAGCCCCGGGTGGCTCTCCATCCCCATGACGAACAGCAGATCGGCGAGCCTGGGAAAGCCCGGCAAGGTGACGTCGTGGCCGACCAGATCGAGGACGATGGCCGCGTGCACCGGGCGCGCGCGCTGGTGGTGGTACCAGTGGATCGAGCCCATCTCGGAGCCCAAAAAGCGCGGCGGCTCCTCGCCGTCGAAGATCGCCAGGACGACGTCGCGCTCGGCCGGCTCCCGGCGCAGGGCCGCGGCGACCTCCAGCACGATCGCGATCGCGGCCGCGTTGTCGTCGGCCCCGGGGAGCGGGCCGCAGGTGTCGTAGTGCGCGGCGAGGACCACGGGCGCGAGCTCCCGGCTGCGACCTGGCGCGACCGCCATGACGTTGCACGGCCCGCGCCAGCGCCCCGACTGCGGGCCGTAGGGCAGCGAGAAGCCCCCATCGAAGGCGCGCTCTCGGGACTGGGTGGGCTCGAGGCCGAGGCCGACCAGGCGCTCGACGAGGTAGGCCCGCGCCTCTCGATGGCCGCGCGTTCCGACCATGCGACCGGCCGAGGTCGCGAGCGCGAGCACGTCGGGGACGAGGGGGTGGCCGGCCGCCGCGAGGGCGGCTGGCGTCTTTGGCGCACGACTGCGGGAGATCTTGGTCTTCATGCTTGCTTCTTCTCTGTTTGTTCGAATTCGCTGCCTCATGGCGGACTAGCCGATTCTCGACATATACTTACACCGTAAGCTTATGTCGTAAGCTTACGGCGTATGGATGTCGTGTCAAGCTCCCCCCATGTCCGCCTCCGACCGGGGCCGTCCCCGCCGCAAGCGCCCGGGCCTGACCCGCGAGCGCATCGCCGAGGCTGCCCTCGAGCTCATCGACAGCGAGGGCCTCGACGCCTTGAGCATGCGCGCCGTCGGCCAGGCCTGCGGCGTCCGAGCGATGTCCCTGTACCGCCACGTCACCAACAAGGACGACCTGCTCGACGCGGTCCAGGCGGCGATGGTCGCCGAGATGAATTTCGCCGCGCTCTCGGGCCCGTGGCTCGCCCAGCTCGAGGGGGCCGCCCGCGAGTTTCGGCGCGTCCTCGCCCGCCACCCCGAGGCCATCCCGCTGTTCACCCGCCCGGCCGCGACCCAGCGCGCCTTCGCGGCCGTCGAGCAGGTCTGGCAGGTCCTCGTCGACGCCGGCTTCAGTCAGCTCGACGCCCTGCGAGCCTTCCAGTCCCTGCTCGCCTTCGTCGTTGGCCAGGCCCTGTGGCAGTTCACCCCCGAGGGCGCCCGACCCGTCGACGACGAGTTCGAGTTTGGCCTCGGCTGCATGCTGACCGGCCTCGAGCTGCGCCTCGCCCAAGCTGACGCTCCCCCCACCTGAGCCCGCTCCGATACACTCGGGCAATGGCAAAGGTGGCGTGGACGGTCGAGGGGACGATCAAGATCCGCGAGCGCGAGACGAGCGAGCGCGGAGCCTGGGTCCGCACCCGGACGCGCGATCGTTTCGTCCAGCTGCTCGACCCCAGCTCGACCGTCGAGCCCTGAATTCAGTCGAGCGTGCCCGCGCCCAGCTCGACGCTGTCCCAGACCTCGGCGTGGCCTTCGGCGCCCACGGGCGTGTCGAGGACCCGCTCGTAGACCACCCGCCAGCGCAGGGCCTGGCCGCGCAGCTCCGGCGGCAGCTCGACGCTCAGCTCCCGAGCGCGGTCGCCCCGGCCTTCGATGCCCACGCGGTCGTCGTCGAGCTCGACCTTCAAGATCGAGCCGTTGGCGAGGCGCTGGATCCCAAATGGCGCGCGAGGTAGCGGGTCTCCGACCACGCC
>NZ_ABCS01000215.1 GCF_000170895.1 Plesiocystis pacifica SIR-1 | reverse complement strand
CTCTTTTAGCCGTCGTGGACGACGCCACGCCCTCCCTGCCCCACGTCCACGACTCAAGCGCTAGCTACTTCGGCTCGCACCACGCGTTGTTGCAGGTCCAGCCAGGCTTGCCCAGGGGCGCACACGCGTGCTCGACCCCAGCACAACCAGTCCACCTCCACCCAGAAGAGCGCGGCTGCAGGTGCTTCGTGGCGAAGGCCTCGCTCCACGTGACGTTGTTGTCGACTCCCACGCACTCTGGCGGGACCCCCGACTCCGGCAGGGTCGTTCCGAGGAAAGGACCGCCCGCGGGCGCCCCCTTTCGCATGAAGCCGCCGTTGTAATCGTCGTGGAGGATCCCGAGGGTGTGCGCGGTCTCGTGGGCGAGGGTCAGCCAGTCCTGGCTGTTTGCGTTTGTGACGACGAAGCGTCCAGCGGTCGACGCCGTCCCCTTGCTCGTCGCCAAGCCGGCCGAAGGAGCGCACAACGTCGTCTCGCAGGTCTGGGTGGTGTCGTTCGTCAGAAAGCCGACGGCGTTCGCGGGCTCGCCGTAGGGGCCCAAGGCCAGCGTATTGAGCTCGAAGTCGATCCACGCTCTCGCGGTCGCCTCGCCATAGAGCAGCAACCCAGGGTGCGGGTCGTTCGCGCTTGGCTTGTAGGGGTAGTCGTCCATCCCTGCTGGGCACTGCGGCTCTCCGAGCTCCACGATGTCGCCCTCGGCATCAAAGATCGCTCCGTGCTGGCAAGCCAAGAAGGCCTGCTCGTTCGGGAAGACCCAGCATGAGAAGATTCGATAGTGAACGGGATCATCTTCGGCGCGGATTTCGTTGAGGAACTCGGATGAGCTCAGCGCCCAGTCGGCGAAGGTGACCATCCACGTGTCCTGGAGCTCCGTGCACAGGCCACCACCCCCCATGAGCGCGTAGTTCTTCCCATGCTCGACGCGACTGCGCGCGTCTGGGAAGGAGTCGGCGCCTTGATCTCTATGGGGAAGGCAGTTCCAGTCGCACAGGTCTTGCTGCCCGTCGCCGTCATTGTCGACTCCGTCTTGGCACTCGTCGAGGGGCTGGTCTGGGGGCTCACACGCCCCGTTCTCGCAGCTGAAGGGTTCCAGGGGGGCCCTGGAGATCCCCCCGCTCATCATCGGAGAGATCGACGCCACGGCGTAGCCAGGCGGAGCAGGGATGTCCAAGTCCTCTCCCCGATAGCCAGCCACGAGCTTCGCCCCGCCAGACTCCGTCTCGTGACGCAGCAAGAGCGCGCCAGCGTCGTCCATCAACAGCTGGCTACGCTCGAGCCCTTCGGAGCCGAGCGCCCCGTAGAGCTCGAAGATCGGACGACGCACTTCGGCGCTCGACCCTTCTCGATGCTCCACGAAGTACCCCAGCGCCAGGCTCTGGACGTGGCGAACGCGAACTCGCTCAAACGCCACCTCTGCGCCACGCTCGAAGCGCCAGCTTCCTGCGCTCGCGTTCCACTCGGGGACAGAGATCGAGACCCAATCAGCTTGTTCACCTCCGCTTGGCGCCGCGATCTCGAGGGGAGTGGCGAACACGAGGCTGTGCTCGGCCCACCCGTAGCGGCGCCGCTCCGCAGACGTCGCGTCGCGGTAGAGACCGGCGCCCCCGCGAATGAATCTCCACCCCTCCACCTCGATACGGGGAGGCGCCAGCGTCTCGAGAGAAGCCGGCGGGTTCTCCCCCGGCGGCGATTCGGGGTCGGGTCTACCCTCTGCCGCGCCGACTTCGTCCCCTCCACCGAGGGTGTCACCGTCGCTGTTGCACGGACCTTCGGGCGGAGAGTCGTCGCCTTCTTCAGGGCAGCCGACCAACAACCCCAGGCAGCACAACGCTCCCAACCATCTATCAGGCTTCATCTCCAGCATGGCGACCTCACTTCACGGCGCAGTAGTACAGCGCCTGCGCCTGCTCGTCCGTCAGCTTCCCTTGGCACGTGTCCACGAGCACGACATCGCTCGAGCAAGCTTGCGGATCACAGACCCCAGCATTCTCCTCGTGACAGACTGTCGCCTCGCTCAGCTCGCGCGTGTAGCACTCGAGAGCAGCGACGCTCTCTTTGTCGTCGAGAGAGCTCTCATCGAGGACCCCGCGCATGCACCCCAGCGCCTCGTCCTGCTCTGGCTGGGCAAAGGCCGTGCGGCAGGCGAGCTCAGACTCGAAGGTTTCCGAGGGTGTACTCGGGTCGAGGAGGTTCTGAAAGCACTTGCACGCCTGCTCGACTTCAGCCTCTCGCTGCTCGAGGTAGTCTCGAAGTGCAGCGTCGAGCCCGGGGTCCTGATCGGGACACCCTGAGATTACACCGAGCAGCAGCAGGGCGAAGCTCGCCCTTCTCCATCGTCTACCGGGCTCGAGACGCTCAACGGGAGCACAAAGATAACGGGGGGACATGGCTTGAAGACTAGGAGCAGGGTCATCGCCATGCAAGGAACACAGCTCAATTCCGTGAGCTTGCTTCATGTTCCCGAGTCAGCCTCGCCTCTCACCAAGGGGCGGCCGCGCGAGCTCCCCGGCGTGGATTTCCGAGCTCCGTCCGTCGAGCTTGGGTCGTCGGCACCAAGGCCCGCGGAGCTAGCGATCGCCTGAGTCGTGGACGTGGGGCAGGGAGGGCGCGGCGTCGTCCACGACGTCTAAAATGGACAGGGACTGTGAAAACTTCACAGTCCCTGAGCCCGCGACGGCCAAGGTCGATCGAGGGTCGGCCAGCACTCGCGGTGGCCGACCCTCCCGAGTCACTGGCAGGTCTCGGTGCCCAGCTGGTCGACGCAGGTCATCGGGGACGGGCAAAAGCCGCCGCCGCCGCAGTCGAGGTAGCAAAAGCCGAAGAACGCGCAGGTCGGCTCAGCGGCGCCGGCGACCTGGCCGATACCGGCACAGTCGGCGTCGCTGTTGCAACTCGTCGTGCAATAGGGGTCGGGGAACAGGTCCGCGCACATGTCGGCGCCGTCGCTGCAGTCGGCGTCGCTGCTGCAGGGCGACCAAAAGCCCTCGTCGGGCTGGTCGTTGCTGCAGCCGCTCTCGTCGAGGGTGCAGGCCGCGGAGCAGCTCACGTCGCCGCCAAAGAAGCCCGCGTCGACGCAGTTGGCTCCGTTGATCTGGGCGCCGTCGCACTCCTCGCCCGGGTCGATCACGCCGTTGCCACAGTCGTCGCCGGTCTCGCTCTCGCTGCTGCTGCTCTCGCTCTCGCTCTCGCTGCTGCTGCCGCCGTCGGTGGTGGTCGTGGTCCCGCTCTCTTCTTCGCCGCCCTCGGGCTCGCAGGCGTTGTCGACACAGATCTCACCGTCGGCGCAGTCGCTGTTGACGAGGCACTGCGCCGGGCACGACGAGTCCAGGGCCGTGGTCGGGAAGTCGCCCTCGACGACCAGGGAGCCGCCGATGAACGCGAGCTCCTTGTCGCCCTCGGTCACGGTCGAGTCGAGGTTCACGGTGATCGAGCCGACGAAGCAAGACTCGGGGACGTTCTCTTCGCCGATCTCGGTCTGGCTGAGGGTCAGCCAGGAGTCCTTGGTCGCGGCCCCGCTGGCGCCGTACTGGCCCTCGTCCTCGTCGGAGAAGCCGGGGCATTGGGAGTCGGCCGTGAACGCGATGGACTGGACCCGCAGGTTGGAGGCGTCGAGGATCTGGCTCGCCGTCACGACGAGGGTGCACCCAGAGCCGCTTTGGAAGCGGAGCTCGACCTCGTTGATGCAGCCGTCCTCGAACTCGTCGACGTCTTGCTTGTGGTGGACCGTGGCCATCACCGAGTCGAACTGGAGCTCGGCCACCGAGCTCTGCAGCGCTCCGCTGACGGTGGGCGTCGTCTCGCCGCAGTTGGGCGGTGGCGGTGGCGGG
>NZ_ABCS01000216.1 GCF_000170895.1 Plesiocystis pacifica SIR-1 | reverse complement strand
ACACGCGGTACTAGCCGATCAGTCAGCCTTCTCACTGCTTGGATCGCCCCCGCCGTTCACGCCCCGATCTCGACGGCCCGGGCGCTACGTTCGTGTGTCCGCTCAGGGTCGGCGCCCCGTCGAGCCGGGTCCATGGGCAGGGGAGGGCGCGCACGGCCCTTTTGAGGCCGCCGGAGCGACGCGAGGCCTGCGCGAGGGCAGTCCGCGCCCTCGCCAGCTCGGGAGCGAGGCGGGGCCCGAGCCCTGTTGCAAGGTCGGGCCGCTCCCTATACTCCCCGGAATTATCCCCGGGCCGTGCGCTGCGCTCGCGGTCGGTCCTCGGGGAGCACGACGGAACCCCCATGGCCACCATCTCCCGCGACACGATCCGTGAAGCCCTGACCTTCGACGACGTCCTGCTCGAGCCGGGCTACTCCGAAGTCCTGCCCGCCGAGGTCGACGTGTCCTCCCGCCTGACCCGCGGCATCGGCCTCAAGTGCCCGCTGCTGTCGGCGGCCATGGACACGGTCACCGAGGCCGAGACCGCCATCGGCATGGCGCGCATGGGCGGCATCGGCATCGTCCACAAGAACCTGAGCATCGAGCAGCAGGCCCGCGAGATCCGCAAGGTCAAGAAGTCCGAGACCGGCATGGTCGCCGACCCGCTGACCATCAACCCCGGCTCGACCCTGCGCGCGGCCCTGGAGCTCATGGAGACCCACGGCTTCTCCGGTCTGCCCGTGGTCGAGAACCCCGGCCAGCCCGGGCCCCCGGTCGGCATCCTGACCAGCCGGGACATCCGCTTCGAGACCAACCTCGACCAGAAGGTCAACGACGTGATGACCAAGAAGGTCATCACCGCGCCCCAGGGCATCGACCCCGACGAGGCCAAGTCGATCCTCCACCAGCACCGCATCGAAAAATTGCTGGTCGTCGACGACCGCGGCCACCTGCTCGGGCTGATCACCGTCAAGGACATCCTCAAGTCCGACAGCTCGCCCAACGCCAACAAGGACGGCAGCGGGCGCCTGCGCGTGGGCGCGGCCGTGGGCACCTCGGCGGACACCATGGAGCGGGTCGCGGCCCTCGTCGCCGAGGACTGCGACGTGATCATCGTCGACACCGCCCACGGCCACTCGAGCCGGGTCCTCGACACCATCCGGGCCGTGCGCGGGGAGTTCCCCGACCTGCAGATCGTCGGGGGCAACATCGCCACGCCGGCCGCCTTCGAGGCCTTGGTGGAAGCCGGCGTCGACGGGGTCAAGGTCGGCATCGGGCCGGGCTCGATCTGCACCACCCGCGTCGTCGCGGGCGTGGGCGTGCCGCAGGTCAGCGCGATCATGGACGTCGCGGAGGTGTCCCGGAAGACCGACGTGCCGATCATCGCCGACGGCGGCATCAAGTACTCCGGCGACGTGGTCAAGGCCCTCGCCGCGGGCGCGAACTCGGTGATGATCGGCAGCCTGCTCGCCGGCACCGACGAGGCCCCGGGCGAGCTCGTGCTCTACCAGGGCCGCTCCTACAAGGTCTACCGGGGCATGGGCTCGATCGGCGCGATGAAGGCCGGCTCCAAGGACCGCTACTTCCAGTCGACCGTCGCCGAGGAGCGCAAGCTGGTGCCCGAGGGCATCGAGGGCCGCGTGCCCTACCGCGGGCGCCTGGCCGACAGCCTGTTCCAGCTCCTGGGCGGGCTGCGCTCGGGCATGGGCTACGTCGGCGCCCCGACCATCCCGCAGCTGGCCGAGCGCGCGACCTTCCGCCGCATCTCCAGCCAGGGCCTCCGCGAGAGCCACGTCCACGACGTGATCATCACCAAGGAAGCGCCCAACTACCGCATGGAATAGCGGGGAGACTCCCATGGCCCACGAGACCCTCATCGTCCTCGACTTCGGCTCCCAGGTCACCCAGCTCATCGCCCGACGGGCGCGCGAGCTGGGCGTCTACGCCGAGATTCTTCCCTTCGACCACCCCCTCGACAAGCTCCAGGCCAAGGCGCCCAAGGGGCTGATCTTGTCTGGGGGCCCCTCGTCGATCTACGACGAGGGCGCCCCGCGCCTGGATCCGGCCGTGCTCGAGTGGTGCCTGGCCGAAGAGCTGCCGGTGCTCGGCATCTGCTACGGCCTGTTCGCCATGGTCATGGGCCTCGGCGGCAAGGTCCGCCCGGCCGTCGAGCGCGAGTACGGCCACGCCAACATCGTCGTCGACGCCGTCGCCGGGCCCATGGCCGGGTTGTTCGCTGAGCAGGGAGACGCGGCCGTGGGGTCCAAAGAGCCCGTGTGGATGTCCCACGGCGACGAGGTCGAGGCCCTGCCCGAGGGCTTCGTGACCGTGGCCCACTCGCGCAACTGCGCCCACGCGGCCATCCACGACGGCGATCGGCGCATGTGGGGCGTGCAGTTCCACCCCGAGGTCAGCCACACCCCCCGGGGCACGGCGCTCATCGGCCACTTCCTCGACCTGTGCGGCTACAGCCGCGACTGGAACATGGGCGCCTTCGTCGACGAGGCCGTCGCCCAGATCCGCGAGCAGGTCGGCGAGAGCGGCACGGTCATCTGTGGCCTGTCGGGCGGGGTCGACTCCTCCGTGGCCGCGGCGTTGGTCGAGAAGGCCATCGGCGACCGCCTGCACTGCATTTTTGTCGACAATGGCTTGCTGCGGAAGAACGAGCGCCAGCAGGTCGAGGCGATGTTCAACGAGCGCCTCCACAACCCCCTGGTCGTGGCCGACGCGGGCGCCCAGTTCCTCGAGCAGCTCGCCGGCATCACCGACCCCGAGGTCAAGCGCAAGCGCATCGGGGCGACCTTCATCGACGTGTTCGACGACAAGGCCAAGGGCCTGGGCGGGGCCGACTTCCTGGTCCAGGGCACCCTCTACCCCGACGTGATCGAGTCCGTCAGCGCCCGCGGGCCCTCGGCGACCATCAAGACCCACCACAACGTCGGCGGGCTGCCCGAGAAGATGAACATGTTGGTCGTCGAGCCGCTGCGCGAGCTGTTCAAGGACGAGGTCCGGCGCCTGGGCCTGCACCTGGGCCTGCCCGAGGACATGGTCTGGCGCCACCCCTTCCCGGGCCCGGGGCTGGCCGTGCGCGTGCTCGGCGAGGTCACCGAGGCCCGCTGCGCCGTGCTCCGCGAGGCCGACGCGATCATCATCGAGGAGATCCGCGCCGCGGGCCTCTACCGCCAGCTGTGGCAGGTCTTCGGCGTGCTCTTGCCCGTGCAGTCCGTGGGCGTCATGGGCGACGCGCGGACCTACGAGAACGCCCTGGCCGTGCGCGCCGTCGAGAGCCTCGACGCGATGACGGCCGACTGGGCGCACCTGCCCTACGAGGTCCTGGGCAAGATCAGCAACCGGATCATCAACGAGGTCCGGGGCATCAACCGGGTCTGCTACGACATCTCGAGCAAGCCGCCGGCGA
>NZ_ABCS01000217.1 GCF_000170895.1 Plesiocystis pacifica SIR-1 | reverse complement strand
CGCGGTACTAGAGGGGGAGGGCCAGTCGCGCCCCGCCCAGGTCGACCAGCCGCCGTCGTCGGGATCGGGAGCGACGGGGACCTTGCCGTCGGGGAGGCGGCGGAAGCCGTCGGTCGCCTCGTGGACGTGGTGGACGAACTCTCGCCAGCCGAGCAGCTGGCGGACGAAGCCCTCGAGGCTGTTGAGGGGGACCCGGTCTTCGCGGGCCAGGGCGGCGTCGAGGACCTGGCGCGGGCCCAGCCGGCCGATGTTGAGCAGGGGGCTCAGCCGGGTGTGGAAGAGGTTGCGCTGCGTCGCGCTCATGGCGTCCTCGTAGGGTCCAAAGTGCTCGAGGCAGCGGTCGAGGGCCCAGGCGAGGGTGCGCTCGGCGTCGGCCTGGGTCGCCGGCAGGGCGCCGAGATCGAGGCGCCCGGGGTGGTGGGCGAAGCGAGCCTCGATCAGCTCGCCGACCTCGCGGGTGATGGCGTCGGGCTCGAAGCGGGGCAGGGCAGGGGCCGGCGGGTCGCCGCGCCAGGGCTCGCGGTTGTCGGCGTCGAAGGACAGCTTGCCGCCGCGCGCTCGCCCAGGCGGAGCGCCGTCCATGAGTATTCCGGTGTCGCGGCGGACGTGGCGATAGAAGTCGACCATGCGCCACGGCGGCTCGGGACACGCGCGGCGAAACTGCGCGGGGTTGGTCAGCCAGCCTTCGTGGCTCCGGACCTCGAGCGCGCCCTGCCGGACCAGCTGCGCGAGGTCGGCCCGGAGCTCGCGCTCGGCGGGGCGCATCATGGCCAGGGGTCCGCGCTCGGCCACGACGGCGGCGAGGGCAGGGGCGTAGCGCTCGCGGGTGATGCGGTAGTCGATCCTCGCGCCCCGGCGGGCCATCTCGACCGCGAAGTGGCGCTGGTTGGCGAGGATGAGCGCGAGCTTTTGGCGGTGCACCGGGCGGCGCTCGGCCTTCCACATGGACTCGACGAACACCAGGCCGAGGCGCTCGGGTTCGACGCGGGTCCACGGCCCGTAGCGGTGGCTGAGCTGGTCGTAGGGGACGTAGAACCACTGCCGCGGGCGCGAGGCGGGCCCCGTCGTCGGGTGCTCGCGCTCGGCGGCGCGCAGGGCTGCCTCGAAGGCGGCGGTCATCGCCGGCCTCGGCTCGCGCGGATGCGGATGGGCCCGCGGGCGGTGGACGGGTCGACCACGCGGCCGCGCTGGGTGATCTCGACGGCCCCGGCCGCGACCAGGCGCCGCGCCGCGCAGCGGACCGGCTCCATGAGCGGGCGCCAGTCCTCGGGGGCGTGGGCCCGGGCGACCTCGGACGGGCAGATCGACGCACCGCGGGCGCGGGCGTCGAGGAGCGCGAGGATGGCCTGCTCGAGGCGGCGGTCCGAGTCGCGCACGCGCCGGGCCCTGCACGCGGCGGAGCAGTAGCGCACCGACTCCCAGTTGGTCGCCCACTTCTTGCGCCACTCGATGGTTCGGCCGCAGCGGGCACAGGTCTTTGGCGCTCGACCGCTCACCCCCTGCGCTTAGCAGCTGCGTGGGCGTCGGCACGCCCGGGGGCGCTGACGGTGGACGGGGCCCGGGCGGCTCGGAGCCCTCGACCGCGGACGCCCTGCGTCGGCGTCGCGCCTCCGGGTGCCGGCTCGGGTAGGATGCGGCCGATGGCCCCCCGCACCGCGCACTGGCTCGTCCTCGCCTGCACCTCGCTGACGATCCTCGGCTGCCCCTCGGACGACGGCTCCGACGGCGAGGCCTACGTCTACGAGGACGCCCTCGACAGCCTCGACCCCCTCGTCGAGCCCCGCTTTCAACACACCGCCACGGCCCTGCCCGACGGGCGCGTGCTCGTGGTCGGCGGGACCCTGGCGACGCCCTCGTCCATGCAGCTCGACTCCTACGTGGCCGAGGTCGCGGTCTGGGAAGGGGACGCCTTCGTGCGCGGGGCCTCCCTCGCCGAGCCCCGGGCCGGGCACACGGCGACGGCGCTGTCCGACGGCCGGGTGGTGATCGTCGGCGGGACCACGCACGTCGGCGCGCCCAGCCCGGCCTTCGGGGTCGAGGTGTGGGATCCGGCCTCGGAGAGCCTGAGCGCCCCCGGGAGCCTCGACTTCAACCTGGTCGGCCACTGCGCCGTGGCCACGCCCGAGGACCGCGTGCTGATCATCGACGACTGCGAGTCGAGCGGCTGCACCGTCGCCTCCATCGACCCGGACACGGGCAGCTACGAGAGCCTCGGCGGCGCGCCCAGCCACCGCTACGCCCTGGACCTCGACTGCGCCGCGTTGCCCGACGGGCGCGTGGTCCTGGGCGGGGCCCTCGACGAGGCCACGGATGAGGCGGCGCCGGCCCTCGACATCTACGACCCGAGCAGCCAGAGCTTCACCAGCGTCGACCTGCCCGCGGCCTTCGGGCGCGAGGCCACGGTCGCCGCGCTGGCGTCCGGAGACGTCCTCGTCATCGGCGACGCCGCGGGGGTCGAGCCTGGGGGCGTCGGGACCCTCGGGGTCGTCTACACGGCCAGCGGCGAGGTCCGGGCGCTGACCGGAGAGGCGGGCGCGATCAACCGCGCCGAGCACCTCGTCACGCCCCTGTCCGACGGTCGGGCGCTGGTCAGCGGAGGGCTCGTCGCGCTCTCGCCCGAGCTCGACGACGCGCCGGGGGTGGACCTGGTCGACCCCGCGGCGGGCACGGTCACGCCCGTGCCGGGGAGCGAGGTCAGCTTCGGGACCCGCGACGGCCACGCGGGGGCGCTCTACGCCGACGGGCCGGCCCTGCTCATCGGCGGCCGCGTCGGCATGGACCGCGTGGCGACGGTCCACGTATTCCGCTGAGTTGGCCGAAGCAGTTAGGGTGAAGCTCGAGCATCCGTGGAGCGCGTGGCTCGCTACGATCCCACATGGGACACGGTAGGCTCACCGGTTTCCGGCC
>NZ_ABCS01000218.1 GCF_000170895.1 Plesiocystis pacifica SIR-1 | reverse complement strand
GGCGGGCTTGCGCGACCACTTGCCCTTGGGGTCGACGACCTCGATGCGCGGCTTGGCCCGGCGACCGATCAACCGGCCGGCCACGCGAAAGCCCGCGTTGCGCTCGACCTGCACCGGGATGGGCTCGAGCTCGATGCCCCGCTCGACCAGGGTGACGATCAGCCGGGTCTTGGCTCCGCCCTCGGCCGCGGCCACGCCCACGCCCGCGCGCCAACGTCCGCCCCCGGAGGCCGAGAAGCTGCGCTGCACCTCTTCGACCAGGGCCTCGACCGCGCTGGCGCAGTCCGGGCGGAGCTCGACGTGGCAACCGTGGGCCGTGCCCTCGAGCTCGACGACGACCAGGGCGGGCTG
Organism: Plesiocystis pacifica SIR-1; assembly: GCF_000170895.1. Classification (GTDB taxonomy): domain Bacteria; phylum Myxococcota_A; class Polyangia; order Nannocystales; family Nannocystaceae; genus Plesiocystis; species Plesiocystis pacifica. The sequence continues at coordinate 2,453 of NZ_ABCS01000218.1, read as the reverse complement.
CGGATCGCTGACCCCGTGCCAGGCCATGAGCGCGTCGAGCAGGGTCGGCGGCATGTCGTAGCGGCTCGGGCTGAGCGCGGCGAGGTCCTGGGCCAGGCTCGACAGCGCCACGTCGTGGACCAGCCCTCCGGGCGCCGCCGCGCCGCCGCGCTCGAGCACCTCGGCGAGGATGCTCTCCTCGATGGCGTTGAGCTGGTGGTCCTGGGCCACGCCGTAGCGCTCGGCCGGCTCGCCGCTGGCCCGCGCCCGCCCCTCGAGCTCGCGGATCTTCGCGCCTCGGCGAGGCCCGCCGGATCCGGGCGCCGCCGTGCCCCCCGTCGATCCGCTCTCGCAGCCGGGGACGACGCCCAGGCACAGCGAGCTGGCGAGGGCGAGAGCGGCGAGCGGCGAGAACTTCGGGGCGGGTCGCGTCATGGTCGGAGCGTCCAGTCTAGTCGATCAATTCCAACACCGCCGCGTTGCCCCAGGCGTGGAAGTCCGGGCGCAGGGTCGGGCTGAGCGCGAGGCCGACCTGACTCTTGCGGTCGGGCTTGTCGAGGCGAAACACGTTGGTGCGCAGGCGCGTCCCCGCGGCCACGGGGCAGCGCAGCTCGGTCTCGGCGCACAGCTCGGCCCAGGGGAAGGCCAGCTCCACGCTCCACCCGCGGTCGCCCCCGCGCTCGTCGAGCTCGCCGTCGAGGCGCACGGCGCTGCGCCAGCTCCCGTTCCACGCCTCGTCGCCCTTGCGATACTCGGGAAAGCGCGCGTCGAAGTGGACCCCGCGGGCCGAGACCTGGTGCTCGAGGTAGGCCCGCCCGGAGTTGTCGGCGGCCAGGAAGACCTCGAAGGCCTCGTCGCGGTAGAGGGGATCGTCGCGGCGCTCGTGGGGGGCGTAGAGGTCCGGGTCGGGGAGCTGCGCGGCGACGTAGAGGGCCTCCTCGTCCCAGGCGAACCACACCCAGGTCGGCCCCCCGAGCTGCTCCTCGAGCTCGCGGGGGGGCTCGCCGGTGCGGCTCGAGAGCAATCGCTGGGCCCCGTCCGCGCGCCACACGGCCTCGTCGCGGCGGCCGTCGAGGGTGATGCCCTCGGCCCCGACTCGCGCCGCCTTCACCACGCTCGGTCGCCGCTCGACGGGGAGCAGGGCGAGCACGGCCCGGCCGCCCTCAAAGCGGGCTTCGCCGTTGACCATCTCGCTCCGGGGGCCCCGAAGCACGGCGAGGCGATGGCCCCTCAGCTCCCCGCGGGCGTGGACCTCGAGCACGATGACCGCGTCGGCGGCGTGCCAGTCGGACCCCGGAGCGAGGAGCTCGACCTCGATGGTCCCGGACGCCCGATCGCCGCCGAAGTCGAAGCGGGTCCAGTTCGCCCGGGGCTCTCCCGGCTGACCCGGCGAGCCAAAGGCGACCTCCTGACGCGCGGCGGCGAGGGCCGGGAGCATGCCGACCCGTACCGAGCGCCCCTCGAGGCCCTCGGCGTCGAAGATCAGGCGGACGCCGCTGGACGGACCGTCGCGGTCGGGGGCGAGGGAGCCCTCGACGCGCCAGTTTTGGATCACGCCGCCGCCCTCGAACTCGATGCGGCCCGAGTACGCCGTCACGCCAGGGGCCTCAGCCAGGGGTTGGACCAGCTCGGCCTCGCGCTCGCTGCCCTGCTCCGACGCGCCCTCGGAGCCGCACGCCAGCGCGCTCGTCAGCCCGAGGACTCCGAGCGCCCGGCCTCGCGCGCTCGCCATCAAAAACGAAACACCACTCCGCCCGCCCCGAGGCCGACCTTGCCGGGCGCGGGCGCGGGGAGCTGGGCGCTCGAGTGCTCGTTGCGCTCGTCGACGCCGTTGCGGATCCCCAGCGCGACGATCGCCCCGGCGGACGCGACGATCGCCCCCAGGGTGACCCAAAAGTACCACTTCTTGTGGATCTCGATGGGCGCGGGCCCGTCGATGGGGGCCGGCGGCGGCGAGGGCTTGGGCGCGAGCGCGGCCAATCGGGCGGCTCGCTCGTCGTCCATGGCCTCGCGGTGCGTCGACTCGGGCTCGTCGGCGACGGTGCCCCGAGAGGCCTCGTCGAGGGCCGCGAGCTCTTCGTCGAGCGCCCCGATCTGCGCCGTGATCGCGGCGCCCTCGCTGCCCAGATCGACGCTCGCCGGATCGAGCTCCTCGCCAGCCTCTGCGGCCTCGTCGACGGCGGCCTGGCGCATCGCGTCCAACTCCTCTTCGAGCTCCGCCTGCCCGGCCTCGAGGGTCGCCTTGGCCGCAGCGTAGTCGCCCAGGGTCACCCAGGTGCGCGCCTCGAGCCGGCGGTTTTCGAGGCTCGGATCGGCCTCGCGCAGGGCCACGGCGATGTCGCGGGCGAGGCTCAGGTCGCCCGCTTCGATGGCCGCCTCGACGGCCTCGGGCGAAGGCTCGATGCTCTTCGCCGCCGCCGCTTCACCCCCCGTCCCCTCGGGAGCGGGCGCCGCCCAGGCCACGCCCGCGGGCG
>NZ_ABCS01000219.1 GCF_000170895.1 Plesiocystis pacifica SIR-1 | reverse complement strand
GCACTGCGGGACCGGAGGCGGGGGAGGGGGCGGCGGCATCGGTTCGGGTGACGTGGCGCCCATGGCCGTCGAGTTCTCCGCGCTGCGCTGTCTGGCGTGCCCGGACCCCAGCAAGGAGGCGCTGCGCAAGACCGCGGCGAGTCGCCACCACGAGCGCGGCCGCGTCGACGTCTACTTTTGCGTCGACGCCAAGGGCAGCGTCGACAAGCGGAGCATCAAGCTGCGCAAGAGCTATGGGGACGCCGACGTCGATCGCATCGCCAAGGATGCCGTCGGGCGCTGGCGCTTCAAGGCCATGAAGGTCGCCGGGAAAGCGCGTCGCGCGTGCACGGAGACCTCGTTCAACATCCGATTCGAGTGATGCAGCGAGCGGGAGAACAGCGTAGGCGCGATCACGCTTCGTGTGTCCAGCGGATCGCCAAGGGGCACTCGGAGCAGCTTCGAGGGTGCGCGCACGCATCGGGAGAGTCCGCCGTGTTCGCGCTCGATGGCCCTCCAGGGCCTTGCGAGCGGCGTCGTGGGCGTTTGTCTGGGAGCCGGGGAGGGGGCGAGGTTCGTCTTGATTCCTGGGGCCATACCGGTACACTGGCGCCCTCCATGCGTCGACAGCTCGCTATCCTCGCCGCGCTTTCCATGGCCCTCGGGCTGACCGCGTGCACGAAGATCCAGTCGCGCGACCTGATTCGCGAGGGCAATACGCTCTACAAAAACGGCCAGTTCGTCGAGGCGATCGAGAAGTACGACGCGTCCCTCGAGCTCGAACCCGGCGGCATCACGGTGCAGTGGAACCGGGCCATGGCCGCTGAGAGCATCGTCCTCGCGCTGAAGGACTCCACCGACGAGGCAGACCTCGCCCGTCGCAAGGAGTACGCGACCGTCGCCCTCGAGGCGCTCTCTGCTTGGAACGACGGCCGCGACAAGCCGGCTGGCTTCGAAGACGTCCCCGCCTGCTCGGCCCCCAAGGCCGATGAAGAAGGTGAAGAGGGCGAAGAAGCGGCCGAAGCCGACGCGGAAGAGGGCGAGGAAGCCAAGGGCGACCCCGAGCTCGAGGCCTACAAGGGTCACCGCCTGGCCATCCTCGGCGCCGACGCTCGCTGCGACGATCTCATCGAGCACTGGCGGCAGATGCACATGGCCTGCCCCCAGAACGAAGATCTGTACATGACCATCGCGCAGACCTTCGAGGACATCTGCGGGATGCCGGACAAGGCCGACGAGTGGTACGTCAAGCGTACCGAGGACTTTCCGGAGAGCTCGAAGGCCTGGTACTCCCTCGCCACTCGGCGCTTCGGTCCGCTGTTCCCCGACGTCGACTCGGGCCTGCCCTTCAACAGCACCCTCGACGCCTCGCGGCGCATGGAGATCGCCGACGAGGTGATCAAGCTGCTGACCACGGCGACGGAGATCGAGCCCAAGTATCGGGATCCCTACGTGTGGCGATCCATGGCCTACACGCAAAAGTCCCTCGCGCGCGAGTACCTCGATCCGCCGGACACTCCGGACGACGCGATCGAGGCGATCATGGCTCGCCGCGACAGCATGATGGCCTGGAAAGAGACCAAGGCCGTCTGCGACATCGACAAGATCCCGGACTGCCCGATCGAGCCCGAGGTGACCGAGCTGTTCACGGACTTCGACGCGAACCCGGACGCCTGGAAGGAGCAGGAGATCAGCCTCTGGGGTCACGTCGTCGACGAGACCGTCAAGCAGATCGAGAGCCACGTCTGGGAGATCGGCATCGAGATCGAGGTCACGCCTCCGCCGGCGGAAGGGGAGGAGGGCGCCGAGGCGCCGCCGCCCGCACCCGAGGGGGAAGGGGAGGAGGGCGAGGCCCCGGCCAAGACCATGCAGATGGTCACGGTCCGCTACACCTTCCTCAAGCCCGTCGCCGTCGAGGGCGAGGAGGCTCCGGACAACTCCGAAGAGGTGCAGGCCCAGGTCGACCTGTGGCAGCGCCAAAAGTCCACCAACTACACGGGCTTCCTGACCAAGGAGGGCGACACCTATGTCCTCCTCTCGAAGCAAAAGCAGTTCCTGGGCTGCTGTCCCCCGGCGCCGATCACCGCCGAGGAGGAGACGGCCGACGAGGCCCGTCTCAAGGAGCTCTACGAGCAAAAGAAGGCTGAAGAGGAGGCCGCCGAGGCCGGCAAGGGCAAGGGCAAGAAGGGCAAGGGGCGTTGACGGCCAGCGTCTGCGCAGACGGTGCAAGCCGTCTACCCTGTCCCGTCGTTGCCAGCTGAGCTCGGAGCGAAACGCGCGAGCCAAGGAGTTCCACGATGGCGTTCGAACACTACCTCCACACCACCAAGCGCAACCCCATGCGCGCCAAATTGCTCGGCGTCTCCGCCGTGCTCGCCATGACCAGCACCGTGGCGATGATCGGCTTCATGTGGGTCGCCGGAAAGATGGGCATCGCCAAGGTCGATCCGCCCACCATCGACTTCATCATCGTCCAGATGACTGCTGAGGAGCCGCCTCCGCCTCCGCCTCCGCCCCCGCCGCCCGCCGGCAGCGAGATGGAAGAAGAGGAAGAGGAGGAGGAGATCCCCGAGGAGGAAGAAGACCTCGAGGAGGAGCTCACCCAGCCCGACGACAAGCCCAAGGACATCCCCGACCAGAAAAAGGGGAGCCCTGGCAAGACCAAGGGAATCCCCGGCGGCGTGCCCGGC
>NZ_ABCS01000220.1 GCF_000170895.1 Plesiocystis pacifica SIR-1 | reverse complement strand
ACCGAGGCCAGGGAAACCACGAACAGCCTACCTTGTGGAGAGTGTCGAAGGAGTGTGCCCGGACGGCGCGGCGCCGCCCTGTGCGGAGCACGGCTAACGATCCTTCTCCACGGATGGCTCGAACTTCGGTGATGGAACTCGTCTAGGCCTGACCTCGCCGCCTGGGGCGTCGAGCATCGCACGAGCACGGCGCGCCTGGCCACCTCGCCTTGCTAGGCTCCTGCCCGTGGGCTTTTACGACACGAAAGAGGGCGTCGAGCAGTACCTGAGCATGGCCGAGGGCTACGACGGGCGGGCGCTCGTCGATCGCCTCGCCGAGTACCTGCCCGAGGGCGCGCGGGTGCTCGAGCTGGGCATCGGCCCGGGCAAGGACCTCGACATGCTCCGGGCCCGCTACGCGGTCGTGGGCTCGGACTACTCCCAGCCCTTCCTCGATCGCTACCGCGCCGCCCACCCCGAGGTCGCGCTCGTCCAGCTCGACGCCCAGACCCTCGCGGGCCTCGACGGCGACCCCGGCTTCGACGCCATCTACTCCAACAAGGTGCTCCAGCACTTCGGCCCCGAGGCCCTCGCCGAGTCCCTGGCCAGCCAGCTCGCCCACCTGCGCGAGGGCGGGGCGGGCGTGCTGCTGCACGGGCTGTGGCACGGCGACGGCGAGCCCGAGGTCCACGCCGGCATGACCTTCCACTACGTCGACCGGGCGCGGCTCGAGGCGGCGACGCCCGCCGGGCTGCGCCTCGCCGTCTGCGAGCCCTACACAGAGATGGAGGCCGACGACTCGGTGCTGGCGATCTGGTTGAGGGACTAGCTGGCACGCCCCTCGCAATGACGCCGGGCGTGGAAGCCCGCGACCCCGCACCCAAAGCCCTGTCCCCCGTCTACGACGCCTCCCATGCCAGCGCGTCGATCGAGCCCGAGCGCGTGTGTCGATGTGTCGACCTGAGCCCAACACTCCGGGCCTACCGCTCCCTGGCCGAGTTCACCGGGCACCTCGGCCTGTTCTTCCTGGCCCTCGCAGGGCTGGTGTGGCTGATCGTGCTGACGGGCTCTCTGGGCGTGTGCGCGGGCGGGCGCACGGCCGAGAAGGACCTCGCCACCCTCGCCACGAGCGTCGAGATGTACGCGCTGATCCACGACGCGCGCTGTCCTGGAGATCCGGAGCAGCTCGTAGAGGCGGGCATCCTCAAAAAGGCACCCCGCGACCCCTGGGGCGCCCCGTATCACATCCACTGCTCGCCGAGGGGCGCGGCGGTGCTCAGCAGCGGCCCCGACGGCCGCTTCGCCACGGAGGACGACCTCGTCGAGCACGTCGAGTGGCTCGAGGGGCGATGAGCTAGGCTCTGCCCGTGGGCAACGGCGAGGAGTACCGCAGGCGCATCAACCGAGCGCAGGACTACATCGAGCAGAACCTGGGCCGCTCCTTGTCCCTCGAAGAGGTCGCGCAACAGGCCGCCTTCTCGCCCTACCACTTCCATCGCCTGTACACGGCGATGACCGGCGAATCCCTCTACCAGTTCATCCTGCGCCTGCGGCTGGAGAAGGCCGCGGCCGTCGCGGTGGCGTGCCCGCACCGCTCGATCACCGAGATCGCGCTCGAGACGGGCTTTAGCTCGCCGGCAACCTTTGCTCGGGCCTTCAAGGCGAAGTTCGGCGTCTCGGCCAGCGAATACCGCGGCCGCAAGGATCGCAAAGCGGTCGGCAAGGATCGCAACGCGCTCCGCAAGGATCGCAACGCAGCCGCGTCCACGCGTCCTTACCTTGGGGAGGTCATGAACACCTTCCCCGCTCAATCCATCAACGTCGAAGACCACCCCCAAAAGCAGCTCGCCTACCTGCGCCACGTCGGCCCCTACGCCGGAGACTCCGCCCTCTTCGAGGGCCTGTGGGGACGCTACTGCGCCTGGGCCGGACCCCGCGGCCTGCTCGGCGCGCCCAACAGCGAGATGGTGTGCATCTACCACGACAACCCGGAGATCACCGAAGACGACAAGCTGCGCATCAGCCTGGGCGTGACCGTGGCTCCCGGCACCGAGACCTCCGGCGAGATCAACCTGCTCACCATCCCCGCCGGCAAGTACGTCTGCGCGCGCTTCGAGCTGACGAGCAAGGACTACGCCGGCGCCTGGAACACGCTGATGGGCTGGCTCCCCAACAGCGGCTACCAACCCGACGATCGCCCCGTCTACGAGACCTACCTGAGCGACCCCTCGGAGGACCCCGAAGGCAAGCACCTGGTCGAGATCCGCATGGGCGTCAAACCACTCTAGACACGACGAGGGGCGCTCGAGTCGGAGGCAAAGACCTCCAACGGCCCGAGGGGCCCTCGAGTCGGAGGCAAAGACCTTCAACGGCCCGAGGGGCTCTCGAGTCGGAGCCAAAGACCTCCAACGGCCCGAGGGGCTCTCGAGTCGGAGGCAAAGACCTTCAACGGCCCGAGGGGCTCTCGAGTCGGAGCCAAAGACCTCCGCACCATGACGGGCACAAAAGGGGCAAGGGGGTCGGATCCCCCAGCGCAAGGAGCCGCC
>NZ_ABCS01000221.1 GCF_000170895.1 Plesiocystis pacifica SIR-1 | reverse complement strand
CTGCTCGAGGGCGCCGATGGCCCGGAGAAACTCCGCCGTGCTGCCCCGGCTCAGGGCCGCGAGCAGGGCCTGCTCGGAGTTCGCGTCGTCCTCTCCAGAGCGCGGCGCCCGGGCCGGGATGCGGGCGAAGTCGCTGCGCTCGCGCAGGCCCGGGCCGAGCTCGCTGCGGTGGGCGTGGAGGTCCCGCAGCGCCATCCGGGCCCCGGGGCCGAGCTCGAACTCGGCGAGGGGCTGGCGGTACTCGCGGGCGATGGTCGCGGGCGGGCGGGCGTCGACCTCGGGGGGCAGATCGTCGATGAGCCCGGACCGGGAAAAGCCGATCCGCGCCTCCCCGAGGCGCCACCAGGGCAGGCACACGCGGTCCCCCGCGGCCATGCCGAGCACGGGCGGGAGCAGCTCGTGGCGGGTGTAGTCGAGGGCCCCGAAGGCGAACAGGTTGCCCGCCTCGGCGCAGCGCCGGCCGAGCGCCCCCGCCGGCCCGAGCTCCGTGGTCCACCCTGGCGCCAGGAAGGAGGCGACGGCGAGGGTCGAGCTCGGATCGAGCTCCGAGCCCGCGTCGGCCCGCAGCACCGGGCGCTCGAGGGCGTGGCCGAGCAGCTCGGCCAGCACCTGCGCCGGGCGATCGATGGCGACCACCGCCTCCCAGCGCCAGTCGAATTGCGCGGCGCAGGCGAGCAGCCGGGCGCAGGTCGCGACCACGTCGTAGTTGGAGCACAGGTAGGTCGCGTACCAGGGGATGGCGAAGCCGTCGTCGTGGCCCGTGCCCAGCAAGATCACCCCGTAGCGCCCGAGCAGCAGCTCGCGCATGGTCGGGCGCTCGGCGACCGCCCCCTCGCCCTGCCCCTGCCAGCCCCGGCAGGCCTCGAGCAAGGCGCCGAACTCCGCGTCGCCGGCGAAGTCCCCGGCCAACCCCGCGTCGAGGATCCGCGCCAGCTCCCCGAACGCGCGCACGTCTCGGAGCCCGCGGGCGAGGTGGGCCAGGAGCGGGCGCTGGCCCGGCCACGCGTCGATCAGCCGGGCCAGGCCGTCGAGGGCCGGCGCGAACTGGCCGGCGCCGATCTGCGCGGCGGCGAGGGACAGCTCGAGGATCGGATCTCCCGGAAAGTGCGTCAGCGCTTCGCCCCACACCCACGCGGCCTCGACCTGCTTGCCCTGGGCCTCGAGGCACTCGGCCCAGGCCTCCCAGGCGCCCCGGGCTCCGGGACCGGCCGGATCCAGGCGCAGGCCCGCCTCGAAGGCCTGCTCGGCCTCCGCGAGCGCCCCCCGGGCCACGGCTCGCTCGGCCTCGACGAGGCGCCCTCGGGCCTTGCGCTGACGAAAGTCCGCCACGGCCCGAGATGGTAGCCTCTGTCCGCTCGATGGCCGACTCGCCGTCTCAAGATCGAGATCCTCGCGCCCCCTCGTCCGGGGTGGGCCCCTCCACGTCCGAGGCCCGCGACAACTCGACGATCGCGGGGTGGAGCCACCCACCGACCATGGACTCCGAGGGGGGCTTGGGCGAGGAATCCCGGGAGCACTCCGAGAACACCGCCGCGACGGCCCTCGACTCCCAGCCAGGCGGCGCCGATCCGGAGGTGTCCGGCTTCCTCGACACGGTGCTGCCCGACGGGACCCCACCGCCGGCCGGCCGCGGCGAGCCCGACTCGGCCCGCTTCGGCTCCCTGCGCCCCGACTCCCTCGACCTGCCCGCGGCGCCCCAGCCCGGCAAGGGCGACAAGATCGGGCGCTACACCATCGAGCAGCGCATCGGCGAGGGCGGCATGGGCGTGGTCTACCTCGCGCACGACCCCGAGCTCGATCGCCGCGTGGCCATCAAGTCCCTACGCAGCGACGCGTGGAGCACGGGCGACTCGGCCCTCAACACCAAGATGCGCCAGCGCCTGCGCCGGGAGGCCCAGGCCCTCGCCCAGCTCGAGCACCCCCACGTCGTCGCCGTCTACGACACCGGGATCCACGACGGCAACCTGTTCGTGGCCATGGCCTACGTCGAGGGCCAGGATCTGCGCGGGTGGCTCAAGGCCAACGACGAGCGGCCCTTGAGCGCCATCCTCGACCTGTTCGCCGACGCTGGAGAGGGCCTCGCCGCCGCTCACCGGGCCGAGCTCATCCACCGCGACTTCAAGCCCGACAACGTGCTCATCGACCGCGCCGGGCGGGCCCAGGTCGCGGACTTTGGCCTGGCCCGGGGGCTCAGCGATCTCGACCTCGAGGACGAAGAGGACGCCACGCCCATGCCCTCGCTGGTCGCCACGCTGACGCGCACCGGGGCGCTCATGGGCACGCCGCCCTACATGGCGCCGGAGCTGTTCCGGGGCGAGCGCGGCGACGCCCAGTCGGACCAGTTCGCCTACTGCGTGACCTTGTTCGAAGCCGTGTACGGCCAGCGCCCCTTCCAGGGCCGCAACCTCGACGC
>NZ_ABCS01000222.1 GCF_000170895.1 Plesiocystis pacifica SIR-1 | reverse complement strand
CTGCGCCCCTTGCCCGTGGCCCCCGCCGAGTCGGCGAGCCCGTCCGAAGGCGCGACCTTCATCAGCGGCGGAACCAGCGGCCTCGGAGCCGCCCTGGCCGAGCACCTCGTCCGCGAGCGCGGCGTCCGGCATATGGTCCTCGCCTCCCGCCGCGGTCCCGAGAGCCCCGACGTGGACGCGCTCACCGAGCGCCTGCGCGCGCTCGGGGCCGAGAGCGTGCGCGTGCTCGCCTGCGACGTCGGCGAGCGCGAGGCCGTCGCCAAGGCCCTCGAGACCGCCACCAGCGAGCGCCCCCTCGCGAGCGTGGTGCACGTCGCGGGCGTGCTCGCCGACGCGCCCATCGAGGGCCTCGACGCCGAGACCATCGCCCGGGTCACCCGGCCCAAGGTCGCCGGCGCCTGGCACCTCCACCAGCTGAGCCTCGAGCTCGAGCCCCAGCCCCGCGAGTTCGTGTGCTTCTCGGGCGCCGCCGGCATGCTCGGCGGGCCGGGCCAGGGCAACTACGCCGCGGCCAACGGCTTCCTCGACGCCCTCGCCCACCACCGCGCCAGCCAGGGCCTGCCCGCGCTGTCCCTGGCCTGGGGCCTGTGGGAGACCGGCGGCTTGCTCAGCCACCTGGGCGAGGCCGATCGCCAGCGCCTGCGCAAGGGCGGGCTGCGGCCCATCGGCGTGCGCGAGGGCATGGCCCTCTACGACGCGGCCCTCGCCCAGGCCGAGCTCCTGCCCGTGGTCGCGCCGATCAAGTTCGACCTGGCCAAGCTCAGCCAGCGCCCCAACCTCCCCGCCCTCGCCCGCGCCCTCGTCCCCCAGAGCCTGCGCCAGGGCGAGCGCACGCGCGCCAAGCTGCGCTTCGACAGCAGCGGCGAGGCCCTGCGCAACGAGCTGCTCCAGCTCGTCGCCGCCGAGATCGCCAAGGTCCTGCGCTCGTCGACGGCCATCGCCCCCGATCGGCCCCTGCGCGAGGTCGGCCTCGACTCGCTCATGGCCGTCGAGCTGCGCAACGCCCTGCAGGACGCCACGGACCTCGAGCTGCCCTCGACCCTGCTGTTCGACTACCCCACCCAGCACGCCCTGGTCGCGGCCATGGCCGAGCAGCTCGAGGCGCGCACGACCCCGAGCCTGGCGGTCCCCCTGGCCGCTGCGCAGTCCGCCTCGACCCTCGCCAGCGAGGAGGAGGACCCCGTCGTGATCGTCGCCATGAGCTGCCGCTACCCCGGCGGCGTGGCCGACCCCGAGGGCCTGTGGCGCCTGCTCGACAACGGCGTCGACGCCATCGGCGAGTTCCCCGACGACCGCGGCTGGCCCCGCGACCTCTACCACCCCGACCCGCGCGCGCCGGGCAAGTCGATCAGCCGCGAGGGCGGCTTCATCTACGACAGCGCCCACTTCGACGCGGGCTTCTTCGGCATCAGCCCGCGCGAGGCCGAGGCCATCGATCCGCAGCAGCGCCTGCTGCTCGAGGGCAGCTGGGAGGCCCTCGAGCGCGCCCAGATCCCCCCGGACTCGCTGACCGGATCGAGCACGGGCGTGTTCGTCGGGGTCATGTACTCGGACTACGCGGGGCGCATGTTCAACGACCTCGAGCGCCTCGAGGGCTACCTGGGCATCGGCAGCTCGGCGAGCGTCGCGTCCGGGCGCATCGCCTACAGCCTGGGGCTGACCGGGCCGGCGGTCACCGTCGACACGGCCTGCAGCTCCTCGCTGGTCGCCCTCCACCTCGCCCGCCAGGCCCTGCTCGCCGGCGAGTGCGAGCTGGCCCTCGCCGGCGGCGTCGCGCTCATGGCCACCCCGGCGCTGTTCGTCGAGTTCAGCCGCCAGCAGGCCATGGCCCCCGACGGCCGCTGCAAGTCCTTCGCCGCCCAGGCCGACGGCGCGGCGTGGTCCGAGGGCATGGGCATGCTGGTCGTAGAGCGCATGTCCTCGGCCCGCGCCAAGGGCCACCCGATCCTCGCCGTCGTGCGCAGCACCGCCGTCAACCAAGACGGCCGCAGCCAGGGCCTGACCGCGCCCAACGGGCCGTCCCAGCGGCGCCTGCTCGAGACGGCCCTGCGCCAGGCCAGGCTGCGCCCGACGGACATCGACGCCATCGAGGCCCACGGCACCGGCACGCGCCTGGGCGACCCCATCGAGGCCCAGAGCATCCTCGCCGTCTACGGCGACGCGCGGCCGGCCGAGCGCCCGCTGTGGCTCGGCTCGATCAAGTCCAACATCGGCCACGCCCAGTCGGCCGCGGCCGTCGGCGGCGTCATCAAGGTGCTGCTCAGCCTCGAGCACGAGCGCCTGCCCAAGACCCTCCACGTCGACGCGCCCACGCCCCACGTGGACTGGTCGTCGGGGGCCGTGAGCCTGCTGACCGAGGCCCAGCCGTGGCCGCGCTCGGAGCGGGTCCGGCGGGCCGGCGTGTCCTCC
>NZ_ABCS01000223.1 GCF_000170895.1 Plesiocystis pacifica SIR-1 | reverse complement strand
TTCCCCGGTCAGGGCGCCCAGTGGCCGGCCATGGCCCAGGAGCTGCTGCGGACCTGCGCGCCCTTCCGGGCGGAGATCGAGGCCTGCGCGGCGGCCCTCGAGCCCCACGTCGAGTGGTCGTTGCTCGACGTGCTCGAGCAGCGACCCGGCGCGGCCAGCCTCGATCGCGTCGACGTCGTCCAGCCCACCCTGTTCGCAATGATGGCCGGCCTGGCCGCGACCTGGCGGGCCCTCGGGGTCGTGCCCGAGGTCGTCGTCGGCCACTCCCAGGGCGAGATCGGGGCGGCCTACTGCGCGGGGGTGCTGAGCCTCGACGACGCGGCCATGCTGGTCGCGCGGCGCAGCCAGCTGATCCGGGCGCTGAGCGGTACGGGCGGCATGGCGGCGGTCCAGCTGTCCCGCGAGGAGCTCGACGAACGCTCGCGGCGCATCGACCCCAGCGGCGAAGAGCTGGCCATCGCCGTCGACAACGGCGGGACCTCCATGGTCGTCTCGGGCACCCTCGGGGCCGTCGACGCCCTGCTCGCCGAGCTCGAGGCCGACGGCGTGTTCGCCCGCAAGGTCAAGGTCGACTACGCCTCGCACTGCGCCCAGGTCGAGCCCATCCAGGCCCAGATGCTCGAGGCCTGCGCCACCATCCAGCCCCGCGTCGGCCACACGCCGATGATGTCGACCGTCGACCTGCGCCTGGTCGACGGCCCCGAGCTCGACGGCAGCTACTGGTTCCGCAACCTGCGTCAGCGCGTCCGCTTTGGCGAGGCCGTGGCCCAGCTCCTCGACAGCGGCTTCTCGGCCTTCGTCGAGGTCAGCCCCCACCCGCTCATGGGCGTGCCGCTCGCGGGCGCCTTCGAGGCCCGGGGCGCCGGGGACGAGACCCTGTTCCTGCCGACCCTGCGCCGGGACCAGGGCGGGCTCGAGGTCCTCGACGGCCGCCTCGCCGAGCTCGCCCTCGCCGGGGCGCCGATCGACTGGAGCCGGCACTTCGAGGCCAGCGGCGAGGCGCCCCAGCTGCCCCTGCCGACCTACGCCTTCCAGCGCCGCCGCTTTTGGATCGACCGGCCGACGCGGACGGCCGACGCCGGCCCGGCGAAGGCGACGGACGACGCGGCCCCGGCCGCCGACAACCCCCTGGCGACCCTGGCCGCCGCGGCCCTCGAGGACGGGGACCTCGACGCCCTCGCCGACGAGCTCGACCTCGACCAGATCGAGCGGGTGATGCTCGCCAAGCTCGCCCCCAAGCTCGGGCGCTGGCACGTCCGCGGAGCCCAAGAGCGCCTCGCCGCGACCTGGCGCCACCGCGTCGAGTGGGCCCGGGTCAACCCCTCGGTGCGCGGGGCCGCGGCCTCGCCCCGCTGGTGCCTCGCGCACATCCCCGACCCCGAGACCGGCCAGCCCGATCCGAGCACGGCGGCCCTGCTCGAGGCCCTGCGCCGCGCCGGCCAGGAGCCGACCCTGCTGCGCTGCGAGCCGGGCTGGACCCGCGAGGACTACCGCCGCGCCCTCGCCGAGGGCATGGGCGTCGACGCGGGCCCGGGCGCGCGGGCCCTGCCCGTGGACGCCCTGCTCTCGACCCTGGCGCTGGCCGAGGGCGAGCCCACCGACGGACGCCCGCCGAGCCTCGAGACCCTCGAGCGCACCACCGCCCTGCTCCAGGGCCTCATCGACCTCGACGCCGAGGCCCTCGTGCCCACCCTCCCGCGCCTGTGGGTGCTGACCCGCGGCGCCGCCGGACCCCACGATCTGCGCGCCCCCGAGCAGGCCATGCTCTGGGGCCTGGGCGCGGTCGCGGGGGTCGAGCACGTCTCGCTGTGGGGCGGCTGCCTCGACCTGCCGCCGGCGCTCACCGACGCCCTCGACGACCCCCACGCCCTCGCCAGCGCCCTGAGCCTCGCCCTCGCCAGCGACGAGTCCCAGCTGGCCCTGCGCGGCGGCCAGGTCCAGGCCAAGCGCCTCGTCGCCTGCCCCGACCACGGGCGCAGCGGCGCCCAGCCGGCCTGGTCCGGGACCGCGCTGATCACCGGCGGGACCGGGGCGATCGGAGGCCACACCGCGCGGTGGTTGGCCCGCGAAGGCATCCAGCGCCTCGTCCTGACCAGCCGCCGCGGACCCTGGGCCCCCGGCGCGGCCGAGCTCGAGGCCGAGCTCGTCGCCCTGGGCCCGAGCGTCGAGCTCGTCGCCTGCGACGTCGCCGACCCCGAGGCCCTCGGCGCCCTGCTCGATCGCCTGCGCCGAGAGGGCCCGCCCTTGCG
>NZ_ABCS01000224.1 GCF_000170895.1 Plesiocystis pacifica SIR-1 | reverse complement strand
CGCCTCGCCCTCCCCGACCGGCTCGAGCTGTCCCGTCGTCGCGCCCGCAGCCTCCCCTTCGGCGCCAGGGATCTCGGCAGCGGCGGGCGCCCCAGCGTCCGCGCCAGGCGCAGCCGCCTCGGGCGATCGCGCCTCGGGAGCGGGCGCCGACGGAGCAGGCACGACCGCCGGCTCGCCGCGTTGCGCTGCGAACAGCGCGACCGCGCCACCGACCAGACCCGCGAGCAGCACCGCGATGACGACCCCGCGCAGCCGCCGAGGCTCCGGCTCCACGGCGGTCGCCGCCTCGACCACGCCGACCGCGTCGATCTGCGCGCGAGGCCGATCCGTCGGCGCGAAGCGCATGGGCACAGACTCCCGCGGCGGCAGGGTCTCGCGCGCGTGCATGGGCTCGAGCACGGGCAAGGTCTGCGCCGAGCGCAGCTGCGCCGAGGGAGCGGCCGCGCCGGCCCCCTCGTGGACCCGCAGCGCCGCCAGAGCCGAGCGCAGCTCGGGCACGACGAGCATCGCCCGCAGCTCCCCCGCCACGGTCTGCGCGTCCGCGGGTCGACGCCCCACCTCCTTGTCGAGCAGGCGCATGCACAGGTCCGCCGCCGCCCCGGGGATGGCCCGACCCGGCGCGGCCTGGCGCGGATCGAGCACCGCCTTGTGGACGTGCTGGGCGAGGATCTCGACGAAGCTCTCGCCGGTGAAGGGCACGTCGCCGGTGAGCAGCTCGTAGAGCATCACGCCGACGCTGTAGAGGTCGGCCGCGGGGCGCAGCTGCTCGCCGAGGATGCGCTCCGGCGCGACGTAGTAGGGGGTCCCCAGCACCGAGCCCTGCTGGGTCTCGAAGCCGCGCTCTTCCCCGGCGACCTTGGCCACGCCAAAGTCGAGGATCTTCACCTGCGGCGCGGCGCCGGCTTGCGTCGCGCACACGAACACGTTGGCCGGCTTGACGTCGCGGTGGATGACCCCCGCGCGGTGGGCCGCGGCCAGGCCATCGCACAGCTGGGCGAGGATGGCGAAGGCCTCGTCGAGGCCGTGGTCCTCGTCCATCCACGCCTCGAGGGGCTCGCCCTCGAGCATCTCCATGACCATGTAGGTCGGCGCGTGGGGCTCGTCGGGGCGGGCGGTGACGAAGTCGAGGACCTCGACGATCTGCGGGGCGCCGATCTGGCTGGCGGCCAGGGCCTCCTGGCGAAAGCGGCCCATGTGCTCGGGCGAGCGCGCGGCGTCTCGGCGCAGCAGCTTGACCGCGACCTGGCGCGCGAGCACGGTGTGCTCTGCCGCGTAGACCCGGCCCATGCCGCCCTCGCCGAGCAGGCCGACGACGCGGTAGCGGCCGTCGATCAACGCGCCGGCGGGCAGCGGCGCGTCGCCGTCGGGGAGCTCCTCGCTGCCGAAGCGAAAGCGCCGGGTGCTGCGGAGGGTGACCCGTCGAGCGCGGCCCGGTCTCGCGCCGGTCCCCGAGCCTTGCAGCGGCGTGGTCCCGAGCTTCTGTTTGCGGATCGCGGCGGCCCCGTCGACGCCCGCTGGGCTCGGCACGTGGTTCGGGATCTGGTTCGGAATCTGGCCCGGACGGATCGTCGGCCGCATGGCCAGGGGCAGATCCCCCGCGCCCTCCCCCGCCGCCGGAGAATCCTGCGGCCGCCACGCTTGGCCACCCGGTGGTGCGGACACCGCCACAGACCCGAAAGTAGCACGTCCAGCCCTCCGGTCCGGCCCACGAGCAGCGCGCCGTCCTCCTGCCCCTGCGTCTGGCTTTCTGTTAGAACCCCCGCCGTGTCCAAGAGCACCCGCAAGCTCGACGCCCTCGCTGCCCTCCTCGAACGCACCGGCGGTGACCCCCGCCGCATCGAGGCCGTGCGCCGCGCCCAGTCCTTCCGCCGCTCGTGGATCGACCTGGCCGAGACGCTGGTCACCGTGCGCTCCAAGCACCTGTACGAGAAGTGGGGCTACGGCGACTTCTACGAGTACTGCCAGGACGAGCTGACCCTCAAGCGGGGCACCGTCGACAAGATGACGATCAGCTACAGCACCCTCGAGCGCCGGGCTCCGGAGGTCCTCGAGCGCGACGGCGTGGCCCGCCAGATCCCCTCCTACGAGTCGCTGGACTACTATCACAAGACCGTCGGCGAGCTCGAGGCCTTCGCCCAGCAGCCCGTCGCCGACGCCGAGGACGAGGCGGCCAACGAGCCCCCCGTGCCCAAGCGCGGCAAGAGCATCGCCCAGGCGCCCTCGGCCGAGCTGCGCCAGGAGT
>NZ_ABCS01000225.1 GCF_000170895.1 Plesiocystis pacifica SIR-1 | reverse complement strand
CACCCATCCACACGGCCAGGAGCACCGCCGCGACCACGGCCACGCCGCCCGGCGCGAGCACCCAGCCCCAGTTGACTTGGCCGGCTCGGGCTCATCGAGGGCGTCGAGGCGGCGACGCACATCTCGGCTCACGCGCTCGGACGGGTAGTCCGCGAGGATCTCCGCGTCGGACTCGCGCAGCGCAGCCAGGACCTGGTCCGGATCCTCGCCGGCGGCCTCGAGCTCGGCCCGGACGCGCGCGGCCGTCTCGGCGTCGAGCTCCCCGAGGGCGAGGCGCTCGACGAGCAGCGCGGGCGGACGCTTGGACGAGGAGCTCACCGCAGCCCTCCCGCCCCGGCGGCGCGCATGTCCTGGCTCTCGAGGGCCTCGAGGCTGGCCTTGAGCTTGCGCAGGCGCTTGCGGACCCCGGAGACCGAGAGACCGACGGTGTCGGCGACCTCCTGGAGGGTCATGCCGTCGTGGAAGTGGAGCACGGCGATGGTCCCGGTCGACACCGGCTCGCGCCCGAGCACGCGGTCGAGCATCGCGCGAGCGGCTGCCCGGGACTCGTCGCTGCTGTCCGAGGCCGCCGCGATCCGCCCGAGCAGCTCGGTCTGGGCGTCCTCGGGCCGGCGCTTGCGGCTGCGGATCTTGTTGAGACACACGTTCGTGGCCATGCGGTAGAGGAGACTCGAGAGCCCGCGATCCTCGAGCCGCTCGTGGTTGCGCAGTAGCTGGACGAACACGTCTTGCATGGCGTCGGTGGCCTGTTGTTCGTCGTGGAGCATGGCGCGGCAGCGGCGGAGGACCATGGGCCCGTAGCGTCGGTAGGTGGCTTCGACGTCGATTGCCATGAGGCTCGGGCGTCCGGGGGCTGCAACACCGGGGCGCCCCGGGAGTGTCACCCGTTTTTTTGCCAGAACCAGGGAACGGGGCCCACAGCCAGCCCGTGCCAGTGCGCTATCGCGCACATGTGGGCCCGAAACCCTCCCGAGAACACCCGGGGAAGCCCCTGGCCACGACTTTTTCAGCCATTTCTTCCACTCCAGGAACTTTTCCCAGCCCAGCGCGTCGACGAGACAGCCGACTCCATGACCTGCGCCGAAAGCTCTCCCGCGACCGCTCTGCTCGACAACCCCTTCCTGATCCTCGAGCTCGACCCCGACTGCAGCCGCGCAGAGGTCGAGCGCGCGGGGCAGAAGTTGATGGCGATGTTGGAGGTCGGCCTGGCCGGGGCCGATCGCTACCCGACGCCTCGGGGAGATCGCCCCCGGGACGCCGACAGCGTGCGCGAGGCCATGGCCCAGCTGCGAGATCCCCAGCGGCGCCTCTACCACGAGCTGTGGGTCTCCTCGGACGCGGCGCCCGTGCAGCTCGCCGCCGATCTTGCTCCGGGCCTCGAGCCCAGCGGCGATCCAGACTTCGATCCGCCGACCCCCTCACCGCGCGCTTCGGGCTTCGCGGCCCTGCGCGCCCTCGGTTGGAGGCGCTGACATGTCCCTGCTCCCCCTCGTCTTCGCCACCATCTGCCTGCTGCTCCCGACCATCCTGCACCGCTGGGAGCAGGTCGGCGTGTCTCCCCACATTCCGCCGAAGGAATGGGCCCGCGGGCTGTGGTCCGTGGTCCTGGCGCTGATCCTGAGCTTCGTCGGCGCCCTGTGTGCGCTCTCGCTCGGCCGCGGCAACCTGGCCAGCGCGATCCCCCTCGCGGTGATCGTGCTGCTGCTCTTCCCCTGGCACCTCACCCGCTACGTGCTGATCCCCCTGGGTCGCTGGCGCGGCGCCTGGCACCTGGCTCAGGTCGCGGGCTGGGCGTGGCGCGGCGACGTCCCCGGCGGGCAGCTGGTCGCGGGCGCGTGGGCGGTGCTCCGCCAGCGTCGCCCCAGCCCCAGCGCCATCGCCTTCCTGACCGCCGAGCGCGACGTGCTCGAGCCCCTCGGGGCGACGGGCGTGCT
>NZ_ABCS01000226.1 GCF_000170895.1 Plesiocystis pacifica SIR-1 | reverse complement strand
AAACCGGTGAGCCTACCGTGTCCCATGTGGGATCGTAGCGAACTAGGCTCCTCCACCCCGGCTGCTGTCACGCTCCTCTTCATCGACCATCGTCGCGTCTTCACCCACTCAGGAGACGCCACGCCATGGCCAACGACACCACCGCCGAAGTAGAAGGCACGCCGCCCAAGTGGGCCGACATCGAGGCTGCCGGTAACATCCGCAACTGGGTGGACGCCGAGCTCGAGCGCCGAGGGTTGCGAGACCCCGGGGTCGACACCTCGCGCTTGAGTGACAAGCAGCGCAAGGCCTACAAGGCCAAGCGCGAGGAGGAGCGTCGGGTCCGGCGCGTCCTCCAGGGCCAGGCCTGGCAGGTCTACCGCCAAAACCACCTCGTCCACGTGGGTGTGGGCGTCTGGTACCACGACACCGCGGACATCGACCGCTGGGACATCGCCGGCATCGACGAGCGCCGCGAGCTCAACGAGCTCCCGGAGCTCAAAGACGTCCACGCCCTCGCCAAGGCCCTCGAGCTGCCCATCCCCAAGCTGCGCTGGCTCGTCTACCACCGCGAGGTCGACACCGGCACCCACTACCAACGCTGGACCGTGCCCAAGCGCAGCGGCAAGGGCGTGCGGCTGATCTCGGCGCCCAAGCCCACGCTCAAGCGCTGCCAGACCTGGGTGGCCCGCAACATCACCGAGCACCTCCCGGTCCACGGGGCGGCCCACGGCTTCCTGACCGGGCGCAGCACCGTGACCAACGCGGCCGTGCACGCCGGGGCCCGGGTCGTGGTCAAGTTCGACGTCAAGGACTTCTACCCAACGGTGAGCTTTCGGCGGGTCAAGGGCATGATGCGCAAGGCCGGCTACGGCGAGCAGGTCGCGACCGTCCTCGCGCTGCTGACCACGGAGTGCCCGCGCGAGTCCATCGAGCTCCACGGCCGCACCCACTACGTCGCCACGGGCCCGCGCTCCCTGCCCCAGGGCGCGCCGACCAGCCCGTCGATCACCAACGCCCTGTGCCTGCGCCTGGACAGCCGCCTGACCGGCCTGGCCCGCAAGCTGGGCTTTCGCTACACGCGCTACGCCGACGACCTCACCTTCAGCTTCCACGGCGCCGGCAAGATCCCCGTCGGGCGGCTCCAAAAGGCCGTGGCGGACATCGTCAAGGACGAAGGCTTCATCATCCACCCGCACAAGACCCGGGTGATGCGCAAGGGCGGGCGCCAGAAGGTCACCGGCCTCGTCATCAACGGGGCGCCCGAGGGCGCGGCCAAGGCCCGGGTCCCGCGCAAGGTCGTCCGCGAGCTGCGGGCGGCGATCCGCAACCGCGAGCTCGGCAAGCCCGGCAAGGGCGAGAGCCTCGAGCAGCTCCGCGGCATGGCGGCCTACATCCACATGTGCGACCCGGCCAAGGGCAAGGCCTTCCTCGACCGCATCAACGCGCTGTCTTCCTGAGACCCAGTCGACGTCCCTCGACCTCCCTCTCCTCGACAGGACTGAACGACCCAGCAGATTTCTCTCTCAGACTCGGCCTACCCCCTCGGGATCCTCAGCCGTGCTCAGCACAGGGCGGCGTCGCGCCGTCCGGGCACTCCATCTCGACACTCTCCACAAGGTAGGCTGTTCGTGGTTTCCCTGGCCCCGACA
>NZ_ABCS01000227.1 GCF_000170895.1 Plesiocystis pacifica SIR-1 | reverse complement strand
GGCGCAGGCTCGGGCGAGGGCGCCGCGATCGCCGGGCGCTCGCAGCTCCTGACGAAGCGCGGCGATCCAGGCGAGGGGGGTCAACTGGAAGCGTCGGCAAGCAGGAGCGGTGGCGAGGACGAGGAAGGCCGCGGCCTCGCCCGGGGTGTGGGCGTCTTGGGGTCCTGTGGTCAGCAAGCGCTCGGCGGCCTCGAGCGCGGCCAGGCGCGCGGGGTCGACGAAGCTGTCGAGGCCGCCCGCCACGGCCAGGCCATCGCCGCGCGGATCGTGGAGCGAAGCCCGGGCGCGCTCGAGGGCCGCGAACCAGCTCGCGCCGCCGCCGGGGCACAGCTCGCGGGCACCCAGGGAGACCCCGGCCTGGGCAGCCAGGGCCGCGAGCAGGGCTCCGTCGCGGTCGTCCGCTCCAGAGACGGGGACGCCTCGCTCCGCCGCGGGGGGCCCCGCGAGGGTGAGGGGGGGAAGGGCTTGGGGCGGGAGGGGGGCGAGGGCCTCGGCGAGGGCTCGTCCGCCGAGCCGGACCAGGCGCTGCTCGAGGGCCGACAGGCTGCGCGTCCACGCGGGCTCCCGCAGCGCCGGCAGGTGGCGCTCTCGCAGGTGCCCCACGCGGATCGGCTCGCCGCGCGCGTCGAGGATCGAGCTCTCGAGCTTGCGGGCGATGCCCGCCCGGAGCGCGACCTCGGTCTGCGCCGCGTCGAGCCCCACGGGGGAGCACACGCCGACGCTCACGATCGCCATCGCCTCGCTCACGGGGCGCCCTCCGAGCCGAGCAAGTGCGCGACGTCGCCGGCGCCCTCGAGGCTCGCCAGGCCCACGTCGACTTGCTGGACCCGCAAGAGGTCCTCGCCCACGGCCAGGCGCGCGTGCCAGGTCATGCTCAGGCGCTCTTCGTTGGGTTCGATCAGCACGGTGTCGAGCGCGGGGGCGAGGGCCTGGGTCTGGCCGCGAACGCGGGCGGAGAGCGCGAGGCCGCAGCGGGGCAGGCGAAACTCCCAGGCCTGGTCGGGATCGAAGCCGAGCGCGACGATGGCCTCGCCGCCCTCGAGGCCGGCGTCGAAGTGCAGCCCGGGGGCGGCGACGGAGGCGAAGCGCGGATCGTAGTCCTCGGGCAGGAAGGGGGCGCGCTGCTTGGCCCAGCGCGCGTCGTAGGTCCCGGCGCGCTGGACCCGGGGCGCCCAGCTCGACGCGATGGCGCCGAAGCCCGCGGGCGCCGGGCTTTGACCGAGGACCTGCAAGGGCGCCGCGGGGTCCTCGATGTTGGGCACGGGCTGGCCGAGGAAGCGGTCGGGGTCGCGGCCGCCCAGCCAGCCCACGCCGACGGGGTTCTCGGGCAGCGCCGGCCCCTCGCCCAGGGCGCCGCCGCCAAAGGCCCGCTCGTAGACCACCGGCATGCGCACGAAGGGCTCGGGGTCGCTGGGCGCCAGGC
>NZ_ABCS01000228.1 GCF_000170895.1 Plesiocystis pacifica SIR-1 | reverse complement strand
CGTCGTCGACGCTGTCGGGGACGGGGACGAGGTTGGTGCGCGGGACGGCGAGGCGCTCGGCGAAGGCCCCCGGCGCGCCTCGGATCCCGAGCACCCGGCGGTGCGGGCAGTGGTGGGGGTGCCCGGCGACGCAGGTCGGGCACACGCCGCAGCTGGCGTTGATGTCCGCGACGACGCGGCGCCCGGCGAGCGCCGAGTCGTCCGCCGCGTCCACGCGACCCACGAACTCGTGGCCGAGCACGCCCCGGAAGTCGGCGTAGCCCTGGCTGAGCTGGAGGTCCGTCGCGCACACGCCCGCGACCAGGACGTGGACGAGGGCCTCCCCAGGTCCTGGGCTGGGCTCGGGCTGGTCATGGGTCAAGCGCAGCCGGGGCTGCTCGCCGGCGGGGCCTTCGAGGATCAGGGCGCGCACGGGCACAGCCTAGCGGAGTCCCGCCGCGGGGGCGATCGCGCACGAGTGTGGCGTGGATCCCTGTCTTTTGCGGCAGGACGGGAGCAGACGCACGACTTTGCACGCGCCCGATCTGCCCCTGGCGTTGAACCGTGTCGCCGCGGCGAGGACCACCCAGCCATGAAGCTCCGCATTGTTTCTGTCTTGTCCGCCCTGGCCCTCGCGCCCCTGCTGCTGGCCTGCCCCGCCGACGACGCTCCCCCCGGAACCGACGAGGCTGGGACCGAGTCCGACACGGCTGGGGAGGAGGCCGGCACGGACTCGACCACGGGCACCGAGGCGGGCTCCGAGGATCAGGGCACCGACACCTCCGAGTCCGCGGGCGAGACCGCGAACGAGGAGATGGGCGGGACCGCCGAGGAGACGACCGCGGGCGAGGAAGGGGAGACCACGACCGAGGGCGAGACAGGCGAGCTCCCCGAGGAGGTCATCACCGAGTGCGAGGCGGCCTGCGCCTTCCTCGAAGGCTGCGAGCTGCCCTTCTCCATCGAGGGCTGCGTCGAGGAGTGCGTCGACTCCCACGCGGCCTACACCAACGATCCCGAGTGCCTCGAGGCCGAGCTGGCCCTGACCAGCTGCATCGCCGGCCTGACCTGCGAGGAGTTCCTGCAGTTCACCGAGGGCGAGCCCGTGCCCTACCCGTGCATGGAGGAGGAGGAGTCGACCTGCGAGGGCGGCGAGGGCGAGTGCATCGAGAGCGTCGGCGTGGGCGAGAACCCCGGCGACTGCGTGTTCTCGGAGGACTGCGGCGGCGACGTCTTCGAGGTCAGCTGCGCCGACGGCGAGGGCTGCACCTGCAGCGAGAACGGCGAGGCCTTCGCCAGCTGTGCCGACGACGCCGCGGTCTGTGCCGCGCCCGGGGACTGGGATCTCATCGACGAGTGCTGCTTCGCCTGAACCGATACATCCCAACCACGAAAAGAGGC
>NZ_ABCS01000229.1 GCF_000170895.1 Plesiocystis pacifica SIR-1 | reverse complement strand
TGTCGATCTCGGCGATCTTGTCGGCGTAGCCCGAGCCTTCGTCGACGTAGTGCTCGCGGGCGGAGCGGGCCAGGCCGAGGGCGGTGCGGCGGTCGTCGGCGCTGGCGGTGGCCCACACGATGCGCGCGAGGGTGAAGTCGGCCCGGCCGCGCTCGTGGTGGCTCCGGTCCTCGGCGGCGCGCAGGCCCGAGGCGCGGACGAGCAGCTCGCGGGCGGGCTCGTGCTCGCCCAGACGCACGAGGGTGTCGGCGAGGTTGGTCAGCGTCGAGGTCAGGGCGGGGTGCGCCTCGCCGAGGGCCCGCTCCTTGACCGCCACGGCCTTCTCGAAGGTCCGCCGGGCCTCCTCGTAGCGGCCGGCCTCGTAGTAGATGTAGCCGACGTTGTTGAGCGAGGCGCCGATGGTCGGGTGCGCGTCGCCGAAGGCGACCTCGAGGAGCTCGAGGGCCGCGGACGCAGCCTCGAGGGCCTCGCCGTAGCGGCCCAGGCCCTCGAGGGCGAGGCTGATGTTGTTGAGCGAGGCGCCGACCTCGGGGTGCCCGGCGCCGAGGGTCGCCTCGCGGATCTCTCGGGCGCGGTTCAGGGAGTCGAGGGCCTCGTCGAGATCGCCGCGCTGGATGTGGACCAGGCCGATGTTGTTGAGGATCGCGGCGACCTGGATGTCGTCGGCGCCGAGCAGGGGCTCGCGGGTGGCGAGGATGCTGCGGTAGAGCTCGAGGGCCTCGTCGTGCCGGCTCTGGCGCATGTAGACGGCGGCGCGCCCAGCCTCGATGCGGCTCTGCTCGAGGGTGCCCTCGAGGCCCACGCGCTCGACGAGGGCGTCGCCCATGTCGGCCCAGAACAGGGCGGCCTCGTGGTCGTAGAGGCGCTGCCCCGTGGTCCACGACAGCTTGCCCACGGTGCGCACGGCGACGCGATCGTGGCCCACGGCGCTGGCCTCGAAGAAGGCCTGCTCGAGGGTCGCGCGGGCCTTGGCGTAGTCCCCCGTGGCCTCGTAGAGGTCACCCGCGGAGAAGCGGGCCTCGGCGATGAGCGGCCGCCAGCCCAGGGCCTCGGCCTGGCTCAGCGTCGCCTCGGCGAGCTCGAGGGCGTCGGCGTAGTTCGAGCTCAGCATCAGGGCGACGACCTGGTCGAGGTCGGCGCGCAGGGCCTCGACGCGCTCGCGGTCGGCGGGGGCGGTAGGCGGCGGGACCCACAGCTCGAGCAGGGTCTCGTCGGTGCAGGTCGAGAGCATGGGCAGGCGCGCGGCGTCCGTGGGCGCGCGGACGACCTTGGCGTTGTCGAGGG
>NZ_ABCS01000230.1 GCF_000170895.1 Plesiocystis pacifica SIR-1 | reverse complement strand
CGGCGTAGACCCCGGGGACGCTCGTGGCCTGGTCGGCGTCGACGCGCAGCCCGGCGTCGAGCGACTTCGGCTCTGGGCTGCGCAGGCAGCCGAGGGCCTGCGCGAGGCGAAGCTCGGGGATCAGGCCAAAGCCGCAGCCAAAGTAGTCGGCCTCGAGGCGCCGCTCTCGGCCGCGCTCGTCGGTGACCACGAGGGCCGTCGCGGGGCTGTCGGGGCGCGCGTCGGCGCCGAGGGCCTCGACGGGCCAGCTCGACCACAGCCGCGGGACGCCGACGAGCCGGGCCGCGAGCTCGGCCGCCTGGACCCGCTTGGAGCGCTGACCTACGGCCGCCGCGCCCAGGCCGATCATCGCGCGCCGGGGGGTCTGCTCGGCCAGGGCGACGAGCTCGGCCCCGCGCGCGCGCAGGTCGGCGGCGACGGCCAGGAGCAGCGGGCCGCTGCCGGCCAGGACCACGCGCTTGCCCGCGACCGGCAGGCCTTGCTTGACCAGGGCCTGGAGCCCGCCGACCCCGAACACGCCGGGGCGGGTCCAGCCGGCGAAGGGCAGGAAGCGCTCGCGGGCGCCGCAGGCCAGGACGAGGGCGTCGGCGTGGACGCGCTCGGGGGATCCGCCCGCGCGCAGGGGCTGAAGATCGAGGCTCAGGGGATCGGCGCGGCCATCCACGGCGACGTGGCGCGCCCGGTAATCGAGGCGCCTGGCTTTGATTTGAGCCTCGGCGCGGGCGATCCACTGGGTCTTGCGCGCGGCTGGCTCGGGGGCCTTGGGCGCCGCGACGTCGCGCCGCCAGATCTGACCGCCGAGGGCCGTGCCTTCGTCGACGAGCATCACCGAGCCCGAGCCGGCCTCGGCCAGCTCGACGGCGCAGGCGAGCCCGCCGGGTCCGGCCCCGACCACGACCACGCGGCTCACGGGCGAACCTCCGGCTCGGCGTCGACGCCCGTCTCGACGCGCAGGTCCGGCTGGCAGGGCTCGAGGCAGGCCCGCGCCCGCTCGGGGAGCGCACCCTCGCCGCGCTGGATCGTGACGGTGCACTCGAAGCAGCTGCCCATGGCGCACAGCGGGGCCCGGGCCAGACCGCCGACGGAGCGCCGGGTGGGTCGCTGGGCGGCGACCAGGGCGGCCGCCAAGCTGGCGCCGGCGGGGACCTCGAGGGTCGCGCCGTCGACGACGATGGTGCAGGTCTCAGGCGGCATCGGAGGCCTCGCGCAGCAGTCGTTCGGGGAGGT
>NZ_ABCS01000231.1 GCF_000170895.1 Plesiocystis pacifica SIR-1 | reverse complement strand
GGAGGCCACACCGCGCGGTGGTTGGCCCGAGAAGGCATCCAGCGCCTCGTCCTGACCAGCCGCCGCGGACCGGGGGCCCCCGGCGCGGCCGAGCTGGAGGCCGAGCTCGTCGCCCTGGGCCCGAGCGTCGAGCTCGTCGCCTGCGACGTCGCCGACCCCGAGGCCCTCGGCGCCCTGCTCGATCGCCTGCGCCGAGAGGGCCCGCCCTTGCGCGCGGTGTTCCACTCCGCCGGCCTCGTCGACGACGAGCTCATCGCCAGGCTCGACCCCGAGCAGCTCCGCGGCCCCAGCCTGCCCAAGGTCGGCCCGGCGTGGCAGCTCCACGCCGCGACCCGGGACCTCGAGCTCGACGCCTTCGTGCTCTACTCGTCCGCCGCCGGGACCCTCGCGCAGATCGGCCAGGCCAACTACGCGGCCGCCAACGCCTACCTGGACGCGCTGTGTCAGCTCCGCCGCGAGGCCGGCCTGCCCGGGCTGTCGATGGCCTGGGGGCTGTGGGCCGGGCCCAGCATGGCCACCTCCGTGCGCGCGCAGCTCGAGTCGCAGGGCGTGTCGGCGATGGAGCCCGCCCCGGCCATCGCCGGCCTGCGCCGCGCCGTCGCCCTCGGCGACGCCCACGTGGTGCTCGGCGCCTTCGACTGGGCCAAGGTCCGCTTCGGCGGGCGCGGGCAGCTCCTGGCCATCCTCCAGAGCGAAGGCGTCGAGGCCGAGGAGGCGGCGGCGGACTCGAGCTTCGACCTCGACGCCCTCCCGCGCGGCGAGCGGGGCCCGGCCATCCAGGCCTTCGTGCTCGACGCCGTCGCCCGGACCCTCCGCCTGAGCCCCGAGGAGGCCGACCCCAAGCGCTCGCTGACCGCCCTCGGCCTCGACTCCATGACCTCCGTCGAGCTCCGCGACGAGCTGCGCGAGCGCGGCGCCTTCGAGGTCCGCCTCGCCGACCTGCTCCGGGGGGTCAGCGTCGCCGAGCTCAGCGAGCAGCTGCTCGCCGCCTACGAGGGCGAGCTCGACGGAGACGAGGTCTCCGAGGCCCCCGCCAGCCCCTGGCTGTGGTGTCCGGCGCCGC
>NZ_ABCS01000232.1 GCF_000170895.1 Plesiocystis pacifica SIR-1 | reverse complement strand
ACCCCGAGCTGTGGCACCTGTCCGAGTTCCTGGGCAGCCACGGCGCCGCCTCGGGGCCCGTGGCCTGGGTGGTCAGCGAGCACGCCTCGCACCAGGGCTGGGCGCCGGGCCGGCGGGTGCTGGTGACCGCGAGCGGCCTGGGCGGTCGGCGGGCGGCCCTGGTGCTCGAGCACCCCGCGTCGTCGAAGGCCGGCGCGCCCGCCGAGCGCCCAGCCGGGAGCTTCGCCCTGTGAACGCCCCGCTCACGCGCCCGAGCTTCGTCGAGGAGGTCGTGTACCAGCACGCCGAGGACGCGGCCTTTGCCTGGGCTCAGCGCCATCGGGCGCTGCACTCCTCGGGGCTGGACTTCGGCGAGCTCGAGCGCCTCGACTCCAACCTGCGCGGGCACCTCGAGGGCCTGAGCCTCGCGGGGCCCGACGCGTGGCCGGTGATGCATCAGGCCTGGCGCACCTGCCTGCCGGGCGAGCGCTTCGCCATGGCCTGCGTCAGCGCGCGCCTGGGCCACGCGGACGGCTTCGAGCTCGCCCTCGAGGGCCTCGACGAACTCGAGGGCGAGGACCGGCGCGAGGCCGAGGCCGCCCTCGTCGACGCCCTCGTGTGGCTCGGCCGGCGCCCGGCCATCGCGCGCGCCCACGCCTGGATGCGCGAGCGCGACGTCCCGCGCCAGCACCTCGCCGTGCGCACGCTGGTTCAGCTGCGCGAGCCGCCTCCCTTCGACCTCCCGGCGGCGCTGCGGACCTTCGAGACCCCCGAGCTGCGCGCGGCCTTGCTCGAGCTCGCCGTGGTCCTCGGCGAGCTGCCCCCCGGGGGCGTGCACGCCGACGCGACCCACCACGCCGACGCGCGGGTGCGCTTCGCCGGCGCCCTGGGCCTGTGGCGCCGCGGTCAGCCCGAGGGCGCCCACGAGCTGCTCACCCTGGTCGACGCGGGCCCCGACACCGGCCTGTCCCCGCGCCAGCTCGACCTCGCGTGCGCCCTGGGCTTCGCG
>NZ_ABCS01000233.1 GCF_000170895.1 Plesiocystis pacifica SIR-1 | reverse complement strand
CCCGCCCTGGTTGTGCCCGCTTCGTTTGCGGGGACTTCGGAACGGTGGGCCGGAGGACGGGTTCCACGTGGAAGGTTGGCAGGAGTCTGGGCTTCGATGGGGCACTGCGGGGCCGCCCTGGTTGTGCCCGCTTCGTTTGCGGGGACCTCGGAACGGTGGGCCGGGGGGCGGGGCGGCTCAGGGGTTCCACGTGGAAGGTTGGCGGGAGTCTGGGCTTCGGGCGGGCACGTTGCGGGGAAAATCTGAGCCTCCCCCCGTGCCCGCTTCGTTTGCGGGGACTTCGGAACGGTGGGTCTGAGGACGGGGCGGCTCTGGGTGTTCCACGTGGAACATGGTGGGGGATCTGGGCTTCGATGGGGGCGGCCGCGGGTGGGAGGGTCGTATTTCCCGCTGTCGCCTGCGCGAGGGCTGTCAGTCTCTCGGTGTGAGTGTTTTTGGCGTGCGCTTGGACTTCGCTAGTCACTTCTGCTCCTAACGCTGGGAAATCCCCTGGTTGTGCCCGCTTCGATTGCGAGGATCTTGGTGGTCTCGCTCGAGCCGGGGGTATGTCTCCCTTGCTCCCGTTCAAGCTGATCAGACTCCAGATCCTTGGGTCGCTCCGTGTTCGTCGCAGGGATGTCTCCACTGAGCAGCCTGCTCGGGACTTGTGAGCAGGAGCTTGGCTGCCGAGTTTGATGAGCCATCAAGGATCTCTACTCCTGTGCTCGAGATGACCCGCCGGGCCCCCTGCTCGTCCACCCCATGGGGGCATTTTGAGATCTGCTCGTGGTGGCCGCTCGGGCCCTCTTGGGCCCAGCCGAGGCCCCTATGCTTGGACCACTAG
This sequence comes from Plesiocystis pacifica SIR-1, assembly GCF_000170895.1. Lineage (GTDB taxonomy): Bacteria > Myxococcota_A > Polyangia > Nannocystales > Nannocystaceae > Plesiocystis > Plesiocystis pacifica. Next base: position 97 of record NZ_ABCS01000233.1, on the reverse strand, counting down.
CGGAAGCTTGGAAGCTCCGGCTTTGGATGAACACCCAGAGCCGCGCCTCAGGCCCGTCCTTCCGAGGCCCTCGCCAACGAAGCGGGCACAATCAGGG
>NZ_ABCS01000234.1 GCF_000170895.1 Plesiocystis pacifica SIR-1 | reverse complement strand
CAAGCCCCGCGCCGGGGCCTGACCACCTTCATCGTCGTGCTCGCGGCCTTCGTGGCCTCGCTGAGCCGCACCGACCGCGAGCAGGTCGAGATCGACGTGGCCCCCAGCGGGGTCACGGCCGGCGTGCTGTGGGTCATCCTCGGGCCCCAGCTCGTCGCCCTCGTCCACCTCGCCTCCCTCTACCTGCGCCAGGGCCAGTGGCGCGCCGCGGCCCTGCTGCTGCCGTGGATCCTCGGCTACACCGTCGTGCTCTTCCCCTGGGTGTTCGCCCGGCGGTGGTTCATCCCCCGCGGCCGACCCTTGCTGGCCTGGCTCGTCAGCCGGCTGAGCTTTTGGATGTGGCGCCGGGACGTCGCCGGCGGAGCCGTGGTCGCCGCGGCCTGGGCCGCCCTGCGCACTGGGCCCCCGGCGCGAAGCGGCGCGGCGGCGAACGGCGACGAGGGGGGGAGCGAAGACCCCGTCGGCGCCTTCGTCCAGGGCCGCCTCGACAAGCTCGCCACCGGGGCGCCGCGGTGGACCGTGGGCTCGGCCTCGATCGTCGCCGCCGGGCTGCTCGCGGCGCGCCGCGGCGACCTCGAGCGCGCCCGCCGGCTGCTGCGCAGCGCCGGCGACATCGACGAGACCTGCGGACCCCGCAAGGCGGTGGTCATCGCCTGGGAGTGGCTGTGCGCCGACGCCATCGACCGCGGGGCCTGGCGCGAGCTGGACGAGCTCGCCCGCAACGGCCCGGTCAGCTCTCGCAGCCTCCAGCTGTTCGGGGCCATCGCCGCCCGCCTCGTCGGCCACGCGCCGATGCCCACCGACCGCGAGCTGTGGGTCCGCTGGCTCCTCGCCCCGCACCGCGCCCAGACCCTCGCCCTCGTCGAGCGGGCCATCGCCGCCCCGCCCACGCCG
>NZ_ABCS01000235.1 GCF_000170895.1 Plesiocystis pacifica SIR-1 | reverse complement strand
GGGCCGCTGCTGCCCGCCGAGGACGCCGACCCCAGCGACGACGAGGGCCTCGGCGAGGTCGCGGCTCAGGTCGCGGCCAAGGAGGCCGGGCAGCTGTCGCTGCTGGGATCACCAGCGCCCGCTGACGGCCGCGAGCGGGCGCTGGTGATCCCCCGCAAGGTCGCGGGAAGCAAGGTCGCCACGGCGCTGTGGGCCATGGAAGACGCGCTGAGCCGTCGCCTGCGTCAGCTCAACGCCGCCCAGCGCCGGGTCGACGAGCTCCTCGGCGAGCAGCAGCTCCGCAAGCAGCGGCGCGACCGGGCCGAGGACGGCTACGAGAAGGGGCGCGACGAGCTGCAGGCGGCGGAGCGGGCCCAGGCCGAGGCCGAGCGCGAGCTCCGGGAGCTGGGCGCCAGCCTCGAGTCCCTCGACGCCGACCTCGACGAGCGCGCGGCGGAGCTCGCCGACGGCCTGGAAGCCGCGCTGCGCGAGCTGCAGGACGACGGGGCCGAGCTGGGTCTGGGAGGGGCGCCGATCGAGGGCGAGGGCGTGTTGGCGGGGGCGCTGGACCGCGTCGTGGCCGAGCTCGAGTCCGACGAGGGCCGGGCGGGCGTCGGCGAGGCGCTCGTCGCCGCGCTGGGTCGGGCGTGCGAGGACTACCGCTCCCGGGCCGCCCGCCTCGAGCGCGAGCGCGAGGGCCTGGCCACCCTCGAGACCTCCCGAGCCGAGCTGGTCTCGAAGGTCGCGGCCCGGGCCGAGGCCTGCGAGGCGGCGACGGGCCAGCTCGCCACCCTCGACGCTCGGGCGA
>NZ_ABCS01000236.1 GCF_000170895.1 Plesiocystis pacifica SIR-1 | reverse complement strand
CCCGGCCGCTCTACCTGTTCTTCGAGGGCAACTGGTACACCGTCGACCAGGACGAGTTCGTGATCGGCCGCGGCAGCAAGTTCTCCGACCTGCCGATCAAGGACGCGAACATCTCCCGCCGGCACTGCTGCGTGGTCCGTCGCAACGGCGACTACTTCATCAAGGACCTCGGCAGCACCAACGGAGTCGAGTTCGCCGGGCAGCGCGTGGACAACCACCTCGTGGAAGAGGGGAACGTCTACTACCTGTGCGACCACGAGCTTCGCTTCTCTTTCAACGAGCCGTATTGATTTGGACCCCCGTGGGGGATTTGGGTTGGCGTTCGCTCGCTGCCGGGCTGTAGGGCTGGGGAGGCCTTGCTGCCCCCTAGAAGGGGGCAAGTGGTTGTTGCAGCTCGGGGGGGGGCG
>NZ_ABCS01000237.1 GCF_000170895.1 Plesiocystis pacifica SIR-1 | reverse complement strand
GGCACTCGCTAGTTCGGCGCGCCGAGGGCTTCCATAGCGCCCACGAGCTGACCCCAGCGACCGCCGTCGAGCATCATCGGCGCGCCGTCGGGTCCCACCGCCGTGGCCACGAAGCCCGGCTTGACCGTGTACGCGTAGTCCCCGAGCACGACCGAAGTCTCGTAGTGATCCGCCCCCATCTGCGAGAGCTCCTGGGAGGTCTTGACCGCGCCGATGATGT